>NZ_JALJWP010000001.1:1427500-2075000 GCF_024169245.1 Pseudomonas koreensis
GAGATTAGCGGAACGCTCTGGAAAGTGCGGCCATAGTGGGTGATAGCCCTGTACGCGAAAATCTCTTGTCAATGAAATCGAGTAGGACGGAGCACGAGAAACTTTGTCTGAATATGGGGGGACCATCCTCCAAGGCTAAATACTACTGACTGACCGATAGTGAACTAGTACCGTGAGGGAAAGGCGAAAAGAACCCCGGAGAGGGGAGTGAAATAGATCCTGAAACCGTATGCGTACAAGCAGTGGGAGCAGACTTTGTTCTGTGACTGCGTACCTTTTGTATAATGGGTCAGCGACTTATTTTCAGTGGCGAGCTTAACCGAATAGGGGAGGCGTAGCGAAAGCGAGTCTTAATAGGGCGTCTAGTCGCTGGGAATAGACCCGAAACCGGGCGATCTATCCATGGGCAGGTTGAAGGTTAGGTAACACTGACTGGAGGACCGAACCGACTACCGTTGAAAAGTTAGCGGATGACCTGTGGATCGGAGTGAAAGGCTAATCAAGCTCGGAGATAGCTGGTTCTCCTCGAAAGCTATTTAGGTAGCGCCTCATGTATCACTGTAGGGGGTAGAGCACTGTTTCGGCTAGGGGGTCATCCCGACTTACCAAACCGATGCAAACTCCGAATACCTACAAGTGCCGAGCATGGGAGACACACGGCGGGTGCTAACGTCCGTCGTGAAAAGGGAAACAACCCAGACCGTCAGCTAAGGTCCCAAAGTTATGGTTAAGTGGGAAACGATGTGGGAAGGCTTAGACAGCTAGGA
Source organism: Pseudomonas koreensis (assembly GCF_024169245.1). Lineage (NCBI taxonomy): Bacteria > Pseudomonadati > Pseudomonadota > Gammaproteobacteria > Pseudomonadales > Pseudomonadaceae > Pseudomonas > Pseudomonas koreensis. Next base: position 1,428,268 of record NZ_JALJWP010000001.1, read on the forward strand.
GGTTGGCTTAGAAGCAGCCACCCTTTAAAGAAAGCGTAATAGCTCACTAGTCGAGTCGGCCTGCGCGGAAGATGTAACGGGGCTCAAACCATACACCGAAGCTACGGGTATCACCTTCGGGTGATGCGGTAGAGGAGCGTTCTGTAAGCCTGTGAAGGTGAGTTGAGAAGCTTGCTGGAGGTATCAGAAGTGCGAATGCTGACATGAGTAACGACAATGGGTGTGAAAAACACCCACGCCGAAAGACCAAGGTTTCCTGCGCAACGTTAATCGACGCAGGGTTAGTCGGTCCCTAAGGCGAGGCTGAAAAGCGTAGTCGATGGAAAACAGGTTAATATTCCTGTACTTCTGGTTATTGCGATGGAGGGACGGAGAAGGCTAGGCCAGCTTGGCGTTGGTTGTCCAAGTTTAAGGTGGTAGGCTGAGATCTTAGGTAAATCCGGGATCTTAAGGCCGAGAGCTGATGACGAGTTACCCTTTGGGTGACGAAGTGGTTGATGCCATGCTTCCAAGAAAAGCTTCTAAGCTTCAGGTAACCAGGAACCGTACCCCAAACCGACACAGGTGGTTGGGTAGAGAATACCAAGGCGCTTGAGAGAACTCGGGTGAAGGAACTAGGCAAAATGGCACCGTAACTTCGGGAGAAGGTGCGCCGGTGAGGGTGAAGGACTTGCTCCGTAAGCTCATGCCGGTCGAAGATACCAGGCCGCTGCGACTGTTTATTAAAAACACAGCACTCTGCAAACACGAAAGTGGACGTATAGGGTGTGACGCCTGCCCGGTGCCGGAAGGTTAATTGATGGGGTTAGCTAACGCGAAGCTCTTGATCGAAGCCCCGGTAAACGGCGGCCGTAACTATAACGGTCCTAAGGTAGCGAAATTCCTTGTCGGGTAAGTTCCGACCTGCACGAATGGCGTAACGATGGCGGCGCTGTCTCCACCCGAGACTCAGTGAAATTGAAATCGCTGTGAAGATGCAGTGTATCCGCGGCTAGACGGAAAGACCCCGTGAACCTTTACTATAGCTTTGCACTGGACTTTGAATTTGCTTGTGTAGGATAGGTGGGAGGCTTTGAAGCGTGGACGCCAGTTCGCGTGGAGCCATCCTTGAAATACCACCCTGGCAACTTTGAGGTTCTAACTCAGGTCCGTTATCCGGATCGAGGACAGTGTATGGTGGGTAGTTTGACTGGGGCGGTCTCCTCCTAAAGAGTAACGGAGGAGTACGAAGGTGCGCTCAGACCGGTCGGAAATCGGTCGTAGAGTATAAAGGCAAAAGCGCGCTTGACTGCGAGACAGACACGTCGAGCAGGTACGAAAGTAGGTCTTAGTGATCCGGTGGTTCTGTATGGAAGGGCCATCGCTCAACGGATAAAAGGTACTCCGGGGATAACAGGCTGATACCGCCCAAGAGTTCATATCGACGGCGGTGTTTGGCACCTCGATGTCGGCTCATCACATCCTGGGGCTGAAGCCGGTCCCAAGGGTATGGCTGTTCGCCATTTAAAGTGGTACGCGAGCTGGGTTTAGAACGTCGTGAGACAGTTCGGTCCCTATCTGCCGTGGACGTTTGAGATTTGAGAGGGGCTGCTCCTAGTACGAGAGGACCGGAGTGGACGAACCTCTGGTGTTCCGGTTGTCACGCCAGTGGCATTGCCGGGTAGCTATGTTCGGGAAAGATAACCGCTGAAAGCATCTAAGCGGGAAACTTGCCTCAAGATGAGATCTCACTGGAACCTTGAGTTCCCTGAAGGGCCGTCGAAGACTACGACGTTGATAGGTTGGGTGTGTAAGCGCTGTGAGGCGTTGAGCTAACCAATACTAATTGCCCGTGAGGCTTGACCATATAACACCCAAGCAATTTGCATGCTTCAAGCTGAAAAGCGAGAGAGCACCAGATTGCGGTGTGTGAAGACGAAACGAACCGAAAGTTCGAAACGCACAAACACCTAGCTGTCACATACCCAATTTGCTGAAGCGAGGCCATCTGGTCACGACTCAGTACCCGAATTTCTTGACGACCATAGAGCGTTGGAACCACCTGATCCCATCCCGAACTCAGCAGTGAAACGATGCATCGCCGATGGTAGTGTGGGGTTTCCCCATGTGAGAGTAGGTCATCGTCAAGATTAAATTCCGAAACCCCAATTGCGAAAGCAGTTGGGGTTTTGTTTTAGTAGAAGTTCCTGTTTTTGCTGGCTTGTTACCGTGTTGACGGGCCAGATAAAGAATTTCTTGACGACCATAGAACATTGGAACCACCTGATCCCATCCCGAACTCAGCAGTGAAACGATGTATCGCCGATGGTAGTGTGGGGTTTCCCCATGTGAGAGTAGGTCATCGTCAAGATTGAATTCCGAAACCCCTGTCTGCTAACGCAGACAGGGGTTTTGTCATTTAAGCGTGTGCAAAAGATCAGGCTGTTCTGCGGATCTTGCTGCTGCGTCTTGCCTGCCACTTGCGCCACCAGATATAAACCCCCGTCCCTGACAACCCCGCAATCAACACACCCAATACTGCGATCATTACCTGCCCTGTCACCCCGATGATCCGTCCCCCATGTATCGGCAACTGGAGTCGATAGAACTGCTCCCCAAGCGTGCCCTGTCCTGCTATTTCCTGCCCTAATAATCGGCCATCGGTACCGTGAAAGAACAACCAGGATTTACCGTGTGCGTCCGTATCGTGCTGCCCAAATCCGGCGCCGTAGAAGTTGTACTCAAAGCTGTAATACAACTCGCCGATTGCCGCCGTCAGTCCTAATCGCTTCCCCTCCTGCAATGCCCTTTCGTACGCCTGTTGATAGCTCAACTGTGTCGTCCCCAGTTCATCGGCGGGCATTCGCCCTCTGGCTTCATAAACGCTCGGCTCTATCGGCGAAAACAACGAGACAGCGGGCTTGAACACTTGGCTCGGCAAGTTCATCGCCACGCTGCTGACGGCGATCGGTGAGAGCAGCAGCCACAGCCATAATCCTCCGGCGCGGTGCAAGTCGAAGTTCAAGCGGTAGGCATGCCCGCCTTTCACCTTCCACGCAGTAGCCCATTTCTTCCAGAATGGCTTGCCACGCGGCAGGGTCAGCCACAACGCGACGAAACAGTCGATCACCCAAGCGATGGCTACCAGGCCCATCAACAGCAATCCCCAGTTACCGGGCAATGTCAGGTTGTAGTGAAACTCCAGAATGAACGGAATGAAGTTCTCCCGCTGGAAACAACAATCACCCCAGTAACGCGTGCCTGTCTGTTCTGCGCTGACAGGGTCCAGATAGAACACTTGATTGCGTTCATCGAACGGCTGGCCCGTCGCCGGATCCCTCCGCGCCACTGCCGCCAGCAGCGCCGTGTGCCCCGCCTCATGCGGATACTCCATGTACCAGATCTGCAGTTTCGGATGTGCAGTCTGCACCGCATCCACTAAAGCACCGGGTGGCAGGCGCTCACCCACTGACGTCGCCTCGTAGAACTGCGGATTCAGCCACTCATCCAGTTCATGATTGAACGCAAGCACACTGCCGGTCAGCCCGGCCAACAATAGAAACACCGCTGTAGCCAATCCGATGTAACGATGCAACAAAACCAGAAACGCACGCATGTAAGACACCCCGAAGAAACGACAAAGCCAGCCCCTGACATCAGGGGCTGGCTTTTTTATGCACAGGACACGCTTTAGAACTGATAGCTGACGGTCGCCGCTACGTTGCGTTCTTCGCCCATGTAGCAGAAGTTCAGGCTGGCGCAGGACGCGACATAGGATTCGTTGGTCAAGTTGTTTGCATTGAGCCGCACATCCACGCCTTTCAAGCCAACCTTGCCCAGGTCATATCCAATCGAGGCGTCGAACAGCGTGTAAGACGGCACCTTCATGGTGTTCTCGGCATCGGCCCAGCTGTAGCCGACGTAGCGCACACCGCCACCCAGGCGCAGACCATCAAGTGCGGCACTGTCGAACTTGTAGTCAGCCCACACCGAGGCCATGTGGCGCGGCGCTTGAGTCGGCGAGTTGCCCTTGTTCTCGATTACATCGGTCGGCGTGCTCAAGGTGCTGATCATCGATTTGGAATATTCGATGTCAGTGAAGGTGTAACTGCCGAGCACTTTCAAGTTGTCGGTCAGTTGCGTATGCGCTTCCAGCTCCAGACCTTGCGAGCGCACGGCACCGACCGCGCGATAGAAGTTCTCCTGGGGCAGTTTGGTCGCGAGGTTTTCCTGATCGATGCGGAACAGCGAGGCGGTGAACAGGTTGTCGGTGCCCGGTGGCTGGTACTTCAAACCGACTTCCCACTGCGTGCCATCGGTGGGTGCCAGTGGATTGCCGGCGCTGTCGGCATAGGAGTTCGGATTAAACGACTCGGAGTAGCTGATGTAAGGCGCCAAACCGTTATCGAACAGGTATAACGCGCCGGCGCGCCCAGTGAGTTTCGTGCGTCGATCATTGATCTCTGTACCAACAGGACGCCCCGCTTCAGCAATGCGGTTTTCATCGGAGGTCTCTACCCAATCCTGACGCACGCCCAGCGAGAAGCGCCACTTGTCCATCTCGATCAGGTCTTGCAGGTACACACCGGTCTGTTCGAGGCGACGCAAATAGCTGGTCTCACCGTACATCTCGATCGCCGAGTTGCCGTACACCGGATTGAACGCATTGATCGGTGCCAGTCCACCGCTGGTCCAGTCGACCACTGTTTTGCGCCGCTGATAATCCGCGCCCATCAGCACCGTGTGCTTGGTCGCGCCGGTGAAGAATTCGGCCTGCAGCATGTTGTCGACGATAAACGCATGCAGCCGCTCATCACCGCCGGTGTAATAGCGATTCAGTTCATTGCTGGTCGGTGTGGTCCAGCCATAGGCGTAGACCTGATCCATGTTCACTTTGGAATCGAGATAACGGAAGTTCTGCCGGGCGGTGAAGACGTCGTTGAAGCGATGTTCGAACTGGTAGCCGAACGATTGCTGGTCACGGGAGAAACCATCGATTCCCGGCTCACCCTCGAAAAAACGCGGCGAGATACGGTCGCCATTGCGCTGATGGAGGGAGCCAACAGCCGGAACACCGGCATGGTAACCACCATCGGGATCGTGCTGCAGATAGGCCTGCAGGGTCAGCGAGGTATCCTCACTGAAATCGATGCTCAGCGTTGGGGCGAGGGCGAAGCGCTTTTCCTTGTTGTGGTCGAATTGCGTGTCGGACTGGTCGCTCAGTCCGGTCAGACGATAGGCAATGCGCTTGTCGTCATCGACCGGGCCGCTGAAATCAAAACCAACCCCGCGCTGACCTTGGGTACCGACCATGGCCTGGACCTGGCGGTACGCCTCGTACAAGGGTTTTTTACTGGTCAGTGCGACCAGACCGCCGGGCGAGCTGCGGCCGTACAGCACGGATGACGGGCCCTTGAGAATATCCACGCGTTCGAGGAAATACGGATCGACTTGCATGGTGCTGTAGGTGCCGCTGTCGCCCATCACCTTGAGGCCGTCGAGATAGATGTTGTCCACCGAGCCGTCGTTGAAACCGCGCATCGCCACGTAGTCGTAACGGTGCGTGGCGCCGTACGGATTGGTCAGCACGCCCGGGGTGTAGCGCATCGCTTGCGACACGGTTTGTGAGCCCTGGTCATCCATTTGCTCGCGCGTGACCACGGATACGCTCTGCGAGGTTTCCAGCAACGCGGTACTGGTCTTGGTGGCGATCTGGCTGTGCGTGGCGTTGTAGCCGGCCATGCTGCCCAGCGCATTGCCGAGGGCAAAACCTTTGATGTCGGTAGTCGGCAAGGCCAGTGCTTCGCTTTCGGCGAGCGGGCGCAGGATGTAGCTGCTGCCGTCCTGGCTGACGGCTTCCAGTCCCGAGCCGCCGAGCAAATGGCTCAAGGCCTGATCGGTCGAATATTCACCCTGCACGCCCGGGGATTGCCGACCTTGGGTTTGTTGGGGCGTCATCGCCAGGGTGATGCCGGCCTGCCGGGCAAACTGATTCAACGCCTCGCCCAATGGCCCGGAAGTAATGTTGTAGCGGTGGCTGACCTCGGTGCCAGCAGTGGTGGCGGCCAGACTCAGGCTCGGTAATACGCTGACGCCCAGCGCGGTGGACAGCAGGGCTGCCCGCACCGCATGGCGCAGCAGTGTCGATTCTGCAGTGAAATTCAGAGGGTTCTTACAAGTAGCGCGGACAGTCATCATGGATTTCCGTAGGCAGTCGCGAGGGCTGAGTTGAAGTGCTTACTGACTAAGCCGGACTGCCTGGAAAAACCCGCCAAAAAAATTTCACACCGCGCGCTCAAGGGTCACCCACCAACGGGTGCGGTAGCGCAGTTGCACCGGCAGCGTCTGCGGCAGGACCGCCAGCAGCCTGTCGGTGTCCTCCAGACGGAACACACCGGACAAGCGCAGCTCAGCAATATCCGCCGCGCAACTCAGAAACCCCGGGCGATAACGGGCGACTTCAGCAAGAAAGTCGCCCAGCCGCATATTGCGCGTGACAATCAAGCCATCGAGCCAGGCGCCCGCATCCATATCCAGCGTCGGTGCCGCGCGCAAACCGCCTCGATCGACCAGAAAGCTCTGTCCTGCCAGCGCTTCAAGCGCATGGCCACCAGCGTGAACCACGACCCGGCCGCGGGTAACGCTGAGCCGCGTGCACTGATCTTCCTGACGCAAAATGAAACGCGCCGCGAACGGCTCATAACTCCCGTGGCGATTCTGTACGCGCAGCGGTCGGTTCGTCGCCGCGCCTTCGTCAGAGCCGCCGCAGGTAACAATGATTTCGCCGCGGGTCAGTTTGATCAGGCGCTGCCGGGCGGTGTAATCGAGATCCACGGCACTGGCGGTATTGAGCTCGATCCGCGTGCCGTCGGGCAACTGGAAGCCGCGCCGTTCGCCGGTCGCCGTCGCGTAGTCGGCGCTCCATTGCTGCCAAGGGGCGCTGTCCTTGGCCAGCCACGCGGCGGAGCCCATCAACAGCGTGCCCGACAATAACTTCAAGGCCTGGCGTCGGCCCAATCCCTGCGCACTGTTTTCCAAGGTGTTGAAAGCGACCTGCGCACCAGGCACGGCGCGCAGACTGGAGCTCAATTCGGCTTGCAGCGACTGCACCCGCTGCCAGGCGATTTCATGTTCGTGATGCTCGGCGCGCCACTGCTCGCACTGGCGGGTCAGCCGGGGATTGCCATGATTGTTGCGCAGCCGCAGTAGCCAGTGAATCGCTTGCTTGACCACCTGTTGGCGCGGCTCGACACGGCGACCGAGTGAGAAGTTATCCACAGGCATCAGCTTTCATACCGCAACACATAGCAGTGATACAGCGCATCGGCGACGTAGCGTTCCACCGAGCGAACCGACACGCCGAGTTGCTCGGCGATCTGTTTGTGCGTTAAACCTTCGCACTGCGCCAGCAGAAACGCCTGACGTACTTTCGGCTTCAGTCCCTCAAGCATGCGCGCAATGCTTTCCAGCAATTCCAGCACCAACGCTCGGGATTCGGCGTCGGGTGCTTCGCCTTCAGGCAGATGAGCGATTGTTTCCAGATAGGCGCGCTCGATTTCCTCGCGGCGCCAATGATCGATCACCAGGCCGCGCGCGATGGTCCGCAGGAAAGCGCGGGGGGCTTTCAGTTCGAGGCGTTCGGTGCGTTGCAACAGGCGCAGGAAAGTGTCCTGAGCCAGATCGGCGGCATCCGCTGCATTGCCCAGCCTTGCGCGCAGCCAAGCGTTGAGCCAGCCGTGATGACTACCGTAAAGCGCCTGTACGACCAACTCAGGTGAAGACATGACCACGCCAGCCCGAACGTCACAAATGATAATTAGTCGCATTGTCATCAAGGGTTACAGATTTTGCAACTGCCGCTCCGGTGTCGTTGAAAAAAACTTCATCTCAGCCGCTCTGGCACGCCGTTCGGCGGGAATCAGCCACGAATCTCATCCATTTCCTACGCGACCCTAAGATTTATCGCCGACTGGCCGACAGACTGGTGAGAAATGCGTGCACCAAAGTAGAGCGGCCAGAAGAATGCTGCCTGCGCTGTACATGGAATGTTGCATCCGGAACGCATACCCACTTTTGGCATAAGAAGTCCTCTGAAATGAATCTCAAGTTCAGCCATAAAATCCTCTTGGCCGCTTCGGGCGTCGTCGTCCTGGCGTTCGCCTTGTTCACGCTCTACAACGATTACTTGCAGCGAAACACCATTCGCCAGAATCTGCAGTCCTCTGTGCAACAGGCCGGTGATCTCACCGCCAGCAGCGTGCAGAACTGGATGAGCGGGCGGATTCTGGTGCTGGAAAACCTCGCGCAGAACGTTGCTCACCAAGGCAAGAATGCCGACTTCCCGGGCCTCGTCGATCAGCCGGCCTTCACGTCGAACTTTCAGTTCACTTACGTGGGACAGGCCAACGGTGTCTTCACCCAACGTCCCGATGCGAAGATGCCGGATGGTTACGATCCGCGTCAGCGCCCTTGGTACAAGCAGGCAGTAGCCGCCGACAAAACCATGCTGACGCCGCCGTACATGGCAGCGGTCGGTGGCCTGGTGGTGACCATCGCCATGCCGGTGAAAAAGGACGGCGAGTTGCTCGGTGTGGTCGGTGGTGACCTGAGTCTGGAAACCCTGGTGAAGATCATCAATTCGGTGGATTTCGGTGGCCTCGGCCATGCGTTTCTGGTCAGCGGTGACGGCCAGGTGATCGTCAGCCCGGACAAAGATCAGGTGATGAAAAACCTCAAGGACATCTACCCGAACACCAACGTGCGCATCGAGAAGGGCAATCAGAACGTGGTGCTCAACGGCCAGGACCGCATTCTGTCGTTCACCCCGGTCAGCGATCTGCCGAATGCGCAGTGGTACATCGGTCTGTCGATCGATCGCGACAAGGCCTACGCCGCACTCAGCCAGTTCCGCACCTCGGCGCTGATCGCCATGTTTGTCGCGGTCGCGGCGATTGCGTTGCTGTTGAGCCTGTTGATCAACGTGTTGATGCGTCCGCTGACCACTATGGGCCGCGCGATGAAAGATATCGCTCAGGGCGAAGGCGATCTGACCCGACGTCTGGTGGTAGAGAGCAAAGACGAGTTCGGTGAATTGGGCAGCGCGTTCAACCAGTTCGTTGAACGGATTCACGCGTCGATTTCCGAAGTATCTTCCGCCACCCGCCATGTCCATGATCTGTCGCAACGGGTGATGGCATCGTCCAACGCTTCGATCATAGGTTCCGACGAGCAAAGTGCACGCACCAACAGCGTCGCTGCCGCGATCAACGAATTGGGCGCGGCCACTCAGGAAATCGCCCGCAACGCGGCGGATGCGTCGCAGCACGCCAGCGGTGCTTCCGAGCAAGCCGATGACGGGCGTCAGGTGGTTGAGCAGACGATTCAGGCGATGACCGAGTTGTCGCAGAAGATCAGCCTGTCGTGCACGCAGATCGAGACCTTGAACGCCAGCACCGACAACATCGGCCACATTCTCGATGTGATCAAAGGCATCTCGCAGCAGACCAACCTGCTGGCGCTCAACGCGGCCATCGAAGCCGCCCGTGCCGGTGAAGCCGGACGCGGTTTTGCCGTGGTTGCAGACGAGGTGCGTAACCTTGCGCATCGCACCCAGGAATCGGCAGAAGAGATCCACAAGATGATCACCTCGCTGCAGGTCGGTTCGCGTGAAGCGGTGAGCACGATGAACGCCAGCCAGGTGTCCAGCGAGCAGAGCGTGGAAGTGGCGAATCAGGCCGGTTTGCGCCTGGTCAGCGTGACCCAGCGCATCGGCGAAATCGACGGTATGAACCAGTCGGTGGCAGCTGCGACCGAAGAGCAGACTGCGGTGGTGGAAACCCTCAACGTTGACGTCAACCAGATCAACCTGTTGAATCAGCAGAGTGTGGCCAACCTCAACGAAACGTTGAAGGATTGTGATGCGTTGTCGCAGCAGGCGAACCGGTTGAAGCAGTTGGTCGACAGCTTCAAGATCTGACCGCGTTATCGTTCTTCGCGAGCAGGCTCGCTCCCACAGGGTGACCGCATTCCTATAGAAGGAATGCAATCGAAATGTGGGAGCGAGCCTGCTCGCGAAAGCGGTGTGACATCCACCGCAAATCCGAAGCCTTAAACAAACAGCTTCAAGACATTGCCCATCGCATCATCGGCAAACCCCTGCACGAAATCCTTGAATCCCGGCAACGCTTCATCCCCACCCGCAGCCGGCTTGGCGATGATCGTCCAGGTCGCCCGAGATTTCCCTTCGCTCAGCGATTCCACCTGCATCGCCGCCCACAGATTCGCCACCCCCAAGGTGTTGTAAATCGTCGTCCAGGTCATGCGCCGCGCGTGTTCATCATGAGAGTTGAGTTGTTCGACCACGACGTTGCCGTCCTTGAAGATTTTCTTGCGCAGCGAAGACACGCCTTCGCCGGTCATTTCGGTGTGCGACAGCGCCGGAATGAATCGATCGAAGCCGGCGAAATCGCCCACTACGGCCCAGACTCTTGCCGCGTCCGCCGGCACTTCCACCGATGACACGACGTGGCAGCCTTGCGGGTTCTTGATCAGGGTGTCGGGTTGCAGATTGCTCATGGTGTTGCTCCTTGTTGATGAGTCAGAGAAAGTTGATCTCTTTCAGGTAATCGCAGCCGCGACGCAGCAGCGCCGGGGATTTCTGCGGGTAGTGCGCGCCCATCTGCTGCACGCCGGCCTCGGCGTTGGCGTGGCCGATCAGCGAGATATCGCCGATGTCCTCTTCGAAGCCGTTTAGGTAGAAACCGAGCACGCCGAACAGCGCGTTGTCGGCGTCGACCCGGTTCAGTTGCTGCTGCCAATCGGTAACGCTGACCAGCGAGAACTCGCTGCCGGTTTCGCGGAACGAAGCCACGTAGGCATCCCAGCTCAGCGGCTCGGGGTTGTGCAGATTGAACACCGCCCGCTCCGCTGAATAACGGCTGGCATGGAAGGCGATGAAACGGGCGAGAAAGTCCACCGGCATCAGGTCGAAATTCAGCGCAAAGGCCGGCACTTGACCGAGCTGGATCGAGCCTTTGAGCATCAGCATCAAGCGGTTCTTGTGCGGCTGACAAACGCCGCTCAGGCTGTTGAAGCTGATGTTGCCGGGGCGATACAGATTGACCCGCACACCGCGCTCGCGTGCCCGTTCGAGGATGCGTTCGCCGACCCACTTCGACAGGTTGTAGCCGTTGCGAATGTAGATCGGCGGCGTCGCGGCGGCGGGCAACTCGAGCACTCGACCGGCGTCATCCACGGTGCTGGAGGCCGACAGGGTCGAGACGAAATTGAAGATCTTTTTGCTCCGCCCTTCGCACAGCTTCAGCAGGGCAAAGATCGGCTCGACGTTGTCCGCTGCCAGGGACTCGTAATCGAGTACGTGGTTGACGTTGGCGGCGTTGTGCACCAGCGCGCCGAACTCGCAGTCCAGGCGTTGATAATCGTCATTGCCCAGGCCCAGTTGCGGGCGACTGATATCCGCTGCGTAAACCCGCACACGGCTCAGATCGAGGTGCTCCAGACGGTTTTCCCGCAGGGCCTGAGCGAAGCGTTGCGCCGCCGTTTGCCCGGCGCCGTCGCGCACCAGACAGGCGACCTCGCTGGCGCCCCAACCGAGCAGCGCTTCGACGATGTGCACGCCGACAAAACTGTTGGCACCGGTGACGATGACCTTGTGTACATCGCCCATGCGGCTGATTGGCAGCGGCTCGATCTCCAGCGCGCGCTCGGCGTCGGCCATGGCCTGGGCGCTGAGTACCGCACTGTCATCGGTACCGCGCACCAGCGTCGCCAGCTTGGTGATGGTCGGTTGTTCGATGAAGCGATTGATCGAAATGCTTCGGCCGAATTCCTCGCGCAAGCGCAGCAACATCCGCGACAGCAGAATCGAATGGCCGCCGAGATTGAAGAAGCTTTCGTCGGTGGAAATGTCGCTGGTCGGCAGTTCCAGCAACTCGGCCCAGATCTCCAGCAACAGCGCTTCGTCGGCATTCGCCGGCAAGCATTTCGCGGCGCTGTCTTGCACGGTCACCGGCAATGCCAGCAGCGCATTACGATCGACTTTGCCGTTGCTGGCGAACGGCATATGCGGCAATTCGGTCCATGCCACGGGTTGCATGTAGTCCGGCAGAAACTGCCGGGCGTGGGCTTTCAATTCGTCCCGGGCAGTCTCGGTCTGTGGCTGGGCGAGGAACGCTAGAATGCGCCGCTGACTGTCGATGACCACAGCGATCTGCCGATACAAGCGGCTCTCGCGCAGGCAGCGTTCGATCTCTTCCGGCTCGACGCGAAAGCCACGGATTTTCACCTGGTTGTCGCGCCGCCCGCACAGCTCGATACCGTGCTCGCCCCACTTGGCCATGTCGCCGCTGCGGTAGGCGCGCAAGGTATCGCCGCCGGGCAGTGACAGGCTCAGATAACGCTCGGCGGTCTGCTGCGGATTGTTCAGGTAACCGAGGCAGACACCGGGGCCGACGATGAACAGCTCACCGACGGTTTGATCGGGCACCGGTTGCAGATCGTCGTCGAGAATCAGCACCCGACTGTTGGCGATCGGCCCTCCTAGCGTGCGGTTGCTGTCGCCCGGTTTCAGCTGGCGCGCGGTGATCAGTACGGTGGCTTCGGTCGGGCCGTAAAGGTTGTGCAGGCTGCCTTGGCGGGTCAGTTGCTCGATGACAAACGGCTCGCAGACATCGCCGCCGGTCATCACTTGAACGCCTTCAAGGTGTTGCAGCGGCAGAATGCTCAACAGCGCCGGCGGCAGGAAGGCGTGGGTCAGTTGCCGACGGCGAATCAGCGCAACCAGTTGCAAAGGATCGCGACGCTGGGTGTCGTCCGGCACCACCAGCTCCGCGCCGACGAGCAGGCTGGGAAAGATGTCGATCAGCGACGAATCAAAGCTCAGCGACGAGAACTGCAATACCCGACTCTCGGCGCGCAATCGCACATAGTCGGCGTACCACGCAGTGAAGTGAGCGAGATTGGCCTGGCTGAGCAGCACGCCTTTCGGATGCCCGGTGGTGCCCGAGGTGTAGAGCGCCATGCACGGCGCATCAAGCTCGGGCGGGTGCAGCATCAGCGGCCGATCGAGATCGGCGTCGGTCGCCTCGATGCCACTGACATCCAGCCCGGTTATCGATTCGCTGAGCGCCTGCTGCCCATCGTGGAGCAACAACACAGCGCCGGCGTTTTCCAGGATGTATTGCTGACGCTGCAGCGGATGACTCGGCTCCAGCGGCAAGTACACCGCGCCGCTGCCGAGAATCGCCAGGATCGAAGCGAACAACGCCGGGTCCTTGCCTTGGCAGACTCCGACCACCCACGGCTGCGGATGTTGCTCGAGCAAGGGCAGCAGTCGCTGTTGAATCGCGCGGCTGTGGGCGTGCAACTGGCGGTAGCTGATGGTCTGTCCGCCGAGGTACAGCGCCGGCCGTTCGGCATGCTCGATCAGGCTCTGTTGCAGACGCTCGATCAGCGGGGTCTGCGCTTGCTGCAGCAGTGCAGGTTTCGCCGTATTGTTGAGGCGGTGGACGTACGCCAGTTTGTCGAGAAACAGCAGATCTTCCAGCCGTTCGAAATCCGGCGCGCTCAGCGCAGGGGCATGGCGGAAATAATCGCCATCGCGGGAAAAGCGGCTGACCAGCAACGCCACTTCGTCGACCACATGAGCGAGCGCTCGCTGGCGTAAGGACTGACCATTGCCGGACGGCTCATCGCCGATCGGCACGCGGCTGATCAGCGACGAGCCGAGGAAACACAGCAAATCGAGGATCGGCAGGCCGCCATGGTCTTGCGCAGCGACACCCAGGCGCAGGTGCAGATGGGGGATCGCGCAGAAGTCGCCGGCGCCGATAAAGCCATCGTCAATGATCAGATCCACAGCCGCTGGTGTCGCCGCGCTGCGGGTCAGTGCATGGCCGTGTTGTTCGAGTTCCTGCGCCAGATCGGTCATGGCCTGGCTGGCGCCGGTGAGCAAAATGTCGAGACGTTTCATGTCGGCCTCCTCAAACCAGATAGTCGCGCAGGGCGTGCTGCACACACGGTGTGTCGAGCAGCGAGCTGTTGTGGAAAAACTTGACGATGTTGCCCACCAACGGGTGGTGGCGGTTGATCGGGAAGGCCAATCCAGCGATTTCCTCGCGCAGTGAACGCCGGGTGATTTCGCTGACCGGCAGTGCATCGATCAGGCGCAGGTCGAAGGACTTCTGGATGTCGTTGGTCAGGTAATGGCCGATGAATACCGGCAGAATCTGCGCGATGGTTTCGCGGTCCGCGTCGCTGGCGGTGTGCCAATAGATGCGCACCATCCGCGCCCAGAAACTGGAATGGCGACCCTCGTCGAGCAAATGGTCGGCCATCAGGCCCTTGATCGACGGCTTGACCGAATCGTCGCGGGCGAACGCGGCGACGTCGCCGGTCACGGTGTTTTCGGCGATCGCCACGCAAATCAATTCCACCGCGCTGCGCAGGTGCTCCGGTGCCAGTGCAACGGCGGCGGGAATCGCCCGGCTCAGTTCGATATCGTCGGGCAACTGAATTGGTTCGATACCGGTCAGCGCGACGGTTTGCTGCATGAAATCCATGGCCACCAGCGCGTGATAATCCTCATCGACCACCACGGTCATCGCGTCGTAGCGACAGGCGAACGGGAACGCCACGGCGAAGCGATTCTTGGCAATGCTGCGGGCGGTCTTGTCGACGATTTCAGTCTCGAAAATCACTACGTCATTGATGAATTTGTACAGCGTCTGCACCAGCGCGAAATCACGCTGTTGCGGGCATTCACGCAGGAAGGTTTCGCTGAGCACCAGCGGCTGGCGGCTGAGCGGGTAGATCAGGCGCTGATCGTCTTCGAGAACTCGTCGCGGACGGGTGCGGATGGTCGCGCGGGTTTCCCAGGCCTCGGCGAAGGATTGATAGTCGGCGGCGTTCATTGGACCACCTCGACAACTTCTGCGCCCATGCTCAGGCGCAGCCCGTCCCACAGGGCGATGCGGCTTTCCACGGCGGCGATGGCACTGGCGTAGACCTCGGCCTCGCGCTGCGGATCGCCATCGACCAGACGCTCCAGCAAGTGTTCGGCGGCGGGGCCGTGGTCTTCGGAATCCACTTCGATATGCCGTTGCAGGTAATACCGGAACGTCGGCGCCTGTTCGATGCCGATGCCCCAATCATTGAGGATGCGCTGGAACATGGTGGGAATGACGCTTTCGCGACCATGCAGGAATGCGGCGGCGACGCTATGTCCCGGCGCCTCCAGGGCAATGCGCAAGGTATCGCGGACGAACTGCGCGGCCGCGGGGTCGACGTCGACGCTCTGCAACGCGATGTCATAACTCACGCCTTCCTGCTGCAACGCGACGAAACGCTCCACCGCCGTGGTGCTCGCGCCGATTTCGCGCATCGCATCCAGGTACAACTCGAAATGGCTGTAGTGGCCGGCATCGAGGCGATCGTCCGATTCCTCCCCCAGCACAATCTCGTTGATCAACCGCGCCGCGTGAGGATCGCGCGGCGGCAGCCAGGGCAACCGTGTGCAAGTCAGTTCCTGTTGCAGACGCTTGGTCAGCGACATGAAGTCCCATACGGCAAATACATGGGTTTCCATGAAACGGCGTAATACCGATAACGAAGTAATCTCGGAGAAGATCGGGTGAATACTCAGTTCGGCTTTCTTCAGGGCGAGTTGCTGCTTGGTGGGCATCATGATGTCCTTTATCAGTGCTATGAAGTGCACAGTTCTTTTCAGTTGCTGTAAGCGATCGAGAAAGTTGGAGAGAAAGTTATCCCGGCACTTTCTTGATCGCGCTCTGGCGCCGTTGCGGGGCCACGGTTGCTGCGTTTGATACGTGAGGTATGCCGCGCTGAACAGCGAAGTTCAAACCTGGCGAGAGAAAGCTAATACAGGGCAAAAGCAATTAACAAGTTTATTTTCAATTATTTCAAGTTGGCTGTTTTTCAAGTACGAGAGTTGCCGATAAAACTTTCAGATGAAGTTTTATTTGGGCGAAGTTGCTCCTTTCGGCTAATCAGGGCCAAAATTGATAAAAAGAGTGAATGCCTCACTCGAAGCAACTTTCAACTAAGGAGATTGATTGAATTGATGGGGGACGAAAGTTGGCCGGGACCGGCGCCATGACTTCCTGTTTCCCGTGACAAGGCTCCTTCCGTAGGTTCCTGTTGCGGAGACTGTGCCGTCAGGGCGGCGTGTCCCCGTTCTATAGGGTTGGCGCTGGAAGAGTGCGGGTAAATTGCCGTCACGGCTATTACCGATTGGTCATTGCCATAGAGCGACAAAGCGTTGGTCCGGGCGCGGCGGGCAGCCGCGCGCACGCCGATCCGCTGCCAGAGCTGGCAGCAGAGCGGTCGCGAAGATTTGTAAGGGGATTATTCGGCGAGCGAGATATCAGCGCGCAGTATGGCGCTTCTGTGCGGCGGGGGTCGCCAGGTAGCGGGTGATGACCTCAACGCCACGGTTGAGGTGCTGCTCCAGCAGTTCGAGTGAACGCGGGATGTCTCGCTCGACCACGGCGTGAAGCATGGCGCGGTGGTCGTCCTGAGACAGCTTGCCCAGGCCCATGGCTTCCAGGTTGAAACGCAGAAAACGCTCTTCCTCGTTGAGGCCGTCCTCCACCAGGCGCAGCAGTCGCTGATTGGGCGCCTTGCTGTACAGGGCCATGTGGAACAGACGGTTGAGGCGGCCGATTTCGTTGTAGTCGTGCTGGGCTTCCAGTTCGTCGATGAAGCCGGCGGCGAGTTGATGCTCGGTGTCAGTCAGCAACGGAATCGACTGCCGCAATGCCTCGGATTCGAGCAGAATGCGCAACTCGTAGGTTTCGGTGGCATCGCCCTGGATCAGCGGCGCAACCACGGCGCCTTTGTGCGTAGTGACGCTGAGCAGTTCCTGCGCTTCGAGCTGGCGCAAGGCCTCGCGCACCGGCATACGGCTGACCCCGAACAGATCGGCCAGATCCTGTTGGCGCAACGCAGTGCCACAGGGCAGGCGTCCATCGAGGATGGCCGAGCGCAGGGTTTCTTCAATTACCGACCGGGCCAGATGCGCAGGAATCGGTCCTTCGACTTTAATGCTGTGCAGCGGTTTGGGCTTCTGAGTCACGACAACACACCCTGTAGGTCGTAATATTTGGATCCAAATGACACTAGTGATTGCTCTACAGGTTGTCAAACCTTGTAAAACATAACGCTGCCATCTCAAGTCTAGCGCGTCTTTCGATGATCTCACGGTGCCATTGTTTTTTGCCGGGCTAAGCTTCACCATCAAACGCTTCCTTTCTGCCCTTCTGGAAACCTGCTGTGGCGGTACGTTTCGCGATCCCTCGGACCTTGCGCTGGCTTGGCTGCGCATTGCTGCTGGCCGGCGTCATGCTGGGCGGTCTGCACGCCGATTGGGATTTTTCCGCGATCAGCCGCAAGGCCACTGCTCTTTACGGGCCACTGGGCGCCGGGCAGCAGCGCATCGACGCCTGGCAGAATCTGCTGGCGACGCAGAAGCAGGCCAGCGAGATGGACAAGCTCAAGCTGGTGAACCTGTTCTTCAACAAGCAGGTGCGCTACGTCGAAGACATCGATCTCTGGCGCGAGGTGGATTATTGGGAAACCCCGATCGAAGCGCTGTGGAAGGGTGCCGGCGACTGCGAAGACTACGCCATCGCCAAATATTTCAGCCTGCGCCATCTCGGGGTTTCCAGTGACAAGCTGCGCATCACCTACGTCAAGGCGCTGCGCCAGAACCGCGCGCACATGGTGTTGACGTACTATGCGACCCCCGATGCCATGCCGCTGGTGCTCGACAGCCTGATCGATCCGATCCAGCCGGCGTCGCAGCGGACCGATTTGCTGCCGGTCTACTCTTTCAATGCCGAAGGCTTGTATCTGCCGGGC
This sequence comes from Pseudomonas koreensis, assembly GCF_024169245.1. Classification (NCBI taxonomy): domain Bacteria; kingdom Pseudomonadati; phylum Pseudomonadota; class Gammaproteobacteria; order Pseudomonadales; family Pseudomonadaceae; genus Pseudomonas; species Pseudomonas koreensis. The sequence continues at coordinate 1,446,145 of NZ_JALJWP010000001.1, forward strand.
GCCAAAGGCAATAAAAAGGTTGGCGACACCAAACGCCTGTCGCGCTGGCAGGATGTGCTGAAAAAAATGCAGGCCGAAGGTTTTCCGGTCGAGACGACTAACTAGGAGCACGCGCTCAGATGTCTTTGTTCAAACAGCTGTTGATCGCTATCTGTCTGTTCCTGGTCGTGGCCTTCACCGGCAGCTTCATGGTCAGCCTGGAGAGCTCGCGCACCCAGTACGTCAATCAGTTGCGCTCCCACGCGCAGGACGCCGCGACGGCGCTGGCGTTGTCGCTGACGCCGAATATCGACGACCCGGCGATGGTCGAGCTGCTGGTCAGTTCGATTTTCGACAGCGGCTATTACGCGAGCATTCGCGTGGTCGACGTGAAGACCGAGCAGACCATTGTCGAGCGCAGCGGCACTCCGGCGGTGAGCAATGTGCCGGACTGGTTCGTCAGACTGATCGGCCTCGAGCCGGCCGGTGGCGATGCGCTGGTCAGCCGCGGCTGGGAGCAGGCGGCACGGGTCGAAGTGGTCAGCCACCCGATGTTCGCCGTGGCCAAGCTGTGGCAGAGCGCGCTAGGCAGCCTCGGCTGGTTGTTGATCTGCGGTGCGCTGAGCGCGGTGCTCGGCGCGCTGCTGCTGCGTCGGCAGTTGAAGCCGCTTGATTACATGGTCCAGCAGTCCCATGCCATCGCCCGTCGCGAGTTTCTCAGCCTGCCGGATCTGCCGCGCACGCCTGAGTTGCGCAGGGTAGTGCAGGCGATGAATCAGATGGTCGAGAAGCTCAAGACGCTGTTTCAGGAGCAGGCCGAGCGCAGCGAAAAGCTGCGCACCGAGTCCTATCAGGACAACCTCACAGGCCTGGCCAACCGCCGCTATTTCGAGATGCAACTGAACAATCGCGTGAGCAACTCGGAGCAGGCCAGTTCCGGTTATCTACTGCTGTTGCGGGTCAAGGATCTGGCCGGCCTCAACCAGCGTCTCGGCGGCCAGCGCACCGACCAGTTGCTAAAGGCCGTGGGCGAGCAATTATCCCGCGAGTGCGCCCGATATCCACAAACTCAAGACTTGGTAACGCGCATTCGCGGCGGTGAGTTCGCCGTGCTGGCGCCGGGGCTGGTGCGTGAGGAAGCGCTGCAACTGGCGCAGAATCTCGACAATGCCTTGAGCAGCCTGCATGCCACCGGCGCGACCGATGTGCCGGCGGTGGCTTCCATCGGGCTGGCGCCGTTCACCCATGGTGATTCGCCGCAAGCAGTGCTGACCCTGGGCGATCAGGCACTGGCGCAGGCCGAAGGCCAGGGCGAGCAGAATTGGGCGTGCATCGATCAGAGTCTGGTGGCGGAGGTCGGCGACGATCATCACGCCTGGCATCGACTGCTGGATCAGGCCTTGAGTCAGCAGCGTTTCGAGTTGTACTTCCAGCCGGTGGTCGCCGCGCAGGACACTCAATTGGTGCTGCATTACAAAGTGCTGTCGCGCTTGCTCGACGAGCAGGGCCAGACCATTCCTGCCGGACGCTTTCTGCCGTGGCTGGAGCGCTTCGGCTGGACCGCGCGGCTTGATCGGCTGATGCTCGAACGCGTGCTCGAGCAGATGAAAGGGCACGAAGATTCGCTGGCGCTGAACCTGTCCTCGGCGACGCTGGCCGATCCGCAGGCGTTGAACAAAGTCTTCGAGATTCTGCGCGCGCACTCCAACCTCGGCGCGCGCCTGACCCTGGAAATCGGTGAGGAGCAATTGCCTGAACAGGCAGTGCTGGAACAGTTGACCCGACGCCTGCGCGAGCTGGGTTTCTCGCTGAGCCTGCAGCGCTTCGGCGGGCGCTTCAGTATGATCGGCAACCTGGCGCGGTTGGGTCTGGCGTATTTGAAGATCGATGGCAGCTACATTCGGGCGATCGATCAGGAGAGCGACAAGCGTCTGTTCATCGAAGCGATCCAGCGCGCGGCGCACAGCATCGATCTGCCGCTGATTGCCGAACGGGTCGAGACCGAAGGGGAGTTGTCGGTGATTCGCGAGATGGGCCTGTATGGCGTGCAGGGGCAGTTGCTCGGTGAGCCGAAGCCTTGGGGCCTGAACTGATCGTTCCCACGCTCTGCGTGGGAATGCAGCCCGTGACGCTCTGCGTCACAACGGTGACGGGCCGTGATAACTGAGTTGCGGTCGGAACGCGGAGCGTCCCTTGATGCATTCCCACGCGGAGCGTGGGAACGATCATTGTGGGAGCGAGCCTGCTCGCGAAAGGGCCAGTCCAGTCGGTGAAGATCCAGGATCAGATCAACCCGCCCTCATCCTCATCGATCAACTGGCTCAACCCGCCCAGCGCTTCACGCGCCTGGGTGCGGTCCATCAGTTTGGCCTGGGCCGCCGCCGGCAGGTCGGTGACGCGGATCACGCCTTTCTGGGTCAGCACCTGAATCAGGTCGTCGAGCACCCGAATCATTTCAAAGTCGCTCTGCTTGAGCTGTCTGAGGCTGTTTTCCACGGCTTCGTTGGCGTACCACGCCTGAATCTCATGGTTGTCGGCGGGCAGCGTTTCCGTGGCCTCGGCGTACGCCGCAGCTTCCACGCGAATCAACTGGCCTTGCGCATCGCGTTGCACGTAAAACATTGAGCATCCCTCACAAATGAACAGCGTCATGCTGTCAGCAGCATAGCCAACTGCGCGCCAGTATGCGGGGCGCCGATGAAATCGTCACCGCTGCATTGCCGGCAAACGCGACGGCCGCCTCAGCGGAGGCGGCCGTTTCAGCCTCAGCTGTTGTTGTGATCGACCTTGATGGTCGGGTCGCTGCCGGCAATCAGGTTGTGCAGGTTGGCGCTCGCCCAGTTGTTGCCTTCCAGTTTGATCGTCACGTCCGGCGTCGCCGCAGCGGCATCGGCCGAGTTGAATTTGCCCGCCGAGCTGACTTGCAGCGACGACGTGCCATCGACCGTGGTGATTTTCAGGAAGTTGTCGATGGTGCTGCCGGTCTCGCCCTGCAACAGGTCGCGCAGGTCGATGCGGTCGCCTTCGCTGGCTTTGAAATCCTTGATCACGTCGTTACCGGTGTCGCCCGATTTCCAGACGAAGGTGTCACCACCGGAACCGCCGATGAGGATGTCGTTGCCCTGACCGCCGATCAGCGTGTCTTTGCCGCTGCCACCGAGCAGGATGTCATTGCCTTTGCCGCCGTCGAGCAGGTCGTTGCCGCCCGAGCCGAACAGGATGTCATTGCCTGCGCCACCGAGCAGCGTGTCATTACCGTCGTGTGCGCCGGACACATCGAACGCCTGATAGTGCTCGGTGATGTACTGGTGCACGTTGCTGGTGCTGACTTTGCTTACTTCGACGCCGGTTTCCTTGGCGACGAACGCCTGCATCGCCTGGTAACCCTCGCCGGCAATGCCGTTGAAGCTCACCAGATCGCCGAACAGGATGTCGTTGCCTTCGCCACCGTTGACGGTGTCGCTACCGGGCAGCGTCGCTTCGGTATGGCCGATGATCGAGTTGGCCAGGTCTTTCGGATCGATGTTGGTTTGCGGCGTTTTATCCGAATCGTACGGTTTCAGGTCATCAAGAGTGACACCGCTGTTCAGACCAATGGCTTCAACGTTCGACAGGCCGCTGAGCAAGGCAAAGCCGCTGGCCGAGTTGCTGCTCGTCGAAGAGTTGGTGCTGTTACCGGTACCTGCCAGGTTCGACAACTCGTAAGTGCCGTCGCCCTGCGCATGGATGGTGCCCAGATTGCTGCTGCTCCAGCCCCACCATGAGCTGTAGGTCTGCAGAGTCACAGTGCCGGCACTGTTGATCGTCAACGCATGGGTGTTGTCGATGTAGGTGCTGAAGGTGTCGCCCGGCTTGTAGTTGCTGGTTTTCACCACGTCATCGAGCTTCACGTTGCCATAAAGCGTCGGGTTGGTTTGCTCACCGCTCTGGTAGTAGGTCGGCTGGCCGTCGGTGATGAAGTAGGTGAGGTTCTTCGCCCCGGTGTTGGCCACGGCATCGGCACTCTGGAACCAGTTGGCCGTGGTCTTGAACACGTCCTCGTAGTTGGTGCCGCCGCCGGAGCCCATCGAGTCCAGCACGGCTTTGAGTTGCGCCAGCGCGTTCGGGTCGTTGAGATTCACCGACACCGACTTGTTGACCTGGGTATCGAAGTCCACCAGGAAGATGTTCACCGTGCCCGAGTTGCTGCCGCCCAGGCTTTGCTTGAGGCTGTTGAACACCGAAGTCAGCGAGTCCTTCGCGGCATTGAGCGATGCAGCGCTCATGCTTCCCGAGCTGTCGACCATGAACGCAATGTTGTAGTTGGTGCCCGGGACCACGGTCAGGCCGCCGATGTCAGCGACGATGATGTCGTTGCCGTCGGTGCCGGTGACGGTGTCGTCACCCGAGGTGGCGGTGACGGCGTTGTACACCGCCGGCACTACCGTCACCGGAATGGTCGCGGTGCTGCTCGCCGAGCCGCCGACCTGTTCGGTCGACGTCGAAGTCACGGTCAGGTTGAACTGACCGTTGTAGTAGGTCGGCGGAGTCACGGTCAGGGAACCGAGGTTCCAGCCGGTGACGTTGGCTTCGCCATTGCTCGCGGTAACGGTGAAGGAATGGCCCGCGCCATCGCTGAGCACCGAACCGACCGGTGCGCCGCTGATCTTCACGCTCAGGGTTTCCGAGCCGTCGGTGTCGGTCAGCGCGGTGCTGATCGCCGACAGTTTCACCGTGGTGCCTTCGGCGCCGGTGTTGAGCTTGTAGCCGTCGTAATAACCTTCGCCGTTAGTGCCGTGCAGATCCGAGACGGTGACGCCCGAGTTGATCAGATCCTGCACACCGGTGTAGATCGGCACGCCAGCGTTGCTCAGGTCGATCGGTGTGCTGCCGTTGACCGACAGGTTGACGTCGTAGCTGCCCGGGCCGCTCTGGTTGTGGTGGTAGATGTCGAGGGTGTAGTAGCCGCTGGTGGTCGGGGTGAACGAACCATTGATTGCACCGCCCGCGCCCCAGGTACCCGAAGCCACGCTCTTGCCGCCGATGGTGATCAGCAGGCTGTCATCGGCGATGCCGCTGAAGCTGTAGGTCTTGCCGGCTTCCAGGTAAATCAGGCCAGAGGTCTTCGACGCCGTACCGGCGGCGACGCTGCCGTCGGACTGCACGTTGGTGACATTGCCGCTGGAATTCGGTTTGCCGGCCGCGTCGATCACGTTTTTCAGGGTGGTCGAGTTCGCGCCGCTGCCGTCAGTGCCCAAGCCCGAGAGGCCGGTCCAGACTTCCTTGATCAGGCCAGTGGACTTAACGCTGTTGTCGGCCACGGCCACGGTCGGCGCATCCGCCACTGGCGTGATGTCGATCTTCACGGTGCCGGTATTGCCCAGCAGTTGACCGTCGGTAGGCTGGAACTTGATTTGCGCGTAGTCCGCCTGATTGTTGCCCAGGCCGGTGCCGCCGTAACCGTTGGTTCCCGACTCGTTGGCATCCGGCAGGAAGCGCAGTTTGCCGGCGTCGATGTCGGCCTTGCTGAAGGTCTGGTTGTTGGCGACATCTTTCCAGGTCGAGCCGTCCAGATACTGCAGTTTGCCCTCGCCCGGCAGCTGAGTGATCTTGATGCCGAGGCTGCTCGCCGGGCTGTCGACATCGCTGACGCCGAAGGTCGACCAGCCGAGGATCAGCGGCGTGTCTTCGCTGCCGGTGACATTGCTCGGCGCGGCGACCGGTGCATCGTTGACCGCCACCACGTTGACCGTGGTGGTCGCGGTGTTCGAGTAGTTGCCACCATCGGTCACCGTCACGGTGATGACGCGCGGCACGGTACTCGGGTTTTCGCTGCTATTGGTGAAGTTGATGTTCTTGATGGCCTGCATGTAATCGGCCAGCGTCGCGTTACCCGACAGGGTCAAAGTCACTGTGCCGTTGGTGCTGTTGGCATTGATGGTGATGCCGTTGACGCTGTTGCCAAGGTTCAGCGCATCGCCGTCCTGACGGTTGGTCAGCACCACGGTGGCGCCGGTCAGCATGGTGCTGTCCGGGTCGGTGATGCTGAGGTCGGTGTCAGCGATCGACACGCCGGCGCCCGGGGTGTTCTCAGTGAACGTCACTTTGTAATCGGCACCGGTCGCGCCACTGGAGTTGTTGGCGTCCAGATCGAGTACCGGAGGTGCATCGTTGTCGATGATCGAGGTACTGACGCTGCCATTGGTGCTGCTGACCGCGAGGTTCTCGAAGTTGCCGCCGGTAGCCGAATCGATCTTGACCACGAAGTTCTCGGTGCCTTCGGTGATCTTGTCATCGAGGGTGGCGACGTTGAACTGCGCGCTGCTGGCGCCCGCCGGAATCTTCACGGTGTACACACCGGTGAAATCCGAACCGTCGGCAGCGGTGCCGCTGTAGACGATTTTCAGGGTCACTTCGGTCTGCGCCGGGTGATTGAGGCTGACGGTGTAGCTGGCGGTCTGGCCCTCGGCCACCGAGCTGCTGCCACTGATGCTGACGGTAGTGGTGTCGACAGTGTCGGTGACGCTGGTCACCGCCGGCGTGCTGCTCGGTACCAGATTTTCGAAGCTGCCACCGGTGGCGCTGGTGATCGTTGCCTGTACCGAGCCGGCGTCCTTGTAGACGTCGTCGGCGGGTGCTGGAACGTTCACGGTGCCAGTGGTTTCGCCTGCTTTGATGGTGATGACAGCGCCGTTGCTTAGGGTCACGGTGACCGGCGAGCCGGCAGGGTTGGTCAGGGTCGCGGTGTAGGTGATCTGGCCACCTTCGGCTACCGAGCCGGTCGCGCTGAGCGACAGGTTGGTGGTGTCGACGGTGTCGGTCACGGTGGTGCTGACCGGAGTCTTGTCGGCGACCAGATTTTCGAAATTGCCACCGCTGACGTTGGTGATCGCATTGGTGATCGGAGCGTGGCCGGTCAGTGCATCGTTCGGTGCGACGGCGGTCACGGTGCCGGTGGTCTGGCCGACCGCGATAGTGATGTTCTGGCCGTTGGCCAACGTCACGACAACTGGCGAACCGGTGACTGGTGCGCCGACGGTCGCGGTGTAGACGACATTGCCGCCTTCTGCAGCTGTGGCGGTTGCGCTCAGTTTTACGGTGGTGGTGTCGATGGTGTCGGTGACGCTGGTCACTGCTGGCGCGGTGCTCGGCACCAGGTTTTCGAAGTTGCCACCGGTCGCGGTTTTGATCGTGGCCTGCACTGAGCCGGCGTCTTTGTAGACGTCGTCGGACGGTGCCGGGACGGTCACATTGCCGCTGGTTTCGCCAGCCTTGATAGTGATCACGGCACCGTTCGACAAGGTCACGGTCACAGGCGAGCCTGCGGCATTGGTCAGGGTCGCGGTGTAAACAATCGAACCACCTTCTGCCACGGAACCGGTCGCGCTGAGCGACAGGTTGGTGGTGTCGACAGTGTCGGTCACGGTGGTGCTGATCGGAGTCTTGTCGGCAACGAGGTTTTCGAAGTTGCCGCCGGTTACACCACTGATCGAGTTAGTGATTGGAGCGTTGCCGGTCAGCGCATCGTTCGAAGCAACAGCGGTTGCAGTGCCAGTAGTATGGCCGACGCCGATGGTGATGGTCTGGCCGTTGGCCAAAGTCACGACGACAGGCGAGCCGGTGACCGGAGCGCCAACCGTGGCGGTGTAGGTCACGGTGCCGCCTTCAGCCACCGAAGTATCAGCGGTCAGCTTGACCGTCGAAGTATCGATGGTGTCAGTGACTGTCGTCACGGCCGGAACAGTGCTCGGTACCAGGTTTTCGAAGTTGCCACCGGTTGCGGTTTTGATCGTGGCCTGCACCGAGCCGGCGTCTTTGTAGACGTCGTCGGACGGGGCAGGAACGGTCACATTACCGCTGGTTTCGCCAGCCTTGATGGTGATTACGGCGCCGTTCGACAAAGTCACGGTCACAGGCGAGCCTGCGGCGTTGGTCAGGGTCGCGGTGTACGTGATCTGGCCACCTTCGGCCACAGAACCGGTCGCCGACAGGGACAGGTTGGTGGTGTCGACGGTGTCGGTCACGGTGGTGCTGACCGGAGTCTTGTCGGCGACGAGGTTTTCGAAGTTGCCACCGCTGACGTTGGTGATCGCATTGGTGATCGGCGCGTGGCCGGTCAATGCATCGTTCGAAGCAACAGCGGTTGCAGTGCCGGTAGTTTGGCCGACGCCGATGGTGATGGTTTGGCCATTGGCCAAAGTCACGACCACAGGCGAACCAGTGACCGGAGCGCCAACTGTCGCGGTGTAAGTCACGGTGCCGCCTTCAGCCACCGATGTATCGGCGGTCAATTTGACCGTCGACGTGTCGATGGTGTCGGTGACAGTCGTCACCGCTGGAGCAGTGCTCGGAACGAGGTTCTCGAAATTACCGCCGGTAGCGCTGGTGATCGTCGCCTGCACGGAGCCGGCATCTTTGTAGACGTCATCGGACGGTGCCGGAACGGTCGCAGTGCCGGTGGTTTCGCCAGCCTTGATGATGATCACGGCACCGTTCGACAGGGTCACGGTTACAGGCGAGCCAGCGGCGTTGGTCAGCGTAGCGGTGTAAATGATCGAGCCACCTTCGGCCACAGAACCTGTCGCGCTCAGGGACAGACTCGTGGTGTCGACGGTGTCGGTCACGGTGGTGCTGACCGGAGTCTTGTCGGCGACGAGGTTTTCGAAGTTGCCGCCGCTGACGTTGGTGATCGCATTGGTGATCGGCGCATGGCCGGTCAGGGCATCGTTCGAAGCAACAGCGATAGCAGTGCCGGTAGTTTGACCGACGCCGATGGTGATGGTCTGGCCGTTGGCCAGAGTCACGACGACAGGCGAACCAGTAACAGGCGCGCCCACGGTAGCCGTGTAAGTCACGGTGCCGCCTTCTGCTACCGAGGTATCGGCGGTCAATTTGACCGTCGAAGTATCGATGGTGTCGGTGACTTGAGTGACGGCTGGCGTGGTGCTCGGAACAAGGTTCTCGAAATTGCCACCGGTGGCGCTAGTGATCGTTGCCTGGACGGAGCCGGCGTCTTTGTAGACGTCATCGGACGGTGCCGGAACGGTCGCAGTGCCGCTGGTTTCGCCTGCTTTGATGGTGATGACAGCGCCGTTCGACAAGGTCACGGTCACAGGCGAGCCTGCGGCGTTGGTCAACGTCGCTGTGTACACAATCGAGCCACCCTCGGCCACCGAACCTGTCGCACTCAGCGACAGATTGGTAGTGTCGGCAACGTCTGTGACGGAAGTCGAAACCGGGGTTTTATCCGCCACCAGATTCTCGAAATTACCGCCGCTTACGCCAGTGATCGAGTTGGTCAGCGGAGCGTTGCCGGTCAGCGCATCGTTCGGTGCAGTGTAGGTGATGGAACCAGTGGTCTGGCCGACGGCGATGGTGATGTTCTGACCGTTCGCCAGGGTCACAACCACAGGCGAACCAGTAACTGGTGCGCCGACGGTTGCGGTGTAAGTGACCGTGCCGCCTTCTGCTACAGAAGTATCAGCGGTCAGTTTGACCGTCGAAGTGTCGACGGTGTCAGTGACTTGGGTGATCGCTGGCGTAGTGCTCGGAACAAGGTTCTCGAAATTGCCACCGGTAGCGCCGGTGATCGTTGCCTGGACGGAGCCGGCGTCTTTGTAGACGTCATCGGACGGTGCCGGAACGGTCGCAGTGCCGGTGGTCTCGCCAGCCTTGATAGTGATCACGGCGCCGTTCGACAAGGTCACGGTCACAGGCGAGCCTGCAGCGTTGGTCAGTGTCGCGGTGTACGTAATCTGACCGCCCTCAGCCACAGAACCGGTCGCGCTCAGCGACAGATTGGTAGTGTCGGCAACGTCTGTGACGGAAGTCGAAACTGGCGTTTTATCCGCCACCAGGTTTTCGAAATTACCGCCGCTTACGCCAGTGATCGAAGTTGTCAGCGGAGCGTTGCCGGTCAGCGCATCGTTCGGTGCGGTGAAGGTCGCAGTGCCGGAAGTCTGGCCTACAGCGATGGTGATGGTCTGGCCGTTGGCCAGAGTCACGACGACAGGCGAACCAGTAACAGGCGCGCCCACGGTAGCCGTGTAAGTCACGGTACCGCCTTCAGCGACCGAGGTATCGGCGGTCAGTTTGACCGTCGAAGTGTCGATGGTATCGGTGACTTGAGTGACGGCTGGCGTGGTGCTCGGAACAAGGTTCTCGAAATTGCCACCGGTGGCGGTTTTGATCGTGGCCTGCACCGAGCCGGCGTCTTTGTAGACGTCGTCGGACGGGGCAGCAACGGTTGCGGTGCCGCTGGTTTCACCAGGCTTGATAGTGATCACGGCGCCGTTCGACAAGGTCACGGTCACAGGCGAGCCAGCGGCGTTTGTCAGCGTCGCGGTGTACGTGATCTGGCCACCTTCCGCCACAGAACCTGTCGCACTCAGCGACAGGTTGGTGGTGTCGGCAACGTCCGTGACAGAAGTCGAAACCGGAGTTTTATCCGCCACCAGATTTTCGAAGTTACCGCCGGTTACGCCAGTGATCGAGTTGGTCAGTGGAGCGTTGCCGGTCAGCGCATCGTTCGGTGCGGTGAAGGTCGCAGTGCCGGAAGTCTGGCCTACAGCGATGGTGATGGTCTGGCCGTTGGCCAGAGTCACGACGACAGGCGAACCAGTAACAGGCGCGCCCACGGTAGCCGTGTAAGTCACGGTGCCGCCTTCAGCGACCGAGGTATCGGCGGTCAGTTTGACCGTCGAAGTGTCGATGGTATCGGTGACTTGAGTGACGGCTGGCGTAGTGCTCGGAACAAGGTTCTCGAAATTGCCACCGGTGGCGCCGGTGATCGTCGCCTGGACAGAACCAGCGTCCTTGTACACGTCATCGGAGGGTGCCGGAACGGTCACATTGCCGGTGGTTTCACCAGCCTTGATGGTGATCACTGCGCCGTTCGACAAAGTCACGGTCACAGGCGACCCAGCGGCGTTTGTCAGCGTCGCGGTGTACGTGATCTGGCCACCTTCCGCCACAGAACCGGTCGCACTCAGCGACAGGTTGGTGGTGTCGGCAACATCTGTGACAGAAGTCGAAACCGGAGTTTTATCCGCCACCAGATTTTCGAAGTTACCGCCGGTTACGCCAGTGATCGAGTTGATCAGTGGAGCATTGCCAGTCAGCGCATCGTTCGGCGCGGTAAAGGTTGCGGTGCCTGTGGTCTGGCCAACAGCGATGGTGATGTTCTGACCATTGGCCAGAGTCACGACGACAGGCGAGCCGGTGACCGGAGCGCCAACCGTGGCGGTGTAAGTCACGGTGCCGCCCTCAGCAACCGAAGTATCGGCCGTCAGTTTGACGGTCGAAGTATCGATGGTGTCAGTGACTGTAGTGACTGCTGGCGTGGTGCTCGGCACCAGGTTTTCGAAGTTGCCACCGGTGGCGCTGGTGATCGTCGCCTGCACGGAGCCGGCGTCTTTGTAGACGTCATCGGCAGGTGCCGCAACGGTCACGGTGCCAGTGGTTTTACCCGCGTCGATGGTGATCGTGGCGCCGTTCGACAGGGTCACGGTCACAGGCGAGCCTGCGGCGTTGGTCAGCGTCGCGGTGTAGGTGATCTGCCCGCCTTCGGCGACCGAATCGCTGGCGGTCAGGTTCAGGTTGGTGGTGTCGGTGGTGTCCGATACCACGGTGTCGGCGGACTTGCCGTCGACCACCAGTTTTTCGTAATTGCCGCCTGTGGCGCCATCGATGGTCACGCTCAACGAGCTGCCGCCCGCCAATGGGCTGTTCGGCGCGACGTAGTTGACGCTGCCGGTGGTTTCGCCGACCGCGATGGTGATGGTCTGGCCGTTAGACAGGCTGACGATCACCGGTGAACCGGTCACTGGCGCGCCCACGGTCGCGGTGTAGACCACGGTTTCGCCTTCGGCGACGTTCGCGGTGGCGCTCAGCGATACGGTGGAGGTATCGATGGTGTCGTTGACCGTGGTCACCGCTGGCGCTGTGCTGGTGACGAGTTTTTCGAAGTTACCGCCCGTTGCGCTCTGGATGGTTGCTTCAACGCTGCCCGCGTCTCTGTAGACGTCGTCTTTCGGCGCATCGACAGTCACGGTGCCAGTGGTTTTGCCGGCGTCGATGGTGATCGTCGCGCCATTGCTCAAGGTCACGGTGACCGGTGTGCCGGCGGCGTTGCTCAGGGTCGCGGTGTAGGTGATCTGGCCGCCTTCGTTTACCGCACCGGTGGCGCTGAGCGACAGGTTGGTGGTGTCGACGGTATCGGTCACGGTGGTGCTGACCGGAGTTTTGTCGGCGACGAGGTTTTCGAAGTTACCGCCGCTGACATTGGTGATCGAGTTGGTCAGCGGCGCGTGGCCGGCGAGGACGTCGTTCGGCGCGGTGGTGCTGACACTGCCGCTGGTCTTGCCGACTTCGATGGTGATGTTCTGACCGTTGGCCAGGGTCACGACCACAGGCGAACCGGTGACCGGCGCGCCAACCGTGGCGGTGTAGGTGACCATGCCGCCTTCGGCCGCTGTATCGGTGGCAGTCAGTTTGACCGTCGAGGTGTCGACGGTGTCGGTGACATCGGTGACCGCTGGCGTGGTGCTTGGCACCAGGTTTTCAAAGTTGCCGCCGGTGGCATCCTTGATCGTGACTTCAACTTTGCCGGCGTCTTTGTAGACGTCATCGGCAGGTGCCGGAACGGTGACGGTGCCAGTGGTTTTCCCAGCCTCGATGGTGATCACCGCGCCGTTGCTCAGATTCACGGTAACCGGGGTGCCGGCCGGGTTGCTCAGGGTCGCGGTGTAGACAATCGAACCGCCCTCGGCCACGGCGCCGGTCGCGGACAACGACAGGGAGGTGGTATCGGCGACGTCAGTCACCGAGGTCACCGCCGGGGTCTGGTCGGCCACGAGATTTTCGTAATTGCCACCGCTGGCGCCGTCGATTTTCACGCTCAAGGTGTTGCCGCCGGCCTGTGCATCGTTCGGCGCGGTGAAGTTGACGCTGGCGCTGCTGGCGCCGACCGGAATGGTGATGGTCTGGCCGTTGGACAGGGTGACTACTACCGGCGAACCAGTGACCGGTGCGGTCACCGAAGCGGTGTAGACGACCACGCCGCCTTCTACCGCGCTGGCGCTGGCGGTCAGCGAAACGGTGCTGTTGTCGATGGTGTCGGTAACATTGGTGACTGCCGGGGTCTTGTCGACCACCAGGTTTTCAAAGTTGCCACCGCTGGTCTTGGTGATGCTCGCATCGACCTTGCCGGCGTCCTTGTATACGTCATCGGCGGGCGCGGCGACGGTTGCGCTGCCGGTGCTCGCACCCTTGGCAATGTTGATCACCGCTCCGTTGCTCAGAGTCACGGTCATGGCAGTGCCGGCCGGATTGCTCAGGGTTGCGGTGTAGACGATCGAGCCGCCCTCGGCAACGCTGCCGGTGGCGCTCAGGCTGATATCGGTGGTGTCGACGGCGTCGGTGACTTTGGTCACCACTGCCGAACGATCGGCCTCGACGCGCTCGAAATTGCCGCCGCTGTGGCTGGCGATTGCCGTCCGCACGTTGCTGCCATCGATGTAAGGCGTGTTGGCAGGCGCCGGGAAATTCACCGAACCGCTGGTGGCGCCGGCTGCGATATTGATCACTGCGCCGTTGGCCAGGGTCACAGTCATCGCGGTGCCGGCCGGGTTGCTCAGGGTCGCGGTGTAGGTGATCTGGCCACCTTCGCTGACGGTATCGCTGGCAGTCAGGGTCAGGGCGGTTGTGTCGACGGTATCGTTGACTGTGGTGCTGACCGGAGTCTTGCTGACGTCGAGCTTTTCGAAGTTGCCGCCGCTGGCATCGGTCATGGTCACGGTGAGCTTGCTGACGTCCTTGTAGACGTCATCGGTCGGTGCGGCAATCGTCACCGAACCGCTGGTCTTGCCCGCTTCAATAGTGATGGTCTGGCCATTGCTCAGGTTGACCGTCACCGGGGTCTGCGCGGCGTTGGTCAGCGTTGCGGTGTAAGTGATCGAAGCGCCTTCGAGCACATAGCTTTCCGCGCTGAGGGTCAGGTGCGTGGTGTTGACGGTGTCGGCAACATTGGTCACCGCAGGCGTAGTGCTCGGCACCAGATTTTCGAAGTTGCCACCGGTGGCGTCCTTGATGGTCACTTCGACTTTGCCGGCGTCTTTGTAGACGTCATCGGCCGGCGCCGGAACGGTCACGGTGCCGGTGGTCTTGCCCGCTTCAATGGTGATGACCGAGCCGTTGCTCAGATTGACGGTAACCGGCGTACCGGCCGGATTGCTCAGCGTCGCGGTGTAGGTGATCTGCCCGCCTTCGTTGACATTGCCGGTGGCAGTCAGCGCGACGCTGGTGGTGTCGACGGTGTCGGTTACGGTGGTGCTGACCGGAGTCTTGTCGGCCACCAGATTCTCGTAGTTACCACCGCTGACATTGGTGATCGAGTTGGTCAGCGGTGCGTGACCGATCTGCACGTCATTCGATACGGGGGCGGTAACGCTGCCGATCGTCTGGCCGACGGCGATGGTGATGTTCTGGCCGTTGGCCAATGTCACGACAACAGGCGAGCCGGTGACGGGCGCACCGACAGTGGCGGTGTAGGTGACGGTGCCGCCCTCGGCGACCGAAGTGTCAGCGGTCAATTTGACCGTCGAGGTGTCGATGGTGTCGGTGACTTGAGTGACCGCTGGCGTGGTGCTCGGAACAAGGTTCTCGAAATTACCACCGGTAGCGCTGGTGATCGTTGCCTGGACGGAACCGGCGTCTTTGTAGACGTCATCGGATGGTGCAGGAACGGTCGCAGTGCCGCTGGTTTCGCCAGCCTTGATGGTGATCACGGCACCATTCGACAAGGTCACGGTCACTGGCGAGCCAGCAGCATTGGTCAAGGTAGCGGTGTAAGTGATCTGGCCGCCTTCAGCCATGGAAGCGGTCGCACTCAGCGCCAGATTGGTGGTGTCGGCAACGTCGGTGACGGTGGTCGAAACTGGAGTTTTGTCCGCAACCAGGTTTTCGTAGTTGCCACCGGTTACGCCAGTGATCGAATTGGTCAGCGGAGCGTTGCCGGTCAAGGCATCGTTCGGTGCGGTGTAGGTGATGGAGCCAGTGGTCTGGCCGACGGCAATGGTGATGTTCTGGCCGTTGGCCAACGTCACGACCACAGGCGAGCCGGTGACTGGCGCGCCGACGGTGGCGGTGTAAGTCACGGTGCCGCCTTCGGCAACCGAGGTGTCTGCGGTCAGCTTCACTGTCGAGGTGTCGACGGTGTCAGTGATTTCGGTCACCGCCGGGGTGGTGCTCGGGACCAGGCTCTCAAAGTTGCCGCCGGTGGCTTCCTTGATGCTGACTTCGACCTGGCCGGCGTCTTTGTAGACGTCATCTGCAGGCGCTGGAAGGGTCACGGTGCCGGTGGTTTTGCCGGCATCAATGGTGATCACCGAGCCGTTGCTCAGGGTCACGGTTACCGGAGTGCCAGCCGGATTCGTCAACGTGGCGGTGTAGGTGATCTGGCCGCCCTCGGCCACAGTGCCGGTGGCGCTGAGGCTCAGGCCAGTATCATCGACCGAGTCGGTGATGGTGGTGACCGCTGGCGTGTTGCTTGGCACCAGGTTTTCGAAGTTGCCACCGGTTGCGCCAGTGATCGTGGTGCTGACGGTGCTGCCATTGTTGTAGACGTCATTGGCCGCAGTCGGCACGTTGACGGTGCCGACAGTCTCGCCAGCCGCAATGGTGATGGTCGAGCCGTTCGACAGGGTGACGGTTACCGGGGTTTGCGCCGGGTTGGTCAGGGTCGCGGTGTAAGTGATCTGGCCGCCTTCAACAATGTTGTTGGTCGCGGTCAGGGTCAGGCCGGTGTTATCGACTGAGTCGGCAATCGTAGTGACTGCTGGCGCCGGATTCGGCACCAGGTTCTCGAAGTTGCCACCATTGGCCCCGGTGATCGTCGTCGTAACGGTGCTGCTGTTGTTATAGACGTCGTTAGGCGGGGTTGGCACGTTGACGGTGCCGACGGTTTCGCCGGCCGCAATGGTGATGGTCGAGCCGTTCGACAGGGTGACGGTTACCGGGGTTTGCGCCGGGTTGGTCAGGGTCGCGGTGTAGGTGATCTGGCCGCCTTCGACGATGTTGTTGGTCGCGGTCAGGCTCAGGCCGGTGTTGTCGACCGAGTCGGTGATGGTGGTGACCGCTGGCGTGTTGCTTGGCACCAGGTTTTCGAAGTTGCCACCGGTTGCGCCAGTGATCGTGGTGCTGACGGTGCTGCCATTGTTGTAGACGTCATTGGCCGCAGTCGGCACGTTGACGGTGCCGACAGTCTCGCCAGCCGCAATGGTGATGGTCGAGCCGTTCGACAGGGTGACGGTTACCGGGGTTTGCGCCGGGTTGGTCAGGGTCGCGGTGTAGGTGATCTGGCCGCCTTCAACGATGTTGTTGGTCGCGGTCAGGGTCAGGCCAGTGTTGTCGACCGAGTCGGTGATGGTGGTGACCGCTGGCGTGTTGCTTGGCACCAGGTTTTCGAAATTGCCACCGGTAGCGCCAGTGATCGTGGTGCTGACGGTGCTGCCGTTGTTGTAAACGTCATTGGCCGCAGTCGGCACGTTGACGGTGCCGACGGTTTCGCCGGCCGCAATGGTGATGGTCGAGCCGTTCGACAGGGTGACGGTTACCGGCGTCTGCGCCGGGTTGGTCAGGGTCGCGGTGTAAGTGATCTGGCCGCCTTCAACAATGTTGTTGGTCGCGGTCAGGGTCAGACCGGTGTTATCGACTGAGTCGGCAATCGTAGTGACTGCTGGCGTCGGGTTCGGCACCAGGTTTTCGAAGTTGCCACCGGTTGCGCCAGTGATCGTGGTGCTGACGGTGCTGCCGTTGTTGTAAACGTCATTGGCCGCAGTCGGCACGTTGACGGTGCCGGTAGTCTGGCCAGCGCCGATAGTAATAGTCGAGCCATTGGACAGGGTTACGGTTACCGGGGTTTGCGCCGGGTTGGTCAATGTCGCGGTGTAAGTGATCTGCCCACCTTCGGTGACGCTCGAGCCAGCCGTCAAGGTAACGGTAGTGGTGTCGACGGTGTCGGTGACTTGCGTGGTCGCCGGGATAGTCGGCGGGGTCACGGTGATGCCGTTGCCGCCGCTGGTGCCGGTGACGGTCACGTCGATCTGGGTCGGGTCGTTATAGACCGTGTCGTTCGGCGCCAGCGGCACGTTGACGGTGCCGGTGGTGGCGCCGGCGGGAATGACGATTACTGCGCCGTTGGACAGGGTGATAGTCAGGTCGGTCAGCGGTGCCTGGGTCAGGGTCGCGGTGTACACCAGCACGCCGCCGGCTTCGGTGATGGTCGGCGTGGCGCTGAGGCTCAGGGTCGAGTCACGCAGTGCGTTGGTGGTGGTGTCGGTGGTCAGGCCGCCCGTGGTGTCCTGCGCGACTTGCCCGGCAGAATTGATGCCCGCCGTGGGGAAGCCAATGGTCGGATCGACGCGGCCAGCGGTTGCGTCGAGCATGACGAAGCTGTGACCACCACCGGCCGCACCGCCGGTACCTGCGGCGGTCGGGCCGGCCGCGGTGGACTCGAGTGCGGTGGTCGGGTCGACACCGGCGGCGATGGCTTGCTGCAGTTCTTCAACAGAAGGTGCCGCCTGCGCGGTGGCTTCGGCCAGGTCAGTGCTGGAGTCAGGCGAGTTGGCGCTCCACTGGGTGTCGCGGCCCAGATCGAGCGTGCGGCCATCGGCCAGTTCCAGCGACACTGCGCCAGACAGACCGGTATCGATCTGGTCGCCGACATACAGGCGATCGCCTTCAACGAGTACGCGACGCACGCCCTCTGGGGACACCACGAAAACCTGACCGACAATGCTTTTGACGACGGCAACAACACTGCTCATTGAAGACTCTCCGGGTGTCACATTCAGTTGACTTCCATGGACCTGACGGGCGTCGGCGCCACTTCAGTCTGGACGTACTTTCGATAAAATGGATAACTTGTTGACGCTGCATTTCGTCAATAATCTGGCTATATATTTTCGCGATTAACTTTATGCCAAACTATTGACCTTCTGGGAGCCATCCTAAACAATCGCCCCACTAATGTCACATTGATATTTCCGCGGCGACCTGTCCTTCAGCGTGTCATCCAGTTCCTCTTTTGAACTTTCCGACATACGGTCATTCGGGTTGCCATCATCCGACGCAGCGCCACGTTTCTGCTGTGATTCAAGACAAGAAGTTCCGGGAAAATTCCAACCATGCGTTCGCTTTTGCTCCTTGCCGCACCCTTCGCTCTCGCCGCCTCTTTTGCACAAGCACAATCCTTACCAGAAGCCATGCAACAGGCGCTGGATGTCCATCCGGAGATTCAGGCGGGGGTCAACAGTCGATTGGCGGCGGATTATCAATTAAAGGCGGCGAAAGGGGGATACCTGCCCAAGGTCGATCTGCTGGGCGGCTATGGCCGTGAAGGCACTGACAGCGTGACGACCCGAGCGAACGGTGGCGGCAATCACTGGGAGACTTTGAACCGCAGCGAGTCAAGTTTACGTCTCTCGCAAATGGTTTTTGACGGATTTGCGACGTCCAACGAAGTGGCGCGTCAACAAGCCAACGTCAGCTCCCGTGCTTATTCCTTGTTGGGCACTTCCGAGCGCACCGCGCTGACCGTCGCCCAGGTATATCTGGACGTACTGACCCGCCGCGAATTCGTTCGTCTGGCCGAGGAAAACCTCAAGAGCCACCAGCGCATCTACGACCAGATCCAGTTGCGCACCCAGCGCGGCGTCGGCAGCGGTGCCGACCTTGATCAGGCTGAAGCCCGTATGGCCCAGGCCCGCAACAACCTGATCACCGAACAGACCAACCTCGCCGATGCGGAAACCAACTTCCTCAGCGCCGTCGGCCAGATGCCAGACCAGCTCGAGCGGCCGGCGCCGTTCATGGCGATGATGCCGGCCAACCTCAATGAGGCCCGCGCGCAGATGCTGGAAAACAGCCCGATCCTGCGCTCCGCCGAGTCGGACATCGCCGCTGCCGAAAAGCAGTTCGCCACCGCGAAATCGACCTTCTACCCGCGCTTCGACGCCGAACTGGGCCGCACCGCGGATAACGATCTCGACGGCCAGAACGGCCACAACAACGAATGGCAGGCCATGCTGCGCATGCGCTTCAACCTGTATTCCGGCGGCAGCAACAAAGCTGATCTGGAAGCCAAGTCGTACCTGGCCAACCAGGCGCTGGATATCCGCAACAACGCCCTGCGTCAGTTGAACGAAGAGCTTGGCCTGGCCTGGAACGCGCTGAACAACGCCAACGCCCAGGTGCCGATTGCCCAGCAGTACGTCGATCACAGCACCTCGGTGCGTACCGCCTACCAGCGTCAATTCAGCCTCGGCGAACGCACCCTGCTGGACTTGCTCGACAGCGAAAACGAACTGTTCACCGCCTCGCGGCGTCTGGCGGAAATCAAGAACATTCAGTTATTTACTCAGTACCGAATCAAGGCGACCATGGGCCAATTGCTCAAAAGCCAGGGAGTGGTCGCACCGTTGGCATCCGTTGTGCAGAACGACGTGAAGCCCAAGGTCCAGCTGCCTGGGATGAACTGAGTTATCCCTTTCAACTGTTAAAGAGTGTCGAGCGTGGAATCAGAAGTCAGTCGAGTTCAACTCAGCCATGATCCACGCGCGTTGCATGACGATCCGTTGCTGGATGGTCTGCTCGCCCTGTGCATGCTGCACCAGAAGCCTGCCAGCGCAGCGATGCTGACCACCGGCCTGCCGCTGCCCAAACAACGTTTGAGTGTCGAGTTGCTGCCGCGCGCAGCGGCTCGCGCCGGCCTGCAGGGGCGGGTGTTGCAGCGCAAGCTCGAAGAGATTCCGGCGATCGCCATGCCCGCGCTGTTGTTGCTCAAGGATGGCCGCAGTGCCGTCCTGCTCGGCTGGCAGGGCGAAAACGATGCGCGGGTGCTGCTCAGCGAAAGCGATGGCGGCGAATCGGTGGTCAGCCGCGAACTGCTGACTGACGATTACACCGGCAAAGTGTTCTTCGCCCAGCCACAGCACAAATTCGACGTCAACCACGGCACGCTGATCCCGCGGGCACGCTCGTGGTTTCGCGACACCCTCAAGCGTTCGCGCTGGCTCTACGCCGACGCGATCGCCGCCAGTTTCCTGATCAACATCATCGCCATGGCCGCGCCGCTGTTCGTGATGAACGTCTACGACCGCGTGGTGCCGAACCAGGCCGAAGCAACCCTGTGGGTGCTGGCGCTGGGCATCACCGGCGCCTACATCTTCGACCTGATCCTCAAGAGCCTGCGCAGTCTGTGCCTGGACCTGGCCGGGAAGAAAACCGACCTGATCATCTCCGCCACGCTGTTCGAACGCATCGTCGGCATGGCAATGAAATACCGCCCGGCGCGGGTCGGCAGTTTTGCGCAGAACATCCATGAATTTCAGAGCCTGCGCGACTTCCTCGCCTCGCTGACCCTGACCAGCCTGATCGACCTGCCTTTCACCATTCTGATTTTCATCGTCATCGCCATTCTCGGCGGGCATCTGGTATGGATTCCGGTGCTGGCATTCCCGATTGCCCTGCTGATCGGCTACGCCTTGCAGAAGCCGCTGATCGCGACCATGGAGCGCACCATGGCCCTGGGCGCCGAGCGTCAGTCGAGCCTGATCGAGACACTCGCGGGTCTGGACGCGGTCAAGGTCAACAACGCCGAAAGCGAGCGCCAGTATCAGTGGGAACAGACCATCGGCACCCTCAGCCGCCTCGAGCTGCGAGTGAAAATGCTCTCCGGTCTGGCGATGAACATCACCTTGCTGATCCAGCAACTGGCCGGGGTGATCATGATCGTATTCGGCGTGTACCAGATCATCGCCGGCAACCTGAGCATGGGCGGGCTGATCGCCTGCTACATGCTCAGTGGCCGCGCCCTCAGCCCGCTGGCGTCGCTGTCCGGCCTGCTCACGCGCTATCAACAGGCGCGGGTGACCATGACCTCCGTCGACCAGATGATGGAGCTGCCGCAGGAGCGCAATTTCGAAGAGCGTCCGCTGAGCCGCAAGGTTCTGCAGGGTGCGATCGAATGCCGGCAGCTCAGTTTCACCTACCCGGATCAACAGAACCCCGCGCTGAAGAACATCAACCTGGTGATCCGGCCCGGCGAGAAGATCGGCATCATCGGCCGTAGCGGCTCGGGCAAAAGCTCGCTGGCCAAATTGCTGGTCGGCCTGTATCAACCGGACGACGGTGCCTTGCTGGTCGACGGCGTGGACATCCGCCAGATCGACGTCAGCGAACTGCGCTACAACATCGGTTACGTGCCGCAGGACATTCAGCTGCTGTCCGGCACCCTGCGCGACAACCTGGTGTCCGGCGCCCGTTATGTCGAAGACGAGCTTGTCCTGCAGGCGGCCGAACTGGCCGGCGTCCACGAATTCGCCCGTCTGCACCCGCAAGGCTATGAACTGCAAGTCGGCGAGCGCGGGCAGAACCTCTCTGGCGGCCAGCGGCAGAACGTCGCCCTGGCCCGGGCGCTGTTGCTCAATCCGCCAATTCTGCTGATGGACGAGCCGACCAGTGCGATGGACAACACCGGCGAAGAACGCCTCAAGCAACGCCTCGCGGCGGTGGTTGAAAACAAGACCGTGGTGCTGGTCACGCACCGGGCATCGCTGTTGTCGCTGGTTGACCGCCTGCTGGTGATCGATCGCGGGCAGATTCTCGCCGACGGCCCGAAAGCCGCCGTGATGGAAGCGTTGAAGAAGGGGCAGATCAGTGTTGCTTAAGTCCGGTGTCAAGGAGTCGATCCGTCGCTACTTCAAGGGCTCTGCCTCGCTGCAGGGCCAGCCGCTGCCGGAGGTCAACAAGGCGCTGATCGAAGACGCCCCGCGCGTCGTGCGCCTGACCATCTGGGCGATCATCGGCTTCTTCGTGTTCCTGATGCTCTGGGCCCACTTCGCGGTGATCGACGAAGTGACCAAGGGCGACGGCAAGGCAATTCCCTCTTCGAAAATCCAGAAAATCCAGAACCTGGAGGGCGGTATCGTCTCCGAACTGTTCGTCAAGGAAGGCCAGATCGTCGAGGCCGGCGCGCCGCTGATTCGTCTCGACGACACGCGTTTTGCCTCCAATGTTGGCGAAACCGAGGCCGATCGCCTGTCGATGCTGCTGCGGGTAGAGCGCCTGAGCGCGGAAGTCGATGATCGTCCGCTGGATTTCCCCGAAGACGTGCTTAAAGCCGTGCCGGGCCAGGCGAAAAGCGAAGAGTCGTTGTACATCAGCCGCCGTCAGCAATTGCACGACGAAATCGGCGGCCTGCAGGAGCAGTTGATCCAGCGTCAGCAAGAGCTCCGTGAGTTCAGCTCCAAACAAGCGCAGTACCGTCAGCAACTCGGCTTGCAGCGCCAGGAAATCAACATGTCCGAGCCGCTGGTGGCGCAGGGCGCGGTCTCGCCGGTAGAAGTGTTGCGCCTCAAGCGTGCCGAAGTGGAGACCCGTGGCCAGCTCGACGCGACCACGCTGGCGATCCCGCGCGCGGAATCGGCGATCAAGGAAGTGCAGCGCAAGATCGACGAAACCCGCGGCAAATTCCGCAGCGAAGCGCTGACCCAGCTCAACGAAGCGCGCACCGATCTGAACAAGGCCCAGGCCACCGGCAAGGCGCTGGAGGACCGCGTCAGCCGTACGCTGGTTACCTCACCCGTGCGGGGCATCGTCAACAAGTTGCTGGTCAACACCATCGGCGGCGTGATCCAGCCGGGCAGCGACATGGTCGAAATCGTGCCGCTGGACGACACCCTGCTGGTCGAAGCCAAGATCCGTCCGCAGGACATCGCCTTCCTGCACCCGGGGCAGGAAGCGATCGTCAAATTCACCGCCTATGACTACACCATTTATGGCGGGCTGAAGGCGCAGCTGGAACAGATTGGCGCCGACACCATCACCGACGAAGACAAGAAAACCACCTATTACGTGATCAAGGTGCGCACCGAGCGCAGTCATTTGGGCACGGATGAAAAGCCATTGCTGATCATTCCGGGGATGGTTGCGTCGGTGGATATCATTACCGGCAAGAAATCGGTGTTGAGCTATTTGCTGAAGCCGATCATTCGGGCGCGAGCTGAAGCGTTGCACGAGCGCTAGATCTTCAGCGCTGCTGACGGCCCCTTCGCGAGCAGGCTCGCTCCCACAGGAGATCGCATTTCAACTGTGGGAGCGAGCCTGCTCGCGAAGGCGTCCGCTCAGACTCTACATATCCGTCGGGAAGTGACAAAAATCGTCACTCCACGCCCACTCACCCTTCGTCATATCGTTATTCATTAACGGTATTTAATTTCCAATTCTTATAGCTATAAAGTCACCCACCTGCGTACCTGCCGACCAATCGGCGCGCCGCACGACCTGAACCGACACGCAATCCAGCGTGAGTGTCTGATCGACGTGCGCGTCCGTGAGCGCGCCGTGAGTGGGAGATGATTGATGTCCGCCGTTACTGCCACCGAAAGCGCCGCAACTGCCGCGCCACAAGTTTTCGAAATTCGTCCATTCAGCGGTGCCGTCGGCGCCGAGATCGTTGGCCTCGACCTCAGCCGACCGGTCAATGATCAGGACTTCGCGCGCATTCACCGCGCGCACCTGGATCACCACGTCGTGGTCTTTCGCGATCAGCAGATCACCCCGCAACAGCAAATCGATTTCAGCCGTCGCTTCGGCGTGTTGCAGATCCACGTGCTCAAGCAGTTCCTGCTGGCCAATCACCCGGAAATTCTCATCGTTTCCAACATCATCGAGAACGGCCAGAACATCGGTCTCGGTGACGCCGGCAAGTTCTGGCATTCCGATCTTTCCTATAAAGAGCTGCCGAGTCTCGGCTCGATGCTGCACGCCCAAGAGTTGCCCTCCGAGGGCGGCGACACGCTGTTTGCCGACATGCACAAAGCCTGGGACGACTTGCCCGCTGCGTTGCGCAATGCGGTCGAAGGGCGTTCCGCCGCGCATTCCTACACCGCGCGCTACAGCGAAACCAAATTCGAAGGCAACTGGCGCCCGACCCTGACCCCGGAACAACTGGCCCAGGTCGCAGAAGTAGTGCATCCGGTGGTGCGCACCCACCCGGAAAACGGCCGCAAGGCCTTGTTCGTCAGTGAAGGCTTCACCACGCGCATCGTCGGCCTGCCGGAAGACGAAAGTCGCCAGCTGCTCGCCGAACTCTTCGCCCACAGCGTGCTGCCGCAAAACATCTACCGCCATCAGTGGGAACCGCATGACCTGGTGTTCTGGGACAACCGTTCGCTGATCCACCTCGCCGCCGGCTGCCCCGCGCATCTGCGCCGCAAGCTGTATCGCACGACCATCCAGGGCGACACGCCTTTCTGATTCGCCGGAGATCGACCATGAACGCCCCTTTGCCAGGCCACGCGGCCAGCAACCCGATCGCCCACAGCGAAGCGTTGTTGGCCGTCGATCACGTCAGCCTCGAATACCGTACGCCGCAACGCGTGGTGCGCGCCACTCATCAGGTCAGTTTCGCCATCGATCCGGCTGATCGTTTCGTCCTGCTCGGCCCGTCCGGTTGCGGTAAATCCACCCTGCTCAAAGCGGTCGCCGGGTTCATCCAGCCCTGCGAAGGCGAGATCCGTCTGCAAGGCCAGCGCGTCGATGCGCCGGGGCCGGACCGCATTGTGGTGTTCCAGGAATTCGATCAGTTGCCGCCGTGGAAAACCGTGAAGCAGAACGTGATGTTCCCGCTGCTCGCCTCGCGCACTTTGAACAAGAAAGACGCTGAAGAGCGTGCGTTGCATTATCTGCAAAAGGTCGGCCTGGCGGCGTTCGCCGACGCCTATCCGCACACCTTGTCCGGCGGCATGAAGGCGCGGGTGGCGATCGCCCGGGCCTTGGCCATGCAGCCGAAAATCCTCTTGATGGATGAACCCTTCGCTGCACTCGATGCGCTGACCCGCCGCAAGATGCAGGAGGAGTTGCTGCTGCTCTGGGAAGAGGTGCGCTTCACTTTGTTGTTCGTCACCCACTCGATCGAAGAGGCTTTGGTGGTGGGCAATCGCATCCTGTTGCTGTCACCGCATCCGGGGCGGGTGCGCGCCGAAGTACACAGCCATCAATACGATCTGCACAGCCTTGGTGGCGTGGCGTTTCAGGAATCGGCACGGCGCATTCATCGTCTGCTGTTCGATGAAGGCCAGGCGCCGGAGACCGAACGTGAGCATGACTTCAACGACATTCGCATCGCCTATTGAACGGCCAGGAGGACTACCCGATGAGCCATTCATCATCCGTGCGTGAAGAATTCGAAACCGTGCTCAAGCCGCTGACCGCAGTGCCGGTCGAGCGTGAATTGCCGCTCGGCACGCGCCTGTGGCAACAGGGCTGGCTGCGCAAAAGCCTGATCCTCATCGTGCTGGCGATTATCTGGGAAGTGGTCGCGCGGATTCAGAACAACGACCTGATGCTGCCGAGTTTTCTGCAAACTGCGCATGCCTTGTTCGACGGGCTGCTCAGTGGCGAGCTGCTGGCCAAGGTGTGGATATCTTTAGTGGTGCTGATCAAGGGCTACCTGATCGGCATCATCCTCGCGTTCGCCCTGACGACATTGGCGGTCTCGACCCAGTTGGGACGTGATCTGCTCAGTACGATGACTTCGATGTTCAACCCGTTGCCGGCGATTGCCCTGCTGCCGCTGGCCTTGCTCTGGTTCGGGCTGGGGCAGAACAGCCTGATTTTCGTGCTGGTGCATTCGGTGTTGTGGGCGCTGGCGCTGAATACTTATGCGGGATTCCTCGGCGTCTCCGAGACGCTGCGCATGGCCGGGCGCAATTATGGTTTGAAGGGCTTGCGCCTGGTCTTGTTCATCCTGATCCCGGCGGCGCTGCCGTCGATTCTCGCGGGTCTGAAAATTGGCTGGGCGTTCGCGTGGCGCACATTGATCGCCGCCGAGTTGGTATTTGGTGCGACCAGTGGCAAGGGTGGGCTGGGCTGGTACATCTTTCAGAATCGCAATGAGCTGTACACCGACAAGGTGTTTGCCGGATTGGCGGTGGTGATTTTGATTGGCTTGCTGGCGGAGAATCTGGTGTTCGATACCCTCGAGCGTATGACCGTCAAGCGTTGGGGTATGCAGCGCTGACCTGAAAAGATCGCAGCCTTCGGCAGCTCCTACATGGGAAAACAATCCCCTGTAGGAGCTGCCGCAGGCTGCGATCTTTTGATCTGCTAGCATTGCGCTCGGATCAATCCAGATCAGCAATGAGTGCTCAGCATGCAACTCCCGGACATGAACCTTCTGGTCGCCCTCGATGCCTTGCTCGACGAGGGCAGCGTGGTCGGCGCTGCGCGGCGGATGAATCTCAGCCCGGCGGCCATGAGCCGTACCCTGACGCGGATCCGCGAAGCCATTGGCGATCCGATTCTGGTCCGCGCCGGGCGTGGTCTGGTGCCGACCCCCAAAGCCCTCGAGTTACGCGAACAGGTGCGCGATGTGGTCGAGCAGGCAGCGCTGCTCTTTCGCTCCGCCGACAGCGTCGAGCTGGGCACCTTGCGCCGGCGTTTCAGCATCCGTGCCAATGATTTTTTCGTCGGCGTCTACGGCGGCAAGCTGTTCGACACCCTCGACCAGCTCGCCCCGCATTGCGAACTGCGCTTCGTCCCGGAAGGCGACGGCGACGATGAGGCGCTGCGCGAAGGACGCATCGATCTGAGCGTCAGCAACACCCGGCCGCTCACGCCGGAGGTTAAGGTACAGAACCTGTTCTCCACGCATTTCGTCGGCCTGGTGCGCGAGAACCATCCGTTGCTCGATGGCGAAATCACTGCCGAACGCTACGCCGGATTTTCCCACATCAGCATGTCGCGCCGGGGCATTGCTCGCGGCCCGATCGATACGGCGCTGAATGCTCTGGGGCTGGAGCGCCGGGTGGCGGTGATCGCGCCGAGTTTCCACGCAGCAATGTTTGCCTTGCCCGACTCCGACCTGATCCTGCCGGTGCCTAAAGAGGCCCTGCTCAGCGTACGGCGGCTGGGGCTGAAACTGCGTTCATTCGACCTGCCGATTCCGCTGCCCATGCTGATGCTGACCCAGGCCTGGCACCCGCGTTTCGACAAGGACCCGGCCCACCGCTGGCTGCGCGAAACCCTCAAGACCTGCTGCGATGAAACGTGGCTGGCCGCACAGCCTTAAAAAAAGCAAAGCAAAAGATCGCAGCCTTCGGCAGCTCCTACACTGGAATGCATTTCCCCTGTAGGAGCTGCCGAAGGCTGCGATCTTTTGCTTTTGATATTTGTGTCTGATGCACTTATAACCTGCCGATAAGTCAATTTTCGTCAGCATCAAGCCCCACTAAAATGCTCCGGTATTTCCACCCCCGGAGTTTTCATTCATGACATCCCTGACGGTCACGGCGACCCTCGCCGCGGCCAGCCCGGCGACGGCGGCTGCGCCACCGGTGTTCGGGGCGCGGATCATCATTGGTCTGGTCGGCGTGCTGTTGGCCGTGCTGGTCTCGGGCCTCAACGAGATGGTCACCAAAGTCGCACTCGCCGATATTCGTGGCGCGCTGCACATCGGCTATGACGAAGGCACGTGGCTGGTCGCCAGTTACACCGCCACGTCTGTCGCAGCCATGGCCTTCGCGCCGTGGTGCTCGGTGACCTTCTCGCTGCGCCGCTTCACCCTCTGCGCCATCGGACTGTTTACCGTGCTCGGCGTGTTGTGCCCGTTCGCGCCGAATTACGAAAGTCTGTTGTTGATGCGCATCCTTCAGGGCCTGGCCGGCGGCGCGCTGCCGCCGATGCTGATGACCGTTGCGCTGCGCTTTTTGCCCGCCAACATCAAACTCTACGGACTGGCCGGTTACGCCTTGACCGCGACGTTCGGCCCGGGACTCGGCACGCCGCTGGCCGGTCTGTGGACCGAATACGTCGGCTGGCAATGGACGTTCTGGCAGATCATCGTGCCGTGCCTGATCGCCATGGCCGCGGTGGCCTACGGCTTGCCGCAGGATCCGCTGCGCCTGGAACGCCTCAAGTCATTCAACTGGAAAGGCCTGCTGCTGGGCTTTCCGGCGATCTGCATGCTGGTGATCGGTCTGTTGCAGGGCAATCGACTTGACTGGTTCGAGTCGAATCTGATCTGTGGATTACTCGGCGCCGGTTCGCTGCTGCTGGTGGCTTTTCTGATCAATGAATGGTCGCAACCGATTCCGTTTTTCAAGCTGCAGATGCTCGGCATCCGCAACTTGTTGTTCGCCCTGATCACCCTCGCCGGGGTGTTGATCGTGCTGCTGGCGGTGGTGTTGATTCCGTCGAGTTATCTGGCCCAGGTGCAAGGTTATCGTCCGGCGCAAACCGCGCCGATCATGCTCATTGCCGCGTTGCCGCAGCTGATTGCGCTACCGTTGGTGGCAGCGCTGTGCAACTTGCGCTGGGTCGATTGTCGCTGGGTGCTTGGCATTGGCCTGAGCATGCTCGCGCTGTCCTGCCTGGGCGGTTCGCACCTGACCTCTGCGTGGATTCGCGACGATTTCTACGTCCTGCAATGGCTGCAGATTTTCGGCCAGCCGATGGCGGTGTTGCCGCTGCTGATGTTGTCGACCGGCAGTATCACGCCGATGGAAGGGCCGTTCGCGTCGGCGTGGTTCAACACCGTCAAAGGTCTCGCCGCGGTGGTCGCCACCGGCGTGATCGAAGCGCTGACCACCGCGCGCCTGCATTTCCATTCGACCATGTTGGTCGACAGCCTCGGCAATTCGCCGCTGGCCGATCACAGCGATTCGGGCCTCGCTCACCGCGTGCACGAGCAGGCGGTGGTGCTGACTTCCTCCGATCTCTACCTGTGCATGGCCGGCGTCGCCCTAACGCTGATTCTGCTGATTTTCTGGCTGCCAACGCGGATTTATCCGCCGCGCGCGCCGACCTGATCGCTGCACTGAAACTGAAGGTTTTATATGACTCAATCCAAGCAAAAACTCGCGGTGGCCGTGGCTGCCGCGCTGGCGGTGGGCGTGTTGGTATATCTGGCGATGCCAGGGCTGTTCGGCCAACGCACCGAGCAAACCACTAATGACGCCTTCGTCTCCGCCGACTACACGCTGGTGGTGCCCCGCGTTGCCGGGTTTATCAAGCAGGTGCTGGTCGAAGACAACCAGCAGGTCAAGGCCGGGCAGTTGCTGGCGCTGATCGATGACCGCGATTTGCGCGCAGCGGCGGAAGCGGCGGATGCGCAAACCCTGGTCGCGCGGGCGCAATTGCAGAACGCCAACGCGACTCTGGAACG
Source organism: Pseudomonas koreensis (assembly GCF_024169245.1). Taxonomy (NCBI): domain Bacteria; kingdom Pseudomonadati; phylum Pseudomonadota; class Gammaproteobacteria; order Pseudomonadales; family Pseudomonadaceae; genus Pseudomonas; species Pseudomonas koreensis. The sequence continues at coordinate 1,475,330 of NZ_JALJWP010000001.1, forward strand.
GCAGGCTTCGCTGATTGCTCAGGCGCAGGCTGCAGTGGTCTCGGCCAAAGCGCAAATGGCCTTCGCGCAGCAGGAACTGAACCGCTATAACCACCTCGCCGGGGTCGGCGCTGGCACCGTGCAGAACGCGCAACAGGCACGCACGCGCATTGATCAGGCTTCGGCGCGTCTCGACACCGCGACGGCGAAACTGGCGGCCGAACGCAAACAAGTCGAAATTCTCACTGCCCAGCGCAACGCCGCCGAAGGCACTCTGAAACACGCGCAGGCGGCGCTGGAAATCGCCAGCTTCAACCTGTCGTACACGCGCATCACCGCGCCGCAGGACGGCATGATCGGCGAGCGTGCGGTGCGTGTCGGCGCCTACGTCACCCCGGGCAGCAAGCTGCTGGCGGTGGTGCCGTTGCAGCAGGCCTATGTGGTCGCCAATTTTCAGGAAACCCAGTTGACCGACGTGCAGCCGGGGCAGGATGTGCAAGTGCGAGTAGATAGTCTCGGTGGTGAAGCCCTGACTGGCCGTGTCGAGAGCATTGCGCCGGCAACGGGCGTGACCTTCGCGGCGGTGAAACCGGATAACGCGACGGGCAACTTCACCAAAGTGGTGCAGCGGATCCCGGTGAAGATCGTGCTGGAGCCGGGCCAGCCACTGGCCGAGCGGTTGCGGGTGGGGATGTCGGTGGAGGCGAGTATTGATACCGCCCGCTCGAAGGCGTCCGGGCGCGAGGTGACGCAGCGATGATCGGTGTTGAATCGGCTGTCGCGTTCGCGAGCAGGCTCGCTTCCACTGGGGCAACGCACTCCAGAATGTGGGAGCGAGCCTGCTCGCGAAAACGCCAGTGGCAGCAGCTAACCTTCAGTGCCTTGCTCACAACGAGTCTCGCCGCCTGCACCGTCGGCCCAGACTTCCAGAAACCCGAAGCGGCTCAACCTGCCGAATGGGCCAAACCGGGTCAATCTGCGCCAAGCCAGGCCGTCAGCGAACCCTTGAACGAACGCTGGTGGGAAACCTTCCACGACCCGCAGCTGTCCGCGCTCACCCAGCGCGCGCTGAACAGCAACCTCGACCTGCAACTGGCCAGCAGCCGCCTGCAACAAAGCCGCGCCGCGCGCCAGGTGATCACCGCCGAGCGTTATCCGAACAGCGCCGCCACCGGCAGCTACGCACGCAAACGCAACAGTGGCAGAGGCTTGAACGATCCATCGGGAAACAACGGCGATTCGGCCTTCAACCTGTGGGATGCCGGTTTCTCGGCTTCATGGGAGCTGGATTTCTGGGGCCGCGTGCGTCGTGAAACCGAGGCCGCGGATGCCAACCTCGAAGTGGCGGAAAACGATCGTCGCGGTGTGCTGCTGACCGTGCTGGCCGACACCGCGCAAAACTACATTCAGCTGCGCGGCGTGCAGAACACCCGTGCCGTCACCGAGCAGAACCTCGACGTCGCCCGGCACAGCCTGAAGCTTTCGCAACTGCGGCTGGCCGATGGCGTGGCGACCGATCTCGACGTCGCCGAAGCCGCCGCGCAAGTCGCCGCCATCGAAGCGCGGCTGCCAGCGCTTGAGCAGCGTCAGGCGCAACTGATCAACGCGATCAGTCTGTTGATGGGCGAACCGCCGCAAGCCCTCACTCGTGAGTTGTCGATAGACGCGGCAGTGCCGCAGTCGCCACTGCAAGTCGCGATTGGCCTGCCGTCGGAACTGGCCGAGCGCCGCCCGGATATCCGCCAGGCCGAAGCGCGTCTGCACGCCGCCACCGCCAGTATCGGCGTGGCCAAGGGCGATTTCTATCCGCGCATCACCCTATCGGGCAACCTCGGTTCGCAAGCGATGCAACTGAGCGATTTCGGTTCATGGGGCTCGCGCGCCTTTGGTATCGGCCCGCAATTCAGCCTGCCGCTGTTCGACGGCGGTCGCCTGCGCGGCATGCTGCAGTTGCGCGAAGCCCAACAACAGGAAGCGGCCATCGCCTACCAGCAGACCGTTCTGCACGCCTGGCATGAAATCGACGATCAACTGACCGCGTACAACGCCAGCCAGCGCCGGCGCGACAGCCTCGCCGAAGCCGTGCGCCAGAACCAGATCGCCCTGCGCACCGCGCAGCAGCAGTACGTCGAAGGCGTGGTCGATTTCGTCAACGTCCTCACCGTGCAGAGCGCCTTGCTCGCCACGCAGGAGCAATGGGTGGAAAGCTCGACCGGCGTTTCCCTGGCGATGGTCGGTTTATACAAGGCGTTGGGCGGCGGATGGCAGTCGGTCTATCCGGCAGCGCAACTGGCCGCAGGCTCGCCGGACGTCGCCAGGCCCTGAACCCACAGCGACAGCTATGATCAACTCCACTGCAGCAAACGGCGTAACGCCGGCCTGAATTGCAGAGGAGTTGCATCATGGAACATCCGCAGCACAGCCTACCGGCCCTGTTCAAACAACTCGGCCTCCCTCACGACGCGATCAGCATCGACCAATTCATCGCCAGCCATTCACCGCTGAAACCGCAGTTGCATCTCGCCGACGCGTTTTTCTGGACGGAAAGTCAGGCGCAGTTTCTGCGCGAAGAGATTCTGGATGATGCGGATTGGGCGGAGGTGGTGGATCAGTTGAATGTGATGTTGCGGAAGGGGCGGGTGGGATGATCAGGCTGAACCTTTGCGACTCTGTCACGGCAGCAATTGATAAGCTTCGATATCGACCGAAATTTCGATCGCATTCGAGGTCCTTACCGTGCAAAGAGTTTTCGCCGATATGGCTGTCAGTATTTCCGAACTGAAGAAAAATCCTTCTGCCGTTCTTAAAGGCGCAAACGCCGGTGCTGTGGCAATACTCAATCACAACCGGGTCATGGGCTATATGGTGTCTGCCGACGTTTACGAAGCGTTGGTCGAGCGGCTTGATGATCTTGAGCTTATGCAGATTGCGCGTTCTCGAGATCACGAAACACCCATGCCGGTAAATCTGCATGACTTATAAGCTTGAGTTTCTGTCGTCTGGAAACAAACTGCGTCATTGGTCGCCCGAGCAATACCCGAAAGAGACTTGCCGTGTAAAAAAAATTGTAGGAAAAGGCCGAAATGTAAAAAAAACATGCCTACTGTAAAAAAAACTGGGCTTTAATCGTCGCAGTAGATTTTTTCTGTGGAAGATGACGATGCCAACTGTCGGATATGCCAACCTGCGGGACGCTTTAAAGCTCAAGGCGTTTGCTCCCAAGCGCGTTGCGATGATCAAACCGGTCACCCGAATTACCTTGATCGGTGATTGTCTTGCTGTTCCAGCCGCCGTCGCGCCTGCACAGGGATCAACGCTCGAGCACATTCTGTTTGCGCTAAAACATGAAGGAATAAACCTGTGCATTCTTGCCCAGGCCTTGGAATCTGTTGAAGCGAGCGATCTGTTAAGTGAGCTTGGCAGATCCCCGAACGGGGTATACATCCGTAAAGCCTGTTTTCTATGGGAAACCTTCACTGGCAAACAGTTGGATTACTCCGTTCCGGTTCGAGGTAGCGTCGTCGCCTTGTTCGACCCCAAACGCTACGTGACCGGACCAGCTGTTCGGAATAGTCGCTGGCGAGTCGATTTCAATGGTTTGGGGTCATTGCATTACTGCGCCACCGTTGAGCGAACGGTGAAGCTACAGGAGCTGATCGATCTGGACATCATTGGACGAGCCCAGGTTTTCATGACGACGTTGCCGCCGGAGATGATGGATCGGGCAATCAATTGGGCCTACCTGCATGAGACTCGCGATTCCTTCGCTATAGAAAAAGAAGAGCCCAGCGAAGAAAAGTCGCGGCGCTTTGTTCGACTTCTGCGTCAAGCTCACGAGCGTACAGAGCTGAGCGAGGACTATATGGTCGAGTTGCAAAACAGCACGGTCTCGAATCCCTTCGATAAGGCAGTGCTCTTCCGTCATCAACAGAATCATTTGCACAATGGCTTGAGAGGCGCCGCCGGAGTCAGTTATGTGCCGCCAGCTCCGCAATTGTGTCGTGAGTTGATGGAGGATTTGATGGCTTTCGCCAATCACTCGGCGAAGCAGGTGGATCCGCTCATAGCAGCTGCGGTTGTGGCGTTTGGATTTGTTTTTCTTCACCCGTTCATGGATGGCAACGGTCGGCTCTCACGCTTTCTGATTCACCAGACTCTTTGCCAGTCCGGTGCTCTGCATAACGGTTTGTTGTTACCCGTCTCCGTGGCGATGAAGCATGAGGAATCCAGCTATCTGGAAGCGCTGAAGGAGTTCTCCAAACCAGCTAGAGAGTTCTGGAATGTCACTTGGCTGGATTCCGATGAGATGACGTTCGATTTCGTCGGTCACGACGCTATCTACCGATTCTGGGATGCTACTCAATGCGCAGAATTTACTTTGCAGATGGCCTTGCGGGCACTGGAAGTGGAGCTACGCGAGGAGACCGCGTTTCTTGAAAAATACGATTTCGTCATCAAAGCGGTGAATGACCGTTTCGATGTTCGGGGAAGCGATCTTTCGAAGTTGGTAATGATGTGCCTGGACAACGCTGACAAGGTTTCAAAGCATCGCCGCAAGCAATTTCAGTACAGCGTGCCGGAGGAGGTGTTCGACTACATCGAGGAAATGTCCTCAGGCTATGGCGGCTGACGATTCTGCTTTGACCAAGCGCTTGGGCCATGCCGGATGTTGTGGCAGACGCTTGATCAGGGTGTTCGCCGCGAGTATTTCAAAGATTTGTTTCAAAACTTGACTGAAATTCCCCTCCAATGCGATATTGATAGTTAGCAAACTAACAGTGTCCGTTATCCCGTGTCCGATTCCCTCGACAGTCTCCAGATGAACATCAGCAGCGCCATGGTGGTGGCCGCCCGGCATTGGCGGAAGATCTGCCAGACCACGCTGGTCAACTATGGAATTTCCGAAGCCTGCGCCGTGCCCTTGTTGATGATCGGGCGTTTGGGCGAGGGCGTGCGCCAGGTGCAAGTCGCCCAGGCTGCGGGGATGGAGAGTCCGTCGCTGGTGCGCTTGCTCGATCAGCTGTGCCATGCCGGTTACGTCTGCCGCACCGAAGATGCCCAGGATCGCCGCGCCAAGTGTCTGAGCCTGACCGATACCGGTCGCGAGCTGGTGCAGGCGGTGGAGGCTGAGCTGGTGCGCTTGCGGCATGAGGTGCTGGAAGGCATCGAGCGCAGTGATCTGGAAGCTACGCTTCGGGTACTCAGGGCTTTTGAGGCGGCGAGTTCGCCTGTGGTGGTCAATTCTTGAACGGTTTTTTCACCGGCATGCCGCCGGCCCGTGACTGGTTTTACGGGGTCCGTACCTTTGCAGCGTCGATGATTGCGCTGTACATCGCCTTGCTCATGCAAATGCCGCGTCCGTATTGGGCGATGGCCACGGTGTATATCGTCTCCAGCCCGTTTCTCGGCCCGACCAGTTCCAAAGCGCTGTACCGCGCGGCCGGTACATTTCTCGGCGCGGCGGCGGCGGTGCTGTTCGTGCCGATGTTCGTGCAGAGCCCCTATGTGCTCGTGGTGGTGATCGCGTTGTGGACCGGCATTCTGCTGTTCATGTCCCTGCATCTGCGCACGGCCAACAGCTATGCACTGATGCTGGCCGGCTACACCTTGCCGCTGATTGCCCTGCCGGTGGTGGATAATCCGCTGGCGGTGTGGGATGTGGCCGAGGCGCGTACCGAGGAGATTTTCCTTGGCATCGCTGTTGCTGCGGTGGTCGGTGCGATGTTCTGGCCGCGACGGCTGGCGCCGGTGTTCAACGATGCGGTGAGCAAGTGGTTCGCCGATGCAACGAGCTACAGCCTGAAGTTTCTCAGCCGCGATGTGCAGCCGGAAGAAGTTACCGCGCTGCGCATGGCCATGGTCGCCAATTTCAACAGCCTCGAGTTGATGATCGGCCAGTTGCCCCACGAAGGCGCGCGGCCACAAACCGTGCGTAATACCAAGGAACTGCGCGGGCGCATGATCCACCTGTTGCCGGTGATCGATGCCCTTGAGGATTCGCTGTACGCCCTCGAACGGCGCACCCCGGAACTGGTGGAGAAATTCCAGCCGTTGCTCGCAGCCACCCGTGAATGGCTGAGCCATGCGGATGCCAATCTTGACCGCTGGCAAGCACTGCGCGATCAACTCGACGCGTTGCAACCAAGTGCCGAAGCGCTGGAGGAGCGTAAACAGTTGCTGTTCTCCAACGCGATCTACCGCCTCGGTGAATTCATCGATCTGTGGCAGGACTGCCGCAGCCTGCAGGATGCGATTCTCTGCGAGCGTCAGGACAGCTGGCGCGCGGTGTACCGGCATTGGCGCCTCGGCCGGTTGACGCCGTTCATCGATCGCGGGCTGATGTTGTATTCGGTGGCCTCGACCATCCTGGCGATCATCGTTGCTTCGGTGCTGTGGATCCTGCTCGGCTGGCCGGATGGCGGCAGTGCGGTGATTCTGGCGGCGGTTGCGTGCAGCTTCTTTGCCTCGATGGACGACCCGGCGCCGCAGATTTACCGGTTCTTCTTCTGGACCGGGATGTCGGTGCTGTTCGCCAGTCTTTACCTGTTTCTGATTCTGCCCAACCTGCACGATTTCCCGATGCTGGTGCTGGCGTTTGCCGTGCCGTTCATTTGCATCGGCACGCTGACGGTGCAGCCGCGTTTCTATCTGGGCATGCTGCTGACGCTGGTCAACACCTCGTCGTTCATCAGTATTCAGGGTGCCTACGACGCGGACTTTTTCGCCTTCGCCAACTCCAATCTGGCTGGACCGCTGGGGCTGTTGTTCGCGTTTATCTGGACGCTGGTAGCGCGACCGTTCGGTGCCGAGCTGGCTGCCAAGCGCCTGACCCGGTTCAGCTGGAAAGACATCGTCAGCATGACCGAACCGGCCAGCCTCGCCGAGCATCGGCAACTGGGCGTGCAGTTGCTCGATCGGCTGATGCAGCACCTGCCGCGCCTGGCCCTGACCGGCCAGGACACCGGCATTGCCATGCGCGAAGTGCGCGTCGGTCTGAATATGCTCGATTTGCTCGCCTACACCCCGCGCGTCACTGGCGTGCCAAACGTCTTGTTGCGACAAGTGGTGGCCGAGGTTGGCGAGTATTTCCGCGCCTGCCTCAAAGCCGACGAACGCCTGCCGGCGCCGAGCGGTCTGCTGATGACTCTGGATCGCACCCGCCGTGCGCTGAACGGCCAAGGCGACGATGAAACCCGTCTGCATCTGTTGCACGCCTTGAGCGGTTTGCGTCTGGCCTTGCTGCCCGGCGTCGAATTCGTCTCCAGCGCCGAGCCCGAAGAACCGCTGCCCGATGGAGCGCCCCTATGATCGGTGATCTGGATATCAGCGGCATCTTCCTGCCGACCCTGCTGGTGCTGATGGGCATCACTTACGTGCTGTTTTTGTTGGTGCATGGCGTGCTGCAACGCCTGCACTTTTACCGTCTGGTCTGGCACCGGGCATTGTTCAACGTGGCGCTCTATGCCGTGCTGCTGTACGGCGTGGACTCACTCAGTCGATACCTGATGACATGAAAAAACCGTTTCTGACTATCGGTCGCGTGGTTCTGACCCTGCTGATCGTGACTTTTGCCGTTGTCCTCGTCTGGCGCATGGTGATGTATTACATGTTCGCGCCGTGGACCCGCGACGGCCACATTCGTGCCGACATCATCCAGATCGCCCCGGACGTGTCCGGGCTGATCCAGCAGGTCGAAGTGAAGGACAACCAATTGATCAAGCGCGGCCAGGTGCTGTTCAGCATCGACCAGGACCGCTTCAAACTGGCCCTGCGCCAGGCCAGGGCCGCCGTTGCCGATCGCCAGGAAACCCTCGCCCAGGCGCAGCGTGAAGCCAAGCGTAACCGTGGCCTCGGCAACCTGGTGCCGGCCGAGCAACTGGAAGAGAGCCAGTCGCGGGTGGCCCGTGCGCAATCGGCGCTGGCCGAAGCGTTGGTGGCGGTCGACAGTGCGCAGCTCAACCTCGATCGTTCGGTGATCCGCAGTCCGGTCGACGGTTACGTCAACGACCGCGCGCCGCGTGCGCAGGAGTTCGTTACTGCGGGGCGTCCGGTGTTGTCGGTGGTCGACAGCAATTCCTTCCACATCGACGGTTATTTTGAAGAAACCAAACTCGACGGCATTCACGTCGGACAATCGGTGGATATCCGCGTGATCGGTGACCGCGCCAGGTTGCGCGGGCATGTCGAAAGCATCGTCGCCGGCATCGAAGACCGCGATCGCACCAGTGGCAGCAACCTGCTGCCGAACGTCAACCCGGCGTTCAGTTGGGTGCGTCTGGCGCAGCGGATTCCGGTGCGCATCGCCTTCGATGATGTACCGGCCGACTTCCGCATGATCGCCGGGCGTACTGCCACTGTGTCGATCATCGACGATCAGCATGAGGAGCCGCAGCCATGAGCAGGGCCTGGTTGATCGCCGGTTTGGGCGTGATGCTCTCGGCCTGTCAGATGGTCGGCCCGGATTATCAGGTGCCCGCCGACGCCGCGGCTCAGCGCAAGGATATTCAGGGCGAGCTGGCAATCGCTGGCAAACCGGTGGTCTCGGCGCCGGTGCCGGCGGACTGGTGGCGCCTGTATAAAGACCCGCGCCTCGATCAACTGGTGCAGCAGGCCATGGCGTCCAACACCGACTTGCGCGTGGCGGCGGCCAATCTGTCGCGGGCGCGCGCTCAGGTGGATGAAGCCGAGGCCGCTGGCGGTTGGAGCGGCGGGGTGAAGATGGGCGCCCAACGTCTGCAGGAATCCGGTCAGGCGTTCCTGCTGCCGGAGAAAGTGCCGGTAGATAACGTCGGCGACATCGGCATCAGTGCCTCGTATCAGTTTGACCTGTGGGGCACCTTGCAGCGCGGCATCGAAGCGGCCAAAGCCAATGCCGACGCGACCCAAGCCGCCGCCGATACCGCACGCATTACGCTGGTGGCGGACGTGGTTCGCGCTTACACTCAGGTCTGCGCCGCCAACGAAGAGCGCGAAATCGCCGAGCACTCTCTCGATCTGCAGTCGCAAAGCACCACGCTGATCCAGCGTCTGCGTGACGCCGGGCGTGGCGACGAAACCCAGGTCACCCGTTCGCAGACCCAATTCAAATCCCTGCGCGCCGACTTGCCGCGTTATGAAGCGGCGCGTCAGGCCGGGCTGTTCCGTTTGTCGATGCTGCTGGCCAAACCGGTCGAGCAATTGCCGGCGGGCACGGCCAGTTGCGCCGAGTTGCCGAAGATCGCGCAACGGGTGCCGGTGGGGGACGGTGCTGCGCTGCTCAAGCGTCGCCCGGATATTCGTCAGGCTGAACGCCGTCTCGCGGCAGCAACGGCGGGCATCGGTATCGCCACTGGGGAGTTGTACCCGGACATCAGCATCGGCGCGACGATTGGCACTGTCGGTCTGATCGACGATTTAGGCGATCCTTCGACCAACCGCTGGGGCTTCGGCCCGTCGCTGAGCTGGAAAGTGCCGACCAACGGCGCCCGCGCGCGGATTCGTGAAGCTGAAGCCAACACCCAGGGCGCGCTGGCGCATTTCGACGGCGTGGTGCTCAACGCCATTCGCGAGACCCAGACCGGTCTGGCCCAGTACAGCGCGTTGCTGCAGCGCCGCGATGCGCTGGCCGAAGCCGAGCAGTCGGCCAAGCTTGCTGCCGAGCAGACGCACCGCTTCTTCCAGGCTGGCCGCGAGTCGTTCCTTGCCGACCTGCAAGCAACCCGCACCTACACCGATGTCACCGCGCAACTGGCCGCCGCCAATACCCAGGTTGCGATGAGCCAGATCGATTTGTTCCTTGCCCTGGGCGGTGGCTGGGAAAGCGGACGAACGAACACCTCGGACGTCAGCAAACCCTGAGGCCATTGCTATGCTTTGAAGTGTTGGAGGGGCGCCCCATGCCAAGCGCTCCTGCAATGCACATTGCTCGTGCTGGCCCAGGGGAAACCAATAATGAAAAACCCTTACGCTCTCGGCTTCTGGTGCGCTCTGGTCGCGCTGGTGCTGCTCTCGGCCACGTATTTCTACGGGATCATGCTGGCCCACCAGATCGACACGGCAATGGTTTTCCTCGACAGCGCCGTTGCGCTGATCGCGGTGATGGCGATCGTCGTCGTCGCGTGGACCTCGATCCAGCTGCAGCGGGTCAAGAAGCGCCAGCTCGAACGGGGCAAGATGCTCGTGTTGATCTGGGACACCAAAGTCGCCCTGCGGCGGGTCGAAACCGTGTTCGACCGCTACTTCTGGGGCAGCTACTGGCAGCCGGGTCGAACCTTTGCTGAAGTCATGGGCGAACTCACCGGCACGCCGTTGGAAAAAAGCCTCGAAGCCCTGAAGAAGCAGTGCCTGGAACTCGACAAGCAGATCGCCGACGAAGGCTGGCACTGGCTGAACAATGCCCGGGAACTGTCCGACGTCGCCACGGCCATGGCCCGCGAGCGCTATCAGCTGGATTTCTGCGATGTGCGGGCGGATACCACCGGCGGAGCGGTGATCGACCGGGACTTTGAAGTGCTGGTGTATACCTGGACGGCGCGACTGAAGAGTTTTGATCATCAACTGGATGAAATCGAGGTTCAGTATTCCTGAAAATCCCGGGATGGGGTTTTTCTACCCTGCTGGCATAATGGCCTCAGACTTTTGACGGCTGCAAAAAACTGATGCAAGGGAATGTAAAGGTTCATCTCGATTATTTGAGCGCTGCGTTGGCCGATGCCTGTAATTTGATGCCAGAGCTGGATCAGGCCTCGCGCGCGCTCACCCTGGACGAAATCATACGCGGCGAGCTATCCAGCCATTGCTGCAAGGTATTGTACGGACAGAGGCCAAAATCCAGACCGGAAAAGATTGCGGTCAAGGTCGACGCCGATGAGGGCTGGCCGCCACGAGTCATCGTCTGCCCTTTTCTGTTCGGCCTGCGACCAGAGCACGGCCATCCGAGCAGGCTGTTGCCTGAGTGCATCGCGCCCCTGTTCTTCTTCGGCCTGTTGCAACGCAACGGCAAGCTCACCATCGACCCTGAAAATCTGCGCCCCGTTGCCCCACGCAATTTCCTCGAGCCCAGTGCCTATCAGGTTACGGTCGGTACCGTGGAAGACGTCGACCGGGTCTATGTCCGCCTACCTCGCCCGACGGGCTGGAGCAACCTTGTCGAAAATGCCAGAATCTTTTGTCATGAGGTCTGCGGGCAGGACTGGGAAACGCTTGAAGTCGATCAGTACGAGAGGCTCAACCACCCGCTGATCATGCTCGCCACCAGTGCCAATGGCGCAACCCAGCATATCCAGACCCTGCTCGATCATTTGCGCCACCACAGTGAAGCCTCTCTGGATCTGCTCGACACGCTCCTCAACCCGGTCACCGAGAGACTTTTGCTCTCAGCGCAGGAGCAGTTGGCGAGTTCGATTGAGCATTTGGGGCAAATGGAATGCCGCTATGGGCTGTCACCATCCCAGCGTGAATCGCTGGTGCACTTCTTTTCCTTGCCTGACTCTGTGACAGCCGTTGATGGCCCTCCCGGCACGGGCAAAACCACGCTGTTGCTGAGTGTCATTGCTTCACTGTGGATAAAACAGGCGAGGGCACAACAGGAGCCGCCGCTGATTGTGGCGACGTCGACGAACAATCAGGCTGTCGTCAACATTCTGGAAGCCTTTGCCAAGGTCAAGGAGCGAGAGGGGCCATTGGCCGGTCGCTGGATCAAAGGTCTTGAGAGCTATGGTCTGTATTTGCCTGCCAAAAGCCGCGAAAACGACAGGCACGGCTTCACCGTTCATTCTTTGAAGGGCATGGGCAAAAACTCGGTGCATGATTTTCAGCTCACGGAAAAAGCCGAGGGTTTTGAATTGGCCCGTGGCCATTTTCTTGAGTGCGCCCAGAATGTGTTGGGACGGCTGCCCGAGCCGTCGCTTGAAGCTGCAACGGCCGGGCTTCACGCTCGGCTTGAAGTGTGCTGCAGTCATATCGAGCGCGTCACTGAGGATCTGATCGCGCTCAATAAACTGTTCGACGCGGCGAGCGTCTCGCAGACAATGGTCGGTCAGGCACGCGCGGCACTTGAGAACCTTATTGACGAAGGCGTGAAAGACCTGCACAAGGCTGCCGACGCGGTGGTGCAGAATCAAAAGCTGAAACTGGCCTGGAAGCTTCATGTAGAGCAGGAAAACCTCTTCGTCACGTTCATGGCCTGGTGTGGTCGGACGTTGCTGCGAACCCGCCGCGATGATGTCTTTTTTGCGCGAGTCGCCATCGACCACAGCGAAACTTTGGGAGCGCAGATCCATCATGTTGGCAGCCGCGAAACGTTCGATGCGCTACTGGTGCGGCAAGCCGAAGCACTCTCGAAAGACCACGAGCGGCTGCAAACGCAGTTGAAGACAACACGCCTCTCGCTCACCACGCTCAACGAAACAGTTGCTCGTCTGCAAAGCTTCAGTGATGCCAACGGGCAGCTTGAAACCGCAGTTATTCAGGATGCCCTGGACAAAGGGCTGCGGTTTGAAGCGTTCAAATGGGCGACCCATTATTGGGAGGCGCGGTATCTGCTGGAGGTCGAGCAAACGCTGGCGCGCTTTTCCAAGGTCGAGGACACCCTGTCGCCGGAGCGACTCGAACGTCAGTACCGCCGTCTGGCCAAATTGTTTCCTTGCTCGGTGGTCACACTTTATTCATTGCCCAACCGGTTCAGTGGCTGGAAAAGCCAGTACCTTCCCTTGCTCAATTGCATTGATCTGTTGATCGTCGACGAAGCCGGCCAAGTGGCTTCACAGATTGGCATTCCGGCTTTCGCTCTGGCCAAACGGGCGATGGTGGTCGGTGACGTCGATCAGATTGCTCCGGTCCACGGTCTGCCGGCCTCGATTGATCTGGCCAATGCTCGGCACTTTGGCTTGATGAATAACGGCTGGGACGCGTTTTGCGAGTCGGGCCGATCGGCTTCAAGTGGCAATCTGATGCAGGTCGCCCAACTGGCGACGCCTTATACCAAACATGCCAGGCGCGGCCGTGGCATGTTCCTCAGCGAGCATCGTCGCTGTTGGCGCGAAATCATCGAGATCTGCAATGAGCTGGTTTACAAACAATTGCTCCAGCCTTTCCGTGAAGAAGGCCCGCGCCGCTTCAGTCCCAGCCTGGGCTATGTTCACCTGACGGGGTTGGACCAGCGTGTTGGCAAAAGCCGACGCAATCAGGTCGAGGCACAGGTAATTGCTCATTGGTTGCAGGAGCATCGAGTAGGCATCGAGGCTTCTTTCGCCGAAGACAAAAAAGCTTTCAAGGACCTGGTAGCCGTTGTTACGCCATTCGCGGCGCAGACCTCGGCCATTCGCCAGGCGCTGGATCACAGCCTCGGTGCCGGACATGGCATAACAGTAGGCACCGTTCACAGTCTGCAGGGCGCTGAGCGCCGGCTGATTATCTTTTCACCGACCTATGGTCTGGATACCGAACCCGGGTCGCCTTTTTTCGACAAGGATGCAGGTTCTCTTTTGAACGTTGCTATCTCTCGGGCACAAGACGCGTTTCTGGTGTTTGGCAACATGAACCTCTTCAACCCGGTCGGCAAAAATCCGTCGGCGATTCTTGGCAGGCATTTGTTCAGGGACGAGCGCAATGAGCTCAAGGGAATCCCTCTGCAATGGCTGGTACCGGCTTACAACCCGTATTTCACGGAGCAGATCAGCGATCTGGAAGGTCACAGGGAAACCTTGCGGTCTGCCTTCGAAAGCGCCCGGCAGCGCCTGATCATCGTATCGCCGTACCTTACGAAAGATGCCATCGGCCAGGATCAGGTGCCGGCGCTGATCCGCGATGCATGCAGCCGTGGCGTGAGCGTTGTGGTCATCAGCAGTCGTGAGCTTTGCAGTGCCGAGCCGAAAAGGGCGGAGGCTTTCGACGAGTGCGTCCGCTTGCTCGAAGAGGCGGGCGCGAAGTTCAGGAACACGCAGGTGCGCAGTGTCCACGGCAAGATGCTTCTGGTGGATGACGCATGGCTGGCGGTGGGATCGTTCAACTGGTTGTCTTCGGTGCGTCAACCGTCCAGCGTTTACAGTTATTACGAATCGAGCATCCGCTATGACGGCAAGTCCGCGTCGGCAATGATCCAGGACAGCATGAGGGATTTGCGGCACCTTTTGGGGGCCAGACCCTCTCAGGGTTCGGTATGACCGGCTCAGCCGTTTTTGCCAGATTAAAAAGCGAACCACTACGAGTGTCGAATGCTAACCTTCTCGTCACTTCAGCACAGTCGCGCCGCGACCCGATCTCGGGTTCAAGGAAGACGACTTCATCCACAGCCACGGAAATCGATCAGGTCATTCATGAATAAATCAGCAGGCGTGCTCCTCGGAATTGTTGTTGCCATCGGCGCGATCAGCGCAGGCGGGGCCTGGTACACCGGAACCAAGATCGAAGGCGTACTGAACAACGCCGTGACCAACGCCAACAAAGAGCTGCAGACCGCCATGGCCGGCTCCAACGGCACGGCATCGCTGGAGCTGGTGTCGCTGGAACGCCACACCTTCACCAGCACCGCGCACTATCGTCTCAAGGGCGAGGGCGAGATGTTCGGCGATGCGCCGGTCGAGCTGCTGTTTGTCGACCACATTGAACACGGCCCGCTGCCTTTCTCGCGTCTGGTTTCGCTGAAATGGTTGCCGGTCATGGCCACCAGCAACTACGAGCTGGAAAAGAGCCCGTCCACGGAAAAATGGTTCGCCGCCACCAACGGCGCCGCGCCGCTCAAGGGCGTGACCAACATCGGCTACGACGAATCGACCACCAGCACCCTCAACCTGGTGCCGTTCGAAACCGCCCTGGATGAACAATCGAGCCTGAAGTTCTCCGGGCTGAGCATGGACATCGCCGCCAGCGCCCAGGCGCAGAAGGTCAAGGCCGACGGTTACATGGATAACCTGAAACTGGTCACCGTGTCGGAAGAACAGGCGCCGGTGCAGATCGAGCTCAACGGCCTGACCCTGGCCAGCAACCTCGCCAAGAGCAGCTACGGCTACTACACCGGGGAAAACACCCTGGAAGTGACCAGCAGCAAAACCACCTTCGGCGCCAAGCCGATGGTGCTGGGGGTGAAGAACTTCGAAATGAAGAACCGCACCGAGGAGAACGGCAGCAACGCCTCGGGCCGTGCCGATTACAAAATCGGCGAAGTGACGCTCAATGACAAGAAAGTCGGGTCGGCAGCCATGGCCATGAGCCTGAAGAACCTCGACATTCCGTCGACCATGTCGCTGATGCAGATCTACCAGACCAAATTGCAGCCATACGAAAAAGCCGCCGCCGAAGCCGCCGCTCAGGGGCTTCCGGCACCGGAGCTGAACCTGACCGAAGCGGAAAATGCTCAGGTCAAAGCCGATCTGCAAAAGCTGCTGGCCGCCGGCCCGCAACTGGCGCTGGAGAACCTTTCGTTCACCACCGCCAACGGTGAAAGCCGCGCCAATCTGGTGATCGACCTGACCAAGCCGCAATCGATGGACCTGCCACCGGATCAACTCGGCAAGCAACTGATCGCGCTGCTCGACCTGAACATTCAGGTATCCAAGCCGATGCTGGTCGATCTGCTCAGCGTGCAGGCGCAACTCGATGGCCAGACTGACGCCAAAGCCATCGTCGACCAGTCCAAGGAAGCGGCGGACATGTTTGCCGGCATGGCGGTCGGCTCGCAATTGGCCGTCGTCGACGGCACCAACGTGGTGACCAAGCTGCATTACGCGGCCAATCAGGTCGAATTCAACGGCCAGAAAATGACCGTCGAGCAGTTCATCGGCTTCCTGATGAGCAAGTTCGCCGGCGTCACCCAAGTGCAATAAATCCACCGCGCGCCCTCCAGACGCCCGGCCCCTGTGTGAACAGGCGCCGGGCGTTTTGCTGTCTGGAATCTGGCAGGTCCGGCCGATTCTGAACAATTATTGCGCTGTGAAAATTCGACCTCGCTTGCGTGCAGACTGCCTCACCAAGCTTGGCCGAAGGCTGTTTCTGTCGGCCACCGTTACGAATGGGCAAGGAGGGCATTGCGACCCGGCTGGCCATGTAAGGATGCTGACAAATGCCGCGTATTGATGGCCCTGTATTACATCGTGGTTTGCGCCCTTTGTTCCGATTCGCCCTCTGCAGCCAGTTGCTCTGGCCGCTGCTGGCGTTGGCCGACACACCCTATGATGAAATGGTCCGCGATGCCCGGGCCGGGCATTACACGCCGGCGTTGACGGTGCTGCGTCAGGTGCCGCCGGGTCAGGCCAGCGACGGCCAGATCAGCGATCACCTGCAAATCGCCAGTTGGGCCGGGCTCGATGCCGAAGTGGTCAAGGTCTATGAAACCCAGGGTCGCGACCGCATCCTGCCGGTTCAGGCGCTGACCGCCGCTGCGCGTGCCTACCGCAACCTCAAGCGCTGGGATCAGGCCACCCAGGTCTACAACAAGGCGCTGGCGCTGGAACCTGACAACGCCGACCTGCAACTGGGCCTCGCGCTGACTCAAGCCGATGCCGGCAAACCTGATCAGGCCGTCACCCGCGCCCAGGCGCTGGTCGCCGCCAAACCCGATGATCCGTCACGCCGCCTCGCCCTGGGCTACGCCCTCGGTCGCGCCGGCAAGCAGTACGACGCACTTTTCGAATTCGATCAGGCCTTTATCCGCGCCGGCAACAAACCGGAGGTCGCCCGCGAATACGTAGTCGCGCTGCAAAAGGCCCGTCTGCCTGAACCGGCGCTGCGTCTGGCCCGTCAGCGTCCCGGTCTGATTGATCCGGTGACCTTGCGCCGCCTCGAAGGCGATCTCGCCGCCGAACGCGTACGCCTCGCCGAACTGGCCACCCGCAGCGAACAGGAACGCTACGTCATTGCTGACCGCGCGCTCGCCGATTACGACAAACTCCTCGCGACCTGGACGCCTGACGCCACTGCCCATGACGACGTGACGCGCTGGCGCATCGACCGCATGGGCGCGCTCAAGGCGCGGGCGCGCACTGCCGACGTCATCGGCGAATATCAAAAGCTGCAGGCCGAGGGCGTGCAGATTCCGACCTATGCCCTGCGCTGGGTGGCAGCGTCTTATCTCGATCAGCGTGAGCCCGAGATTGCCACCGATCTGTATCGCCAAGTGCTTTCGGCGCCGGACGCCGATGTCGGTGATCGCCTCGAAGACACCACTGCGCTGTACTACTCGCTGCTGGAAAGCGACCGCGCCGACGAAGCGCGCAAGGTCGCTGAAGACGCGGCGAAAGCCCAGCGTCCGCGCGTCGAACTCAAGGGGCTGCCGATCGGCAACCCCAACGATGAGTGGATGGACGCCCAGCAACTCGCCGCCCAGGCCGGTACCTACGGTTCCGATCTGCCCCATGGTGAAGAGCGTTTGCAGACTCTGGTCGAACAGGCACCGGGCAACCTTGGCTTGCGTCTGGCCCAGGCCGATCTTTACCTCGCCCGCCAATGGCCGCGCCGCGCGGAGAACCAGCTCAAGGAAACCGAGGGCATGGCGCCGCGCGATGCCGGTCTGGAAGTTGCTCAGGCGCGCACCGCAATGGAATTGCAGGAGTGGCGGCAGAACGATGCGTTGGTTGACGACGTGGTCGCGCGCTATCCGGACAACCGTCAGGTGCAGCGTCTGGCCCGCGAGCGCGAAGTGCATGACATGGCCGAACTGCGCGTCGAAGCCTACGGCGGCAAGGCCAATGGTGGCGGCAGTGGCGATGCCGGTGCGGTCAGCGGCAGCCGTGATTTCGGCATCCAGAGCACTCTTTACAGCCCGCCGATCAACGAAGACTGGCGGGTGTTTGCCGGTGCCGGTTATGCCACCGGTGATTTCGCCGAAGGCACCGGCCACCATCGCTTCCAGCGGGTCGGCCTGGAACGGCGTACCCGTGACATGACCCTCGTAGCCGAAGTGTCGAATCACGATTACGGCTTCGGTGACAAACAGGGCGCGCGCCTGGCGATTGCCCGTGACATCAACGATCGCTGGCAGTACGGCGGCAGCCTCGAATACCTCTCGGCGGAAACGCCGCTGCGCGCACTCAACAGCGACATCAAGGCCAATGGCGGCAGCGCATTCCTGCGCTGGCGCGCCAACGAAAGCCGCGAGTGGCGCGTCTCGGTCAGCCCCTCGCACTTCAGCGATGGCAACAACCGTGTCGAAGCGTTGGTGACCGGACGCGAAGGTATCTACAGCGCGCCGAACATCCAGGTCGATGCCGGTCTGGAAGTCGGCACCAGCCACAACTCGAAATCCGATGACGTGCCGTACTTCAACCCCAAGTCCGACTTCAGCGTGATGCCGCTGGTCAACGTCAACCACGTCCTCTACCACCGTTACGAGACTTCCTGGAGCCAGCAATTCCAGGCCGGCGCGGGCACTTACAGTCAGCGCGACCACGGCACCGGCGGCATGGCGTTACTCGGTTACGGCCAACGGTACGCCTGGAACGACGTGTTCGATGTGGGCGGCATGTTCAGTGTGATCAACCGGCCTTACGACGGTGATCGGGAAACTGATCTGCGTCTGCTTGTCGACCTCACTTTCCGCTTCTAGAAGAGTTTGAAGATGCCTTTTATCTCGCGTTTCATCCTTCTGCTGGGAGCGCTTCTGATCAGCGCCTGCGCCCAGCAAGCCCCGGCCTTCGCGCCGCCCTCCGAGCGCCCGGTCGCGGCCAGTGAACAAGCGTGGCCGAAAAACCACGTACTCGGCATCGCCTATCACGACGTTGAAGACCGTGATCCCGATCAGGCCGTGGTGGCAGTGCGCACCGAACGCATGATCGAGCAACTCGCCTGGCTGCGTGAAAACGGCTACAAACCGGTGACCGTCGACCAGATCATGGCCGCACGCAAGGGTGGCCCCGAGCTGCCGGCGAAAGCGGTGCTGCTCAGCTTCGACGACGGTTACGCCAGCTTCTATACCCGCGTGCTGCCAGTGTTGCGCGCCTACAACTGGCACGCCTTGCTGGCCCCGGTTGGCACCTGGATCGACACACCGCTGAATCAGCCGGTGGACTTTGCCGGCACGCCGCGCAAGCGTTCGGATTTTCTGACCTGGGAGCAGATACGCGAAATCTCCAGGTCCGGACTGGTGGAAATCGCCGCCCACACTGACGCCAACCACAAAGGCATCCTCGCCAACCCGCAGGGCAACCTGCAGCCGGCCGCCGCGACCCGGCGTTATGACCCGGTCACCAAGCGCTATGAATCCGAAGCCGATTTCCAGGCGCGCATTCGTACCGACGTGAAGACTATTTCCGAGAAGATCCGCCAGGTTACCGGTTACAAACCGCGGGTCTGGGTCTGGCCGTACGGCGCCGCTGACGGTACATCGCTGACCGTGGTCGGCGAGGAGGGCTATGAAATGGCCCTGACCCTGGACGACGGCCTCGACACCCTCGATAACCTGATGAGCGGGCCGCGCTTTCTGGTCGCCTCCGATCCTGATGGCGAGCATTTCGCCAACAGCATCGTCTCGGTGCAGGCCGATGCGCCGATGCGCGTGGTGCACGTCGATCTCGACAACGTCTACGACCCGGACCCGGCGCAGCAGGACATCAACCTCGGCAAACTGGTGCAGCGCATGGCTGACCTGGGCGCCAGCACGGTGTTCCTGCAAGCCTTCGCCGATCCCAAGGGCGATGGTCTGGTGCACTCGCTGTACTTCCCCAACCGCCACTTGCCGGTGCGCGCCGACCTGTTCGATCGCGTCGCCTGGCAACTGCGCACCCGTGCCCATGTGAAGGTTTTTGCGTGGATGCCGGTGCTGAGTTTCGAACTCGATTCGAAGCTGCCGCGTGTAACCCGCTGGGACCCGAAAACCGCCACCACCTCGGTCGATCCGAAACAGTACAAACGCCTGTCACCGTTCAATCCGGAAGTGCGACGGGTCATCGGTGAAATCTACGAAGACATGGCGCGCCTGACCTCGGTCGACGGTGTTATTTACCACGACGACGCCGTGCTGTCGGATTTCGAAGATGCCAGCCCGGATGCCTTGAAGGCCTACGTCGCCCAGGGGCTGCCGGGCTCGATTGCCGCGCTGCGCGACGACCCGGCAGCGATGCAACGCTGGACGCGCTTCAAGAGTCGTTACCTGATCGACTTCACCAACGAACTGACCGCCAAAGTCCGCGCAATCCGCGGCCCGCAGGTGCTGACCGCGCGCAACATCTTCGCCGAGCCGATGCTCAACCCTGAAAGCGAAGCGTGGTTCGCCCAGAACCTCGATGACTTCCTCGCCACCTACGACTGGACGGCGCCGATGGCCATGCCGTTGATGGAAAAACAGACGCTGGCGGAGTCCGGTCGGTGGCTGGAAGAACTGGTCGCCACGGTGAAGAAACGTCCCGGCGCGCTCAACCGCACCGTGTTCGAATTGCAGGCGCGTGACTGGAACCAGAAGGATCAGGCCGATATCGATGCCGCGCAGCTGGCGGACTGGATGGGCCGGCTCAAGCGCCAGGGCGCGACCAGTTTCGGTTACTACCCGGACAACTTCCTCGACAACCTGCCGGACCTGAAAACCGTAAGGCCTGCACTCTCCAACAAATGGAATCCATAACATGCTGGATAGACTGTTAGCCCTGCTTGTTCTGGCGATTGTCCTTGGCGTTCCGCTTGGGCTGATCTTCCTCGTGACCGGCCAGTTCCTGATGTCGTTCGTGTTCTTCTACCCGCTGTTCATGTCCGGGTTGTGGATCGCCGGCGGCCTGTATTTCTGGCTGCACTGGGAGCGCCACTGGCCGTGGCAGGACGACACGCTGCCGCCGCCACTGGAAGGCGAGCCGCTGATCTCGATCCTGATTCCTTGCTACAACGAAGGCGACAACGCTGCCGACACCATCCACGCGGCACTGGCGCAGCATTACCCGAACATCGAAGTCATCGCGATCAACGATGGCTCCAAGGACAACACTGCCGCTGTGCTCGATGCGCTGGCCAAGGAAGATCCTCGACTGCGGGTTCTGCATCTGGCGGAAAACCAGGGCAAGGCTGTAGCGCTGCGCATGGGCGCGATCGCTGCGCGCAGCGAGTATCTGGTGTGTATTGATGGCGACGCGTTGCTGGCGCCGAATACCGCAGCCTATCTGGTTGCGCCGATGCTGGATAACGCACGCCTTGGCGCGGTCACCGGCAACCCCCGTATCCGCACACGGTCGACCTTGATCGGGCGGGTGCAGGTTGGCGAGTTCTCTTCGATCATCGGCTTGATCAAACGCACGCAACGGGTGTTCGGGCGCATCTTCACCGTCTCCGGTGTGATCGTCGCGTTCCGCCGCACCGCGCTGAACCGGGTCGGTTACTGGAGCCCGGACATGATCACCGAAGACATCGACATCAGCTGGAAGCTGCAACTCGATCACTGGAGCATCTTCTACGAACCGCGCGCGCTGTGCTGGATCCTCATGCCGGAGACCATCGGCGGTCTGTGGAAACAGCGTCTGCGTTGGGCTCAGGGCGGCGCCGAAGTGCTGTTCAAGAACATTCGCGGCATCTGGCAGTACCGCCATCGCTACCTGTGGCCGCTGTTGTTCGAATACTGCCTGTCCACCGGTTGGGCATTCACCTTCCTGCTGTCGGTGATTTTCTGGGGCATGGGCAAGTTCATGGTCATGCCGGACGCGATTGCCGTGGATCACTTGATGCCGCCGGCCTTCACCGGTCTGTTGCTGGCGGTGGTCTGCCTGGTGCAGTTCGCGGTCAGCATCGTCATCGATCGGCGCTATGAACCGGGTCTGGGCAAGACCATGTTCTGGGTGGTCTGGTACCCGCTGGTGTTCTGGCTCATCAGTCTGCTGACCACCCTGGTCAGTTTCCCCAAAGTGTTGTTCAGCCAACACAAGAAACGCGCGCGCTGGGTCAGTCCTGATCGGGGCATCCGACCGCTGGGCGACGATCAGGAGGAAGTCATCAAATGAAAATTATCCGCACTCGCCAACGGCCCTTTCTGGTGGTGATCGACGTCATCCTCACGGTGATGGCCTGGGTCGGCCTGCTGTACCTGTTGGTGCGCGGCCTGTGGCCATTGATCGAAACCACCGGCGGCCCGCGCGTCGAGCATTCGGCATTCGACGCGTTGGGCACCTTGCAGGTTTATCTGTGGGTGGCGGTGGTCAACGCCGTGATCCTGATTGGTTGGGCCCGTTATCAGCAACGCAAGAGCCGCAGCTTCGCCCAGCGCCGATTGCCCTCGCCGGTGATTGGTGATGAAGGCCTGAGCAAAAGCTTCAAGCTCTGCGATGAGCGTTTCCAGAAACTGCGCACGCCTGGAGTGATGACCATCCACAACGATCAGGACGGCGACATCAGCCATGTGGAAACGCATTTCTGGCCGGTGCAGCAGCAGGCATTGCCCGCGCCGCTGGGGCAACAGCGGGTTATTTTTCTGCAGGCCGATGAAGATGACAATCGCGAGCCGGTGAACCGGCTGACGTGACCTCCACTGTAGGAGCTGCCGAAGGCTGCGATCTTTTGATTTTGCTTATGTAAAAGCAAGATCAAGAGATCGCAGCCTCGTTGCACTCGTCAGCTCCTACGCAGCTCCTACCGGACCGGTGTCAGGCCTGAATCAGCGTCCAGGCCTCTTTCATCCGCAGAGGTTGCTTCATTCGCTCGGCCAGCAGCGCCATCGCGCGTTGCTTGTCACACGCCACCGCCGCAACAACGATGCCGTCTTTTGCGAACAGACCAATGAACGGCGGCTTTTCCGGCTCGCCGTTGAACTCGACCTCGTCCCATTCTGCAGCGTGACCGAGATAGTCGTAGTTCTTGCCGAAGTGGTACGTCCAGAAAAACGGCACATCCAGATAATGTTCCTCGCCACCGAGCATGTTGGCGGCGGCAATCCGCGCGTGTTGCTGGGCCAGGCGCCAGTGCTCGATACGGGTCGGCTGGCCGCTCAGCGGAAACGTGGCGATATCACCGATGGCCCACAAGCCATCAGTGACGCGCATGCCGTCATCAACGCGT
The DNA here is from genome assembly GCF_024169245.1 of Pseudomonas koreensis. NCBI lineage: Bacteria > Pseudomonadati > Pseudomonadota > Gammaproteobacteria > Pseudomonadales > Pseudomonadaceae > Pseudomonas > Pseudomonas koreensis. Next base: position 1,498,244 of record NZ_JALJWP010000001.1, read on the forward strand.
AAAGACTGATCATCTTCCTTGGACAGTGAGCCGAAGGCCTCGGTAGCCGGGTGCACGCCGACTCCGGCGAGAACCAGATCCGCCGCCAGACGCAGGCCATTGTCGAGCAGCACGCCCTCGACCTTGTCTTCGCCAAGGATCTGCGTGGCCTCATGTTCGCTGATGAACTTCACCCCGTGCTCTTCGTGCAACGCGCGAATCGCCTTGCCCACGGCGTCGCCGAATTGCTTGGCAAACGGGACGGCATGGCGGGCCAGGACGGTGACGTCGAGGCCGTACTCGCGCAGGGCTGACGCGCATTCGAGGGCGATGAAACTGTCGCCGATGATCACCGCGCGCTGGCCCGGTTGAGCGGCGTTGATGATCTGTTCTGCCTGGGATTTGGACCGCAGGACGAAAACGTTGGCCAGGTCAGCGCCGGGCAGCTTCAGCGGATTGGGCGCGCCACCCGTGGCAAGAACCGCGGCGTCGTAGCGCAGGATTGCGCCATTGTTCAAATGAAGGGTTTTGCCCGGAGCGTCGAGTGCGCTGACTTCGCTTTGCACGCGTTCGATGCGTTGCACTTGATAGAACGCCTCATCGCGCAGGGGCGGGACCTCTTTCGGCGACATCTCCCCGGCGAGCACAAATTTGCTCAACACCGTGCGGTCGTAGCCGGCATCCGGTTCGCCGTCGACCAGCACGATGCGCCCGCCAAAACCCTTCTCGCGCAGTGCCGCCGCGCAAGCCGTGCCTGCGGCGCCAGCGCCGACCACCACGAACGTTCTTGGATCGTCGGCGGGCGGGGTGTGCGTATCGGGCAGGGGCTGGTCATCGACCCAGATATCTTCGCCGCGCAACTCCAGCGGATAGCGCTTGAGACTGTCCAGCGACGGCGGCTCGCACAGGCCACCGTCCTCGGCGCGGTACGCGGCTTTGTGCCAAGGGCAAATCAACCTTCCGTGACACAACGCACCTTCGGCCAGCGGCGCGCCAGCATGTGGACACAGGCCCTGAAACGCCCGCAACTCTCCGTTGGCACGCAGCAGGACGATCTTGCAGTCGCCGATTTCGACTTGCAGGCCACGGTCTTGCGGGACATCGGCGAAACGGGCAACACGGTGCAGGGACATCTTCGGCTTCCTCGCAGGCATTTCTCTTGTGAGTTGAGGCCGCCGCGCGAGGTTCAGCCATTTGCTACTGCCAAGGCACGAACGGTACAGCTATAGTTGCGGGCCGACGACGGCCTCACTGCACAAGGTGCTCCCGGAATGACCCGATTGACCTCTCTCAACCCATGGCTGGCGGCCATCGCCGTGACCCTTTGCGTGCAGTTCCCGGCGCAGGCCCAGGAGCGCTTCACCCTGAGCATTCCCGGCGTGTCGGATAACCGTCTGTTCACCTCGGCCGCTGCCAGCGACGCGCCTGGCTGCGGTGGCAAGAACCAGTCGCCAGCGCTGAGCTGGAACGCCGGCCCGGCTGGAACCCAGAGCTACGCCATCGTCATGCACGACCCGGACGGCCAGAAAGGCCTGGGCGTCGATCACTGGATTCACTACGGCATCAAATCCACCAGCCACCAGATCGCGGCCGGCGTCGGCGCCAAATCCGCCCTCGAAGGGGTCGGCGGCACCAACAGCAAAGGCAACACCCATTACATGGGTCCATGCCCGCCAGTGGGCGACAGCGCGCACCACTACATCATCCAGATCTACGCCCTCGACCTCGCCCCGGACGTCCTGCCTGCCGGCCTGACCCGTGCCGAGCTGATGGAAAAAATCAAAGGCCATGTGCTGCGCAACAGCAGCGCGGTGCGGCGTTATCACCGCTGAGGCTCGGCCGCTCCCGGGCGGCTGATTGCCCTGAATCCCCAGCCATTTGGCATTGCCCCGCGAAAACGCGCACTATCGAGCCATTGCCAATGCGCTGGAGGACACCGTGGCAGCAAAAATCGACCGCATCGCCCAGCTACTCAACTGCCCGGAGAAGGGCGAACAAATGCGGCGTGCAGTAACCGAGACACGTAAGGAATTTCTGCTGAATCAGCCGGAAGAAGACCTCGTTGAAGAAGACGAGGTGTTTGACGAGGTTGAGGAGGAGGGAGGTGGCGACGATGAATATGATGAGTTTGACTGGACGACGGAGTGACGGCCTTCCAGCGATCTTGTCATCGCCAACAAAAAAGCCCCGGACCATCACAGTCCGGGGCTTTCTCGTTTGATTCATGGTGCACCAGGCGGGATTCGAACCCACGACCCCTGCCTTCGGAGGGCAGTACTCTATCCAGCTGAGCTACTGGTGCAGCGGGCGACATCATACCTAGGTCGGCTCGGGGCGTCCATGCCGGGTTTGGCGGGTTTTGTCAGTGTGCGTGTCGGCGCGAAATCGCTGCATTCCTTAAAGCGGTAACGTCCTGCAAAACCCTCGCTTGGCGCTTTGCCGGGGTTGATCTAAGGTTTTTCCTGCGGCACGGGTTTTCGGTGCGTTGATCTGAAAAGCGGCATTTTTGTTCTTTTTTTTGAACGACCTATTGTCCTTTACCCCCTTTGAACCTACGATCCGTTTGAGATTTCAAACGCTCGTTGACGGGATGTTGCAGCGCAGGTGCGCCCGGTCGTGCACTGTCGATGCGCCACAATCCGCTCACTGATTTCCCTGACGGCAGCCTTGCGAGGCGCCTTTCTACAATCATAATTTGCTCCGCGCAGGCCGCGGTGCTGTTAAGGAAAGCCGACATGCAGCTTAAAGACACCCAGTTGTTCCGCCAGCAAGCCTTCATCGATGGCGCTTGGGTCGATGCGGACAACGGTCAGACGATCAAGGTCAACAACCCCGCCACCGGCGAAATCCTCGGCACCGTGCCGAAGATGGGCGCCGCTGAAACCCGCCGTGCCATCGAGGCCGCCGACAAGGCGCTGCCGGCCTGGCGTGCACTGACCGCCAAGGAGCGTGCCGGCAAGCTGCGTCGCTGGTTCGAACTGATGATCGAGAACCAGGACGATCTCGCGCGCCTGATGACCCTCGAACAGGGCAAGCCGCTGGCCGAAGCCAAGGGCGAAATCGTTTACGCCGCTTCGTTCATCGAGTGGTTCGCCGAAGAAGCCAAGCGCATCTACGGTGATGTGATTCCGGGCCATCAGCCGGACAAGCGCCTGATCGTGATCAAGCAACCGATTGGCGTCACTGCCGCGATCACCCCGTGGAACTTCCCGGCGGCGATGATCACCCGTAAAGCCGGCCCGGCGCTGGCTGCCGGTTGCACCATGGTGCTCAAGCCAGCATCGCAAACTCCATTTTCCGCTTTCGCCCTGGCCGAACTGGCACAGCGTGCGGGCATTCCGGCGGGTGTGTTCAGCGTGGTCTCCGGCAGCGCCGGCGACATCGGCAGCGAGCTGACCAGCAACCCGATCGTGCGCAAACTGTCCTTCACCGGCTCGACCGAAATCGGTCGTCAGTTGATGGCCGAATGCGCCAAGGACATCAAGAAGGTCTCGCTGGAACTGGGCGGCAACGCGCCGTTCATCGTGTTCGATGACGCCGATCTGGATAAGGCCGTCGAAGGCGCGATCATTTCCAAGTACCGCAACAACGGCCAGACCTGCGTCTGCGCCAACCGTCTGTACATTCAGGACGCGGTCTACGATGCGTTCGCCGAGAAGCTGAAAGTGGCTGTGGCCAAACTGAAGATCGGCAACGGTCTGGAAGATGGCACCACCACCGGCCCGTTGATCGACGAAAAAGCCGTGGCCAAGGTTCAGGAACACATCGCTGACGCCGTGAGCAAAGGTGCGACCGTACTGGCCGGCGGCAAGGCGATGGAAGGCAACTTCTTCGAACCGACCATCCTTACCAACGTGCCGGAAAACGCAGCCGTGGCCAAGGAAGAAACCTTCGGGCCGCTGGCGCCGCTGTTCCGCTTCAAAGACGAAGCGGAAGTGATCGCCATGTCCAACGACACCGAATTCGGTCTCGCCTCGTATTTCTACGCACGCGACCTCGGCCGTGTGTTCCGTGTCGCCGAAGCGCTGGAATATGGCATGGTCGGCGTCAACACCGGGCTGATCTCCAACGAAGTCGCGCCGTTCGGCGGCATCAAGGCCTCGGGCCTGGGCCGTGAAGGTTCCAAGTACGGCATCGAAGATTACCTGGAAATCAAATACCTCTGCCTGGGCATCTAAGCCGGGAATGGGATCGCTGCAAACGCAAAGGGCACGAGAGCGCTGACCCTTTGCGTCGTTTCAAAACGGAATTTTCTCTGCGGCCGGGAACGCCGTGGCAGTCGATCATCGCATGCTGCCACCGCCGATTCCTCCCGCTTCATCCTTGAGCCACGCCGCCCGATGAGCGGCGAATGAGGACTGTAATGAGCAAGACTAACGCTGAACTGATGGCCCGCCGTACCGCAGCTGTTCCACGCGGTGTTGGCCAGATTCATCCGATCTTCGCCGAGTCGGCAAAGAACGCCACCGTGACCGACGTTGAAGGTCGCGAGTTCATCGACTTCGCCGGCGGTATCGCGGTACTGAACACCGGCCACGTGCACCCGAAAATCATCGCTGCCGTAACCGAACAACTGAACAAGCTGACCCACACCTGCTTCCAGGTGCTGGCCTATGAGCCGTACGTTGAGCTGTGCGAAAAAATCAACGCCAAGGTGCCGGGTGATTTCGCCAAGAAAACCCTGCTGGTCACCACCGGTTCCGAAGCAGTGGAAAACGCCGTGAAGATCGCCCGTGCCGCCACCGGCCGCGCTGGCGTGATCGCTTTCACCGGCGCTTACCACGGTCGCACCATGATGACCCTGGGCCTGACCGGTAAAGTCGTGCCGTACTCCGCTGGCATGGGCCTGATGCCAGGCGGCATCTTCCGCGCGCTGTACCCGAACGAACTGCACGGCGTGAGCATCGACGATTCGATCGCCTCCATCGAACGCATCTTCAAGAACGACGCCGAGCCGAAAGACATCGCCGCGATCATCATCGAACCTGTTCAGGGTGAGGGTGGTTTCTACGTCGCGCCGAAAGAATTCATGAAGCGTCTGCGCGCGCTGTGCGACCAGCACGGCATTCTGCTGATCGCTGACGAAGTGCAGACCGGCGCTGGCCGTACCGGCACTTTCTTCGCCATGGAGCAGATGGGCGTTGCCGCCGACCTGACCACCTTCGCCAAGTCCATCGCTGGCGGTTTCCCGCTGGCCGGCGTGTGCGGCAAGGCCGAGTACATGGACGCCATCGCCCCGGGCGGCCTCGGCGGCACCTACGCCGGTAGCCCGATCGCTTGCGCCGCTGCGCTGGCGGTGATGGAAGTGTTCGCAGAAGAGCAATTGCTGGACCGCTGCAAGGCTGTCGGCGAGCGTCTGGTTACCGGCCTGAAGGCCATTCAGGCCAAGTACCCGGTGATCGGTGAAGTGCGCGCGCTGGGCGCGATGATCGCGGTCGAGCTGTTCGAAAACGGCGACAGCCACAAGCCAAACCCGACTGCGGTGGCAGCTGTAGTGGCCAAGGCGCGTGACAAGGGCCTGATCCTGCTGTCCTGCGGCACTTACGGTAACGTACTGCGCGTGCTGGTCCCGCTGACTTCGCCGGACGAGCAACTGGACAAAGGCCTGGCGATCATCGAAGAGTGCTTCTCCGAGCTCTGATTCGTTGGTGTGACCTGCTCGACAAAAACCCGCTTCGGCGGGTTTTTTTACGCCCCTTGAAACACATCGGTCGCGTTTGCGCTGTAACGAATGGCCGGCATTGGCTAAGGTTCAGGCATTGCAAGGAGAGCGCGCATGACTGCCGTTGATTTACCCGCCGTACCCCGGGTGCTGATTGCCGAGGCCGACCCCTGGTCTCGCGACCTGCTCAAACAAGTGCTGCTCAACGTGCGCTGCGATGCGCGCCTGGATCTGTGCGCCGATGGCCAGCAAGCGCTGTCGTTGCTTGGCGAGGTGCCGTATGACCTGGCCATCGTCGATTGGGAGCTACCCGGCATCGATGGACTGCATGTGCTGCGCAGTGTGCGCCAGCGCAAACGCAATCCGCCGCTGCCGTTCATTCTGATGAGCAGCCGCAACGACAGCGCCAGCGTGCGCGAAGCGATTCCGCTGGCGCCGACCGCGTACCTCACCAAACCGTTGAACATGGAATGCCTGACCGAGCGCTTGCAGGGTTTGCTGCTCAACGCCGGCGAAGCCGTGGTCTGCGAAGTGTCGGCACTGGCGCCGGGCATGACCCTGTCGGTGTTTCTGGAACGGCGTCGCGAGCAGGCCGATGGCGCGCCGCTGATGACCGACGTACAGGTGGCGATCAAGCGCAGCCTCAATCCCCAAGGGCTGGACCTGAGACTGCTGGAGGAAGAGGTTCGCACCGATCCGCAGATCACCGCGGTACTGATCGCGGCCGCCAACAGTGCTGCGCAGCACCATGGCGCGCCAGTGCAAACGTTGGCGCAGGCGTTGCAGCGACTCGGCACCGGGCAGAGCATGAACCTGATTCTCGGGCTGGCGCTCAAACGCAGCGCCCGGCTCAGCGATCCATGCCTGGCGGACTACGCCGAGCGCTACTGGGAATTGTCACTGCACACGGCGGAATACGCGCGCACGCTGGCGCGCTTGCTCGATCTGGATCAGGAGCGCTGCTATTGCGCGGGCATGCTGCATCGGCTCGGCGATCTGGCGCTGCTGCGCTGCTTGAAGGAATGGCAACAGGCCGGCGGCGAGCTGGACGAGCTGGAGGAGGTCGGTGAAGCGTTGGCGAAGTTTGCCGCTTCTTACGGCTCGGCATTGAGAACTCGCTGGCGGCTCCCGCTGGAGTTGCGCGAGTTGATTGCTTCGGTCTACCAGCTCGGTGGTGGCGTTTACAGTCGCGAGGCGCTGGTGATGAATATGGCGGCGCAGATGGCACGGCTGACCGAGCATGAAGGCGTCGAGGAACTGGCGAAGAGCCGGACGGCGCGGTTGCTCAAGATCGGCTTGCCGGAGTTGATGCGGATGCGCAAATAAACAGATGTCACCGCCAGTCAATGTGGGAGCGAGCCTGCTCGCGAAGGCGGTGTGTCATTCAGCTTTGAGTGCATTGACAGAATGCTTTCGCGAGCAGGCTCGCTCCCACAGGTACAGCACCAGGCGTGAAAACCGGATCAGGCCGCAATAATCCGGTTCTTGCCCTGACGTTTCGCCTCGTACATTGCCGCATCCGCGCGGGCGAACAGGCTGTCGAGGCTCTTGTCTTCGTCGGTGAGGTTGGTCAGGCCCTGGCTCACGGTGATGCTGAACGGCTGGCCGTCGTGGTCGAAGCGCAGTCGCTGGATTTCCTGCTGCAGTCGCTCCGCCACTTGCACGGCCATCTCCGGCGCACAGCCGGGGAACACCGCAGCGAATTCCTCACCGCCAATCCGCCCGAACAGGTCGCCACGGCGCAATGAGCCGCGCCCGCATTCGGCGATCCGTTGCAGGACGTTGTCGCCTTCCGGATGGCCGTAACTGTCGTTGATTACTTTGAAATCATCGATGTCCAGCAGCAGGAACGCCAGCGGTGTGCCTTGGCGGCGAGCCTCGGCGAATTCGCGGTGGGCACATTCGAAGAAGTGGCGGCGATTGCTGCTTTGCGTCAGCACGTCGGTTGTGGCCAAGCGTTGCAGCTCGGTTTCCATGTGCTTTTTGTCGGTGATGTCTTCGGCGATGCCGACGATGATCACCGGCTGCCCGGGCTCGTCCTGGCGATTGATAAAGCATTTGTCGCTGAGCCAGCGCACCTGGCCATCGGCGGCGATGATGCGGTACTCGCGATCTTCCACCGCACCTCGGTGCAGGACTTCGGCAAGACTCTGTTCGGCGTACTCCAGATCATCGGGATAAATGCTGTCACGCCACTGGTTGTAGTCAGCCAGCAACAGCGCGGCGGAACGGCCGAAGATTCGTTCATACGCCGGGCTGACGTACAGCACCTGCCGGGTTTCCCAGTTGAAGGCCCAGAGCACGGCGTTGACGCTGACCAGCAGCGAACTGATCAACTGTTCGCGTTCACTCAGACGCGCGACTTCACCCTGCGCGTGCATCAGCGCCATCAGCGTTTGCGCGGCCTCGGGCCATTGGGTGAAGGATGTGTCTTTCTGGTTGTTGTTGACCATCGGCACAGATCTCAAAGGGCGCGCCGCAATGTCGACAACGGCCACAGGACAACCCGCCGGAGATGGCGAAGTGTCTTTGAGATAGGGGATTTTCGGCGAAGTTCCCGGCCATTACCGAGTCCCGCCAGGCGGCGAGCTGTAGGAGCTGACGAGTGCAACGAGGCTGCGATCTCTTGATTCTCGGAATCAGAAGATCGCAGCCAGTGCCGGATCAGACCGCCGCAGGACGCAGCGAGTAGGTTTTCAGCTGATCGGCAAAATCACGCAACGACTGGATGCCACTGGCCTCGGCCTCGTGAATCCATTCCTTGATGGCAGCGAGCATGTCGTGGCCATTGGAGCTGGTCTTGACCCAGATCTGCTGCAGGGCCAGGCGTTTTTCGTAAATGACTTTCAGCGCCTGGCTGTGTTCGAGCATGGTCTGGATGCGCAGGTGATGACGGTCTTCCAGCAGGCTGGTTTCCCGCGACAGCAGGCGTTTGGCCCGGTGGAACTGGTGGCGCACCGAGTGATCGACCTTGGCCAGCTCCTGCTTGACCAGCGGGCCGATCACCAATTTGCGGTACTGGGCCATGATCTGGAAGCGGTTGTTGAGGATCGCCATGGCAGTGTCCATGTCGAGGCTGCCTTTGCCTTCGACGCGGTGGGCGATTGGCGCGATTCGCTGCACCTTGGCCAGGCGCAGGAAGCAGAAGACCTTGATCCACGCCCAGCCGAGGTCGAATTCCCACTTCTTCACCGACAGCTTGGCCGAGTTGGGGTAGGTGTGATGGTTGTTGTGCAGTTCTTCGCCGCCGATCAGGATGCCCCACGGCACGAGATTGGTCGCCGCGTCACGGCATTCGAAATTGCGATAGCCGACAGCATGGCCCAGGCCGTTGATGACGCCAGCGGCCCACACCGGAATCCACATCATCTGGATCGCCCAGATGGTGATGCCGATCGTGCCGAACAGCAGTAGATCAATAACACCCATGATCGCCACGCCCAGCAGCGGATAGCGGCTGTAGAGGTTGCGTTCGATCCAGTCTTCCGGGCAGTTCTTGCCGTAGATGCGCAGGGTTTCCGGGTTCTGTGCTTCGCTGCGGTACAGCTCGGCACCGGTGCGCAGCACCGTGGACAGACCCTTGATCACCGGGCTGTGCGGGTCATCTTCGGTTTCGCATTTGGCGTGGTGTTTGCGGTGGATGGCGGTCCACTCGCGGGTGTTCTGCGCCGTGGTCAGCCACAGCCAGAAACGGAAAAAGTGCTTCAGGCCCGCATTCAGCTCGAGCGAGCGGTGGGCCGAATAACGGTGCAGATAGACCGTGACGGCAACAATCGTCACATGGGTCATCAGCAGGGTGACCGCGACCAGTGACCAGGCCGACAAGCCAAGAAAACCTTCGTACCACATAGGCTATAGGGCCCTCGATAAAGATAAAAACAGCCGTTGCATTATCACTAAGCACACAGATAAAACCAGTCGCCCTTTCAGATAAGAAGTCGCTGAATGTTTCTTGACCTATAATTCCAACCTTTTTGTAGGGACATGGACGACCGAATGCCTGCGACTTACCGCGATGCCTTGCGTGCAGCGCTGCTCTATCTCGTGCTGGCCGCCGTGTGGCTGCAAGTAACTGATCATTTATCAAGCAAGTTCTTCGATGACTCCATTGAGCTGGCCCGTTGGCAACTGATCAACGGTTATCTGCTGGCAGCGGTCAGCGCCGGGCTGATTTTTCTCGCGCGGGCGCGTCTGGGTCGGTTGCTCGGAATTGGTGCTCATTTGCACGAGCGCCACACCGACCGCGAGCGCTTGCGTCAGGCGGCCGCCGTTTTCGACTGCACTCGCGAAGGCGTGCTGGTCACCGATCACCGGGGCTTGATCGTCCACGTCAACCGCGCCTTCATCGAAATCACCGGTTATCGGCGTGACGAGGTGATCGGCCAGCAGCCGAGCTTGTTCAAGTCCGGCCACCATCCGCCGGGGTTCTATCAGGCGATGTTCGCCACCCTCGAGGCCGAAGGTGAATGGAGTGGCGAGATCTGGAACCGGCGCAAGACCGGCGAGATTTATCCGCAGTGGCAGACGATCCGGGTGATTCACGATGATTTCGGCCGGCTCAGCCATTACGTGGCGGTGTTCTCCGACATCAGTGCGATCAAGGATTCCGAGTCCGAGCTCAAACACCTGGCGCATCACGATCCGTTGACCGATCTGCCCAATCGCCTGCTGTTCAGCGATCGCGCCGAGCAGGCGCTGGCGTCGGCGCAGACGCACAAGCGTGGCTGCGCGCTGCTGATGCTCGATCTGGATCACTTCAAGATGATCAACGACAGCCTCGGGCACAACGTCGGCGACCGCTTGCTCAAAGCGGTGGCGAAGCGTTTGCAGGAGCTGGTCGGCCCCGGCATCACCTTGGCGCGGCTGGGTGGAGACGAGTTCGCGGTGCTCGCGGAAAGTTGTCCCCAGCCTGCGCAGGCGGCGGCATTGGCGCAGCGGATTCTGGACGCGTTCAAGGAGCCGCTGCTGATTGACGGCAATCAACTGTTTATCAACGCCAGTATCGGCATCAGCCTGTTTCCCAGCGATGCCTTGAGCGCCGAGCAGTTGCTGCGCAACGCCGACAGCGCGCTGTTCAAGGCCAAAAGCAGCGGGCGCAACGGTTACGCGCTGTACACCGAAGAGCTGACCGCACACGCCCAGCAACGGGTCGAAATCGCCTTCGAACTGCGCCGCGCGCTGGAGCAGCAGGAATTGCGCGTTTATTACCAACCGGTGCATGACCTGCACAGCAGCCGTCTGATCGGCGTCGAGGCACTGGTGCGCTGGCAGCATCCACAGCGCGGCCTGGTGTCGCCGGCGGAATTCATTCCGATTGCCGAGCGCACCGGTCTGATCGCCGACATCGATGCCTGGGTGATGCAGCAGGCTTGTCGGCAGATGTGCCAATGGCAGCAAAGCGGCTTGGTGCTGTCGTTCGTCGCGGTGAATGTCTCGTCGCGGTTGTTCGCACGGCGCGAGTTGTACCAGCAGGTGGCGCAGGTGCTGCACGACACGGGACTGGATCCGGGCTATCTGGAACTGGAAGTCACCGAAAGCGCGGTGATGGACGATCCGGAAGTGGCGCTGGAACAAATGCACCGTTTGCGTGAGCTGGGTGTGCGCTTGGCCATCGATGATTTCGGCACCGGCTATTCCTCGCTGCTGCGGCTCAAGCGCCTGCCGGTGCAGAAACTCAAGATCGATCAGGGCTTCGTTGCCGGGTTGCCCTGGGACGAGGATGACGTGGCGATTGTCCGGGTGATCATCGCGCTGGCGCGGAGCATGGGCATGCAGGTGCACGCCGAGGGGATCGAGCAGGTTGAGCAGGCGGCGTTTTTGCGCGGGCAGGCGTGTGATCTGGGGCAGGGGTATTGGTTTGGGCGACCGGTGCCAGTGCAGGATATCGATTGGGCCAGAGCACCTGTGATTGGTTGAAAGAGCGAAAGATCGCAGCCTTCGGCAGCTCCTACAGGGGCCGGTGCAGGAGCTGACGCAGGCTGCGATTTTTTGCTTTTACAGGCTGCAACCCCTTGTGCGGGCAGATAAACATTTCTGGTTATATAAACATTCTTAAATAGTCTTTTTAAGAATATCCGTGCCTCTCTTATATTGCTCCCACGCCGAACGCAGTGCCGCCCACTGCCAGGCAAAACCCCTTCAAAGGAGCAGCACCATGAGCGCATCCCTTCGCAGCGTTGACGGTCAGGACGAAAGCACCATCTTGCGTGAAATCCAGAGCGCCCTGCGCGATCTGCGGTTCGGCGCGGTGGAGATCACTGTGCACAACGCGCAAGTCGTACAGATCGAACGCAAAGAGAAATTCCGTTTGCAGCAACCGGGCAAACAACCGGGCTGAGCTGAAGGTCAAGAGATCGCAGCCTGCGGCAGCTCCTACAGGGGGCTGTGCGCAGGAGCTGCCGCAGGCTGCGATGTTTGAAACGGCACCACAATTTCCGCAATACATAAGAAAAAGCCACCACCAGGAATTCCAGGAGCTTTCACCATGTCGTCGATTCGCCGTTACGCTTTGGCCGCGCTGGCCAGTGCCGTGTTTGCCGGTTCCGCCGTTGCCAAGGATTACGAGCTGCTCAACGTGTCGTATGACCCGACGCGCGAGCTGTATCAGGAATACAACGCCGAATTCATCAAGTTCTGGCAGAAGGATCATGCCGGCGACACGGTGAAAATCCAGCAATCCCATGGCGGTTCGGGCAAGCAGGGTCGTGCGGTGATCGACGGTCTGCGCGCTGACGTGGTGACCTTGGCCCTGGCCGGCGACATCGATGAAATCGCCAAGCTCGGCAAGACCCTGCCGGCCGACTGGCAGAAGCGTCTGCCGGAAGCGAGCACGCCGTACACCTCGACCATCGTGTTCCTGGTGCGCAAGGGCAACCCGAAAGGCATCAAGGACTGGGGCGATCTGGTCAAGAATGACGTCTCGGTGATCACGCCAAACCCGAAAACCTCGGGTGGCGCGCGCTGGAACTTCCTCGCCGCGTGGGCCTATGGCCTGAAAGCCAACGGCGGTGATGAAGCCAAGGCCAAGGAATACGTGCAAACCCTGTTCAAGCACGTGCCGATCCTCGACACCGGTGCGCGTGGTTCGACCATCACCTTCGTCAACAACGGTCAGGGCGATGTGTTGCTGGCCTGGGAAAACGAAGCGTTCCTGGCGCTGAAAGAAGACGGCGGCGCCGACAAGTTCGATATCGTCGTACCTTCGCTGTCGATCCTCGCCGAACCACCAGTGGCCGTGGTCGACAAGAATGCCGAGAAGAAGGGCAACGCGCAGATCGCCGAAGCCTATCTCAAGCACCTGTACAGCCCGGCCGGCCAGGAAATTGCTGCGAAAAACTTCTATCGTCCACGTGACAAGGACGTGGCCGCCAAGTACGCCCAGCAGTTCCCGAAACTGGAGCTGGTGACCATCGACAAGGACTTCGGCGGCTGGAAATCCGCGCAGCCGAAATTCTTCAACGACGGTGGCGTGTTCGACCAGATTTATCAGGCGCAGTAATCTGACTTCAGCCACACATCAAGCCTGAAGCCAGGCGCGGAAAATGTGGGAGCGAGCTTGCTCGCGAAAGCGCAGTGTCAGACGACGTAGAGTTGGCTGATACTCCCTCTTCGCAAGCAAGCTTGCTCCCACATTGGTGCGTTCAGCGGAATGCTTTTAACCAAGGACTTTTATGTCGCGTCGTATCTCCCCCGTCATACCCGGCTTCGGGCTGACGCTGGGTTACACCTTGGTGTACCTCAGCCTGATTGTGCTTATCCCGCTGGCAGCGATGTTCGTCCACGCCGCCCAGCTGACCTGGGATCAGTTCTGGACGATCATCTCCGCACCGCGGGTGCTGGCGGCGTTGAAGCTGAGCTTCGGCACCGCACTGTGCGCGGCGATCATCAACGGCATCATCGGCACGTTGCTGGCCTGGGTGCTGGTGCGCTACACCTTCCCCGGACGCAAGGTGATCGACGCGATGATCGATCTGCCTTTCGCCCTGCCTACAGCCGTCGCCGGCATCGCGCTGACGGCGCTGTACACGCCGACCGGTCTGGTCGGGCAGTTCGCCGCCGACCTCGGTTTCAAGATCGCCTACACACCGCTGGGCATTACCCTCGCACTGACCTTCGTAACCCTGCCGTTTGTGGTACGCACGGTGCAGCCGGTGCTGGCTGATATTCCCCGTGAAGTCGAAGAGGCGGCTGCCTGCCTCGGTGCTAAACCATTACAGGTGTTCCGCCACATTCTGCTGCCGGCGCTGCTGCCGGCGTGGTTGACCGGTTTCGCTCTGGCGTTCGCCCGTGGTGTCGGCGAGTACGGTTCGGTGATCTTCATCGCCGGCAACATGCCGATGAAAACCGAAATCCTGCCGCTGCTGATCATGGTCAAACTCGACCAGTACGATTACACCGGTGCCACCTCCATCGGCGTGCTGATGCTGGTGGTTTCCTTCGTCCTGTTGCTGCTGATCAACTTGCTGCAGCGGCGCATCGAAACCCCATAAGGAGGCGCGAACATGTCCCAATCGTCTATTGCGGCCGCCTCTTCGGCCAACGCTGCGCGGCGTGGCAGCGCCACTTCGCGCAGAGTCCTGATCGGTCTTGGCTGGCTGATCTTTTTCCTGTTTCTCCTGCTGCCACTGTTCATCGTCGTATCGCAGGGTTTGAAGAATGGCCTTGGCGCGTTCTTCACCGCGATCTTTGAACCGGACGCGCTGTCGGCGCTGAAACTGACGGTGATTGCCGTGCTGATCTCGGTGCCGCTGAACCTGGTGTTCGGCGTCAGTGCGGCGTGGTGCGTGAGCAAATACTCGTTCCGTGGCAAGAGCATGCTGGTGACGCTGATCGACCTGCCGTTCTCGGTGTCGCCGGTGATCGCCGGTCTGGTGTACGTGCTGATGTTCGGTGCCCAGGGCCTGTTCGGGCCGTGGCTGCAGGATCACGACATCCAGATCGTCTTCGCCCTGCCGGGCATTGTCCTGGCGACAATTTTCGTCACCGTGCCGTTCGTGGCCCGTGAACTGATTCCGCTGATGCAGGAACAAGGCACCCAGGAGGAAGAAGCCGCGCGTCTGCTCGGCGCCAATGGCTGGCAGATGTTCTGGCACGTCACCGTGCCGAACATCAAGTGGGGCCTGATTTATGGCGTGGTGCTGTGTACCGCGCGGGCCATGGGCGAGTTCGGTGCGGTGTCGGTGGTTTCCGGGCACATTCGCGGGGTGACCAACACCTTGCCGCTGCACGTCGAGATCCTCTACAACGAATACAACCACGTGGCCGCGTTCGCCGTGGCGAGCCTGTTGCTGATCCTGGCGCTCTTCATCCTGCTGCTCAAGCAGTGGAGCGAAAACCGTATCAACCGCCTGCGCGCCAGCGCCGCGGAGGAATAATTCATGTCGATCGAAGTGCGTAACGTCAGCAAGAATTTCAATGCGTTCAAGGCGCTGGACAACATCAGCCTGGATATCCAGAGCGGTGAGCTGGTCGCGCTGCTGGGCCCTTCGGGCTGCGGCAAGACCACCTTGCTGCGCATTATCGCCGGTCTGGAAACCCCAGATCAGGGCAACATCGTCTTTCACGGCGAAGACGTTTCCGGCCACGATGTGCGGGATCGCAACGTCGGTTTCGTGTTCCAGCATTACGCCTTGTTCCGCCACATGACGGTGTTCGACAACGTCGCGTTCGGCCTGCGCATGAAACCGAAAAACCAGCGTCCGAGCGAAAGCCAGATCGCGGCCAAGGTCCACGAACTGCTGAACATGGTGCAACTGGACTGGCTGTCGGATCGCTATCCGGAGCAGTTGTCCGGTGGTCAACGTCAGCGCATCGCCTTGGCTCGTGCCCTCGCGGTGGAACCGAAAGTACTGCTGCTCGACGAGCCGTTCGGCGCCCTCGACGCCAAGGTGCGCAAGGAACTGCGGCGCTGGCTGGCGCGGCTGCACGAAGACATCAACCTGACTTCGGTGTTCGTGACCCACGACCAGGAAGAAGCAATGGAAGTCGCCGACCGTATCGTGGTGATGAACAAGGGCGTGATCGAGCAGATCGGCTCACCGGGCGACGTCTACGAAAACCCGGCCAGCGATTTCGTTTATCACTTCCTTGGTGACTCGAACCGCCTGCTGCTGAGCGATGACAACCATGTGCTGTTCCGCCCGCACGAAGTGTCGTTGTCCAGACATGAGCTGGAAGATCACCACGCTGCCGAGGTGCGCGATATCCGTCCACTGGGCGCGACCACGCGGGTGACGCTGAAGGTCGAAGGGCAGGCGGATTTGATTGAGGCGGAAGTGGTGAAAGACCACGACAGCCTGATCGGCTTGGCCAAGGGTGAAACCCTGTTTTTCAAACCCAAGGTCTGGCAGAAAGTCGCCAACCTCTAAAAGCAAAAGATCGCAGCCTTCGGCAGCTCCTACAGGGGAACGCATTCCAACTGTAGGAGCTGCCGAAGGCTGCGATCTTTCAAGCGGCCTAAGCCGCTGCTTTGCGATTCGGATTGACTCGCACCACCCCTGCCCGCGCTTCAATCTGCGCTTTCAACTCCTGCCGCATCCCCAGCAGAAACGCCAACTCAGCCACAACGAACAGCGGCCCGACAATCAGCCCGCTGATGTCATCGACAAACGCCGGTTTGCGCCCTTCATAGTGATGCCCGACAAACTGGATCACCCAGCCAATCACGAACATCGCCAGGCCGCTGCTCAACCAGACCAGGGTGCTTTGCTGCGCCAGTGCATGCCCGGCCCACACCGACAGGCCCATCAGCAGCGTCATCAACACGCCGAGCTTCAACTCCAGACGCAGGTAAAACCACGCCGACGCCAGCGCCACGACGACGGCGGGAGATACCCACAACCCGCCCAGCGACCACTCCGGCCGCGACAGCAGAACAGCAACCGCCACCACGATCAGCGGAATGCCGATAAAGTGGCTGACGATGTTGCGCGGGTCGCGGTGGTAGGCGGCGTATTGACTGAGGTGGTCGACGAGGCTTTTCATTGTTGTTCCTCCAGTATGGTTGAATGCATCATCCCTCGGGATCGGCGTTCGTTCTGTCGGGCAGGCGACACTCCAGGAGTGGTTATGCAAATTCGTGCACGGTTGCTCAGCGGCCAGTGGTTCAGTCATCTGCCGGCGTCCTTTCAGGATAGCCTGCTGGCGCTGGCTCGAGAGCGGCGGCTCACGCCGGGGCAGCGGCTGTTCCAGCGCGGCGATGCCCCGTGCGGTCTGTACGCAGTGCTTGATGGCGCCGTGCGCATCGGCGCAGTCAGCGAGCAGGGCAAGGAGGCGTTGTTGAGTCTGGTGGAGGCGCCGCACTGGTTCGGCGAAATCTGCCTGTTCGACGGCCAGCCACGCACCCATGATGCCTATGCAGTCGGGCCGTGTACCTTGCTGAATATTCCACAAGCGGCATTGCTCAAACTGCTCGACGAACAGCCGCAATATTGGCGGCATCTGGCGCTGCTGATGAGCCACAAGTTGCGCCTCGCTTTCATCAATCTCGAACAGTTGAGCCTGCTGCCAGCCCCGGCGCGCTTGGCTCATCGCTTGCTGATGATCGCCGAAGGCTACGGCGAACTCGACGCACCACGCCGGACGCTGCAGCTACCGCAGGAGCAGTTGGCAGCGATGCTGTCGCTGTCGCGGCAGACCACCAATCAGATCCTCAAGGATCTGCAGGGGCAGGGGGTTATCGGTCTGGCTTACGGCGAGATCGAAATCCTCGATAGCGCGCGATTGCGGGCCTTGGCCACGATTTGACGGGCGCCTGAAATCCCAATGTGGGAGCGAGCCTGCTCGCGAAAGCGGTGGGTCATTCAATGATGATGTCGACTGATACAACGCCTTCGCGAGCAGGCTCGCTCCCACAGGGAATCGGGGTCTGGATCAGGAACCACGATAGGTCGAGAAACCGTACGGGCTCAGCAGCAGCGGGATGTGGTAGTGCTGATCGGTCTGCTTGACCTGAAAGATCACCGGAATTTCCGGGAAGAACGTCTCATGCTTGATCTTTTGGTAATACTCGCCGGTCTTGAACACCACGCGGTATTCACCGGCTTCGAATGGCTGTTTGGCCGGGAACAGCTCGGCGATCCGCCCTTGCTCGTTGGTGGTGCCCTGGGCCAGTGGCTGCCAGTTTTCGCCGACGTGTTTTTCCAGGGTGACGTTGATGCCCGGTGACGGCAGGCCGTTTTCCAGGTTGAGCACGTGCACGCTCAGCGGATTGCCGGCGGCCATCGTCAGGCTGGAAACAGCGCTCAGGCCGAGGGCGGCGAGGGTCATGCGCAGGGTCGTCATGGTGGATCTCCTTAGTGGGAACGGGTGATGGTCAGGCCGGCTTTGTCGGCGGCGGCGCGGGCGCAGTTTTCGTCTTGCTCACCGCCGCCGGAACCGGCCACGCCCATGGCGCCGACCAGTTCGCTGCCGGCGAACAGCGGGATACCGCCGCCGAGCAAAAGCAATTCATCGAGGGTGTTGAGGTTGGCGGTTTCCGGGTTGCTGCGGGCGCGCTCGGCGAACAGCCGCGTTGGGGTCTTGGTCGACAGCGCGGTGTAGGCCTTGCGTTGGCTGGCGGCGGTGTTGTGCGGCCCGACGCCGTCACCACGCAACGTCACCAGCAAGTTACCGCCACGGTCGAGTACCGACACCGTGCCGGTGCAACTGCTCATCGCCTTGTCCGCCAGCCAGCGTGCGGTTTTCAGGTCGAGATCGGCGTGGCGCGGCAGTTCTGGCGTGGCACTTGCTGCGCCGCTGAGGCCGAGGATCAGGCTGGCGACAAGGTATTTGACGGTCATGTGCAGGCTCCGAATGGGAAGGTCTGCACCTTAACCGGCGCACTTCGTCAGAACCCCGTCAGGCGGATTACAAGTTTGTAATGGGCAACGGCGCCGAACACGCCTAGCCTGTGTGCCTGATCAATCGAGGTGTGCCATGCGTTTGCTGGTCGTAGAAGATGAAGCCAAAACCGCCAACTTCCTCGCCAAGGGCCTGGGCGAGTCGGGTTTCGCCGTGGATGTGGCGCTCAATGGCCTCGACGGCCGCTATTTTATCGAGCAGCAGGAATACGACCTGATCATCCTCGACGTGATGCTCCCGGGTCTGAACGGCTGGCAATTGTTGCAACTGATCCGCCAGCGCGGCGCCACACCGGTGCTGTTTCTCACCGCCAAGGACGCTATCGAAGACCGCGTTCGTGGGCTGGAACTGGGCGCCGATGATTACCTGCTCAAACCCTTCGCTTTCGCCGAACTGCTCGCGCGGGTGCGCACGCTGCTGCGACGCGGGCCGCTGCGCGAAGCCGAGTCGTACAACATCGCTGATCTGGAGATCGACGTGCTGCGCCGCCGGGTCAGTCGCGGCGGCCAGCGCATTGCCCTGACCAACAAAGAGTTTGCCCTGTTGCAATTGCTCGCCAGCCGCCAAGGCGAAGTGCTCTCGCGCACGCTGATCGCTTCGCAGGTGTGGAACCTGAATTTCGACAGCGACACCAACATGGTCGAAGTCGCAGTCCGGCGTTTGCGCGCCAAGGTCGACGACCCGTACATGCCGAAACTTATCCACACCGTGCGTGGCGTCGGTTATCAGCTGGAAGCGCCGGACGATGTGGAGTAAATCGATCGCCTGGCGATTGGCTCTGGCCTTCGCCGTGGTCTGCGCGCTGGTACTCAGCGCAATCGGCGTTTTTCTCTACCGCTCGCTGGCCTCGGAATTGGCCTTTCGTGACGACATGGCCCTGCTCGGTCGCCTGGAACAAGTGCGCGCCTTGCTCGCTGACAGCGACAGCCTCGACGCCTTGCAGGCGCGGCCACGGTTGTATCAGAACATGCTCGGCAATCTCGACAGTCTGCTGCTGGTGCGCCGGGCGGACGGCTCCAGCGTGATCGCGATCAACCCGCGTCAGCGCGAATTGCCGGTGCTCCATGCATTAGCGCGAGAACAAATGCCGCAGCGCCGCGACGTGCTCACCTGGCAGTCCAGCGACGGCGCCGAACTGGCCTTGCTGTCCGGCCAGGCCCAAGGCCCCAACGGTGAAGCCCTGACGGTGATCGCCGGCAAAGTGCTCAGCGAGCGCGAACAGATGCTCGGCAGTTATCGCCTGCGCCTGTATCTGTCTGTTGGCCTCGGCGCATTGCTCGCCTTTGCCTTGGGCTTGCTGTTGTTGCGCCGGGGATTGCAACCGTTGCATCAGTTGAGTCAAGCGGTGCGCAGCATCGATCTGCGCAGTCTCGACCGACGCCTGCCCACCGAGGGCACGCCGACCGAATTGCGCGAGCCGGTGCACGCGCTCAACGCCATGCTGGCACGGCTGGACGACAGCGTGCAGCGCCTGTCGCAGTTCTCCGCCGACCTCGCCCACGAAATCCGCACGCCGTTGCACACTTTGCTGGCCAGCAACGGCCAGGCCCTGAACCATCCGCGCAGCACGGCCGAGTATCAGGAAGTGCTGGCCTCAAACATGGAAGAGTTCGAACGGCTCAAGCGCATGGCCGAGAACCTGATGTTCCTCGCCCGCGCCGAACAGGCCGAACGCGCGCTCAATCTGCAAACACTGGACTTGCGCAGCGTTGGCGACGAGCTCTGCGATTACTTCGAAGCCCTGGCCGATGACCGCGATCTCCAACTGCAAAACCGCATGCACGGCGAATTGCCCGCCGACCAGCAACTGCTGCAGCGCGCCCTCGGCAACCTGTTGGCCAACGCCGTACGCCATGCCGACCCCGGCACCCTGATCAGCCTGCGCCGCCGCGATGAACCGGGTATGTGCTGGCTGCAAGTACACAACCACGGCCCGGTTATCCCGCCGGAGCATCTGGGCAAGCTGTTCGACCGCTTTTATCGCGTCGATCCCTCGCGTGCTGAACCGGGGGATTCGGGCGGGTTGGGGCTGGCGATAGTGCAGTCGATCATGCAGTTGCATGGCGGGCAGGTGCGGGTGAGTAGTGATGTGGCGGGGACGGTGTTTGAGTTGGGGTTTGAGGGGCGGTGTTAAGACGTTAGCGATGGCTGACCATCTACGCTAAGCTCATTTAATTGCATTGTTGATGATGCAATTAAATTCTTTTGGTGGATTTGCATTGTAAGCAATGCATTTGGGGCGGTGATGGAAAAAATTGGCGAGTTGATCAGAAGCTTGCGTAAGGCTGAAAAGCTGTCCCAGCAAGCTTTGGCGCAGCAATACGGCATGAGCCGCGCAACAATCTCGGGGATTGAAAACAACACAATCTCGGAAATCGGTCTGCGTAAAGTCGAAGCGATTCTTAACGGATTCGGCTACGAATTGGCCGCAATCCCCCGCGCCTCTCGACGGCCGACACTCGACACGCTGCGCAAGGTGAACTTCCATGGCTGAGGCATTGGACCGCTTGCAGGTCTGCGTCGGCGGCCATGAGGTTGGAAGATTGGGGCGCGGGCACGCAGATGTCGACAGCGTGTTCAGCTATCGGGACGATGCGATTGATGAAAATGCCGTTTCGCTGACCATGCCGACACGCCTGGAAAGTTATGGTTGTGAACGCGGCATTCATCCGATATTCGAGATGAATCTTCCTGAAGGTGCGTTGCGCGATGAGTTGGTCCGGCGTTTCAGCAAAGCCGTGCGCGGCTTCGATGACTTCGCTTTACTAAGTATCGTCGGCCCGCATCAACTCGGGCGTCTTTCGATCGCGAGCGCATCGACAACTGATCGTCCACCTGAAACCTCGCTCGCTGAGTTGTTGGTTAATGACGGAGCGCAAGGTTTGTTCGAGGATCTTTTGCAGACTTACGGGCAGTATTCCGGGGTTTCAGGCGTGCAGCCCAAAGTATTGGTGCGTGACAGTGCCGCTGCAATAGACCGACTGATGCACCGAGGCTCGACTCATCTGGTCAAAGCCTTCCGTGCCGAAGAGTATCCCGAGCTGGCAACCAACGAATATTTCTGCCTGCGCGCTGCGCAACTTTGTGGCCTCGACGTGCCGCATTTCGAACTCAGCGAGCATGGCAAATTTCTCGTCATCGAGCGTTTTGACTTGAGCGACACCGGATACCTCGGTTTCGAAGACTTTTGCGTGCTCAACGGCTGGCCGTCGAAGGCCAAATACGATGGCTCTTACGAAGGAGTCGCACGGCAGATCAAGGCGTTTGTTTCGCCCTCATTACTCAAGCACGCACTGGAAGCTTTCTTCAAGATTGTCGCTTTGTCGGCGGCATTGAAAAACGGCGATGCCCACCTGAAAAACTTTGGCGTGCTCTATGAGGATTGTGGCGAGCGCGCATTGGTCAGGCTGGCTCCGGCGTACGACATCATCACCACGTCGGTGTACATCAAGAGCGATAGTATGGCACTGCTGTTGGGCGGTTCGAAGGCGTGGCCCAAGCATAAAATGCTTACCAAGTTTGGTCGTACGGCCTGCAATCTAAGTGAAGCGCGTTGCAACCGGTTACTGCAAATGGTCGCGCAGGGTGTACAGCAAGCGCTGGGCGAAATGGCGGAGTACAGCGCAAATCATCCTGCCTTCGCAGAGGTGGGCGCTGCAATGATCGAACAATGGTCGGCCGGTCTGGCGCGCAGCCTGCGCAACAGTTGAAACTCAGCGCAACTGATCCCGAAACTGCCCCGGCGTCATCCCTGTCCAGCGCTTGAACGCGCGGCTGAAGCTGCTGGTGTCGGCGAAGCCCAGCAGATAGCTAACTTCACTCAACGAACATTGCGGATCACGCAGGTGCAGCAGCGCGAGGTTTTCACGGCTTTCGTTGAGCAGGGTGTCGAAGCGACAGCCTTCGTCGGCAAGATGCCGTTGCAGGCTGCGCAGGCTCAGGTGCAAGGCCTGGGCGATGCGTTCGGCGCTCGGTTCGCCTTCGGGCAGTTGTTCTTCAATGGCATCGCGCACTTTGCGTTCCCAGGTCAGCGGTTTGAGCTGGGCGAGGGTGCGTTTGAGTACGGCTTCGTTGTGTTCTGCGAGTTCCGGATTGGCGTCATCGAGGTGGCTGTCGAAGTCGGAGAGGGCGAACTCCAGGCGGTCTTCGGCGGCGGAAAAATACACTGGCGCGCGGAGGACTTTGTGCCATTGCTGGGCGTCGTGCGGTTCCGGGCGGCGCAAATACACCGCCAGCGGTGCATAGTCACGGCCGAGACGATTGCGGCAGGTGCGCACGTAGATCGCCGCGAAGGCGTCGATGGCTTCGAAGGCCGGAGCCGGGTTGCCTGAGGGGATTTTCAGGCGGAATTGATAGCGGTCTTCGCGGCGGCTCAGTTCCAGCTCCAGCGCATCGCTGACCACCGGGTGATAACGCACGATGCGCTCGAACACCTCGCGCAAACTGCCGCTGGCCACCAGTGCATAACCGAGCGCGTGGAACGTGGTCGGGCTGACGAAGCGCGACACGCGCAAGCCCAGCGCCGGATCGCCGCTGGCCTCAACCGCGAGTGCCCACAAACGCGTGGTGCCGGACAGCGGATAACGCGCGTTGGGGTCGTCCATCAGCGTCGGGTCGAGCCCGGCCTGCTGGCACAGGGCGAGGCTGTCCAGACCCAGCGCGTCGAGTTGCTTGCGCAGGGCACGGGTCCAGCTGGCGAGGGAGGTCGGTTCCTTCATGCTGATTGGCGCGTCCGGTCAACAGGTTGGCGTTCCTGGCTAGCGCGGTACAAGCACAAGCGAGGCACGATGCACATATCTTAGACCCGAGGATGGAAGCATGGACGGTACTTCTGCAAGCCCTGAACGACTGAATGCGGCGCAGCGCTCGGCGCATATTCGCCAGGTGGTGCTGGCCAAAGGTGTGGAATTGCGTGAGCGCTACCCGATTCTTCAGCATCAGGATGCACTGGGCGCGGGGATTCTGGCGTTCGCGCTGGCCGGGATGATCGGCTCGGCGGCGCTGTACATCACTGGCCATATGGCTTGGTGGGTGTGTCTGCTGCTCAATGCTTTTTTCGCCTCGCTGACCCATGAGCTTGAGCACGACCTGATCCACAGCATGTATTTCCGCAAGCAGCGCGTGCCGCACAACCTGATGATGGGACTGGTCTGGCTGGCGCGGCCGAGCACGATCAACCCGTGGATCCGTCGTCATCTGCACCTTAACCATCACAAGGTGTCCGGCACCGAAGCCGACATGGAAGAGCGCGCGATCACCAACGGCGAGCCGTGGGGTTTTGCGCGGCTGTTGATGGTGGGCGACAACCTCATGTCGGCGTTCATCCGCCTGCTGCGGGCCAGGACGTGGGCGCACAAGCTGAGCATCGGCAAACGCGTGCTCAAGGTCTACGCACCGCTGGCGCTGCTGCACTGGGGCGCGTGGTATGTGTTTCTCGGCTTTCATGCGGCCAACGGCATCGCCTATTTGCTGGGCTCGCCAATCGTGTGGTCGGCCACCACGCTCTCGGTAATGCAAGTGATCGAGATCGCCGCCGTGGTGATCATCGGCCCGAACGTGCTGCGCACTTTTTGCCTGCATTTCATCAGCTCGAACATGCACTACTACGGTGACGTCGAACCGGGCAACGTGCTGCAGCAATGTCAGGTGCTGAACCCGTGGTGGCTGTGGCCGTTGCAGGCGTTCTGCTTCAACTTCGGCAGCAGTCACGGGATTCATCATTTCGTGGTGAAGGAGCCGTTTTACATTCGCCAGATGACCGTGCCGGTGGCGCATAAGGTCATGCGTGAGATGGGCGTGCGCTTCAATGATTTCGGCACGTTCGGCCGGGCGAACCGGTTTGCGGGCAGGGACGAAGAGGTGGTGTCCGCGCAGGTGGTGGAGGCCTGACAAATGCCCCTCACCCTAACCCTCTCCCGGGGGGAGAGGGGACTGACCGAGGGATATTGAAGAGCTACGCCGATGTGAAAGGACGCCGCTGAATCCTTAATCGACTGGATTTCACAGGTCGATGTTTGACGGCAGACAACTCGGTCGGCTCCCTCTCCCTCTGGGAGAGGGCTGGGGTGAGGGGCTCTTGATCTTGCTTCAATCCGGCTGAAACGGCGAAGCACTGAGGATCACCCCGGTCTCCTCGACATACCGCTGCCAATGCCCGATCAGGTCAGTGAGTTTCTGCGGCTGACTCAACGCCAGGTCATGAATCTCCCCCGGATCGCTCGCCAGATCATAGAGCTGCCAGGTCGCCGGCCCGACCGGCCCTGGAATGAACACCGCTTTCCATGAGCCCTGGCGAATCGCCCGGCGTCCGAACAATTCCCACCCCGTCACCGTGTTCTCGTCATGCACTTGCGTGGTCTCGCCGGACAAAAAGCCCAGCCATGATTTACCCCGCAGCGGCGCGACCGCTTTGCCTTTCCACTGTTTGCCCGGATGACGCACGCCAGCCAGATCGAGGATGGTCGGGGTGATGTCCATTACCGTGCCGAAACCATGGCTGATCTGCCCTTTGAGCGGCAGTTGCGGATAATGCAGCAGCGCCGGCACGCGGATCCCACCCTCGGTGGTGAAGGCCTTGAACAACCGCGACGGCGCGGTCGCCACCTGCGCCCAGTTCGGCCCGTACCAGACGTAGGAATTGGCCCGGCCGATGTTGTCGAGGCTGTTGTCGTAATGCTGGTTCAGGTAGGTCATCAGCTCCGGACCGAACTTGGGGAACGCTTCCAGCAGTGCGCCTTCGGCACCGTTGTCAGACATGAACAGGATGAAGGTATTGTCGAGCTGGCCTTGCTGGCGCAGGTAATCGACGACACGGCCGATGTTCCAGTCCATGCGCTCGACCATCGCCGCGTAGACCTCCATGGCCCGTGCGGATATCTGCTTTTGCTCGTCGCTCAGGGCGTCCCACTGTGCGCTGAGTTGAACAAGCGGATGCGGCTCGACGTCAGCCTCGATCAAGCCCAGCGCCTTGAGTTTTTCCAGGCGTTCGAGGCGCAGCACTTCCGGGCCGGCGTCATAGCGGCCACGGTATTTCTCAACGATCTCGGCGGGCGCCTGCAACGGCCAGTGTGGCGCGGAGAAGGGCAGATAGGCGAAGAACGGCCGGGTCTGATCGCGTTCCTTGAGGTACTGCAACAGCTTGTCGCCGAAGGCATCGGAGGAATAGAAATCTTTCGGCAACTCGTCGAGAAACTGATCATCTTCGATGTACAGCGCCGGGGTGGATTTCAGCAGCCCCGGCGTCTGCTCATCATAGGTCGGCTCGAACCCATAGTGGTTGGCCGCGCCCGGCAACAGTGAAAACGAGCGCTCGAAGCCGCGCGCATGGGGCGCCAGTTCGGCCTTCAGGCCGAGGTGCCATTTGCCGCTCATCAAAGTCTGATAACCGGCCTCGCGCAGCAGCTCGGGCAAGGCGACGACGCGGTCATTGAGGTAGCCCTCGTAACCGGGCTTGCCGATCAGTTCCGGGGTCAACGCTTCCGCCATGGTGCCGATGCCCGCGATGTGGTGATCGGTGCCGGTCAGCAGCATCGAGCGCGTCGGCGAGCAGGTCGGTGCGGTGTGGAAATCGGTCAGGCGCAGGCCGTTGTGGGCGAGTGCATCGAGGTTCGGCGTGGAAATTTCGCCGCCGAACGCGCCGATGTCGGAAAAGCCTAGGTCGTCGGCCAGAATCACTAGAAAGTTGGGACGTTGCGGCATCGCGAAACTCCTGTTCAGCAGGCAATGAACGTCAGCGGCAGATCGCGGATCTGCACCGGTGCGCTCGGTTGGTAATGGTCATCACTGGTCAGCTCGTGCAGCAGTTCTTCACGCAACTGATGGAAGTCGTAACCGCTGCGCTGGCGCGGGTGCGGCAAGGCAATGTCGACCACTTGCTTGATCCGCCCAGGACGCGGCTCCATCACCACCACGCGGTCGGCAAGAAAGATTGCTTCCTCGACATCGTGGGTCACCAGAATCGTGGTGATCTTTGCCCGTTCGCGGATCGCCAACAGCTCGTCCTGCATTTGCTGGCGGGTCAGCGCATCGAGGGCACCGAAAGGTTCGTCGAGCAACAGGATTCGCGGGCTGGCGACGAGGCCGCGAGCGATCGCCACGCGCTGCGCCATGCCGCCAGAAAGCTGATGCGGATAGGCCTCGGTGAAATCGCTGAGGCCGACCAGTTCGATGAAATCCTTGATGCGCTGTTGTTTCTGCGCTCCGCTCAGGGGTTCGTTGACCAGGCCCAGGCCGATGTTGTCGGCGACCGTCAGCCATGGGAACAGGCGATGTTCCTGAAAGACGATGCCGCGCTCGCCGCCGATGCCGCTGACGGCTTTGCCGTCGACGCTGATCTGGCCGCGAAACTCGGTGGCGAGGCCGACCAGCAAACGCAGCAGGGTGGATTTGCCACAGCCGCTGGAACCGACAATGGCGACGAATTCGCCCTCGGCGATGTCGAGGTTGAATTCGCGAATCGCCTCCAGTTCGAAGCCGTTGACGGCGAAGGATTTGCCTACGTGGTTGAAGCTGACAATCGGTGCGTTCATGCGTGTCTCCAGCGGGTCGCGCGAATTTCCAGGCGTTGGCCGATCAGGTTGAGCAGGGCGCCGGTGAGGCCGACCAGCAGCATGCCGGCCATGATCAGATCCATGCGCAGTAACTGTTGCGCGCCGATCATCTGACTGCCGATGCCGCCATTGGACGGCATGAAATATTCAGCGCCGATGGTGCCGAGCCAGGCGTAGATCAGGCTCAATCTGAGCCCTGCGAAAATCCCTGGCGCAGCGCCGGGCAGCACCAGTCGGCGCAGGCGCTGGCCGAGGCTCAGGCGCAGCACTTGTGCGGCTTCGTTGAGTTGCGGCGACAGGTTGGCGACGCTGCGCTGGGTGGCGACGAACAGCGGAAAGAACGCAGCGAGCGCGACGAACACCCACTTGGCCTGTTCGCCGAGGCCGAACCATGCAGTGAGCAGCGGCACCCAGGCGAAAATCGCAATCTGCCGCAGTGCGGCGAGTGTCGGGCCGAGCAGGCGTTCGCTGAGACGTGACATGCCGAGCAGCAAGCCCAGGGCGAAACCGAGGCCGCCACCGATCAGCAAGCCGCCCAGGGTGCGGCTCAGGCTCAGCGCCATGCCGTTGACGAGCGTGCCGTCGAGCAGTCCGTCCCATGTCGTGCTCAGTACAGCCGCAGGGCTGACCAGAATGCTCGCGTCGACCCACTGTTGATCATTGGCCAGTTGCCAGAGCGCCAGCAAGCCCAGCGGCAGCAGCCACGGTTGCAGGCGTTGCCAGCCTTGATAGCGCGGGCCGCGAGTGATTTGCGCGGTGGCCGGGTGCGGCCAGTGCACCAGTTTGTGGTCGAGCAGGCCGATGCCGCGATCCATCGCCACGCCGATCAGACCGATGATCACAATGCACACGAACACGATGTCGAGCATGAACAGCTGCCGCGCCCAGACCATCAGATAGCCGATGCCTTCACTGGAGGCCAGCAGCTCGACCGCCAGCAACGAGGTCCAGCCGGCGGCGAGTGCCAGGCGTACTCCGGCCATGAACGCCGGCAGCGCGGCGGGAAGCACCAGGCGACGAATCAACAGACGCGGCGGCAGGCGCAACACGGCGGCGGCTTCGCGTAGTTCCGGTTGCGCATCGCGCACGCCGACCAGTGTGTGCAGGGTTACCGGCACGACGATGGCTTTGATCAGCACCACCAGTTTCAGCACTTCGCCGATGCCGAAAAACACCATGAACAGCGGAATCCATGCCAGCGTCGGCACCTGCGCCAACCCGGCGAATGTCGGGAAGATCAGTCGCTCCAGACTTCGGCTGAAACCCAGTGCGGCGCCGAGCACCGCGCCGGCCGAAACGCCTGCCAGCAAGCCCCAGAACAACCGTTGCAGGCTGATCCACAAATGGCTACACAACTCGCCTTGCGCCAGTTCCACGGCACTGCTCCACACCAGCGATGGCGCCGGCAGGATCTGCTCGCTCATCCACTGATTGCGCGCGGCCAGCCACCACAGGGCGAACAGGCTGACAGGCAACAGCCAAGGCAACAGACGGTGGTTCAGACTCGGCCAGGAGCGGCGGCTTTTCAGCGGCGGCGCGGCCAGCGGCAGGCTGAGCAGGGATTGACGGGCCATGGGTGACCTCCGTTGTCGGGTTGCATGGCGAACCGCTTTTCATGTGGGAGCGAGCCTGCTCGCGAAATGGCTGTTTCAGGCAGCATTGATGGCGGCTGGCATGGCCTCTTCGCGAGCAGGCTCGCTCCCACACTGGGTTTCGTCATATATGAAACTGATCTAACAAATTTTCGTTAGATGCTATCGGGAGATAAGCGAATCCATTTAAGGCTTGCCTGCTTACGCGCATCCAATGCATTCGAAGAATATTTTAGATGCTGTTAATGCATATGGCGCTGCAAGCCGCACACGCCCTCGCTTAGCTCATATGGATATAAAAATGTGCATTTATAGTATTTAAGTGAAGGTGTGCATCCAGCCTACTTTCGGCTCCTCAGCGATCTAGGAGCCGCACCCATGAACCTTCCGTTCAAACGAATCCTCAGCCTGTTGGCCGTCCCGGCGCTTGCAGGCTTTCTCACGCTCAATGCCCAGGCCGAGGAGCTCAAGGAAATCCGCATCGCCGTGCCCGACCTCAGCGCCGGCACTCAACATAGTGGTGGCGGTATCGTCGATGTGCTGCGCGATCAGCAGATCTTCGAAAAGGCCTTCGCCGAGCAGGGCATCAAGATCCAGTGGAGTTTCTTCAAGGGCGCCGGGCCGGTGATCAATGAGGCGTTTGCCAACGGTCAGGTCGATCTGGCCTATCTCGGCGATCTCGCCGCGATCATCGGCAAATCCAACGGGCTGGACACGCGTCTGCTCAGCGCCACGGCGCGCGGGGTCAAGCAATACCTCGGCGTGGTGCCGGGCTCGGGGATCAAGACCCTGCAGGATCTCAAGGGCAAACGCGTGGCGATCTTTCGCGGCACGGCGACGCAACTGTCGTTCGATGCGGCGCTGGCCAGTCAGGGGCTGAGCGAGAAGGACGTGAAGGTCATCAATCTGGACTTCAACGCCGCGGTCTCGGCACTCGCGGCCAGGCAGATCGATGCATCGTGGGGCAGCTCCGCGCTGAGTGCCTTGCAAGCCAAAGGCCTGGCGGAATTGCCGCTGAACACCAAGGACCTTGGCGGCGCTGGCAGCGTGCAGGCGGTTTTGCTGGGCAATGGCAAGTTCGTCGACGCCCATCCTGAGGTCATCGCGAAGCTGCTCAAGGCGCAGCAGCAGGCGGTCGAGTGGCTGACTCAGGACAGCAACAAAGAGGCCTATGTGCAGTTGGTATCGGGGCTGGCCAGTTATCCGCCGGTGATTCTTGCTCAGGATCTGAAGGATCAGAATCTCAGCGAGATTTTCCCGTCGACGCTGGATCCGGTGTTTCTCAGTGGCCTGCAGGACAAGGTCGACCTGGCGGCGCAGCAGAGGCTGATTCGCAAGCCGTTCAAGGTCAGTGATTGGGTGGCGCCTGAACTCTCAGCCGCCAAGCTTTAGATCTCCAGCGTCTTCGCTGACCTCTTCGCGAGCAGGCTCGCTCCCACATTTGGATATGTGCACAGTTCCAGTGTGGGAGCGAGCCTGCTCGCGAAGGGGGTTCAGACGGCGACGCTGACATCCTGCCGATCCACCGCCACCAGCGTCTCGATCATCGCCCTGGCCGCCGGGGACAGCCGGAACCCGGTACGGCTGACGATGCCGCAACGGGCGTTCATGCTCTCGAGGTTCTGCGGCAGGTTGCGCCAGTGCAACAACACCAGCGAACCCTTGGCGACATCCTCGACAAACGCCTCTTCCGTGCCGACGCCGATGGCATTGGATTGCAGCACCACTTTGACCAGCGCCGGAAAGTGTTCGGTCTCGATGGTCGGCGAGAAATCGATGCGTCCGCTGAGGTTCGCCAGCAGCTTGCGAATGCCCGGCGGAATCAGCGTGGCGGCCAGCGGGTAGTCGAACATGTCGTTGGTCGACAGACTCTCCTTGGCCAACAACGGATGTCCCGGGCGGCAGAAAAATACGCCGCGCTTGGGTGTCAGCGGTTGGGTCTGGAAATTCGGATCGGACTCGAAATGGCGAATGTCGGCGATGAAGAATTCGATCTCTTCGCGGCTCAGCGCACGGCTGAGCTTTTCCCAGTTATCCACCTGAAAACAGGTGCGCACTTTCGGGTGCGCATTGATGAATTGCGCCACCGCGTCCGGCACCAGTTTCACCGCCGGCGCCGGGCCGCAACCGAAATGTACTTCGCCGGCGTCGAGCTTGGTCATCTGCGTCACTTCAGCGCTGAGCAACGCCGCCCCCTGCACCAGGCTCAGGGCGTGTTGCAGCACTACCTGGCCCTCCGGGGTCGGACGCAGATCCTTGTTGCCGCGATCCACCAGCACGCAGCCGAACTCTTGCTCCAGCCCCTGAATGCTGCGGCTGAATGCCGGTTGAGTGATGCCCATGGCGTCTGCCGCGCGGACAAAACTGCGGTGTTCGTTGAGGGCGATGAAGTAGCGCAACTGGCGAAGATCCATATGCTTTTCCGGCATCCTAAAAATAGCTCGAAGGCATTTGCGACGAGGGTTGCTTGAGGTTTTAAATGCAAGCTCTTATTCCGTCAACGAAGCATGTGAATATCTATTAGATGTAAATGGAATATAGATAGAGCGTTGTTTCGCTGCCGGCAAAATCGCAAGCCGTCGATGAGGGTCGTCCCATGAGTAATGCCGCACTCGCCGTAAAGTCCGTTTCTCACGCGTTGGAAATTCACCCGGTAGCCGGGCGTATCGGTGCGGAAATCCGCGGCGTGCACCTGTCCGGGGAGCTGGATGCCGCCACCGTCGAAGCAATCCAGCAGGCGCTGGTTGAATACAAAGTGCTGTTTTTCCGCGAACAGACTCAGCTCGACGATCAGCGTCAGGAAGCCTTCGCTCATCTGCTCGGCGAGCCGGTAGCGCACCCGACCGTGCCATCGCGCGAAGGCACCCGTTATCTGCTCGAGCTGGACGGCGCAGAAGGTCAGCGCGCCAATTCCTGGCACACCGACGTGACGTTCGTCGACGCCTACCCGAAAGCCTCGATCCTGCGCTCGGTAGTCGCCCCAGCCTTCGGCGGCGATACGCTCTGGGCCAACACCGCGACCGCTTACAGCGGCTTGCCGATCGAGCTGCGTGAACTCGCCGACAAACTCACCGCCGTGCATAGCAACGAGTACGACTATGCCGGAGCGAAACCGGACGTCTCTGCGGAAAAACTGGAGCGCTATCGCAAAGTCTTCACTTCGACTGTTTACGAAACCGAGCATCCGGTGGTGCGAGTGCATCCGGTCAGCGGCGAAAAGAGCCTGCTGCTGGGGCATTTCGTCAAACGCATCAAAGGCTATTCGCAGTCAGATTCGGCGCACCTGTTCGGCTTGTTGCAAAGCCATGTGATCCGCCAGGAAAACACCGTGCGCTGGCGCTGGCAGGCGGGTGATGTGGCGATCTGGGATAACCGTTCGACGCAGCATTACGCGATTGATGATTACGGCACCCAGGATCGGGTGGTGCGCCGTGTGACGCTCAAGGGCGAGGTGCCGGTGGGGGTGAATGGGCAGCGGAGCCAGACTATCAAGGGCGCGGATATCGTCGGCGTTTGATCGGGCCTCTTCGCGAGCAGGCTCGCTCCCACAATGGATTAGTGCCGGACACAACGGATGTGATCGACGCCAATCCCTGTGGGAGCGAGCCTGCTCGCGAAGGGCTTTCACCACACTCCGATCTGAACGACCTTCTCGCTTTCCGGCTCTCCATAACGAAACCGCTGCCCACGCAAGTCGATCTCCTGATGGCTGATCGTTGTGCGCCGCTTCAACCCGCGCATCCATTCAAACAAATACCCCGCATGCTCCTCGCGCACCGCTGCGTACGCCGGGTCATCGCCCAGATCACGCAGTTCGTGCGGGTCATTCAACAGATCGAACAGCTGCGGTCGAAAGCCGTCGTACGCCAGGTATTTCCAGCGCTCGCTGCGCACCATGGTCATGCGGCAACGATCGATCGGTTGGTCCAGTCGTTCCCGCGCCGGTGCCTGAAAGGCGTAGTCGTACTCGCTGATCGCATAACGGCGCCAATCGGGATTTTCCCCGTGCAGCAATGGGATCAATGAGCGCCCTTCCAGCCGATGTTCGGCGCCCGCTAATCCCAACGCTTGAAGAAACGTCGGCAACCCATCGATGGTTTCCGCCAGTCGATCATCGACAGTGCCACGGGTGACATCCGCCGCCGGCCGAGGGTCGCGCACGATCAACGGCACGCCCACCGCCTGTTCCAGCAAAAACTCCTTCTCGCCCAGCCAATGATCGCCAAGGAAATCGCCGTGATCGCTGGTGAACACGATCAACGTGTCATCCCAGCGCCCGTTGCTCTGCAGAAAATCGAACAGCCGCCCCAATTGATCGTCCACCTGCTTGATCAAGCCCATGTAGGTGGGGATTACATTCAATCGTACTGAGTCGCGGGAGAAGTTGAGGCTTTCCTGATGCTGGCGAAAGGCAGCATATACGGGGTGTTTGCTGGCTTCAGAGGGCGTCGCGCGGACCGGTTTGAGAATCGATTTCGTACTGTACAAGGCGTGGTATGGCGCTGGTACGATGTAGGGCCAGTGCGGTTTGATGTATGAGAGGTGTAAACACCAGGATTTCTCGCCCTGCTCAGCGATGAAGTCGATGGCGCGATTTGTAGTGTAGACAGTCTCGGAGTGTTGCTCGGGAATTCGTGCTGGCAAATTCGCATAACGCATTTTCCAGCCACTGAGGATTTCACCGTCCTCGCCTTCGGCGGCATTCGCCCAGTCGTGCCAGGGATTGCGGCCGTCGAAGCCGTGTTCGCGCAGATAGTGGGTGTAGGGCGCGGATTCACGCTTGCCGTCGAATAACGGATCGTCGGGGTAGATGCCGTCGTGGCGCAGGTACGGTTCGAATCCGACCTCATTGAGCAACTCGGCTTGCGCGCTTTGCGAGTTGATCGCCAGGCGCTGCAAGGCGTCGACATTGGCCGTGGCGTGGGTCTTGCCGACCAGCGCGGTGCGGATGCCGTGAGGCCGCAGGTAATCGCCAATCGTCAGTTCATCCAGCGGCAAGGGCACGGCGTTCCAGGCCACTTGATGGCTGCTGACATAACGCCCGGTATAGGCCGACATCCGCGACGGGCCGCAGATCGTGCCCTGGGTGTAGGCACGGCTGAAACGCACGCCTTCGGCAGCGAGACGATCGATGTTCGGCGTGTGCAGATGCGGGTGGCCGTAGCAGGACAGGTAATCGCGGCGCAGTTGATCGCACATGATGTACAGCACGTTGCGCACGGGGTTGGGCGGGGTGGGCATGGGGTTCACCGGTCAGTGGGACAGGTGAGGGTTTTCGCCGTCGGTAGGGGTGTTCGGCAAGTGCATTTGGGGAATGGGGTTTATGCAGGGATTGCATCAGCCCCTTCGCGAGCAGGCTTGCTCCCGCATTTGAAATGCGTATTCCTGTGGGAGCGAGCCTGCTCGCGAAGGGGCAGCTCAGACCGCAAAATTCTCCAGCGAACACACCTCATCATCCACCGCATCGATCGCCTTGATCTGCTCGATCATCGCTTCGGCCAACGGTGACAACCGATACCCGGCGCGGCTGACAATCCCATAGCGGGTATACAGCTCCTCCAGATCATCGGCGAGGCCTTCGATCTTCAAACAGACCAGCTCACCCTTGGCCAGATGCAACGCATCGGAATACGCGCCGACAATTCCGATCGCCTCCGAGCGCAGCACCACACTCAACAGGCTCGAACCGTTTTCGCACTCCACATTCGGGGTGAAATCCGGGCGACCGCTGAGGTCGACGATGACCTTGCGCAGGTTCGGCGGGCGGATGCTCACCGCCAGTGGATAACTCAGCAACTGCTCGGCGGTGATCCGTTCAAACGCCGTCAATGGATGCCCGGCGCGGCAGCAGAAATGCCACTTGCGCGCGCGCAAGCGGTGGGTCTGGTAATCCGGATCCGCCTCGAACTGCCGGGTGTCGGCGACGAAGAATTCGAACTCCTCGCTGAGCAGGCGTTTGCTCAGGCTTTGCCAGTCATCGACCTGAAACTGCACCCGTGCTTTCGGGTAGCGGCCGATGAAGGCGCCGATCGCGCGCGGGATCAATCCGGCCGCCGGCGCCGGCCCGCAACCAAAGCGCAATTCCCCTGCTTCGAGGCCGTTGAACTGGCTGATCTCGTTGGCCATCTGCTGCGCACCGCTGACCAGTCGCCGCGCATGTTCGAGCAGGACCTGGCCCTGTTTGGTCGGCGGCAATTCCTTGCGCCCACGATCGACCAACTGGCAGCCGACGCTGTGTTCCAGCGCCTGAATGCTGCGGCTGAATGCTGACTGCGACAGGTTCACCGCCTGCGCGCCAGCGACGAAGCTGCGTTGTTCAGCCAGAGCGATGAAGTGACGAAGCTGGCGCAAGTCGATATGCATTTTTCACATAAAAAATATCCGGGAAATGCATTGGATATGCATTAGGTCGACTCCTTATAAAGGCAATCTCTTATGCAGTAAATATTTGTAAATCCATAAATAAATAACTGAAAAGAATATGCAGTGCTGAAGATGTCTGTGTGTTTTTTGACCAGGAGCCGCGCCATGAGTCCGTTGAATCTCGCGTTACCCCCATCACCCCGACGGCTCAAACGCCTGCCTTTGGCGCTGTTGCTGGCAGGCAGCGCCAGCTGGACTCACGGTTATGCCGCCGAAACCGACACGCCGCCGCCGATTCCGGCAGGCACAGCGGCGGCCAATGGTTCGCAGCTGGAAACGGTGACCGTCACCACCCGCCGCCGCGAAGAAAGCTCGCAAGATGTGCCGACGCCGATGAGCGTGGTCAGCGGGCAGAATCTGGAGACGCAGCGGGTCTACCGGATTCAGGATCTGCAGCAACTGGTGCCCAGCGTCAACGTCGCCTACATGCATGCGCGCCAGTCCAGCGTGTCGATCCGCGGTCTGGGCAACAACCCGGCCAGTGATGGTCTGGAAGGCAGCGTTGGTCTGTACATCGACAACGTCTATCTAGGCCGTCCGGGGATGGCGGTGTTCGATCTGATGGACATTGAGCAGCTCGAAGTTCTGCGTGGGCCGCAGGGCACGCTGTTCGGCAAGAACACCACCGCCGGGGTCATCAACATCAGCACCCGCGCGCCGTCATTCACGCCTGAGCGCAGCATCGAAACCTCGGTCGGCGAGGACGGTTATTTCCAGACCAAGGGCACCATTTCCGGGCCGCTCAATGATCAACTGGCCGGGCGCTTTTCTGCTTACCGCACGCGCAGTGACGGCGACATCAAGAACGAATACGACGGCCACGACCTCAACGGTGGTTCGCGCGAAGGCTTCCGCGCGCAGCTGTTGTTCAAGCCCAATGAAGATTTCAATCTGCGCTGGATCGGCGATTACAACGAAGAAGATTCCAGCGCCGGCACCCGCGTGCTGTACAACGCCGGGCCGACCATCAACGGCGTCAATCTGTATGAATCGCGGGCCAGCGCGGCCGGGGCGACGCTGGTCAACGGCCGGCACCGCAAGGTCAATCTCGACAACGACCAACACGTCACCGTGCATCAGGGCGGCACTTCGGTGGAAGCCAACTGGACGTTGCCGAGCGATTTCACCCTGACTTCGGTCAGCTCGTACCGCTTCTGGAATTTCACCCCGCGCAACGACGACGGCCTCAATGTGCCGGCGAGTTACAACGCCGGCGTGTCGGTGGAAGACAAACAGTATTCACAGGAATTTCGCCTGGCCTCGCCCAAGGGCGAGTTCTTCGATTACGTGGTCGGTGCCTACTATTTCGGCTCGGATCTGGACAACAAATCCTTCGCCTATTACGGCCCGCAGGCCGACATCTGGAACGGCACCCCGGCCGGCGCCCTGGCCAACGTCACCAGCGTCGGCAAGGGGCATATCAAGACCGACAGTTTCGCCCTGTTTGCCCAAGGCACCTGGCACCTGAGCGAGCGCCTGGATTTCACTGCCGGGGTGCGCGGCACCTACGAAGAGAAAAACGCCTCGGTCAGCCGCAACGCGCCGCTCGGCGGTGTGGCAGTGGCCGGCGCGGCAGCCAATGCGCGCCGCGGGCGTGCCGGCGCCTACGATTCCGGAGACTTGAATCAGTACAGCTCCAGCCCCTCCGGACTGCTCAACCTGAGCTATCGCATAACCGACGACGTGCTCGGTTACGCCACGCTG
The DNA here is from genome assembly GCF_024169245.1 of Pseudomonas koreensis. Taxonomy (NCBI): domain Bacteria; kingdom Pseudomonadati; phylum Pseudomonadota; class Gammaproteobacteria; order Pseudomonadales; family Pseudomonadaceae; genus Pseudomonas; species Pseudomonas koreensis. The sequence continues at coordinate 1,534,993 of NZ_JALJWP010000001.1, forward strand.
TCCCATGGCGAGAAATCCGGCGGGGTCAACCTTGCGGTCGGCTCCGCACCTACCGCTGGCGCCGACTCGTTATTGATTGGCACCGAGCGTGCGAATAACGCCGAACTCGGTTTCAAAAGCACCCTGTGGAATCGCCGCCTGCAACTCAACGCCAACGTGTTCTGGACCCAGGTCAATGCCTACCAGACCAACGCCTATGACGCCGCCAACCGCGTGCAATACCTGACCAACGCCGGCTCGGTGCGCTCGCGCGGCATCGAGTTCGAAAGCACCGTGGTGCCGCTGCGTGGCCTGACGCTGAATTTCAACGGCTCGTACAACGACGTCAGCTATCTCTCCTACAAGGATGCGCCGTGCCCGCCGGAAGTCAGCCAGGCCCCGGGTGCGCCGGCCTCCTGCGACCTCAGCGGCCATCAAGTGGTCGGCGCGTCGAAATGGATCGGCAACGCCAACGGCGAATACACATGGAATCTGGATAACGGCTTCGAACCCTACGTCACCGGCAGCTACGCGTTCCGCTCCAAAGCGGTGGGCACGGTGGAGGATTCCGACTACGGGCAGATCCCCAGCTACGCGGTGGTCAACCTCTCCACCGGCCTGCGCGGCGATTTCAATCAGGGCCAGTGGGATGTTTCGCTGTGGCTGAAAAACGCCTTCGACAAAACCTACTACACGACCCTGTGGACCGGCGGCAACGGCGGCTATGAGGGCCTGCTCGGCACGCCACGGACCCTCGGCGTTACCGGTCGCTACGACTTTTGATTGATCCATCGAGGCGCTGCATGCTGTCGCCCGGCAATGCCGCGTTATGTTGTTACTGATCGGCTTGTAACAGACCCCCATCAGTCGCTAGTTAAAATGGAATTAATCCTCGACAGATTTGAAATAAGTTATGAGCAACTTGAATAGTGCTTATTGCAATTTCGTTAGTCGCATGAGTGGACAATGTTTGAGTGTCAGACCATCCTGACCGTCGTGAGTTTTCAGGAGGAAACTTGCGCTCATCGGAAGACACTTATTCAACGATAAAGGAAATCGAATCATGTCGAGCATCAATGGAACTTATGTAAACTCAAACTCTGGCGCGAAACTGGTTATTACCGATGGCAACGACTCCAATGGCTCGTTCAGCGGTACGCTGAGTCAAGGCGGCGTGAACTACGACATCCGCTACGGTAATTACCACTTCCAGAACAGCACCGGCAACCCTACGACGATCGCGGTACTCGCTCAGAACGGCAACAGTGGTTATCAAACCTGGTCCCTGTTTTCCCCTGACCATAACTACGCAAAATTGCGTGCTGCAGGTTCCCGTACAAACTTTGACGGTGATGTGGTGACCCTGGGTGGGGAATTCGTCAAACAGTAATGTTGCTGAAATAAATAAAGGCTGGCCACGCAAGTGTGCCGGCCTTTTTATTTGATGTTTCGATGAGTTGGCATCCATAAAGCCATGCTTTGCACGAATACATTTCATGCCGCGAAAGCATGTCCTTTATCCGCTGTCCTTGAAAGCCTTGTATGACGTGGCCTTGCTGAAAATGACGGTTTTGCATATTCCATAAACGCCTATACATAAGATTAAAAATTACTTTCGGAGATAAGCGTCTAGCCCGATGATTCATCCAGCGACTCGCCGTGGGGGCTCCAAAAAACGGGGGGTCGGCAGCATTGCGGCAGAGAACGTGAAAAAGATCGCAGGGAGTGAATCAATGGGCAATGTCCAGACCGCCGCCAGCGCACAGGAATTGCTGTGGCGTCAGATGCCGAGTGGCGAATTGGTCGATCTTGGCCGGCCGCATCGCGTGCCATTGGCGCAGTTGCGTTTGCAGCGTGCGCCCAAAGGCATTCTGAGCCGGCGCGAGACGATCCTGCTCGGTGTACTGGCGTTGGTGGTGCACGGCGCGGTGATCTACTGGATCAATCAGCATCCGACCCCGGCGTTGCCAATTGTGCCGCCGGAAATTCCACCAATGACCATCGAGTTTTCGCGCCCGGCGCCACCCGCGCCACCGGTTGTCGAGCCGCCACCGCCTACGCCTGTGGTCGAGCCACCGCCACCGGTGCAGGACGAACTGGCTGTAAAACCTCCGCCGCCAAAACCTGTTCCGAAACCCAAACCGGTGGTCAAGCAAGCACCCAAACCAGCGCCGAAAGCGGTCGAGCAGCCACCCGCGCCGCCACAACCGGCAGCCCCGGTTGCAGCGCCAGGGCCACCTGCACCACCCGCGCCGGCACCGGTCACCCCGGCCTCGGCCAACGCCGCGTACCTGAAAAACCCGGCGCCGGAGTATCCGTCGCTGGCCCAGCGTCGCGGTTGGGAAGGCACGGTGTTGTTACGGGTGCATGTGTTGGCCAGCGGCAAGCCGGGTGAGATCCAGATTGCCAAAAGCAGCGGCCGCCAGCAGCTCGACGACGCCGCGCTGAACGCTGTGAAGCGCTGGAGTTTCGTTCCGGCCAAGCAGGGTGATGTCGCTCAGGACGGCTGGGTCAGCGTGCCCATCGATTTCAAGATTCATTAAACCGAAACCAAATTCGCGCGAAATGTTTACACGAGGGAACACATCATGACGTTACTGGCATCTCCACTGGAATCCATCGAAAGCGCGGTGATCTGGCTGCTGGTGGTTTTTTCCGTCGCCACTTGGGGCCTGGCTCTGCTCAAGGCTGTGCAGTTCGGCCTTCTGAAGGCGCAGGATCGGCGCTTTCATAAACGTTTCTGGGCGGCGTCGAGTCTGGATGCCGCCGCCGAATTGAGCGAAACCCAGCCCGGCGCAGCAGCGCGAGTAGCGCAGGCCGGTTACGCGGCAATCCAGGTGGGCGAGGCGCCGCAGGCGAATGATCTGAGCCAGGCGATCAACCATCAGGATCGCCTCGAGCGCGCCTTGCGCCAGCAGATCGTGCGTGAACGGCGCTCGCTGGAAACCGGTCTGGCGGTGGTCGCAAGTATTGGCAGTACCTCGCCGTTCATTGGTCTGTTCGGCACGGTGTGGGGAATCATGGAGGCCTTGAAAGGCATCAGCGCTGCCGGTTCGGCGAGCCTGGAAACGGTGGCCGGCCCGATCGGTGCGGCACTGGTCGCGACCGGTGTGGGGATCGCCGTCGCGGTGCCAGCGGTGCTGGTTTACAACTACTTTCTGCGGCGTCTGAAATTGACCGCAGCGGATCTGGATGACTTCGCCCACGACTTCTACAGCCTGGCGCAGAAGAGTGCATTCCGCGTACTGATCCACCCGACCGCGCACAAGGTGGCAACGCCGGGCAACGCGGCAAAAGTGAAGGAGGCATCCTGACATGGCCTTCTCCACGCAAGACACGGACGAGGTGCTCAGCGAGATCAACGTGACGCCGCTGGTGGACGTGATGCTGGTGCTGCTGGTGGTCTTCATTGTCACCGCGCCACTGCTGACCAACGCGATACCGATCAACCTGCCGAAGACCGAAGCGGTGGCGCCGGTCGAGCAGAAGGATCCGCTGGTGGTGAGCATCGACGGCGCCGGCAAACTGTTTATCAACAAGGACGAGATTCAGCCGGACCTGCTCGAATTCAACCTCAAGTCGGCCAAAGCCAAGGACCCGGAAGTGCGTGTGCAATTGCAGGCCGATGACGGGGTGAACTACGGCGAAGTGGCGCGGGCCATGGCTTCGATCGAACGGGCAGGGATCACCAAGTTGTCGGTGATCACTGCGCGGTAACAGATTTTGTTTTCCGGGGCCGTCTCCTTGGCAGGGTGCGGCCCTTTTTTTATTTTTGGCAGGGAGAAAAGCCCCTCACCCTAGCCCTCTCCCGGGGGGAGAGGGGACTGACCGAGGTGATTGTTCGAGTTGCGCAGACCTGAGATTTCGAGCCGAACTCAGGATTTGAACGACATGAAGATCGGCTCCCTTTCCCCCTCGCCCCCGTGGGGGAGAGGGCTGGGGTGAGGGGGAAAAGATTTCCAGCCATGCACAAACCTTATATTCGATTCAGGTCTTAATAAATAGCTTCTTATTCCTTAACGAATATAACTCGTCTCCCTATACTCGACCCAGAACAGACACGACGCAGGAGAGCTCCCCATGCGCAACGAATCAATCCGTTACCTGATTGTGCCGGGCTGGCAAGGATCGCCAGAAGATCATTGGCAAAGCCATTGGCAGAACAGCCTGCCGAACAGCGCACGGGTCGAACAGGCCGATTGGCTGACACCGCGCCGTGAGGACTGGGTCGCCGCGCTGGCCGAAGCGGTTGCCGCCGACAGCACGCCGGTGATTTTGATTGCTCACAGCCTCGGCTGCATCACGGTTGCCCACTGGGCGGCGACGGCGCCGCTGCAATACCTGCGTCAGGTGCGCGGGGCGTTACTGGTCGCGCCGGCCGATGTCGAGCGTCCTGCTTGCGCCCCGGCGTTGCGCAATTTCGCACCGATTCCGACGGATCTGTTGCCGTTCCCCAGCCAGGTCGTCAGCTCCGACAACGACGCCGCCGTCAGTGCGCCGCGCGCTTTGGAGCTGGCGCGCAACTGGGGCGCGGAGGCGGGGATTCTCGCCGGGGCCGGGCACATCAACGTCAAGTCCGGGCATCAGCGTTGGGAGCAGGGTTTCGCCTACCTCTATCGCCTGCAAAACCGTCTGGAACACCACGCCCGCCGTCGCGCCTGACCTTATTTTTCAACGCCCCCGTCGGCTGGCGGTTTTGGGCGGGAGCCTGCCATGAGTTTCGAAACCTTCGGTCAGCCATTGCTGACCTTTCCCGACGCGGAAAAAAGCCCCCTGAGCATTCGCGCCAAGGCGCTGGTGTTTGTCGACCCGCGCTCGCGGCAGTTGCGCGAGGAATTGGAGCACTTGGCTCCGCGTTCGATTTCCGTGTTGATTCGCGGTGAGACCGGTACCGGTAAAGAGTTGCTCGCGCGGCATATCCATCGCGCCAGTGACCGCAGCGGCCTGTTCGTTTCGGTGAATTGCGGCGCGATCAGCCCGACCTACGCCGATGCCGAACTGTTCGGCTACGCCGCCGGCAGCTACAGCGGTGCGGCCAGCAGCCGAGCCGGCTGGTTCGGTTCGGCCAACGGCGGCACCTTGTACCTGGATGAAATCGGCGACCTGCCACTGCCGATCCAGATCAAGTTGCTCGCAGCCTTGGAAAACCACGAAGTCACCCGCGTCGGTGCGCATCAGCCGAGCCCGGTGGATGTGCGCCTGGTTGCCGCGACCAGTATCGATCTGGCCCAGGCCGTGGACGCCGGAAAATTCCACGAGCGGCTCTATCACTACCTCAGCGAAGGTCATCTGGAGTTGCCGGCGTTGCGCGCGCGCACCGGCGACATCCTCTCGCTCGCCGAGTATTTTCTCGGCATCTATAGCCAGCGTCTCGACCTGCCTGTGCCGCTGATCAGCGAAGCCGCGCAGCGTGTACTCGAACAACACAGCTGGCCAGGGAATACCCGCGAACTGGAAAACGTCATTCACTTCGCCCTGCTGGTCAGCACAGGTGACGAGATTCTGCCGGAGCATCTAAACCTGCCCGACGCGTCTGCGCCGCAGGTTCAGATCGAACGACTGGTGAGGCAGACCCACATCGGCGGTACCAGTGCAGAACGTAAGGCATTGAAAGATTGGCTGATTCAGTTGAGCGAGACGGTTTAACCGTTTTCTTCAACATGAACAAAATGGAATATGAAGCTGAATAAACGTTATTGTCCGGGAATAAAAAATCCGGGTATTGTCCGCCTCACGCCAGCGATATCACTTCACTGGCACACGTATTAATGCCGTCGTCGATGACGACCGTGATTTTCGATAAGGACACTGCATGAAAAAGGTTCTGTTGTTTACCGCATTGGCGGCTGCGCTCACGGCTTCTTTCGCCAACGCCGGCGAGAAACTGGTGGTTGCCGCAACGCCGGTGCCACACGCTGAAATCCTCGAGCTGATCAAGCCGACCCTGGCCAAAGAAGGCGTGGACCTGGAAATCAAGGTTTTCACCGACTACGTGCAACCGAACGTACAGGTGGGCGAGAAGCGTCTGGACGCCAACTACTTCCAGACCCTGCCGTACCTGAACAGCTTCAACCAGGGTAAATACAAGGACGACAAATCCAAGTACCTGGTGACCGTGCAGGGCGTCCACGTTGAACCGTTCGGTGGCTACTCGAGCAAGTACAAGACCCTGGCTGAACTGCCGGACGGCGCGACCATCGCCATCCCTAACGAAGGCAGCAACAGCGGCCGTGCCCTGATCCTGCTGCAGAAGGCCGGTCTGATCGAACTGAAAGACCCGAAAAACGCTTTGGCAACGCCAAAAGACATTGCCAAGAACCCGCACAATTTCAAGTTCAAGGAACTGGAATCGGCCCTGCTGCCACGCGTACTGAAAGAAGTTGATCTGGACATGATCAACACCAACTACGCCCTGGAAGCCAAGCTGAACCCGCAGAAAGATGCGCTGGTGATTGAAGGCGCTGACTCGCCGTACGTGAACTTCCTGGTGGCCCGTGAGGACAACAAGAACAGCGACGCGATCCAGAAACTGGCCAAGGCCCTGACAAGTCCGGAAGTCAAAGCCTTCATCGAGAAGAAGTACAGCGGCGCGGTGTTGCCGGCGTTCTGATCTGACGCTTTGATCTGATGTAAAAACGCCGATGGCCAGTGATGGTCATCGGCGTTTTTGTGCGTGCCCAAAAAAAGATCGCAGCCTTCGGCAGCTCCTACAGGAGACCGCATTCCCCTGTAGGAGCTGCCGAAGGCCGCGATCTTTTGATCTTGCCGTTACTTCAGGCCACCTGCGCCTGCAGCGCCCGGCGCAACGCCACCAACAATTTCACAATGTCCTGCGGATCCAGCCGCTGCGGCACTTTTACGTCCATGTCTTTCTTCCTTGTGATGAATGGGCCGGAGAGTCTGGCCAAAAGCTGTGGGTCCTTGGAGGTCTTTCGTGAAAAAAAGATCCGTCCTACAGCGCAAAGAAAAATAGCCTTCTTATTCTTTCCCGGCAAACCCACAGGATAGTTTTTTGGGTGATATCAATATGCTTTAACGGTATTTAAATTCTTCTTTTTATACCTATAAAGTCAGTGCCTGCCGGACAGCCACCCGCCGTCCATGGATTGCATCACCGCCGCTTACCGAGCAGCGTCAGGACGCTCATGACTTTCGACTACGCCTTTATCCTCAGCACCCTGCCGGCCTTTCTCAAGGCCGTCGGTGTGACCCTGCAGGTCGGATTGATCGCGATCGGCACTTCGCTGCTGGTGGCGCTGCTCAACGCGACGATTCTGGTGTTCCGCACGCCTTACCTGCGCAAACTCGTCAGCCTCTATGTAGAGCTGGCGCGTAACACGCCGCTGCTGATCCAGCTGTTCTTCGTCTACTTCGCTTTGCCGGCAGTGGGGATCCAGGTTTCCGGTTTCACTGCGGCAATCATCACCATGACCTTCCTTGGCGGTGCCTACCTCACCGAAGTGATGCGCGCCGGTGTCGATGCAGTCCCCCAGGCGCAGCTGGAGTCCGGGCGTTCGATTGGCCTGTCGCACGGGCAATTGCTGCGTTATGTGATCCTGCCGCAGGCGGGGATTCTCAGCTTGCCGTCGCTGTTCGCCAATTTCATTTTTCTGCTCAAGGAAACCACCGTGGTCTCGGCGGTCGCGGTGCCGGAAATCCTCTACACCACCAAGAGCTACATTGCGCTCTACTACAAAACCTACGAAATGCTCGCCGTGCTGACGCTGATATGCGTGCTGCTGTTCCTGCCGCTGTCGCTGTTGCTCAGCCGCCTGGAAAGGAGGCTCCAGCATGGCCAGTTCGGGTCTTGAACTGCTCTGGGTGTCGTTGCCGCAACTGGCCAAAGGCGCCGGGCAAACCTTGTCGATCTCGTTTCTGAGCATCGCCATCAGCACGGTCGGCGGGGTGCTTTACGGCGTGTTGCGCACGTTGAACGTAACGTGGCTGAACGCGATTTTGCGCATCTATCTGGAGCTGTTCCGGGCGATCCCGGTGCTGGTCTGGTTGTATCTGCTGTTCTTCGGTCTGCCGATTTTCTTCGGTCTGAGCCTGCCGAGCTTCTGGTGCGCGGTGCTGGTGCTGTCGCTGTGGGGCGCCAGCGAGGTCGGCGAGGTGGCGCGCGGTGCGCTGCATTCGTTACCGCGCGGGCAGCGCGAAGCGGGGCTGTCGATCGGTCTGAACGCTGCGCAACTGTATGGCTACGTGCTGTTGCCGCAAGCGCTCAAGCGCATGACGCCGCCGACCATCAACGTCTACACGCGGATCATCAAGACCAGCTCGCTGGCGGTGCTGATCGGTGTGGTTGACGTGATCAAGGTCGGCCAGCAGATCATCGAGCGCACTTACGAATCGGTACTGATCTACGGCGCGCTGTTCCTGTTCTTCTTTTTCATCTGCTACCCGTTGTCGGCCGCCTCGCGCGTGCTGGAGCGGCGCTGGACGCAAGCATGAGCGCACTGATCGAGTTTCACGGCTTCAACAAATTCTATGGCGCGCAGCAGGTGCTCAAGGGCATCGACCTGCACGTGCAGAGCGGCGAAGTGATCGTCATTCTTGGCCCCAGCGGTTGCGGCAAAAGCACCTTGCTGCGTTGCCTCAATGGCCTGGAAGAGGCGCACAGCGGCAGCCTGAAATTCGTCGGGCGCGAGCTGCTGGACACAGCCACTGACTGGCGCGAAATCCGTCAGCAGATCGGCATGGTGTTCCAGAGTTATCACCTGTTCCCGCACATGAGCGTGCTCGACAATCTGCTGCTCGGCCCGCTCAAGGTGCAAAAGCGTCAGCGTCGCGAAGCGCAACAGCAGGCCGAAGCCTTGCTTGAGCGCGTCGGTCTGCTGGACAAGCGCGATGCTTTCCCGCGCCAGCTCTCCGGTGGTCAGCAGCAACGCATCGCCATTGTCCGGTCGCTGTGCATGAATCCACGGGTCATGCTCTTCGACGAAGTCACCGCCGCCCTCGACCCGGAAATGGTCAAGGAAGTGCTGCAGGTCATTCAGGGCCTGGCCCGCGAAGGCATGACCCTGTTGATCGTCACCCACGAAATGGCCTTCGCCCGCGCGGTGGCCGACCGCATCGTGTTCATGGATGCCGGGCGCATCGTTGAACAGTCCCCACCCGAGATTTTCTTTACGAACCCGCAGACCGCACGCGCGCAGCAGTTTCTGGAGAAGTTCTCCTTCGTTGCCACACTGCCAGAAACGAATCCGACAAAGGAACTGGAACCGCTATGAAAACTGCCGCTTTGTTAATGCCTCTGCTCAGCCTCGCCTTGCTCGCCGGTTGCGGTAAAACCGAAGAGCCGCCAAAGCCGAAAGTCGCCAGCGAGAGCGCCGCGCCGGCCGGTTATCTGGACAAGATCAAGGCCCGCGACAAACTGATTGTCGGCGTCTTCACCGATAAGCCACCGTTCGGTTTCGTCGATGAGGCCGGGCGCTACGTCGGCTTCGATACCGACATTGGTCGGCGCTTCGCCAAGGATCTGCTCGGCGATGAAAACAAGGTCGAGTTCGTTGCCGTCGAGCCGGCCAGCCGCATTCCGTTTCTGCAAAGCGACAAGGTCGACCTGATCCTCGCCAACATGACCGTCACCCCGGAGCGCAAGGAAGCGGTGGAATTCACCAACCCGAACCTCAAGGTGGCCGTGCAGGCGCTGGTGCCGCAGGGCAGTTCGGTGAAGAAGCTCGATGATCTGGCCACGCGCACCACGATTGTCACCACCGGCACCACCGCTGATATCTGGCTGACCAAGAACCACCCGGATTGGAAACTGCTCAAGTTCGAGAAAAACTCCGAGTCGCTGCAAGCCTTGGCCAATGGTCGCGGCGATGCCTATGCGCAGGACAATCTGGTGCTGTTCAGCTGGGCCAAACAGAATCCGGGCTATCGCGTGCTCGAGGAAAAACTGGGCGCCGAGGCGCCGATTGCGCCGGCCGTGAAGAAGGGCAATCTGGAGTTACGTGACTGGGTCAACAGCGAACTGGCCAAACTGGGCGAGGAGAAATACCTGCTCAAGCTCTATGACCAATATGTGCGCAAAGAGCTGAGCGATGACACCCGGCCTGAGAGTGTGATTGTTGAAGGGGGCAAGTGGCAGGGGTGATTGCCTGTTGGATCGGCGGTGCAGCTTGCCCCTCACCCCAGCCCTCTCCCCAGGGAGAGGGAGCCGATCTTCGGGCTTTTCAAAACCAAGTTCGACTTGAGACTTTCAGGTCGGCGTAACCCTCGCGAACCACTCGTTCAGTCCCCTCTCCCTCTGGGAGAGGGCTAGGGTGAGGGGCTTTTCGCTGGCACCCCTCAATCCGGCCAGTGCCACGCTGGCTCATCCAGCACCCGCTGGCCGACAATTCCGGTTTGCCCCAGCGTCTTCTCCAGCACGATGCAATTGCACTGCGGATCTTCCTGCAATGCCGAGATCAGCCGCCGCGCGTGGGACACCACCCACACCTGGCATTGCTCTGAAGCGCGGATGATCAGTCGCGCCAGCGCCGGCAGGAGGTCCGGATGCAGGCTGGTTTCCGGTTCGTTGAGCACCATCAGCGATGGCGGTCGCGGAGTCAGTAGTGCCGCGACCAGCAGCAGATAGCGCAAGGTCCCGTCCGACAATTCTGCCGCCGACAACGGACGCAGCAAGCCTTCCTGATAAAACTCGATAGCGAAACGCCCACCAGCCAACGGCGCAATATTGAGCCGCGCACCGGGAAACGCATCGCTGATCGCGGCGCGTAAGGCATCCGGGTCGCCGATTTCGATAATCGTCTGCAAGGCTGCTGCCAGATCGCGACCGTCGTGGTGCAACACTGGCGTGCGCGTGCCCAATTGCGGCTGACGCACCGGCGCGTCGGCATCGCTGCGAAAGTGATCATAGAAGCGCCAGCGGCGGATGAACTCGCGCATCTGGAACACCTCCGGCGAGCTGCGCAGATTGCCGACCTGATCGAACAGACTGTCGAAGTTCGGCGTGTGTTGCGCCAGCACATCCCAGGCGCGACCTTCGCGGGCACGGATCATCGGGCCGTTACGGTCGACCAGCAGGCTCGCCGGGCGAAACACCGGGCCGGCCCAGATGCATTCACGTTTGATTTCCGGGTCGAGGGAAAAGCACGAACGGCTTGGTACCGGCAGGCCCAGACCGATGGCGTAGCTGAAATCCTCGCCGGCAAATCCAAGCCGCAGCCGCCTCACCTCTTGGCGTACCGTCGGTTCGATCGCCACTTCACCGTTGCGCATGCGCCGGCTGATGGTTTCCGGCCCGGCCCAGAACGTCGATTCCAGCCCGCCCTCACGCGCCAGCGCATTGACCACGCCGCCCTGCGCGGTTTCCGCCAGCAGGCGCAGGGCGCGATAGAGGTTGGACTTGCCGCTGCCATTGGGCCCGGTAATCAGGTTCAGCCGCCCGAGCGGAATCACCAGTTTGTTGATCGAGCGGTAATTGGCCACTGCCAGGGTATGAAGCATGGAATTCCTTCTCTTCGGGCGGCCCTTGTAGGAGCTGCCGAAGGCTGCGATCTTTTGATCTTGAAAAAGCAAAGATCGCAGCCTTCGGCAGCTCCTGCACGGAAATGTTGTGATCGCTCAGGCGAACGTTGAACCCTGTTCTAAGCTCACAGTCGTATCGTCACTTGCACGTTCGTACACAGGAAGGAGTCTGCATGGCAAGTCCCGGAATGAAAACAGCGGTCATGCTGAGTCTGTTCACTTTGCTCACCGCTTGCGGCGACAAGAAACCTGCTCAGGAATACCTGCCACGGGTCTTTGTCCAAGAGGTCGAACCGGCCAACTACGCCGCAGCGGTGACCCTCACCGGTGATGTGCAGGCGCGGGTGCAGACGCAGCTGTCGTTCCGCGTCGGCGGCAAGATCATTCAGCGCATGGTCGATGTCGGCGACCGGGTCACGGCCAAACAGGTACTGGCCAAGCTCGATCCGAAAGATCTGCAGACCAACGTCGATTCCGCTCAGGCCCAAGTCGTCGCCGAACAGGCCCGCGTCAAGCAAGCCGCGGCGGCCTTCGTCCGTCAGCAAAAACTCCTGCCCAAGGGCTACACCAGTCAGAGCGAATACGATTCCGCGCAAGCGGCGCTGCGCAGTAGCCAGAGCGCATTGAGCGCGGCGCAGGCGCAATTGGCCAACGCCAGGGACCAGCTCAGCTACACCTCGCTGATCGCCGATGCACCGGGCGTGATCACCGAGCGCCAGGCTGAAGTCGGCCAAGTGGTACAGGCCACCGCACCGATTTTCAGCCTTGCCCGCGATGGCGACCGCGATGCGGTGTTCAATGTCTACGAATCGCTGCTGGCCGAGCGGCCATCCGACCGTTCGATCGTGGTCAGCCTGCTCGACAACCCCGAGATCAAAACCACCGGCACCGTGCGCGAAATCACCCCCTCGGTATCGGCGCAGTCGGGCACCGTGCAGGTCAAGGTCAGCCTCGACAAACTGCCGCCGGGCATGCAGCTCGGTTCGGTCGTGAGCGCCACCGCCAAAGGCACCGGCAAATCGGCGGTGGAACTGCCATGGTCGGCGCTGACGAAAAACATCAGCGACCCGGCGGTATGGCTGGTCGATGACAAGGGCGAAGCGCAGTTGCATACGGTTACGGTCGGTCGTTACCTGACCGGCAAAGTGATCATCAGCGAAGGCCTCAAGGGCGGCGAGAAAGTCATCGTCGCCGGCGGCCAGTTGCTGCACCCCGGCATGAAAGTCGAGATTGCCGAAAACACCTACAAGGATCTGCAACCGGGAGCGCAGCCATGAAGCGCCTCGGCCTGTTGTGCATGGCGCTGCTGCTGGGCGCCTGCTCGGAAAAGGAAAAACCACCGGAACCGGTACGCCCGGTGCTGTCGGTCACGGTCAAAGCGCTCAACGAAGAAAGCCTCGGGCGCTTTGCCGGCAGCATTCAGGCGCGCTACGAGAGCAACACCGGTTTCCGCGTCGGCGGACGTATCGCGCGGCGTAACGTCGATGTCGGCGCCGAAGTGCAGAAGGGCACTTTGCTCGCCACCCTCGACCCGTCCGATCAGCAGAATCAGTTGCGTTCGGCCCAAGGCGATCTGGCGAGAATCCAGGCGCAACTGATCAACGCCCAGGCCAACGCACGCCGTCAGCAAGCGCTGTTCGATCGCGGCGTCGGTGCGCAGGCGCAACTGGACGTCGCCAACACCGATCTGAAAACCACCCAGGCCTCGCTCGATCAGGCGCGCGCGGCGGTCAGCCAGAGCAAGGATCAACTGAGCTACACCGAGCTGCGCTCCGATCACAAAGCCGTGGTCACTGCGTGGAACGCCGAAGCCGGGCAAGTGGTAACTGCCGGGCAACAAGTGGTGACCCTGGCACAACCGGACATCAAGGAAGCGGTGATCGACCTGCCCGATACGCTGGTCGATCAGTTGCCCAGCGACGTGGTGTTCTCGGTGGCTGCGCAACTCGACCCGAGCATCAACACCACGGCGATCATCCGCGAGATCGAGCCCCAGGCACAAAGCGCGACGCGCACCCGCCGCGCTCGTCTGACTTTGTCGGATACGCCGGACGGTTTCCGCCTCGGCACCGCGATCAGCGTAACCCTCAGTTCGACAATCAAACCGCGCATCGAACTGCCGCTCACTGCGTTGCAGGAAGTCGATGGCAAAACCCGGATCTGGGTGATCGACACGCAAAACAAAACCGTTAACCCGCGTGACGTCAGCGTGGTCAGCCGTGGCGACCACAGTGTGGTACTCGCTGGCGGCGTGCAAAACGGCGAGCGCGTGGTCAGCGCCGGCGTCAACAGTCTCAAACCCGGACAATCGGTAAAACTTGACGAGGACAGTCAATGAAAGGCTCTTTCAACCTCTCCGAATGGGCCCTCAAGCACCAGTCTTTCGTGTGGTACCTGATGTTTGTCGGGTTGCTGATGGGTGTTTTCTCCTACTTCAATCTGGGCCGCGAGGAAGACCCGTCGTTCACCATCAAGACCATGGTGATCCAGACCAAATGGCCGGGCGCGACCCAGGAAGAAACCCTCAAGCAGGTGACCGACCGCATCGAGAAAAAACTCGAAGAGCTCGATTCCCTCGACTACGTGAAAAGCTACACACGCCCCGGCGAATCGACGGTGTACGTGTACCTGCGCGACACCACCAGTGCCAAGGACATCCCGGAAATCTGGTACCAGGTGCGCAAGAAGATCGACGACATTCGCGGCCAGTTCCCCCAAGGCATTCAGGGCCCGGGATTCAATGATGAATTCGGTGACGTGTACGGCTCGGTCTACGCCTTCACCGCCGACGGCCTGACCATGCGCCAGTTGCGCGATTACGTGGAACAGGCGCGCGCCGAAATCCGCAACGTGCCTGGGCTGGGCAAGATCGAAATGGTCGGCCAGCAGGACGAAACGATTTACCTGAATTTCTCCACACGCAAACTTGCTGCGCTGGGTATCGACCAGCGCCAGGTGGTGCAGAGCCTGCAATCGCAGAACGCAGTAACACCGGCCGGGGTGATCGAGGCGGGGCCGGAGCGGATCTCCGTACGCACCTCGGGCCAGTTCGCTTCGGAAAAAGACCTCGCCGAGGTCAATCTCAAGCTCAATGATCGCTTCTATCGTCTGGCCGACATCGCCGAGATCAGCCGTGGCTACGTCGACCCGGCGACGCCGGAATTCCGCTTCGACGGCAAACCGGCGATCGGCCTGGCGATTGCCATGCAGAAGGGCGGCAACGTTCAGGAGTTCGGCAAAGCGCTGCACGAGCGCATCGACCAGCTCACCGCCGACTTGCCGGTTGGCGTTGGCGTGCACACGGTGTCCGATCAGGCTGTAGTGGTGGAAGAGGCCGTTGGCGGTTTCACCAGCGCCCTGTTCGAAGCGGTCATCATCGTGCTGGTGGTGAGTTTCATCAGCCTCGGCGTACGCGCCGGTCTGGTGGTGGCCTGCTCGATTCCGCTGGTGCTGGCGATGGTCTTTGTGTTCATGGAATACAGCGGCATCACGATGCAGCGGATTTCCCTCGGCGCGCTGATCATTGCCCTTGGCCTGCTGGTGGACGACGCGATGATCACCGTGGAAATGATGGTCACGCGTCTGGAAATGGGCGAGAGCAAGGAGCAGGCGGCGACCTTCGCCTACACCTCCACGGCGTTCCCGATGCTCACCGGAACGCTGGTGACCGTCGCCGGTTTCGTGCCCATCGGCCTCAACGCCAGCTCTGCCGGTGAATACACGTTCACGCTGTTCGCGGTGATCGCGGTAGCGATGATCGTCTCGTGGGTGGTGGCGGTGTTCTTTGCGCCGGTGATTGGCGTGCACATCCTCAGCGACAAGGTGAAGGCCCATGATGCCGAGCCGGGTCGCGTCGGCCGGGCGTTCAACGGCGGTCTGCTGTGGGCCATGCGCAATCGCTGGTGGGCAATCGGCGTCACCGTGCTGTTGTTCGTGCTGGCGGTGTTCTGCATGCGCTTCGTACAGAACCAGTTTTTCCCGGCATCCGACCGCCCGGAAATTCTCGTCGACCTGAACCTGCCGCAAAACGCCTCGATCGATGAAACCCGCAAAGCGGTGGACAAGCTCGAAGCAACGCTCAAGGGCGATCCGGACATCGTGCGCTGGAGCACTTACATCGGTCAGGGCGCGATCCGTTTCTACCTGCCCCTCGATCAGCAATTGCAGAATCCGTACTACGCGCAACTGGTGATCGTCAGCAAGGATTTCGAAGCCCGCGAGGCCCTCAGCCAGCGCTTGCGCGAGCGGCTGCACAAGGACTTCGTCGGCATCGGCAGCTACGTGCAGGCTCTGGAAATGGGGCCTCCGGTGGGCCGTCCGATCCAGTACCGGGTCAGCGGCAAGGACGTCGATCAGGTGCGCAAACATGCTATCGACCTGGCTACCGAACTGGACAAGAACCCGCACATCGGCGAGATCATTTACGACTGGAACGAGCCGGGCAAAGTCCTGCGCATCGACATTGCTCAGGACAAGGCGCGGCAACTCGGGTTGTCCTCCGAAGACGTGGCCAATCTGATGAACAGCATCGTCAGTGGCTCGCCGTTGACCCAGGTCGATGACGATATCTACCTGATCAACGTGGTCGGCCGTGCCGTGGATTCCGAACGCGGTACCCCGGAAACCTTGCAGAACCTGCAGATCGTCACGCCGAGCGGCACCTCGATCCCGCTGTTGGCGTTCGCCACCGTGCGCTATGAACTGGAACAGCCGCTGGTCTGGCGTCGCGATCGCTTGCCGACCATCACCATCAAGGCCTCGGTGCGCGACGAGATTCAGCCGACCGACCTGGTGAAACTGCTCAAGCCGTCGATCGACGCTTTTGCCTCGAAACTGCCGGTCGGCTACAAGGTCGCCACCGGCGGTACGGTCGAGGAAAGCGGCAAGGCCCAGGGGCCGATTGCCAAGGTGCTGCCGCTGATGCTGTTTCTGATGGCGACGTTCCTGATGATCCAGTTGCACAGCGTGCAGAAGATGTTCCTGGTCGCCAGTGTCGCGCCGCTCGGCTTGATCGGCGTGGTCCTGGCGCTGGTGCCGACCGGCACGCCGATGGGCTTTGTGGCGATCCTCGGGATTCTCGCGCTGATCGGCATCATCATCCGCAACTCGGTGATCCTGGTGACCCAGATCGACGAGTTCGAGCAAAAGGGCTACGCGCCGTGGGACGCGGTGGTCGAAGCCACCGAACACCGACGCCGACCCATCCTGCTGACCGCCGCAGCGGCGAGCATGGGCATGATCCCTATCGCCCGGGAAGTGTTCTGGGGGCCGATGGCCTACGCGATGATCGGCGGGATTGTCGTGGCGACGCTGCTGACGCTGCTGTTTCTACCGGCGCTGTATGTGGCCTGGTACAAGATTCGCGAGCCGCAGAAAGACGAAAAACCGGCCCAGTGAGGTTGATCCTGGCATCTTTGGGAAAGGTCTGACTTACAGCGTGAGAGGACTGCGCTAACGTCCCTCCTTCATTCGTGGAGGGACGCCCGATGTCGACTGGTTCCGGCAAATTACGCGGATTGCTGTTGCTCGCATTGTTAAGCCTGTCGCCGGTGGCGCTGGCCGAGGTGCTGCTGGAAAACGATCTGTGGCGGGTGCGGATCGATCCCGCGACGCTGGCGGTGCGCGTAGAGCCCGCCGGGCGTCCGGCAGTGCAAGCATCGGCTGGAGTGTTGCGGCACAAGGTCGGTGGATTGGTCAGGCACGGCAATCGTATCGACTGGCAGTGGGACGACGGGCGCTGGGCGCTTCGCGTTGTTCTTGAGCAGCGTGACTTGTCGTTTTCGATCACGGCCCGGGCGCCCTCGGAAATCGAGTTTATCCATCAGCCCGCCAGTGCAATGGGGCAAGCGCTCATCTGGCCGCTTGCCGAAGGACGCTATGTGCCGCGCGGTGATGCGGTGTGGCAAAAATTCCTCCTCGCGCAAGGCGTGCTCAATACCACCCAGGATCTGAGTCTGCCGCTATGGGGAATGGAATACGCGGACTTCAGCCTGCACTGGCTGCTGACCAACCCCTACAACAATCAGCTGCGTTTCAAGGCAGCGGGTGATGCTTTGGGGTTGTCAGCCAGGCATCGTTTCACTTCGCTTGAACCGTCGACGCCGCTGACCTTCAGGCTGTTTCTCGGTGACGCGGATCCGTTGGCCGGCGCGAAGCGCTACAAACAGTGGCTGGTCGAAACCGGTCAGTATGAAACCTTACAGAGCAAGCTGGTCAAGACCCCGCAAGCGGCGAAGCTGATCGGTGCGGCGCATGTCTATCTGTGGGGCACCGATCTGCTCGGCCGCGATAATGTGCGTAATTGGCCACTGCTGATTGCCCGACTGCGCGGCCCGGGGCTGCTGGTCAGTGAGCTTCGTGCGGCGATGGATGGTGCAGCGCTGCGGCTGATCGCCAGCGAAACCGTACTCAATCGCTATCAGCAGACGCTGCTGTTGCGCAGCCTCAATCAGGCGTTGAACACTCAGGCGCGCAAAACCTGGCAGGCGCGTGCGGTCCCGGACATGCAGGCGCTGGCCAACGGGTATGCTGATGTGCGCGCGCAACTGGCGGTTGTTCTGACGGATGCGCTGAAGCCTGATGCTTCGAGCTGGGGTAGCACCTTGTCGCGCCTGACCATCGAACGATTACAGAACGCCGGGCTGTCGCGTTTATGGCTGGGACTCGGCGAGGGCTGGGAAGGTGGACTCTGGCACCCGGAGGCAATTCGCGCGGCCGTCGCGGCGGGGTATCTGATCGCCCCGTATGACTCCTATGAAACCGCCCTGCGCCGAGACGAAAATCCGCACTGGACCACCGCGCACCTGGGCGACCTTGCCAATACCGAATGCGCGATCATGCTGCAAAGCGGCGCGCTGAAAAGGGGGTTTCAGCAATCCGGTCACTACACCGATCCGCGATGTGTACGACCGTTGCTGGAGCGGCGCATCAATGCGATCCAGAAGTCCGTAGGATTCAACAGCTGGTTTCTCGACGCTTACGCCGCTGGCATGCTGTTCGACAGTTACCGTCCCGGGGCGCCGATGACCCAGGCGCAGAATGCCGAGGGCAACGTGGCTGCATCGCGCTGGATCAACCATGTATTGCAACTGCCGAGCGGTTCCGAGGACGGCAATGCGGTCACCGCTCAGGGTTTGCTGTTCGCCCATGGCATGCAGACACCGGTAATCGGCTGGGGCGATAGCGAAATGAGCCAGCCGGGCCAATCGGAGTTTTTCGTCGGTCGGTGGTACCCGCCGGAGCAGCCGGCGGTGTTTTTCAAGTCGACCCGGCTGAAGGCTGACTACCGACGCGTTCATTTCGCTCCCGCCAGCCGTCTACCGCTGTATCAGGCGGTATTCCACGGTTCTGTCATCACCAGTCATCACTGGTTGTTCGATAATCTGAAGCTGAGCGATGTGCGGGTGGAAAACGAGCTCACCCAGCTGCTCTACAACGTACCGCCGCTGTACCACCTGAGCGCGGCCAGCCTTGATCAGCGCTTGCCGTTGATTGTGCGTCAGAACCAATTCTTTCGTCCGCTGCACGAACGTCTGGCGACGCAAGCGCTGACAGCTTTTGACTGGTTGAGCGAGGATCGCCTGCTACAGCAGACGACGTTTGCCGACGGCACGCGACTGCTGGCCAATTTCGACGCCGCTCCACGCAATTGGCTGGGCCGGACGTTATTGGCACAAAGCCTGACTGCGCTGTTGCCGGACGGTAGCGACAGTCAGTATCAGGTCCAGGCGGCGCCTTGATTCAGACTTTGCGCCACACGCTCGCCAGCCACGGCTGCTGCTCACGCGGCAACCCGGCGGGGCGGTAGTAATGCTCAAGCTCGACAAAACCCGCCGTCGTCAGCAACCCACGCCAGGCCTCCAGATCGTGATAAGAGCCGTAACGCGGGCCGTTCCAGCCTTCCCGGTTGTCCCCGCGCGGATTGGAGCTGAACAGCACGCCGCCCGGTTTCAGGGTGCCGTGCAGTTGCCCTAGCACTTGCGGCAAAACCTGCAACGGCACATGAAACAGCACGGCATTGGCAAAGATCCCGTCGAAGCGCTCCGCCGGCAGATCAAGCTTGAGAAAGTCCTGCTGCCAGACTTCGCAACCGCTGTCCTCGCGGGCCATGCGCGCGAATTCCTGCGAGCCATCGAGGCCGATCGCGACGTGGCCCATGCGCGTGAAAGCCTGTAAATCCCGGCCCGGGCCGCAGCCGAAATCCAGAATCGTCAACGGCGCCGCGCCGGGGATATGGCGCAGCAAGGCTTCAATGTTCTGGCTGACATCGTGGTCGCGAGTGCCCTCACGGAAATCCTCGGCCACCGAGTTGTAATGACCCAGTGTCGTGGCGGTGATCTGTTCGAGGTCGCTGGGCGTCTGCTTCATGATCGATGCTGTATTGGCGATGAGAGAGCGGACTATAAGCTTTTTCACCGGCAAAAAAACGCCGCCTGCGCTGGCGACAGCACAGGCGGCGATGGTGGCCAGGCCTCAGTGCTGCTTCGCTCCAAGACAGTCGATCGAACGGTCCATCATTGCCTTGGCCATTTCCAGCAAATGCCAGACCGAGAACACCATGGCTCGATCCGCGCCCCCGAGCTGGTCACCGCATTGATGGACGGTCACCGAAGCGCAGCGCAGCAGATCGGCAACATACAACTGGGCGTCCTCCAGCGTCACATCCTCGCTGATGCTGTAGACGCGTTTCTGTCCCGCCAACGTGACCTGAGTGCCTGCCAGGTGCGAGTCGACGGCGCGGCACAGTGCAGAGCGATCCTTGAGCAAATCCTCGGTGAACCGCTTGCTGGAGGTAAGGCTGAGTGGCGGATCGGCAAGATTTTTTTCCATGGGTAAACTCCTGACTTCAAGTGGGAGCCAACCATTTCGCGACTAAACGAGCAGGACGGCGGCTGCACGCAGATCAGTCGCCGGCCGCCAGTTATCGGCGCACTCGAAAGTGCCCTGCGCACAGCCAATCGGGTAGCTCAAAGCCTCTGCCGAGGTCAGGCCTGACTGCACGCCCAGCGAATCCGGACAACGGAATCCGGTCACTGCAAAACAGTGACGAGCGGAGATTAGCTACCGGATATTTCGGGTACAAGCGGGCAAATTATTCTAGGAATCGTCCTGCAAACCCGCGTGGTTCGGGCTGGCGAAACGATAAAACCTGTGTAGGAAATATCTGAATTTTGCTAAGGGCGTTGCCTTGATTTGTGCGATCACCTGCTCAGCAGGTGGTGGCCACCTGCCGCTATCGACCTTAGCGCTTATTCAGTCCGCGCGCCAGTCTGGCCCAGCGTTCACTGACAACCGGGATTCGCGCAATACAAGCCAAGAGGCCGGCGAGCACTTGCGATGAACACAGGGCAGCACCTGATAGTTCTTACAGTATCGACACTCGGAAAAAACGCTCATTCTTCACCCAAAGATGAGCAAGGGCGCTTGTGACCATGAATGTTCACCACGACACCGCCACGCCGACGCTTTCAGTCATCGACCCTCGTTTGCTGGCGATCCGCAGCGTCGGTTATTGCCGGCATCCGGATGCACCCGCCATCGAATCGCGCATCACCCGGCAGATCTTTGATGAGGCGGGGCGTCAGGTAGCGTCGTGGGATCAGCGTTTGTACGGCGTTGCGCCCAAGCCGAATCTGGCCACACTCTACGCATTGAGCGGTCAAGAGTTACTCACAGACAGCGTCGACGCCGGTTGGCAGGTGCGGCTGTTGAATGAAGCGGGTTCGATGTGTTCTGGCTGGGATGCGCGGGGCAGCCAGAGTCATCGCCAATACGATGATCTGCAGCGACCGCTAGCCCTCACCGAGCAGGCACAGGACGGGCAGTCTCGCGTGGTCGAGCGCTGGATCTATGGAAAAGCCACCGATGATCGCGCGCTGCACAACCAGTGCGGTCGACCGATCCGCCACGACGACCCGGCCGGCAATCGGCACTTCGATGATTACGGCCTCGGCGGTGCAGTGGTGGTGGAGTCGCGACGGTTTTTGATCGAACTCGAGACACCTGACTGGCCACTCGATCCCGACCGTCGAGATGCCTGTCTTGAGGAAACAACGTACGTCACCCGGCAGACTTTCACTCCAACCGGCGACTTGCAGCATCATATCGACGCGGTTGGCAACCTCCGCACCCAGCATTACAACGTCGCCGGGCAATCCTGCGCGACCTGGCTTGTGCAGGCCGGCGAGGGCAGGCAGCCGAAGTGTCTTGTCAGCGCCATTCGCTACAACGCCCAGGGTCAGATCGAAAGTGAAACGGCCGGCAACGGCGTCATCGCTCGTGCCGAATACAGCCGCGATGACGGCCGTTTGCTCAGACTGCTCGCCAGTGTCGGCGCGCAAAAGCCGTTGCAGGATTTGAATTACATATACGATCCGGTAGGCAACATCGTCAGCCTGGAAGACAAGACTCAAGTCGTGTCCTGGTTCAACAATCAGCGCATCGATCCGGTCAGACGGTATCGCTACGACAGCCTTTATCAACTGGTCGAGGCCAGCGGTTGGGAAGTCAGCCAGCCCAGCCATGGTCCGGCCTTGCCGGATCTGCTGCCAACGCCGCTGGACCCCAATCAACGGCGCAACTACACGCAGAAATTCAACTACGACGCAGCGGGTAATCTGATCACTCGCCAGCATAGCGGTGCGCCGGGTTTTTCGATGTACACCTCCACTTACAGCAATCGAAGCCTGGCGGAGCGCGATGACGGTTCTTTGCCCGGAGAACCGGAGATAGCGCTGGGATTTGATGCAGCGGGTAATCAGCTGGAGTTGCAGCGCGGACAGGCCATGTCCTGGAATATACGCAATGAGTTAAGCCGGGTTGTGCAGGTGCGGCGTCAGAATGACAGCGATGACTACGAATGTTATCGCTACGACGAGCCTGGCCATCGGTTGCGTAAAACGACAGTCAGTCAAGCTACCGGGCAAACGCTGACAGCGGAGGTTCGTTATCTGCCTGGTCTCGAGATTCATCGCGAGGGTAACGGTGTCGAGCGCCATGTAATCAGTGTCGACGCCGCGCGTAATCAGGTGCGGGTACTGCACTGGCCAAGCGGGGCGGAAGGCGACCAACTGCGTTACGGCCTCAGTGATCATCTCGGTTCCAGCACGCTGGAATTGGATGATGGTGCGGGAATTTTGACTCAGGAGCATTATTACCCGTTTGGTGGCACGGCGTGCTGGGCGGGGAAAAACTCATTGGTGGCGAAAAACAAAACGATTCGCTACTCAGGTAAAGAGCGGGATGTGACCGGGCTTTATTATTATGGTTATCGTTATTACGCGTCGTGGTTACAACGCTGGACGAGTCCTGACCCTGGCCGAGATATCGATGGAGTCAATCTTTATGCAATGCTAGGAAATAGTCCGCTGATTTTCGTTGATAAACAGGGGATGGTCAGAGGTTTGAGCAGCATTTTGAGCGGCGCAAGTGATGCGGAACATGCGCGCAAGTCCCATTTCGAATTGCACTTGCTCCCCAGAATAATGGCTAGAAAAGACTCGGATAAGAGTTTTGCCATTGTCAAAATCAAAAGGATGGCGCGCATCCAAAGCGATGTGGCTGCGGATGAATTGCTGCAAGCCGCTGTTGATGTCATATCCAGGGCGAAACTGACTTTCAATATAAATCCGGAAAGCATCCCTGAACTAAAAGGTGATGGCCTCAGGAATATTTGGCATCAGGGGGTTAAACCGGGTTTTGCATCGGAGTTCCGGGACGGTTTCGAAATGGACATGTTTGACTATGTTCATTCTCCTTCCAAAATAATAAAAGAGTATGGCTCGGTCGATCATCCTAAATTCAGTGGGGATTTCAGGCCTGTTTATGGAGCTCTGAAACTCTCCGCCGGTCTTGCCAGCGCGGGTGGCGCTTCAGCCTATGGATCTGCTGCCTTCCATCTGAAGGATGAGTCACGTAAATATATGACGTTGATTGGAGCCGACAGCTTCGATCTCAAGCCTTCAATCAATAATCTGGCTTCATTCGGAAATCTGTATCCGGTGTTTCACGAAATGCAACGCGAAACATGGCAAGTATTGACAAGGATTATGTCGGGTGCCGAAACGGATCTGGCTTCGCCTGATGAATACGTGGAGTGGCAATCTCATAACAGCGTCAAGTGGAAAGACATGACGAGTCTGGTTTTTCAGCGAAGAGAAGATATGGAAAACATAATTGACCAGGGGAATACCCGGGCTTTTCTGAAAAAAAATTCTATTACTCCAAGTTATGTCGGGTGAACACTGACAGTAGCGCCCCCAAGTTCGCAGCCGATGGCTGGGGGCTGACTTTCCAGCCACCGGAAGCAAAGAGTCTAGTTCAGCGTTTGTTGAGCCCCCGAGCCAACCGATCCCCACCCAACTGAATCACCGCCACCAACGCCACGAGCAAGACAATCACCGTCAACATGATCTGGCTGTCGAAGCGCTGATAGCCGTACCGATAAGCGATATCCCCCAACCCACCGGCACCAATCGCGCCAGCCATCGCCGACGAATTGATCATGGTCACCAGGGTAATGGTGAAGCCGCCGACAATCCCCGGCAGCGCCTCGGGCAACAGCACATGCCAGACGATGTGCCAGCGCCGGCAACCCATGGCCTGCGCGGCTTCGATCAGGCCATGATCGACCTCGCGCAGACTGACCTCGGCAATTCGTGCAAAGAACGGCGTCGCAGCAATCGTCAGCGGCACCACAGCCGCCCATACACCGTAAGTTGTGCCGACGATCAGGCGGGTGAATGGAATCAGCGCGACCATCAGGATCAGGAATGGAATCGAGCGGAACAGATTGACGAATGCACCCAGCGCACGATTCAACACCGGCGCTTGGTAGATCCCGCCCTTGTCACTGGTGACCAGAACCACCGCCATGGGAATGCCCACCAGCAGCGCGATCAGCGACGACACGCCGACCATCAAAAAGGTGTCGATAAAACCCTGCAGCAAGCGATCAAACCACATAACCCAATACCTCCACCCGTTGCGCCCAGTGCCCGGCGCGTTCACGCATTTGTTCGGTGCTGAAAGTCGAGCCGCTGACGGCCAGCAACAGCTGCCCCAGCGCATGACCCTGAATGCGTTCGACGCCACCCTGAAGCAACTTCACCCGGCCACCCAATGCAGCGAATAATGCGGCCAGATCCGGCTCGTCTGCCGCACTGCCGGTGAACTGCAAACGCAACACCACCGCTGCATCAGAAGCCGTGGATTGCGCCTGCAAACGGCTTTGCAATTCTTCCGGCAGGGCGTGCTGCAGCGGCGCCAGCAGGGTCTGGCTGACTGCGTGTTGCGGATTGCCGAACACTTGCCACACCGACCCTTGCTCGACCACATGGCCATGCTCGAGCACGACGACGCGGTCGCAAATCTCGCGGATCACCGCCATCTCGTGAGTGATCAGCACAATGGTCAGGCCCAGGCGTTTATTGATCTCGCGCAACAGGCCGAGGATCGACTGCGTGGTTTCCGGGTCGAGGGCCGACGTCGCTTCATCGCAGAGCAGAATGTCCGGGTCATGTACCAGCGCGCGGGCGATGCCGACGCGCTGTTTCTGCCCGCCGGAAAGCTGCGCCGGGTATGCCTTGTGCTTGCCTTGCAGGCCGACCAGTTCGAGCAGTTCGCGGACCTTGTTCTCGCGTTGCGCTTTCGGCACACCGGCCACTTTCAGCGGCAACTCGACGTTCTGCCAGACGGTCTTGGCCGACATCAGATTGAAGTGCTGGAAGATCATGCCGATGCGTCGGCGCAGGGCGACGAGGCGGTCTTCATCGAACTCGCCGATATCCACCTGATCGATCAGCACGCGGCCCGATGTCGGTTGCTCGAGACGATTGATCGTACGGATCAACGACGACTTGCCAGCGCCGCTGCGGCCGATGATGCCGAACACTTCCCCGCGCTGGATTGCCAGGTCGATGCCCTGCAAAGCCGCGAGCGGACCTTGCCGGCCGTTGTAGGTTTTGCCCAGGCCGATAAAGCGTACGTGGGCGCGATTCAACTCGGGGTGCAGCTCGGTTTGTTCAGCATTGTGTGGCTCTGGAAGCTCCAGTCGCCGTTGGATCGCGGCAGTCATGTTCAGCTTTCCCAACCGGCCTGATAGAGCTTGCCGTGGGCTTTATCCAGCGCCGCGCGAACGGCTGGCGAATGCTGATAGATGTCGACGAACTTGATCAGGCGCGGGTCGGTTTTGCTCTTCGGCTGGATGACGAACTGGATCACGTATTCCTTGTGATCGAGACCGTCGAAAAGCAGCGCCGAGCCGGCATCGAAGGTCTTCGCCAGTCGGATATAGGCCGGGTAACCCTGGACCAGATCGGCGTCGTCATACGCGCGCACCAGTTGCACAGCTTCGACCTGAAGGATCTTGATCTTCTTCGGGTTGGCGACGATGTCGTCCTCGGTGGCCTTGTAGCCGACCCCCGGTTTCAAGGTAATCAAACCGGCCTTGGCGAGCAATTGCAGACCGCGACCGCTGTTGATCGGATCGTTGGCGATGGCGACGCTGGCGCCTTCGGGCAGCTCATCGAAGCTTTTGTATTTCTTCGAATACAGGCCGACGTTGTTGATGATCCCCGGTGCGAACGGCACCAGGTCGAAACCGGACGCGGCTTTGGCATTTTCCAGGAACGGGATGTGCTGGAAGTAATTCACGTCGATATCACCAGCGGCGAGGCTGACGTTGGGCGCGATCCAGTCGGTGAATTCCACCAGCTCGACTTTCAGGCCTTGCCTGGAGGCCTCTTCGACGGCGGCTTCCAGCGGAATGGCAAACGCGGCGGTGGTGCCGATTTTCAGTGGGGCATCGGCAGCGAATACCGCCGAGCTGAACAGGCCGAAGGCCAGGGCCAGTGCTTTGACTGGGTGGGACAGAATTTTTTTGGTCATGATCAGTTTCCAGTCAGTAAGTATTTTCTCTGATCGTTCCCACGCTCCGCGTGGGAATGCAGCCCGGGACGCTCTGCGTCCCAACAGCGGACGCGGAGCGTCCATTGAGGCATTCCCACGCAGAGCGTGGGAACGATCAGTTCAAAAGGGTTAGTGGCGATACTCGGAACCGGTGTGTTGCTCGGGCAACTGCGCCTCACCGCGAAACAACTTCTCGCGTAAGG
The DNA here is from genome assembly GCF_024169245.1 of Pseudomonas koreensis. Taxonomy (NCBI): domain Bacteria; kingdom Pseudomonadati; phylum Pseudomonadota; class Gammaproteobacteria; order Pseudomonadales; family Pseudomonadaceae; genus Pseudomonas; species Pseudomonas koreensis. The sequence goes on from NZ_JALJWP010000001.1 coordinate 1,561,557, forward strand.
TCCCGCCCTCATACGCAGTCTTGTACGAGCCGCGCCGCTGCAACTCGGGAATCACCAGTTCGATGAAATCGACATAGCTTTCCGGGGTGACGATGCGGGTCAGGTTGAAACCGTCCAGCCCGGTTTCGGCGATCCACGCTTCCAGCGCATCCGCCACTTGCTCGGGCGAACCGACCACGGTGATGTAGCGGCCACCCAGGGCGTGCTGGTCGAGCAATTTGCGCCGGGTCCAGTCGTTGTTCTGCAGGTTTTTCGTCGCTGACTGAATCGCGTTGCTCTTCACGTACTGGATCGGTTCGTCGATTTCGTACTGGGCAAAGTCGATGCCCGTGGACGCGGAAAAGTGCGCCACGCCAGCCTCGGCACTGGCGTAACTCAAGTACTCGGCATGCTTGGCCCAAGCCGCCTCTTCAGTGGCACCGACAATGACGTTGAGGCCCATGAACACCTTGATGTCTTGCGGATTGCGCCCGGCCTCGACCGCGCTGGCGCGGACTTTATCGACCTGCACCTTGGTCGACGGTTTGTTCTGACCGCTGATGAACACGCACTCGGCGTGACGCCCGGCGAAGAGCAATCCGCGATCGGAGCTGCCAGCCTGAAACAGCACCGGCGTGCGCTGCGGTGATGGTTCGCAGAGGTGATAACCCTCGACCTGATAGAACTCGCCCCTGTGCTCGACCTTGTGCACTTGTTCCGGGTTGGCGTAGATGCGCTGCTCGCGGTCGTTGAGCACCGCGCCGTTTTCCCAACTGCCTTCCCAGAGTTTGTACAACACCTGCAGATATTCTTCGGCCTGATCATAGCGACGGTCGTGTTCGACCTGTTCGCGCAGCCCCATGGCTTTGGCGGCGCTGTCCAGGTAACCGGTGACGATGTTCCAGCCAACGCGACCGCGACTCAGATGATCGAGCGTCGACATGCGCCGGGCGAACAGATACGGCGGCTCGTAAGTAAGATTGGCGGTCAGGCCGAAGCCAAGGTTTTTGGTGACAGCGGCCATCGCCGAAACCAATAGCAGCGGATCGTTGACCGGCAACTGAATCGACTCTTTCAGCGTCACGTCGATCGAATTCTGGTAGACGTCGTAGACGCCGACGATGTCAGCGATGAACAAGCCGTCGAACAGCCCGCGCTCGAGCAACTGCGCCAGTTCGGTCCAGTACTCGATGGTGTTGTAGCGAGTCGAGGTGTCGCGCGGATGTGTCCACAGGCCATGATTGATATGGCCGATGCAGTTCATGTTGAACGCATTGAGCAGCATCTTCTTTTTCGCAGCAGCCATCAGATGGTCCCCCGCAGCGGCGGCTTTTCATCATTGAGGTAGTAATTGCCCACCGCGTGATACTTCCAGCGCACTGGGTCATGCAGGGTGTGCACGCGAGCGTTGCGCCAGTGCCGGTCGAGGCCGTGTTCGCTGAGGGTCGCCTGGCTGCCAGCCAGTTCGAACAGCGTACTGCCAGCGGCGAGGGAAATTTCCGTGCTGATTGCGCGGGCTTCGGCCACCGCGATCGATGCGGCAGCGACAGTGTCAGCATTGGTTTCAGCTTGCGCGGCATCAAGCAATTCGCCGGCGCGTTCGAGCATGGCTTCGGTGGCGTGCAGACGAATGCTCAAGTGGCCGAAGCTCTTCAGCGTCAGCGGATCTTCGGTGGCTTTGTCGTTGCCGGAATCGATCCACGGACGGGTCTTGCTGCGCACGAAGTGCAAGGCATCTTCGTAAGCGGCGCGGGCGATGCCGGTGTCGATGGCGGCGTGAAGAATCTGCGCCAGCGGGCCGACGGTGGTCGGGCGCTCGAAAGCGCTCTGGAACGGCAGGACGTCTTCAGTCGCCACATACACATCTTCGAACACCACCGAACCGCTGCCGGTGGTGCGCTGGCCGAAGCCGCTCCAGTCGTCGATCACCGTCAGGCCTTTGCTCTCGCGCGGGACGAAGGCCAGTTGCTGTACGCCGTTTTCATCGACCACCGACGTCGGGATGCGCTGCGCGTAAATCGCCCCGGTCGAGTAGAACTTGCGACCGCTGATGCGATAACCGTTACCGTCGCGGGTAAGGCTGGTGACACGGTCGTGAGCGGTTTTGGTGCCCAGTTCTGCCAAGGCATTGCCGAAGCGTTGCCCGGCGAGGACCTCGGCATACAGGCGCTGTTTCTGTTCGTCGCTGCCATTCACGCGCAGCACTTCCAGCGCGTAAAAATGGTTCTGCGGAATCTGTCCCAGCGAGGCGTCGGCCTGGGCGATCAGCGCGATGACTTTGGCCAGGGTGACGTTGGATACGCCAGCGCCGCCATATTCTTTCGGCACGCTGATGCCCCACAGGCCTGAGCGGGAAAACACTTCGAGCTCTGCCAATGGCAGGCGGCGTTCGCGGTCGCGCAGGGCGCTGTCGCGCTTGAAATCTTCGGCCAGGTCGCTGGCGACGATCAGGGCTTGCTCATCGCTGGTGATGACCGCGACGTGATGGGATAGCGTCATAGGGGTTCTCCAGATGACTGGTCGTCTCAGATCCAGGAATGGCGGGCCGGCAATGTGCCGTTCAGGCGATAAGCGCCGATCGCGTGATACTTCCAGCGCACTGGGTCGTGCAGGGTGTGCACGCGGGCGTTGCGCCAGTGGCGGTCGAGATTGAACTCGGCGAGGGTCGCGCGACTGCCCGCCAGTTCGAACAGCTTTTCGCTGGCCAGCAGCGAGATCTCGGTGGTCAGCGCTTTCGCTTCGGCCACGGCGATAGACGCGCGTGCGGCCGATTCGGCAGTCAGCGGTGCGGCGTGGACCTGATCGAGTACTTTGCCGGCCTTGCGCAGCAGTGCTTCGGCAGCGTGCAGTTCGATTTTCAGTTTGCCGATATCGGCGATCACGTAGAGGTCATCGCTGGCGCGCTCGACCCTGGCATCGATCCATGGCCGTGCGCGGGTTTTGACGAAATCGATGGCGTCATCGATGGCACCACGGGCGATGCCGGCGTCGATGGCCGCTTGAATCAGCTGCGACACTGCGCCTTGGGTATTCGGCTTCTCGTTGATCTTCCAGTTGTCGATGACCAGGCTCGACTCGACGCGCACGTTGTTCAGCAAAATCGTGCCGCTGGCGGTGGTGCGCTGGCCGAAGCCCGACCAGTCATCAACGATGCGCAAACCCGGTGTGCCGCGACGGACGAAAGCCAGCACTTGCTTGCCGTCATCGTTCAGCGCTTTCACCGCGACCCAGTGCGCGAACAGGGCACCGGTGGAGTAGAACTTCTGGCCGTTGATCACGTAGTCGTCGCCATCGGCGCTGATTCGCGCTTTCAGTTCCAGAGTATTTTTTGTGCCGCGTTCCGGGCCGGCATTACCGATGCGCCAGCCTTCCAGAACACTCTGGAACAGCTGCTTTTTCTGCGCTTCGGTGGCGCTGCCGAGGACCAGATTGATGATGCCGAACTGGTTCTGCGGAATCTGCCCGAGCGCCGGGTCGGCGGCGGAAATGATCGCGAATACTTCGGCCAGCGTGACGAAGGAAACCTGAGGGCCGCCGTATTCACGGGGGATGGCAATGCTGCCCAGACCGCTACGGGTGAACTGTTCGATTTCCGACCACGGCAGCTTGCGCTGGCGGTCGCGTTTGGCCGCCTGCACGCGAGCAACCTGCGCGAGGTCATGGGCGGCCTTGATCGCTTGAGCATCGTTGCGCAGCACTTGCGCGGGCAACAACAGTGGGGCGATGTCCAGATCGGACTGCACGTTGGCATCTGCAAGACTGGACATCAGTGCCGCTCCCTGGCTGCACGCAATGCCCTGGCGATCTGCACTGGGGTGATTGTGTTCCGGACCATACCTACCTCACATCTCATGAAAAACGCCGCGAAGTGCGACGATTGAAAGAATGTCCGGTGGTCCGGTGCATATACCCTAAGCGCGTATAAAAATTAAATAAACTAACTTTTAGGAATATGCATAGAAGGGGGGTGTCAGCGTTGGTTGCAGACTTTCAGGTGAGAGGTAGCTAACCTCCCGTCCTGAGCAGGTCTCACTTGGTGCGCGATTCGGCGGCCTTGAATTCGGTCTTCAACGGGACTTTCACATACGGGTTCACGCAACCGATTTTCAATGTGCGCGGCGGCGCCCAGCGTGAGTTGTTGCCGACCCGGTCGAGGATGCAGTACGTCACGTCCAGCCGCAGGTCTTCGCCTGCTTCGACGATGACCGCCGGTGGTACCCACACCTGAATCGGCAGCCCGACATCCGCAGCCGTGACCGGCGCCAGGTCCATGCGCACGTCGCCCCAGCGCAGCGTGATGGCGTCGTCTTCGGCCATGTTCAGGTAGGGCTCGATGGTCAGCGGCACGCCGCGTTTGATCTGGTTGGGGTTCACGCCCTGACGGCGAATCGCTTCGGGGATGATCACCGGTGCCAGTTGCTGGTTTTCGTCTTCGCACTGCGCGGGGGGCTGGCCACCGGGGCAATCGAGTTTGACCTGCACCCGCGTCGCTGCTGATAAGGCCGGACCCTGGCCAACCTGCATCACGCGGTAGTGAATACGCGCGGTGCCATTAGCGATGAAACTCTCCGGCACGCGCAGGCTGACTGACGCTCCGATGTCGCTAGCGCTCAGAACTTTCGAAGCGACATAACATTTGTTCCAGAACAGTTCGATCAGATCGCCAACGTCCATGCCGCAATAGGGCGGCACATCGATCAGCAGGTGGGCTGCTGTTGCCAGGTTGATGCCGGTTTTCTGTGCGCATGCCAGCGTTGGCGCTGCAAGTTCGGGGGTGTGCGAAGTGCGGGTCATCGGTTTCTCTCCTTGAAGCCTTGCAGCGAAATCCGTTTCTGGAAAAAAGGCGCGAATCAACTGGCAATAAAAGCGACAAGTAGGGGCTCGTTTTTATTGTGCGCTGTTGAACTAAGTGGCGCCGGTTGTCGACTAGATAAAAGTCTGCGGAGAGGGGTGTCAATAGGGGTGATTAGTTAATCCGCAAATTACAAGTTAATCAGAAAGCTCCTACGTCACTGAGGCACTAAACCTGGCCTCAAGTGCGAAACCAGCTACATGAAAGCGCCGATTCCGTGGCGTTTTTTGAGGGTTTGTCCGCGGGCAAACGTATGGAAATATGACGATTCGAGGATGTGCGCAAGCGTTGCGCAATGTATATCTGCGCACGTTATTGATGAATCTTTAAGTAATTCAGGTCTTGAAGGAGACGTAACTTCCATCCGTGGAAGTTGACGGTTGTTGCAAGCGAAGTTCTCAGGCGTGATTCAGAAACTTGCTGAGAAACTGTTGGGTGCGTTCTTCTTTTGGATTGGCAAACAGCGCTTTAGCTTCACCCTGCTCGACAATTACGCCCTTATCGAAAAACACTACGCGATTGGCCACGTCACGGGCGAATCCCATTTCGTGGGTGACAATCACCATGGTGCGATTTTCTTCGGCAAGGCCGCGAATGGTCGCCAGCACTTCGCCAACCAGTTCCGGGTCGAGCGCCGAGGTCGGTTCGTCGAACAGAATCACTTCCGGCTCCATCGCCAACGCCCGGGCAATCGCTACGCGCTGTTGCTGACCACCGGAAAGACGACGCGGATAAGCGTCCTCCTTGCCAGCAAGCCCTACTTTGGTCAGGAGCTTTTTGCCCAGGGCAACCGCTTGTTCGCGCGGCATCTTCTTGACCACGATCGGGCCTTCGATGACGTTTTCCAATGCGGTGCGATGGGGGAACAGGTTGAAGTTCTGGAACACGAAGCCGACGTGCTGGCGCAGGTTGCGCACCAGACTCTGCTGCTGGTTCAGCGGGCGGCTGGTATCGATCTCGATATCGCCGACCTTGATCCGGCCACTGGTGGGTTCTTCGAGGAAGTTCAGGCAACGCAGGAACGTCGTTTTCCCCGAGCCACTGGGGCCGATGATCGCGACGACTTCGCCTTCCTTTACCTCAAGGTCAATGCCGTTGAGCACGACCTGACCCTTGAATTGCTTGGTCAGTTTTTCCACGACAATCATCGGGTCAGGACTCCTGGTCATGCCGATTGACCCGCTCTTCCAGCTTGTTCTGGAAGTGCGAAAGCACCGTGGCCAGAATCCAGTAGATCAGCGCGGCGGCAAGATACATGGTGAAGACTTCGAAAGTCCGGGCGGTAATCAACTGCGCCTGGCGGAACAGCTCCGGCACCTGAATGGTCGCGGCCAGCGCGGTGTCCTTGACCAGCGAAATGAAGCTGTTGCCCAGCGGCGGCAATGCCGTGCGCATCGCTTGCGGCAGGATGGCCCGCCGCAAGGTCTGCGCGCGGGTCATGCCGATGCTCGCAGCAGCTTCCCACTGACCGCGCTCGATCGAACCGATCGCGGCACGCAGGATTTCACAGGCGTAGGCGGCCATGTTCAGCGAGAAGCCGATCAGCGCAGCGGGCAGCGGATCCAGCTTCATGCCCAGTTGCGGCAAGCCGTAATAGATCACGAACAGCTGCACCAGCAACGGCGTACCGCGAAAGAACGACACGTAGATGCGGGCCAGCCAACTGACCGATTTGAAGCGCGACAAGCGCATCAGTGCCAGGCCGAAGCCCAGCAGCAGACCGAAGAACATCCCGCCGAGGCTGAGGACTACCGTGTAGTACGCGCCCTTCAACAGGAAGGGCGCGGAATCCAGCGCGAGTTGGAAAGCCTCTTCCATTATTTAGTGACGTCTGCGTTGAAGTACTTCTTCGACAGTTTCTCAAGGGTGCCGTCGGCACGCAGTTCGTCGAGCGCCTTGTTCACCGCTGCCAGCAGTTCAGGCTCGCCTTTGCGCAGGGCGATACCGGATTCCTGACGTGAGAAGGCTTCACCGGCAGCGACGGTTTTCGGGGCTTTCTTGGCGTATTCCAGAGCAGCCAGACGGTCGATCAGGATGGCATCGGTGCGACCGTTGTTGAGGTCGGCGAACTTGGTAGGATCATCGTCGTAGGTGCGCACGTCAGCACCCGGCACGTTGGCGCGGACCCACTGCTCGTAGTTGGTGCCCAGGCCGACACCGACCTTCTTGCCGGACAGGTCAGCGGCGGTCTTGATATTCAGCGCCGACTCTTTGCTTTTCAGCACGAGGGCCTGGATGCCGGAGACGGTGTACGGTTCGGAGAAGTCATACTTCTTCTTGCGCTCGTCGGAGATAGTCACCTGATTGACCACCAGGTCCAGACGCTTGGATTCCAGAGCAGCGAGGATGCCATCCCATTTGGTCGGCTGGATCTTGGCTTTGACGCCGAGTTTCTGCGCCAGCGCTTCGGACAGCTCTACTTCGAAACCGGACAGCTTGCCGTTCTCGTCGACGAAGCTGAACGGAGGATAAGTGCCTTCCAGGCCGACGTTGAGAACGCCTTTGTCCTTGATCTGTTGCAACTGCTCACCGGCCACTGCCTGGCCAATCAGGCCGGCGCTGAGCGCAAGACCCAGCGAACCGACCAGCAGAGTGCGACGTAGTGCGGAAATATTCATGACAAGCCCCTGTGTTTTCTTATGGAAGACGCTTAAGGAATGTAGGCAAATGGGTGATTTGGACGACAGCGCTATCCTGCCTTAATGCAGCTTAAGCGTCTCGCCCGAAATTCGCCTGCGGCGAGACTATAAGATGTCTGTTTTAGACTTGAAAATACTTAATATGGAAACTGTTATTCATTTAAGGAATATGTGTGGCTTCTTAAAAGATCGCAGCCTTCGGCAGCTCCTAGGGGTGATCCCAGTATTAGCTGCCGGAGGCGGCGATCTGTTGATCTGCTCTTATAAAAAATCCTTGTAGGCAAACAACGCCGGCGCGCCACCGGTGTGCAGAAAGATTATCGGACCATCATCGAAGCGCTGCCGGCCAATCCCGTCGAGCAGACCGGCCATGGCCTTGCCGGTGTAGACCGGGTCAAGCAACAGACCTTCCTGGCTGGCCAACAGTTTCACCGCCGCCAGTGTGCCGGCATTCGGCTCGCCATAACGCGGGCCGAAATATTCGTCCCACAGCTCGACCTTGAAACTGCCCGGCAACTCGACACCCAGCAATTCTGCCGTGCGTTCGGCCAGACCCTGCACCTTCGGCCGCTGATCTTCCTCACTGCGCGAGACCGTCACACCAATCACTGGCAATTGCGGCAGCGCCTCACTCAGCGCCAATCCGAGACCACTGTGAGTTCCGGCACTGCCGGAGGCCAGCACCACTGCGGCGAAATCGATGCCGCTGTCCCTGATCTGCTCAGCCAGTTCCAGCCCGGCGCGCACATAACCCAGGGCACCGAGCGCATTGGACCCGCCAATCGGTACCAGATACGGCTTTTTGCCGTTGCTGCGCAGGCGCGCGGCGAGGGCGGCCAGTTGTTCGTCGGCATTGTCGAGGTTTTCGACCAGCTCGACCTTGGTATCGAACAGATCCAGCAGCAGGCGGTTGCCGTTGCCGGTGTAATTGCTGTCGTCAGTGCCCAGCGGATTTTCCAGCAGCGCCACACAGCCAAGGCCAAGTCTGGCGGCGAGTGCAGCGGTCTGGCGCACGTGGTTCGATTGCAGCGCGCCTGCGGTAATCAGCGTGTCGGCGCCTTGTGCCAGCGCATCGGCGGCCAGGTATTCGAGTTTGCGCAGCTTGTTGCCTCCCATGGCCAGCGGCGTCAGGTCATCGCGTTTGATGTACACCTCGCGGCCGAGCCAGGCAGACAAGCGCTCAAGTTTTTCCAGCGGCGTGGGATGGCTCAGCAGGTCGAGACGGGGAAAGCGTTGCAGCTGTTGTTTGATCATGAGTCCGTACTGGCGCAGAAGAATGGAAGGACTATAGGCACGCGCTTTTGCCCGGGCAACCGCCAATCGCTTATAGCCAAATGGACTTAACCCAGCACTATCAGTTCTTAATTCGCCAGCAAAGGCATGCCGTAAAGTAGGCGCCGTTGACGCGGCCAGACAGTCCGGCCGCCCGTAAGGAGACTTCACCGTGAGCGAGCGTTCCAGCCATTGGCAATTGCAGACCATCGTCAGCCAGCTGCGCAGCGCGCGGGATCAGTGGCGTGCACAGAATGGCCGGGCTTCAGGAGAGCAGGGTGGCCGCGAGTTGCCGTCGCGGGCGGCGATGGCGGAAATTCTTGAGGCGTTGTGCGGCGCGCTGTTCCCGATGCGCCTGGGGCCCGTGGATCTGCGCGAGGAAAGCGAAGATTTCTATGTCGGTCACACCCTTGATGTGGCACTGAATGCCTTGCTGGCACAGACACGGCTGGAGTTGCGTTACGTCGCCCGTCACAGCGCGCAGGATGACAGTGAAGTCGAGGCTCGGGCGATTCAGATCGTGCAGGATTTTGCTCTCGCGTTGCCGGGGCTGCGCACGCTGCTCGACACCGACGTGCTGGCGGCTTACCACGGCGACCCGGCAGCACGCAGCGTTGATGAAGTTCTGCTGTGCTATCCGGGTATTCTCGCGGTAATTCACCATCGTCTCGCGCACCATCTGTATCGTGCCGGGCTGCCACTGCTGGCGCGGATCAGCGCGGAAATTGCCCATTCGGCGACGGGCATCGATATCCACCCGGGCGCGCAGATCGGTCGTAGTTTCTTCATTGATCACGGCACTGGCGTGGTGATTGGCGAGACCGCGATCATCGGCGAGCGGGTGCGCATTTATCAGGCAGTCACTTTGGGCGCCAAGCGCTTTCCGGCGGATGAGGACGGCCAGTTGCAGAAGGGCCACCCGCGCCACCCGATCGTTGAGGACGACGTAGTGATTTATGCCGGGGCGACGATTCTCGGCCGGATCACCATCGGCAAGGGCTCGACCATCGGCGGCAACGTGTGGCTGACGCGCAGCGTGCCGGCGGGGGCGAATCTGACCCAGGCGAATCTGCAGCATGATGACGGGACGCAGAAGTAGGCCTGGTCGAGACTTCAAGATTGCCGACCTGTAGGAGCTGACGAGTGAAACGAGGCTGCGATCTTTTGATCTGGCGTTTCAAGACAAGATCAAAAGATCGCAGCATTCGGCAGCTCCTACAGGGGTTAGCCATGAGATCTTACCGTTGAACGAATGCCTTCAATCACGCGTCATAACCCTCCTCGGGCGCTGTAGGAAACCTACCGCCCGGCCCGGCGATTAGTCCTTACCACTGCATTCATGTTTAACTTGAACGTTCATTCAAGTTAAACCGGTGGTTCGCTGCCCGCTCACAACAGGAGGCTTGCCTTTGCTGAGTCCGATCATTTCAGCCACGTTTCAACCCCTCGAGGTGCACGTTTCATGAGTGCATCGTCTACCCCCGCCAGCGGTCTGGTGCGCATGAATCCGCCGGTGTTCTACTTCGCCGCGACGGTCATCCTGCTGTTTGGTCTTGTCGTCATTGCCATCCCTGAGCAGGCCGGCGCCTGGTTGCTGGAAGCGCAAAACTGGGCGGCCAATACGGTCGGCTGGTACTACATGCTCGCGATGACGCTGTATCTGGTCTTCGTGGTGGTCACCGCCTTATCCGGCTACGGCAAGATAAAACTCGGTGCCGACCACGACGAGCCCGAATTCAGTTATCTGTCGTGGGCCGGCATGCTGTTCGCCGCCGGGATCAGCATCACGCTGTTCTTCTTCTGCGTCTCCGAACCGCTGACGCACATGCTCCAGCCGCCGCAAGGCGAGGCCGGCACAGCTGACGCCGCGCGCCAGGCGATGCAGATTCTGTTTCTGCACTGGGGCCTGCATGGCTGGGGCGTGTTCGCGTTTGTCGGCATGGCGCTGGCCTATTTCGCGTATCGGCACAATTTGCCGCTGGCCCTGCGTTCGGCGCTGTACCCGCTGATCGGCAAGCGCATCAACGGCCCGATCGGCTATGCAGTGGACGGCTTCGGCATCATCGCCACGGTGTTCGGTCTGGGTGCCGACATGGGCTTCGGCGTGCTGCATCTGAATTCCGGTCTGGACTACTTGTTCGGCATCGCCCACACCCAGTGGATTCAGGTAGGCCTGATCACGCTGATGATGGGCGCAGCGATCATCGTTGCGGTCTCTGGCGTCGACAAAGGCGTGCGGGTGATGTCGGATATCAACATGCTGCTGGCCTGCGGATTGCTGCTGTTCGTTTTGTTTGCCGGGCCGACTCAGCACTTGCTCAATACGTTGATCCAGAACGTCGGCGACTACCTCGGCGCGTTGCCGATGAAAAGTTTCGACCTCTACGCCTACGACAAACCGAGCGACTGGCTGGGTGGCTGGACCGTTTTCTACTGGGCCTGGTGGATCGCATGGTCGCCGTTCGTGGGCCTGTTCATCGCGCGGATTTCCCGTGGCCGCACCATCCGTGAATTCGTTTTCGGCGTGCTGCTGATCCCGCTCGGTTTCACCCTGGCGTGGATGTCGATCTTCGGCAACAGCGCCCTGGACCAAGTGCTCAATCACGGCATGAGTGCGCTGGGGATGTCGGCCATCGACAATCCGTCGATGAGCATTTATCTGCTGCTGGAAACCTACCCGTGGAGCAAGACCGTCATCGCCGTGACGGTATTCATCAGCTTTGTGTTCTTCGTCACCTCGGCGGACTCCGGCACCGTGGTCCTCTCGACGCTGTCAGCCAAGGGTGGTAACCCGGACGAAGACGGGCCGAAATGGCTGCGGGTGTTCTGGGGCGCGATGACTGCGCTGATCACCAGTGCGCTGCTGTTTTCCGGCAGCATCGACGCGTTGAAGTCGGCGGTGGTGCTGACCTCGTTACCGTTTTCGTTGATTCTGCTGCTGATGATGTGGGGTCTGCACAAGGCGTTCTATCTGGAATCGCAGAAGCAGATCGCGCAGCTGCATTCGCTGGCGCCGGTCTCCGGTTCGCGGCGCGGCACCGGTGGCTGGCGCCAGCGCTTGAGTCAGGCGGTGCACTTCCCGTCCCGCGACGAGGTGTACCGCTTCATGGAAAGCACGGTGCGTCCGGCGATTGAGGAAGTGACCGCCGTGTTCGTCGAAAAAGGTCTGCACGTGGTCACCCAGCCGGATCCGGCGCATGACAACGTCAGCCTGGAAATCGGTCATGGCGAACAGCATCCGTTCATCTATCAGGTGCAGATGCGCGGCTACTTCACGCCATCGTTCGCGCGTGGCGGCATGGGCTCCAAGCAACTCAACAATCGCCGCTACTATCGCGCTGAAGTGCACTTGAGCGAGGGCAGTCAGGACTACGATCTGGTCGGCTACACCAAAGAGCAGATCATCAACGACATCCTCGACCAGTACGAACGGCACATGCAGTTCCTGCATCTGGTGCGTTGAATGGCCACTGAGCGCCGGGACGATTCACGCCTCGGCGCTCAGCACCATGAACAAAACCATCGCTGCCATCGGCACGCCGAATACCGCACTGCCCAGCGCAATCGCCGACCCCAACGGTTGCCCCGAATGCACCACACCGACCGCGCCATTGATCAGCGTCAACGCCAGCCACAGCGCCGCAAAAGCGTAGGCCAGCGTGTGGCGGCTGAAGCCGATGTGCTCGCCGATGTAAAGCATCAGCGCGAGCAGGGCCAGGCCGAAGACGATGATGATGGTGGTGTGCATGGCGGGTTTGGCCTGGTGGATGGGTGTTGCCTGATCGGCCGCCTTCGCGAGCAGGCTCACTCCTACAGTGGGTCGCGGCTGCCCGCAAATCCTGTGGTCAACCCCATTCCCTGTAGGAGTGAGCCTGCTCGCGATAGGGCCCCCAGGTTCTCCTCTAGAGCATAGCCAATCCCGCCGCTGCGATATTCATCAGATGCTTTCGCGCTCGATCACTTGGCACTGCAGCAGATTCAGCCGCTGCACTTCGTCGCTCGGCAATACCCCAAGGCTTTCCAGCACGCGTGTCGCGGCGAGTACACCGATCTCCAGCGCCGGCGGTTTGATCGTGCTCAGGCTCGGCAACAGCATCTCGGCAAACGGGTAATCGCCGAAGCCGAGCACGGCGCAGTCTTCGGGGATTCTGATGCCCGCGCGTTGTCCGGCGAGCAGGCCGCCGGCGGCGAGGTTGTCGTTGGCGAAGATGATCGCGTCGGGGCGCGGTGAGGCGTTCATCAAGGCTTCCATCGCTTGCTTGCCGGCCTCGAACGGTGCGCGGCCGGCGTCCGGAGCGAAGAGCCATGGCTCCCTCCCTGCGCCTCGCAGAGTGGCGGCATAACCATCGCGGCGCTCCAGGGCACTGAAGTCCCCCGGCGCGCTGTTCTGCACGAAAGCGATGCGTTGATAGCCTTTCTCCAGCAAGTGTCTTGCCGCTGTAACGCCCACTTCGAAATGCGAAAAGCCAATCTGCATCGGCTCGCGTTCCGGCTGGTAATCCCAGGTTTCGATGACCGGGATATCCGCCTCGGCGAGCATCTTCTCGGTGCCTGCGCTGTGGAAGTGGCTGGTCAGCACCAATGCCGCCGGCGACCAGCCGAGAAACGCACGCACGGCATTCTCCTCCTGCTCGATATCGAAATAACTCGACGCCAGCAACAGCTGATAACCGTGTCGACTGAGGGTGTCGCTGAAGCCCTGGATGGTGTTGGCGAAGATCGGCCCGGAGATGTTCGGAATGATCATGCCAACGATTTTTCCGCGCGCCGAGGCCAGGCCGCCTGCCACCAGATTCGGCACGTAGCCCAACTCGGTGACCACTGCCGCAATGCGCTCGCGACGCTCAGGCGAAACCTGTTCGGGCTGATTGAAATACCGCGAGACGGTAATCGCCGACACCCCGGCCGCCCGCGCCACGGCGTTCAACGTGACACGGCCGGCGCCTCGGCGTTTGCGCGTTTTCTCGTCGCTCAAGACTCGACCCCTGTAAAAACCGAATCGCATATAAAAGTAATTTTTCAGTATTGGACGCTCTATGCGCAGGTGCCAATACTGGCGATGTTAGCGCTAACAAAGCGCGTTGTCTGCTACTCGCTCGAGCGAATGCCCAAGACAGATTCAGGCGCTGTCGTCGCAGAACGGCAGCGGTTCAGGGCCATTTTTCGAGCGGATACCTATGCGCAATTTTCCTGGGGCACCACACACACTGACGCAGTCGATTCGCGCGGCGGGCTGGATTTTCACCGGGCTGGCGGCGCTGCCGCTGCCCACGGCGTTTGCCGCTGACAGCAGCGATCAGGAACCGACGCTGAAATCCGTCACGGTTACCGCGACTCGCCGGGAAGAGTCGCTGCAGAAAGTACCGGTGGCAGTTTCGGTGCTCGACGGCGAACAGCTCGAACGCGACAACCGTAACGGCGTGGCGAGCATCGTTCAGCAAGTGCCGTCGCTGAATTTCCGCACCGGCGCCTCGAACAAGGACACCTCGTTATTCGTGCGCGGCGTCGGCACCATTTCCACCTCACCCGGCGTCGAGCCGACCGTGGCGACGGTGATCGATGGCGTGGTGTATGCGCGGCCCGGTCAGGCCACGCTGGATCTGCTCGATCTTGAGCGCGTCGAAGTGCTGCGCGGCCCGCAAGGCACGCTGTTCGGCAAGAACGCCTCGGCCGGTGTACTCAACATCACCAGCAAAGCGCCGACCGCCGAAACCCACGGTTACATCGATCAGTCGTACTACAGCGGCAACGAAAGCCGCACCCGTTTCGGCCTCGGCGGCAGCCTCATTCCGGACACGCTGAAGGGCTCGATCAGCACCTCGTTCGGCACCTACGACGGTAACGTCGACAACCAGCACAACGGCCACGAGGTCAACGGTTACAACCATCGCGGCGTGCGCGGCAAACTCGAATTCACCCCGAACGACGACATCACCTTCACCCTGATCGCTGACTACATGCAGTCCCACGACGACGCGCCCAATGGCGTTGTCAGCCAAGCGCTGCCCCCGGCCTTCGCCAACGCGCTGAGTCCGGTGAATGCCACCAGCCACAACCGCAATATCAACACCGACACCCGCTCTCACATCGAAGACATCAACAAAGGCCTGTCCGGCCAGCTCGATTGGCAATTGGGTGATTACACGCTGACGTCGATCACGGCGTGGCGTGGCTGGGACAACACCCAGTATCAGGACGGCGATCGCCTCGGCACCGTGACCGCCGCGTTCCCCGGCACCGCAGACAAGGGCGATCTGACATTCGACCAGTACTCGCAAGAGTTGCGCCTGGCCTCACCGAAGGGCGAGTTTCTCGAGTACGTCGGCGGCCTGTTCTACATGCATGGCAAGGACGACGAGACCTACCGGCGCATCCTGACCACCACGACTCGCACCGACCGTGGCGTCGCCGACTACAGCACCACCAGCGACAGCTACGCGGTGTTTGGCGAGAGCACGCTGAACTTCACTGGGGACTTTCGCGGCATCGCCGGCCTGCGCTATACCCACGATGATCTGGAATACGATCACCGTCGCGTATCCACCTCGGCCACCACGGTCAGCGGCATTCAACCCGCGACGAGCAGCTCAGGCTCGGTGGACGAAGACGGCTGGTCCGGTCGCCTCGGCTTGCAGTACGACCTGAGCGATACCGTCACCACTTACCTGACCTATTCGCGCGGTTACAAAGGCCCGGCCTACAACGTGTTCTTCAACATGCAACCGCGCGATACCGAAGCGCTGAAACCGGAGACTTCCAACACCTGGGAGGCGGGGATCAAAGCCACTTCGTGGAACAATCGCCTGACCACCAACCTGGCGGTCTTCCACAGCGAGTACGACAACTATCAGGCGAACTTTTTCGACACCGTCGCCGGGCAGGTGGTGACGCGTCTGATCAACGCCGGCAGCGTCACCAGCGAAGGCGTTGAACTCGATTACGCCCTGCAAGCCACCCAGCAGCTGAAGTTCTCCGGCGCACTGGCCTACACCCGCGCACGCATTGATGAGTTCGCCTGCCCGGCCGGCGCAGCGGCGTCGTGCAACGTCAACGGCAAACCACTGCCGTTCAGCCCGGACTGGAAAAGCTACGTGCGCGCCGACTACACAATCCCCCTGGACAATGGCCTCGATATTGAATTGGGCACCGATTACAGCTGGCAGAGCGAAGTGCAGTACGACATCAGCCAGAACCCCGATACCAAGCAGGGCGCCTATGGGCTGTGGAACGCCAGCGTCGCGCTGGCCGATTACAGCAACGGCTGGCGCGTCGCCCTGCTCGGCAAGAATCTCGCCGACAAATCCTATTCGCCATTGCTGGCCAGTGGCGGCAGCTACATCTATCGCGCCGTGCCGCGCGATGACGAACGCTACTTCGGCGTGCAACTGCGCAAGGATTTCTGAGATGAGCCGACAGATGAAACTCGGTGCCTTTCTCATGGCCACCGGGCACCACGTGGCAGCGTGGCGGCACCCGGATGTGCCGGCGGATGCGGGGCTGGATTTCGCCCATTACAAACGCCTGGCGCAGATCGCCGAAGCGGCAAAGTTCGACGCGCTGTTCGTCGCCGACAGCGTCGCCGCACCGACCCAGGATATCGCCAGCCGCATGGCGCGCTCCGATCACTTCGAGCCGCTGACGTTGCTCTCGGCACTGAGCGCGGTAACCGAGCACATCGGCCTGATCGCCACGGTCACCACCAGTTACAACGAGCCGTACCACGTGGCGCGCAAGTTCGCCTCGCTCGATCATTTGTCGGGCGGACGTGCCGGATGGAATCTGGTGACTTCGGACAACGCCGCCGAGGCGCTGAATTTCGGCCGCGACGCACACCTCGGCCATGCCGAACGCTACAGCCGCGCCCGGGAGTTTCATCAGGTGGTCACCGGGCTCTGGGACAGTTGGGAGGACGATGCCTTCCACCGCGACAAGGCCAGCGGCGCCTATTACGATCCGCAGAAGCTGCATGTGCTCGATCATGTGGGTGAACATTTCCGGGTCAAAGGCCCGCTGAATGTCGCGCGCTCGCCACAGGGGCAGCCGGTAATTGTCCAGGCCGGATCGTCCGAAGCCGGGCGTGAGCTGGCCGCGCAAACCGCTGAAGTGGTGTTCACCGCACAGACTTCGCTGGGCGCCGCTCAGGCGTTTTACGCCGATATCAAGGGACGCTTGCCCAGGTTCGGACGCAGTGCCGATTCGCTGAAAATCATGCCTGGGGTTTTTGTGGTGGTCGGTGCCAGTGAGGCCGAAGCGCAGGAAAAGTGTGAAACGTTTCAGCAATTGGTCGAACCCGAGGTGGGCGTCGCGCTGCTTGAGCGTATGCTGGGCAACTTCGATTTATCGAAGTACCCGCTGGACGGGCCATTGCCAGAGTTGCCGCTGACTGACAGCGGTCAGCAGAGTCGACAGAAGCTGCTGACCGAGCTGGCGGGTCGGGAGAACCTGACCCTTGCCGAACTCGGTCGCAGGATTGCTGGCGGGCGGGGGCATTACAGTCTGGTCGGTACGCCGGCGCAGATTGCCGATCGCCTGCAGGAGTGGTTCGAGCAAGGCGCGGCGGACGGCTTTAACGTGCTGGTGCCGCACCTGCCGGGCGGGCTCGAAGATTTCGCCAACGGCGTAGTGCCGGAACTGCAACGGCGTGGCTTGTTCAGAACTGAATATGAAGGCCGCACGTTGCGGCAGAACCTGGGCCTGGCTCGACCCGGCAATAGATTTGCGTAACAGCCTTCGCGAGCAGGCTCGCTCCCACACGAGCAATCGACACCCATTTCAAGACAGACAAGAGAGGATTCGATGACTTACACCGCTGCCGAAAACCGCTACGACTCCATTCCCTACCGCCGCGTCGGCCGCAGCGGTCTGGTGCTGCCGGCCTTGTCGCTGGGCCTGTGGCACAACTTTGGTGACAGCACACCGATCGACACCCAGCGCGCCTTGCTGCGCACCGCGTTCGATCTGGGCATCAACCATTTCGATCTGGCCAACAACTACGGCCCGCCGTACGGCAGCGCCGAGATCAATTTCGGGCGCCTGCTGCGCGAAGACTTCAAGCATTACCGTGACGAACTGATCATCTCCAGCAAGGCTGGCTGGGACATGTGGCCTGGCCCGTACGGCCAGGGCGGCGGATCGCGCAAATACGTGCTGGCGAGCCTCGACCAGAGCCTGCAACGCCTCGGTCTGGACTATGTGGATATCTTCTATTCGCATCGCTTCGACCCGGACACCCCGCTGGAAGAAACCGCCAGCGCCCTCGCCACTGCCGTACAGCAGGGCAAAGCGTTGTACATCGGTATCTCGTCCTATTCCGGGGTGAAAACCCGCGAAATGGCTGAGCTGCTGAAAGAGTGGAAGGTGCCGCTGTTGATTCATCAGCCGGCGTACAACCTGCTCAATCGCTGGGTGGAAAAGGATCTGCTCGACACCACCGATGAACTCGGCACGGGCGTCATCGCTTTTACTCCACTGGCGCAGGGCTTGCTTACCGACAAATACCTCAACGGCGTTCCGGCCGATGCACGGGTCAATCGCCCGGGCGGCGGTTCGTTGCAGGCGTCGCATTTGTCCGAAGCGAACATTGCCCATGTGCGCGCATTGAATGAAATCGCCAAACGTCGCGGCCAGAGCCTGGCGCAACTGGCGCTGGCGTGGACGCTACGTGACCCAAGGGTAACCTCGGCGTTGATCGGTGCGAGCCGGCCGGAGCAGATTATCGAGAACGTCGGCGCGCTGAAGAATCTGGATTTCAGCGCTGCAGAGCTGGCGGAGATCGATCGGTTTGCCCAGGAGGGCGGGATCAATCTTTGGGAGAAGCCTTCGACGGCGGAGTGACAGACTGATCGTTCCCACGCTCCGCGTGGGAATGCATCAACGGACGCTCCGCGTTCGGCTTTAGATGGGACGCAGAGCGTCCCGGGCGGCATTCCCACGCAGAGCGTAGGAACGATCAAGCAAAGAACGGCACATCCCCCAACACCGTCGCGCGCTGCATCACCCGCCGTGCCGGGCGGTAATCGTCCACCGCGTAATGCTGGGTCACGCGGTTATCCCAGAACGCAATGTCGTCTTTCTGCCAGCGCCAGCGAATGGTGAATTCCGGCCGGGTCGCGTGGGCGAACAGAAACTTCAGGATCGCCTCGCTCTCGGTTTCCGAGAGCTCGTTGATCTTTGAGGTAAACCCTTCATTGACGAACAGCGAGCGCCGTCCGCTCACCGGGTGCGTGCGAATCACCGGGTGCGACAGCGGTGGATTCTTGCGCCGCGCCTCTTCCCACTGGGCTAGCGCCTCCGGCGTATTGCCGTAGCGCTCCAGTGGAAACGAACGGGTGAAATCGTGAGTCGCCGTCAGCCCTTCGAGCAGGGTTTTCATCGGTGCCGACAACGCTTCATACGCGGCGATACCGCTCGCCCACAAGGTGTCGCCACCGAATTCCGGCAGCAACTTGGCGCTGAGCACGGCGCCCATCGCCGGCGTCGGCAGGAACGTCACGTCGGTGTGCCAGATCGCGTTGTCGCGCACGTCGGTGACGGCGGTGTCGAGGATCAGTACTTCCGGTTGCTCCGGTACGTTCGGGTAGATCGGGTGAATGTGCAGGTCGCCGAAGTAATGCGCGAAGCGTGCCTGCTGTGCCGGCTCGATCGGCTGGTTACGGAAGAACAGCACCTGATACTTGAGCAGCGCCTGCTCGATAGCGTCGCGGTGTTCCAGGCTCAGCGGCTGGCTGATGTCGACGCCGCTGATCTGCGCGCCGAGGGCCGAGCTTAACGGGGTGATGTTGAGGGTGCTCATGGTCGTTCTCGTCGAATTCGGGGCCTCCTGTGTAGGAGCTGCCGAAGGCTGCGATCCTTTGATCTTGATCTTCTTGAAAAAAGATCAAAAGATCGCAGCCTTCGGCAGCTCCTACACAGGGGATTCATTTGGAATTTGTCAGTGCGTCTGGCCGTGCCATGGCACCAGTTTGCGCTGCAATGCGCGCAGGCCCATTTCCATGGCGAAGGCGATCAGGGCGATGACCAGAATCCCCAGCACCACCACGTCGGTGACCAGAAATTGCGCGGCCGACTGCACCATGAAGCCGAGGCCGCTGGTGGCCGCGATCAGTTCAGCGGCGACCAGGGTCGACCAGCCAACTCCGAGGCCAATGCGCACGCCAGTGAGTATGTCCGGCAAGGCGCTGGGCAGAATCACATGACGAATCAACTGCACGCGCGTCGCGCCCAACGACTGCGCTGCGCGCAGTTTTGCCGGGTCGACGGTACGTACGCCAGTCGCGGTGGCAATCGCAATCGGCGCAAAAATCGCCAGATAGATCAGCAGCACTTTCGACAACTCGCCGATGCCGCACCAGATCACGATCAGCGGCAGATAGGCGAGCGGTGGGATAGGGCGGTAGAACTCGATCAACGGATCCAGCACGCCGCGAGCGATGCGGTTGGCGCCGATGGCGATGCCCACCGGCACAGCGGTCAGAATCGCGAAGCCGAGACCCAGGCCGATGCGGCTCAGGCTCGCGCCCAAATGCTGCCAAAGGGTCGAGTCCATGTAACCGGTAGTCGCCAGCAACCAGCCTTTTTGCAACACGGCGGACGGCGGCGGGAGGAACAGCGGTTCGATCAGTCCAGTGGCGGTCACCGCCCACCAGATCACCAACAACGCAAACAAGGTCAGCAAGCTGATCCAGCGCGTGCTGAGGCTACGGCGTACCGGAATGCTCACCGAAGGGGTTTTCACCGCCGCAGCGGAAACGTCGTAACTGCTCATGCGCGCTCCTGCCGGGGTACGGCGCTGCGTTGCGAGAAGACTTTGCTCAACACGTGTTCGCGGGTTTCGATAAATCGCGGATCGGATTTGATCGCGCGGGCCGACTCGCCAGCGGCGTAGCGCTGACCGAAATCCAGATGCAGACGCTCAACGATCTGCCCTGGATTCGGCGCCAGCAGAATCAGGTCCGTGGCGAGGAACACCGCTTCTTCAATGTCGTGGGTAATCAGGAAAACCGGCTTGGCCGTGCGTTGCCAGACTTGCAGCAACAGCTCCTGCATCTGCTCGCGAGTGAATGCATCAAGCGCACCGAACGGCTCGTCCATCAGCAACACGCGCGGATCAGCAGCAAGGGCGCGGGCGAGGCCGACGCGTTGTTTCTGGCCACCGGACAATTGCCAGATGCGCCGGTCTTCGAAGCCGGCGAGATCGACTAGCGCGAGCATTTCCCGGGCGATTTTTTCCCGCTGGTCCTTGCCGACACCGGCCAGTTCGAGGCCGAAGCCGACGTTCTCCAGCACGTCCTGCCAGGGCAGCAAGGCGTCGTCCTGAAACACTACGCCTCGTTCGGCGCTCGGGCCTTTGACCGGCACGCCGTCGAGGGTGATGCGCCCGGCACTCGGTTCGACGAAGCCGGCAATCAGGTTCAACAGCGAAGTCTTGCCACTGCCGGACGGGCCGAGGGCGACCAGCAACTGCTGCGGCCCCAGGGTCAGAGAAATATCCGCCAGCACCGGCTCGGGGCTGCCCGGGTACTGTGCGCTGATGCGCTCCAGCTGTAGCAAGGCCATCGCTGTATCTCCCGATCAGTTAGTGATGTATTTGGCACTGACGTAAGGCGCGTAGTCCGGCAGCACGGCTTCGACCTTGCCTTGCTCCTTGAGGAACGCGGCGGTGTCAGTGATGGCTTTGGTGGTCGGCGCGCCGAGGTCACTGACTTGATCCGCCGCCAATGGGTAGACGTTGCCCTGCAGCAGCAATGGAATGTCGCTGGCCTTGGCACCAGACAGCTTCACCAGTTTGTCGACGTTGCTCTGATTCGCCAGCCACGCTTTCGGGTCTTTGCGGTAGTCGGCGTAGGCGTCGAGGGTGACCTTGGCGAACGCGGTGACGATTTCCGGATGCTTCTCGGCGAAGTCCTTGCGCACGATCCACGCATCGAAGGTCGGCGCACCGAACTTGGCCAGCTCGCCGGAAGTAATCAGCACTTTGCCATTTTCCTTGGCCACACCCAGTGCCGGATCCCACACGTAAGTGGCGTCGATGTCGCCGCGTTTCCACGCGGCGATGATCGCTGGCGGCGCGAGGTTGAGCACGGTGACTTTCGACGGATCGATGTTCCAGTGCTTGAGCGCGGCGAGCAGGCTGTAATGCCCGGTGGACACGAACGGCACGGCGATTTTCTTGCCGATCAGATCCTGCGGCGTTTTGATGCCGGAACCGTCGCGCGCAACCAGCGCTTCAGCGGCGCCGATCTGCGTGGCAATCAGGAAGGTTTCCACCGGCACTTTGCGGGTGATCGCGGCGGTCAGCGGGCTCGAACCGAGGTAGCCGATCTGTACATCGCCGGACGCGATGGCGGCGATGATGTCGGCACCGTTATCGAACTTGCGCCAGCTGATGTCGGCCTTGGTGGCTTTCTCATAGGCACCGTCGGCCTGAGCGACTTTAGCCGGGTCGACGGTGGTCTGGTAGGCGACAGTGAGATCGGCCGCCTGGGCCAGGAAGCTTGCAGCGGCCAGCGAGGCGGCGGCAAGCAGGCGAAGCGGGAAATTCAGTTTCAATTGGGAGCTCCAGATCAGGCGACCGAATGTCGGCGTGAAAGGAGACTAAATGATCTAAGAATCGAGAAATAAATAACTTTTTCGAATGAGCTTATGAGCGGAAAAATCTAGGGCAGGAGAGGATGTGGGCCTTTAACTGATCGTTCCCACGCTCTGCGTGGTAACGCCTCAAGGGACGCTCTGCGTCCAAAGTGACGCGGAGCGTCACAGGCTGCATTCCCACGCAGAGCGTGGGAACGATCAAGGCCGGGGCGGCTTTAATTGCTGATTGCCAGGATGCTCGCCTGATACGCGCCGACAAACACGTCGAAATCGCCGACCTCGTTCTGCTCAAGCTCGGTCTGCTGTGCCAGGGATGCCCGGGCCAGTTCTTCAAACTTCGCTTGCTCGTCAGCCGCCAGCGGTTCGCTGCGGAAGAACTCGGCATGCGCCTGGCTCTGGCGCAGGGAGAACTGCGCGAAGCTTTCCTTGTGCTCGGCCATGGCGGCCAGCACCTGCGCCGATGGCGTCAGGGAAGGGTCGTTGACCTTGGCCAGTTGCGCATCCAGCGCTTTGCTGTGGGCATCGCCGCCGACGCTCTGATCGAGCATCGCCGCCAGCGGTGCAATCTGCTCGAGCAGCTCGGCCGCCCATTGCTTCATCTCGACCGGCTGACCGTCACGCTGCAATTGCAGGCCTGGACGGCGGCCTTCCTTGACCACGCTGAGGAAGTTCGAGGTGGCGTTGCCGCACGAAGTGTTGGTCAGCAGCGGGCTGTCGTTCAGCGCGCAGTACAGCAAAAAGGCGTCGATGAAGCGCGACTCGGTGATGTCGATGCCCATCGGCAGGAACGGGTTGATGTCCAGGCAGCGCACTTCGACGTATTGAATGCCGCGCGCCATCAGCGCCTGGATCGGCCGTTCGCCGGTGTAGGTCACGCGTTTCGGGCGGATGTTGGAGTAGTACTCGTTTTCGATCTGCAGGATGTTGGTATTGAGCTGCACCCACTCGCCATCTTTGTGCGTGCCCACTTCAACGTACGGCGCGTAAGGCGTTGCCACCGCTTCGCGCAGGCTGTCGGTGTAGCTGGTCAGATCGTTGTAGCAGGGCGTCAGGCCGGCCTGGGCGTTGCTCTGATAACCGAGATCGCTCATGCGCAGGCTGGTGGCGTACGGCAGATACAGCGTGTCCGGATCGAGCTGTTCGAGCTGATGCGAACGCCCGCGCAGGAAACCGGCATCCAGTGCCGGCGATGCGCCGAACAGGTACATCAGCAGCCAGCTGTAGCGGCGGAAGTTGCGGATCAGCGCGATGTAGGACACCGACTGGAAATCGCGATCGGTGCCGACGAAACCTTCGGCCTCGCGCAGCAATGGCCAGAGCTGTTCCGGCAGGGAGAAGTTGTAGTGAATCCCGGCGATGCATTGCATGGTCTTGCCGTAGCGCAGGGCCAGGCCCTTGCGATAGACGTACTTGAGCTGACCGATGTTGGAGGTGCCGTAATAGGCGATCGGGATATCTTCCTCGGCCGGCAACGGGCACGGCATCGATGGACTCCACAGGTACTCGTTGCCGAGCTTGCTGTAGGCAAAGCGGTGAATCCTGTCCAGGCTCGCCAGCGTGTCGGCAGGATCCGGCAGGGCGGGTGTGATGAATTCCAGCAGCGATTCGGAGTAGTCGGTGGTGATCTGTTCGTTGGTCAGCGCGGAACCCAGGGCTTCGGGGTGCGGCGTTTGCGCCAGGCGACCTTCACTGGTCACACGCAGGCATTCACGTTCGATACCGTGCAGGCACTGCTTGAGCAGAGAGAGGTGGGCGCGCTCGCCGAGCAGAGCCAGGCGGCGGTTGAGAAGTTCGCTCAATTTGGATTCCTTCACGCGTCAGTCGCCCCAATATGGGGGTGGGCAGGACGGTCTACAAGGGTGAAGTTGAAACTGGCGTTATCGCCTGGTTTTCTAGCCTGTCAGCCGCACACATAACCCGTAGGAGCTGCCGGAGGCTGCGATCTTTTGATCTTGCTGTTGAAAAACAAAATCAAAAGATCGCAGCCTGCGGCAGCTCCCACAGGATTCGTTGCGCCGAAATTAACTCAAAATGATGAGCAACATCTACAGGACAGCGAAGGTGCCTTGCGCTTTTGCGACCAGTTTGTCGCCCTGCATGACCTCGGCTTCGACCACCAGCGTGCGCCGGCCCGGGTGGATCACCCGGGCCGTGCACAGCACCTCGCCGTCGGAAACGGCGCGGATGTAGTTGATCTTGCACTCGATGGTCGCGCTCTGCTGATCGAAGCCATGGCTGCTGGAACAAGCCAGGCCCATGGCAATGTCGACCAGACTGAACAGCGCGCCGCCGTGCAGCTTGCCGCCACGGTTGCGCAGTTCGGGCTCAAGAGCCAGGGCGACTTGCGCCACCCCGGTTTCGAGGCTGTGCAGGCGGCAGCCCAACAGCTTGAAAAACGCGCTCTCGACGAGCCCGGCCGGCATTTCCATCAGCGTTTCTTCAACTGCTTGGCGTTGGCGAACAGCGAGGCCATCGCGTTGTTCACCGGTGCGGCGGTCGCAGTTTCCTTGCGCGGCGCGTTGCCCGAAGACTGGCGCGGTGCCGAGCCCGGACGCGAACCACGGGCGCCGTCGATCTTCTCGCCCGGAGTGTCGCTCATGCGCATCGACAGGCCGACGCGTTTGCGCGGGATGTCGACTTCCATGACCTTCACTTTCACCACGTCACCGGCCTTCACCGCTTCACGCGGATCTTTGATGAACTTCTCCGACAGCGCCGAGATGTGCACCAGACCGTCCTGATGCACGCCGATGTCGACGAATGCACCGAACGCCGTCACGTTGGTCACCACGCCTTCAAGGATCATCCCCAGTTGCAGGTCCTTGAGATCCTCGACGCCTTCCTGGAATTCGGCAGTTTTGAACTCCGGACGTGGATCGCGACCGGGTTTTTCCAGTTCTAGCAGGATGTCGGTGACGGTCGGCAGACCGAAGGTTTCGTCGGTGAATTTCTTCGGATCCAGGCGCTTGAGGAACGCGGCATCGCCGATCAGCGAGCGGATGTCGCGGTCGGTTTCCGCAGCAATACGCTGCACCAGCGGATAGGCTTCCGGGTGCACCGCCGAGGAATCCAGCGGGTTGTCGCCGTTCATCACGCGCAAGAAACCGGCGGCCTGTTCGAAGGTTTTCTCGCCCAGTCGCGCGACTTTCTTCAGCGCTGCACGGGTCTTGAACGCGCCGTGTTCGTCACGGTGAGCAACGATGTTTTGCGCCAGCGTCGCGTTGAGGCCGGAAATCCGCGCCAGCAATGCCACGGATGCGGTGTTCACATCGACACCGACGGCGTTCACGCAGTCCTCGACCACGGCGTCCAGACCGCGCGCCAGTTTCAGCTGCGAGACGTCGTGCTGGTACTGGCCGACGCCGATGGACTTTGGATCGATTTTCACCAGCTCGGCCAACGGATCCTGCAGGCGACGGGCGATCGACACGGCACCACGGATCGACACATCGAGGTCCGGGAATTCCTTGGCCGCCAGTTCCGAGGCCGAGTACACCGAGGCGCCGGCTTCGGACACCATGACCTTGGTCATCTTCATCGCTGGATATTTTTTGATCAGCTCGATCGCCAGCTTGTCGGTCTCGCGGCTGGCAGTGCCGTTGCCGATGGCGATCAGGTCCACCGAGTGCTTGGCGCACAGAGCGGCAAGGATGGCGATGGTCTGATCCCACTTGTTATGCGGCACGTGCGGGTAAACCGTGGCGTGGTCGAGCAGCTTGCCGGTCGAGTCGACCACGGCAACCTTGCAGCCGGTACGCAGGCCCGGGTCGAGGCCCAAGGTTGCGCGCGGGCCAGCCGGAGCGGCCAGCAGCAGGTCATGCAGGTTGTGCGCGAAAACGTTGATCGCTTCGGTTTCGGCGCCGTCGCGCAACTCGCCCAGCAGGTCGGTTTCCAGGTGGGTGTAGAGCTTGACCTTCCAGGTCCAGCGCACCACTTCACTGAGCCACTTGTCCGCCGGGCGGTTCTGGTTCTGGATGCCGAACTGCTGGCCGATCATGCCTTCGCATGGGTGCATGGTACCGGGCAATTCATCGCCGACCTTCAGCGCGGAGCTGAGGATGCCTTCGTTGCGGCCGCGGAAAATCGCCAGGGCGCGGTGCGACGGCATGCTTTTCAGCGGCTCGTCGTGTTCGAAGTAGTCGCGGAACTTGGCGCCTTCCTCTTCCTTGCCAGCGATGACGCGGGCACTGAGGATCGCTTCCTGCTTGAGGAAATTACGCAGTTTTTCCAGCAGGGCGGCGTCTTCGGCGAAACGCTCCATGAGAATGTACTTGGCGCCTTCCAGCGCAGCCTTGACGTCGGCCACGCCTTTTTCGGCATCGACGAAGCGCGCGGCTTCGGTTTCCGGCGACAGGTTCGGGTCGTTGAACAAGCCGTCGGCCAGTTCGCCGAGGCCGGCTTCGAGGGCGATCTGGCCCTTGGTGCGGCGCTTCTGCTTGTACGGCAGGTACAGGTCTTCGAGGCGCGTCTTGGTGTCGGCGAGCTTGATGTCACGCTCGAGGGCCGGGGTGAGTTTGCCTTGCTCTTCGATGCTGGCGAGGATGCTGATGCGCCGTTCGTCGAGTTCTCGCAGGTAGCGCAGGCGCTCTTCCAGATGACGCAACTGAGTGTCATCGAGGCTGCCGGTCACTTCTTTCCGGTAACGGGCGATGAAGGGAACGGTAGAACCTTCATCGAGTAGCGCGACGGCCGCTTCGACCTGTTGTGGGCGTACGCCGAGTTCCTCGGCGATGCGGCTGTTGATGCTGTCCATAAAACCACCTGACATAGTATGAAAAGCAGGCTCACAGGCACGCAGATAAAGGCCTGGAGGCTGATTGAGCGGCTGAAAGATTGCCGCTGCCTGGATCAAGAGGCTGCCCATTGACCCGTGAAATCGAACAGTTGCTGCACATGGCCGGAAAAAATACCGGCCACTTACGGTAACGATTCAGACGTTGCCTGGCGCAAAACGCCGCGCATTATAACCAGCGTTCTGTCATTCGGGGGCGTCGCAGTCTGTAGGCATAAACCCCGGTTTTCTGGCAGTGAAGGAAAAATCTGCTAACAATGCACACGGTGCGTATAACGGCAGCTACGCCATAATGCGCGCCGAGCTAAAAGGAGCATCCAATGAGCAGCACTGCACAAACGGCTGAAGGCGAAAAAATTCTTATCGTTGATGACGATCCGGGGCTGAGCAGCCTGCTGGAGCGTTTCTTCGTCAGCAAGGGCTACCGTGCCCGTACCGTTCCGAACACCGAGCAGATGGATCGTCTGCTGGCGCGTGAAGTGTTCAATCTGGTCGTTCTCGACCTGATGCTGCCGGGCGAAGACGGCCTGACCGCTTGCCGCCGCCTGCGTGGCGCGAACAACCAGATTCCGATCATCATGCTCACCGCCAAGGGCGATGAGCTGAGCCGTATCAAGGGCCTTGAACTGGGCGCCGATGATTACCTGGCCAAGCCGTTCAACCCGGACGAGCTGATGGCGCGGGTCAAAGCGGTCTTGCGCCGTCAGGCCGCACCGGTACCGGGCGCGCCGGGCAGCGAAGACGAAAACGTCACCTTCGGTGATTACGTGTTGTCGCTGGCCACCCGCGAACTCAAGCGTGGCGACGAGGTGCACATGCTCACCACCGGTGAGTTCGCTGTACTCAAGGCTTTGGTGATGAACGCGCGTCAGCCGCTGACCCGCGACAAACTGATGAACCTGGCTCGTGGCCGTGAGTGGGATGCGTTGGAGCGTTCCATTGACGTGCAGATCTCGCGTCTGCGCCGGATGATCGAGCCCGATGCGTCGAAACCGCGCTACATCCAGACCGTCTGGGGCGTGGGTTACGTGTTCGTACCGGATGGCGCCGCCACCAAGTGATCGGTGATTTGTAGGAGCGGGTCTGCCGGCTCTGGTCGCCTGACCATTGCCACAGACTCGCAATCCGCAATATGCGAGCATTGCTCGCTCCTGCAAGTGTGTAGCGGTTAAAGATGAAAACCCCCGTCTGGTTCCCCCAAAGCTTTTTCTCTCGCACCCTTTGGCTGGTGCTTATCGTCGTGCTGTTTTCCAAGGCGCTGACCCTGGTTTATCTGTTGATGAACGAGGACGTGCTGGTGGATCGCCAATACAGTCACGGTGTCGCTCTGACGCTGCGCGCCTATTGGGCCGCCGACGAAGAAAACCGCGCAAAAATTGCCGATGCCGCGACCCTGATTCGGGTGGTCGGCGCCGGTGTGCCGGAAGGCGAACAGCACTGGCCTTACAGCGAAATCTATCAGCGTCAGATGCAGGCGGAACTGGGTGCCGACACCGAGGTGCGGTTGCGCATGCACTCACCACCGGCACTGTGGGTTCGCGCACCCAGTCTGGGTGATGGCTGGCTGAAAGTACCGTTGTATCCACATCCGCTGCGCGGCCAGAAAATCTGGAACGTGCTCGGCTGGTTCCTTGCCATCGGCCTCTTGTCGACAGCATCGGCATGGATATTCGTCAGCCAGCTCAACCAGCCGTTGAAGCGTCTGGTCTATGCCGCGCGGCAACTTGGCCAGGGCCGTAGCGTGCGCCTGCCGATCAGCGACACGCCGAGCGAAATGACCGAGGTTTACCGCGCGTTCAACCAGATGGCCGAAGACGTCGAACAGGCCGGGCGCGAACGCGAGCTGATGCTGGCGGGGGTGTCCCACGACTTGCGTACGCCGCTGACACGCTTGCGCCTGTCGCTGGAACTGATGGGCGACCACACCGACCTCACCGACGACATGGTCCGCGACATCGAAGACATGGACGCGATTCTCGATCAGTTCCTCGCATTCATTCGCGACGGTCGCGACGAGTCGGTGGAAGAAGTCGACCTCAGCGATCTGGTGCGTGAAGTGGCCGCACCGTACAACCAGAACGAAGAGAAAGTGCGCCTGCGCCTGGAACCGATTCAGCCTTTCCCGCTGCGTCGGGTTTCGATGAAGCGTTTGCTCAACAACCTGATCGGCAACGCCTTGAACCATGCCGGTGGCAGCGTTGAAGTCGCGGCTTATGTTTCCGGTGACGTCAGCGCGCCGTATGTGGTGCTGAGCGTAATGGACCGTGGCGCCGGGATTGATCCGTCCGAGCTCGAAGCGATTTTCAACCCGTTTACCCGAGGTGATCGGGCTCGCGGTGGCAAAGGTACCGGGCTGGGACTGGCGATCGTGAAAAGGATTGCGGCGATGCATGGCGGCAATGTCGAATTGCGCAACCGGTCCGGGGGTGGGCTTGAAGCGCGGGTGAGATTGCCGTTGGGGTTGATGTTGCCCCGCGATGCGGTGTAAAGCCTGAAAAAAAGATCGCAGCCTTCGGCAGCTCCTACTGGAAATGCATTCCCCTGTAGGAGCTGCCGAAGGCTGCGATCTTTTGCTTCTAGCCCTTGCCCTTGGTCCGGGTCATATTCGGCCCGCCATTCTTTTCAAGATGTTCGATGATAATCCCGGCCACGTTCTTGCCGGTGGTGGTCTCAATCCCTTCCAGTCCCGGCGACGAATTCACTTCCATCACCAGCGGGCCATGATTGGAACGCAGAATATCCACACCCGCTACCGCCAGGCCCATGACTTTGGCGGCGCGTAACGCGGTCATGCGTTCTTCCGGGGTGATCTTGATCAGGCTGGCGCTGCCGCCGCGGTGCAGGTTGGAACGAAACTCGCCCGGCTTGGCCTGACGCTTCATCGCCGCGATCACCTTGTCGCCGACCACGAAGCAGCGGATGTCTGCGCCGCCAGCTTCCTTGATGTATTCCTGAACCATGATGTTCTGCTTCAGGCCCATGAACGCTTCGATCACCGATTCTGCCGCCGTGGCTGTTTCGCACAGCACCACGCCGATGCCCTGAGTGCCTTCAAGCACCTTGATCACCAGCGGTGCGCCGTTGACCATGGCGATCAGGTCGGGAATGTCATCCGGCGAGTGAGCAAAACCGGTGACCGGCAAACCGATCCCGCGCCGCGACAGCAACTGCAGCGAACGCAATTTGTCCCGCGAACGGGCAATGGCCACCGATTCGTTGAGCGGGAACACACCCATCATTTCGAACTGACGCAACACCGCGCAGCCGTAGAACGTCACCGACGCGCCAATCCGCGGAATCACTGCATCAAAACCTTCCAGCGGTTTGCCGCGGTAATGGATCTGCGGCTTGTGGCTGGCAATGTTCATGTAGGCGCGCAAGGTGTCGATCACCACCATTTCATGCCCGCGCTCGATTCCGGCTTCGACCAGACGGCGGGTGGAATACAGACGCGGATTACGCGACAGCACAGCGATCTTCATGCAACACCTGTGGAGGAGGTAGATACCGGGAACACCGGCTTGTCTTGTACATATTTGATGCCCGGATTGACCACCAACTGGCCATCGATCAGGGCTTTGGAGCCGAGCAACAGGCGATAGCGCATGGACTTGCGGCAGGCCAGGGTGAATTCCACCGGCCAGACCCGATCACCCAGGGCCAGCGTGGTGCTGATCACGTAGCGCACCTGCGCATGGCCATTGGAGCTTTTGATGGTTTTGCGCGTGACCAGCGGGGCTTCGCAGCGGCGGTGACGCAATTGCACCACCGTGCCCAGGTGCGCGGTGAAGCGCACCCATTTCTCGCCGTCGCGTTCGAACGGTTCGATGTCGGTGGCGTGCAGGCTGGAAGTGCTGGCGCCGGTGTCGATTTTCGCGCGCAGGCCGGCGACTCCCAGGCCCGGGAGCGCCACCCACTCGCGCAGACCGACAACGGTCAAATGATCAAATGTCTTCAATGAAAAAAACCAAGGATTAGCGCTTCCAGGCTTCGTCTGGCACCTGGGGCAACGCTTTGAATGCAGGTCTGGCGAACCAGTAGCCCTGCATCAGAAATATTCCACAGTCCGCGAGGAAATCCCGCTCCCCGACGCTCTCGATGCCTTCGGCAATGACTGTAACGTCCAACTCCGCACACATTGTGACAATCCCCCGCACGATCACCTGACGGACACGGTCTTGATCGACATCGCGGATCAGCGCCATGTCGAGTTTGATCAGGTCCGGTTGGAAATCAGCCAGCAGATTGAGCCCCGAATAGCCGGCACCGAAATCGTCGATGGCGGTCTTGAAGCCGAATTCGCGGTATTCACGCAGAATATTGGTCAAATGGCGATAATTATCTACGTGCTCGATTTCCAGGGTTTCGAAAATCAGCCGGTCGATCGGAAAGTTGTGTTTTCGTGCGGCCTCCAGCGTGCTGCGAATGCATAGCTCTGGACGGTAGACGGCGTTGGGCAAAAAGTTGATCGACAAGTGTGTCTGCATATTAAGGTTCGCCGCACCTTCGATGGCGCGGGTCCGGCAGAGCTGGTCGAAACGGTAGCGATTGTCTTCTGTAACCTGATTTAACACGGACAGTGCGCCTTCTCCTGCCACGCCTCGCACCAGCGCTTCGTGGGCAAACACGGACTGATCGCGAAGGTCGACGATCGGCTGGAAGGCGAAGGCAAAATCGAAGTCCAGCGGCTCGCTTTGCTGGCAGCCCTGGCAACCGCCGTTGGGCGAGGTCAATGAAGTCGGAAATTTTGTCACTCGGTCACTCCAGGCCGGTCATGCGGCGAAGATCACAGTCTATCTGGTGGGCCGGGTTCTTGCGCCCGACAGAAACGGTAGTACAGTTCCGACTACTGGCTGAACGAGGAATTCATATGGCGCAGAAACAGGAGGAGGACGACAAGGTCCGTCTCGATAAATGGCTATGGGCGGCGCGCTTCTACAAGACTCGTGCCCTGGCCAAAGCAGCGATTGAAAGTGGCAAGGTGCATTGTCGCGGCGAACGCTGCAAACCGGGCAAGGAGCCACGCATAGGCGATGAGTTCGAGATTCGCACCGGCTTCGAAGTGCGCACCGTGAGGGTCGAGGCCTTGTCGATCGTGCGTCGTGGCGCACCCGAGGCGCAGACCCTGTATGCCGAGACCGAGGCGAGTATCGCCAAGCGTGAAGCGGCTGCGGCGATGCGCAAGGCAGGGTCGTTGGGCGTGAGCACCGATGGCAAGCCGAGCAAGAAGCAGCGGCGCGATCTGTTCAAGTTTCGCGGTAGCAACGACGAGTAAAAAGATCGCAGCCTGCGGCAGGTCCTACAGTTGGAATGCGATCCCTGTAGGAGCTGCCGAAGGCTGCGATCTTTTCGAGGCACCACCATTTACCGGGCGGAAATTACACTCATCCGCGACACCAGCGGCAACTTGCCCAGCAGCGCGAAAACCGGCGCGGTCAGCTTCAACCAGAAGTTCGACGCGTGCCAGGCAAACGGCGTGTAGTAACCCCAGCCCAATGCCCAGACCGCCAGCAGCACACCACCGATGTAGTCGTCCTGGCCCCAGTGCGCGCCAGCCACCAGGCGCGGCAACATGAACAGCACTGCCAGACCCCAGACCGTCAAAAACTGGCCGACGGTGCGGCTGAACACGCCCATGAACAGCGCCCAGATCAATAGCACCGAAGCATGATCCCCGGGAAAGCTCTGGCCCGAACGGTCCTTCAGCTCCCAGGTTTTTTCTAGGTGCGGAAAATAATCGCTGATGTGCACGGCACCCTCGATCACCATCGACGGGCTGCTGTGCTGCCAGCCCATGTGATCGGCGAATTTGGAAAACAGCGCGCGAATCACCACCATCAACAGCAGGATCGAGAAAAAACCGAAGAATGCGCGGCGCACGTCGATCGCCCTGAAGACCCAGTCGCCCTTGATCAGCAGCGTCAGCAAAATGAGTCCGACGACGATGTCAAACGGGCGCAGACTTGCAATTGCCCAGATGTGGAGCCATATCGGGTTGCTGGCCAGTGGTGCATTGAGCGAGCGGAACAGCCACTCGTCGAAAATCACACACAGCATCTGGCCCGTAGGCCATAACCAGAAAGCCAGTAGCGCCAACGGCACTACGTTACACAGAACCAGCCGGCCGAGGTTCCACCTTGATTGGAACAAACCCGGATTGTTCATAAAATGCCTCCCATGGCGAAAAGCGCCGGCACCAAATAAAGTGCCAGCAAGCGCAAATTTTCACGTTTTGTAACCATTTTGTCATCACATTCAGATACCCAGACTTATGACCGACCTAGCGGATACCGATTTCACTCAACGCTTCATCTTCGATGACAGCGACACTCGCGGCGAGCTGGTAGCGCTGGAGCGCAGCTACGCCGAAGTCCTCGCCAAGCACCCGTACCCGGAGCCAGTCGCGCAGTTGCTCGGCGAACTGATGGCGGCCGCGTCGTTGCTGGTCGGCACGCTCAAGTTCGATGGCCTGCTGATCTTGCAGGCGCGTTCGGAAGGGCCGATTCCATTGCTGATGATCGAGTGCTCCAGCGAGCGCGAAATCCGTGGCCTGGCGCGCTATGACGCCGAGCAGATCGCGGCTGACGCCACCCTCAGCGACCTGATGCCGAACGGCGTTCTCGCCCTGACTGTCGATCCGACTGTGGGCCAGCGCTATCAGGGCATCGTCGACCTCGACGGCGAAACGCTCTCCGATTGCTTCACCAATTATTTCGTCATGTCGCAGCAAGTCGGCACGCGCTTCAAGCTGTTCGCCGACGGTCGTCGTGCCCGTGGCCTGCTGCTGCAGCAATTGCCCGCCGATCGCTTGAAAGACGAAGAAGAACGGGCCGCCAGCTGGCAGCACCTCACCGCGTTGGCCAGCACTCTGAGCGCCGATGAACTGCTCAGCCTGGACAACGAAACCGTGCTGCATCGCCTGTACCACGAGGAGCAAGTGCGCCTGTTCGATGTGCAGCATCTGCGTTTCAGTTGCAGCTGCTCGCGGGAACGCTCCGGCAATGCGCTGGTCAGTCTGGGGCTGGAAGATGCGCTGGCGCTGGCAGCCGAGCAGGGCGGCAAAGTCGAGATCGATTGCCAGTTCTGCAATCAGCAGTACCTGTTCGATGCGGCCGATATTGCTCAATTGTTCGCTGGCGCGGGCGTCGATACGCCGTCAGATACCCGTCACTAAAACGGTTCAGCGCAGGTAAATTCACTGCGGAATGACGGAATATCGCCGTTACGACGGGAGGACCCTACTCTTTTTGGGCTTTTCTGGCATAATCCGGCCCACTTTTTTCGCGGTAGTAGTGCACGACTTTCTACTACAAAACGTTTGGAGCACACTCGGCCACTGGCCGACGGGGAACCTCATGACGCAAGCCAATAACGCCGTGTACACCGATCTGAGTGTTGATGATCTGGTAAAAGAAGCCCTGAATCGCGGTGAAGGCGAGCTTGCCGATACCGGCGCTCTGGTTGTTCGCACCGGTCACCGCACCGGCCGTTCGCCAGTCGACCGTTTCATCGTTGAAGAGCCTTCCACCCAGGCCGCTATCGCCTGGGGCCCGATCAACCGCAAGTTCCCGGCCGACAAGTTCGATGCCCTGTGGGCTCGCGTTGAGGCCTTCAACAACGCGCAAGAGCACTTCGTGTCCCACGTGCATGTAGGCGCGGCGGAAGATCACTACCTGGCCGTGAAAATGACCACGCAGACTGCCTGGCAGAACCTGTTCGGTCGTTGCCTGTTCATCAACCCGGCCCAGTACAACCCGGCTGGCCGCGAAGAATGGCAAGTGCTCAACGTCGCGAACTTCGAGTGCGTGCCTGAGCGTGACGGCACCAACTCCGACGGCTGCGTGATCATCAACTTCGCGCAGAAGAAAGTGCTGATCGCCGGCATGCGTTACGCCGGTGAGATGAAGAAAGCCATGTTCTCGGTGCAGAACTTCCTGCTCCCGGCCGCTGACGTGCTGCCAATGCACTGCGCTGCCAACATCGGCGAAGATGGCGACGTGACCCTGTTCTTCGGTCTGTCGGGCACCGGTAAAACCACCCTGTCGGCCGACGAAAGCCGTTACCTGATCGGTGACGACGAACATGGCTGGGGCGAAGGCGTAGTGTTCAACATCGAAGGCGGTTGCTATGCCAAGTGCATCGACCTCTCCGAGAAGAACGAGCCGGTCATCTGGAAAGCCATCAAGCACGGCGCGGTGCTGGAAAACGTCGTTATCGACGACGCCAAGCACGCCGACTACGCCGATGTCAGCCTGACTCAGAACAGCCGCGCCGCGTATCCGCTGGAGCACGTTGCCAAGCGTTCCGAGAAGAACCTCGGTGGCGAGCCAAACGCGGTGATCTTCCTGACCTGCGACCTGACCGGCGTGCTGCCGCCAGTGTCGATCCTCAACGAAGAACAAGCGGCCTACCACTTCCTGTCCGGCTACACCGCACTGGTGGGCTCGACTGAAATGGGGTCGGGCAGCGGCATCAAGTCGACTTTCTCCACCTGCTTCGGCGCACCGTTCTTCCCGCGCCCGGCTGGCGAATACGCCGAACTGCTGATCAAACGCATCCGCGGCTTCGGCTCCAAGGTCTACCTGGTCAACACCGGCTGGACCGGCGGTGGCTACGGCGTCGGCCAACGCTTCAACATCCCGACCACCCGCGCAGTGATCGCCGCGATCCAGAGCGGCGCGCTGATCGGTGCAGCCACTGAACACCTCGACACCATCAACCTCGACGTGCCACTGGCCGTACCGGGCGTCGACACCAACCTGCTCAACCCACGCAATACCTGGGCTGACAAAGCGGCGTATGACGAGGCAGCGAAAGCCCTGGCCGGTCTGTTCATCGAGAACTTCAAGAAGTTCGAAGTGAGCGACGCGATCAAGGCGGCTGGGCCGAAGTTGTAAGTAGTGGTTTGCAGTGAATGAAAAAACCGCCCTTTGGGGCGGTTTTTTTTATGAGCGAAGATTCCGAGTCAGCTCATTCCCGGAGCTGTTCTTTACATGCCCTAGCCATGTATCAATATTTCTTCACTTTTTGCGTACTACGACCAGAATAATGGCACTTAACGCTACAACAGCTTGACCCTCTTAACTATGGCCATTGCCGCCGTGCATGCAGGACACGAAGCACTTCAACACAGTCTTTTTTGATTACGTAGACGATGACGTAGTTGGAGGCTGCAACGATTTCACGTGTGCCGTCGACCTTGCCCTTTTTGTACAAGGTTGGGCGCTGTCTTGCGATTTCCCCTTTTGATTCGAACATTTCATCGAGGTCCGCAGCCGCGTCGGGGTTGTCCTGGCTGATGCGGTTCATTATCCGGTCTCGGTCAGCAAGCGCTTCCGGGCGCCAGACCAACCTCATCAGCGCCCTCGTTGACGCAGGGCATCACGCTTGGCGGCGAATATTCGGCGAGCGTCTGCATCGCTGACACTAGGTCGTGGATCATCGATGCTGATCTGGACCTGGCGTTTGAACCATTCTTCATAAGCGGCGGCTTCATGCGCTTGCTTCAACGCTTCGGAGCGATCAGGGCGGGCGTAAGTTTTCAGTTGCAGCGGATCATAACCGGAGGCATCCACGTTGAATTGGCTAATGCCCAAGCCTTGCAAATAGGTCACCAGCGTCTCCATTTTTTTGAACAGCCGCAATTGACCACTACGCTGAGCGGTCAGCTTATATATGTTCCTGCCTTGATGAATTTCTATCGACCAGCCACCCGATTTGGCGACGATATTCGTGCCGCTGACAGAACCGTTTTCAACCAAGTGAACAAGGGTGCTGTGATCGATGGTTTCAGTGCTGGTCATAAAAGCGAGCCCTTCGCTGAGTGATGGCTCCCATCGTACGCAATCAATAGTAGTTTGCAAAATTCGACTCCTTGCGGTGCACAGGACGTGGACGGCGATATGTTTTGTTCGTTACTGGGCCGGCGCTTTCCAGTTGAGCATTTGTGTCTGTGCGACTTGCAGCAGGTCGCAGCCGTCCTGGGTCAGTAGATAGAGGGCGTGGGTGAGGTGGGGGATGTCTTCGACGTCGGCTTGTTTGAAGTTGAGGCAGTACAGGGTTTGCAGAAGGTCGCTGGAGGCGCGCAGGCGCTGGACGGCGCACTCGAGGATGTCCTGCGGGTTGGCTTGTGTGTCGATGATCAGCGGTTTGCTGTCGGTGAGGTTTGATTCGAGTGGGCGGTAGCGATCGGCGATGTATTGACGGCGTGCTTTCATTTTTCGACCCCCAGATGCTGCAAATGAAGCCGCCACATCGTGACCAAGCGACAGGAGGCGACTGTGTTCGGGTTGGTCAACCGGTGAGGATCGTGCACATACCCGGCACACCCGAGGGTGTCCCAAACACAGTCACCATAAACTGCAGGCAAGTGAGTGCCCGCGGCATACAGTGCATGCGTATACACGAACCAATCGGGTGACCAAGCCCGAGTCGCTGAACAGACAGCGACAGCCACGACTATAGGTTCGCACCACCCGCTCGTGATAGCCGACAAGGCATCGCGTGAAGTAGGAACGGGAAGAACTCTATGCCGGACGTTGCTATCGATTCTTCAACGTTTTTCAACGCAGATGCTGGTAACCGGAAATATCCAGCAGGCTCGTGGTCAGTCCGGTTGCCGGCCGGTAGATCGTGCCTTTCACCGCCGAGAACGGCACCCCTTTGCTGCCCAGCGAAACATAGCGCTCACCTTGATCCAGTTCGGTGAAGTAGGTGTAGGAAACGCTGTGCATCTTCTTGTAGCGCGCTTCGTCGGCGACGATGGCGCCACTCAGGCGCAGGAGCTCGGCTTCGCTCAGGTTCAGGGTTTTTTCCAGTTGTACGCCCCAGCGCTTGAGGCAGGTTTCGGCGAGGTGGCGGACGATGCGGCCAGGCGCGACCAGCGTTTTCAGGTCGCCGCTGCCGGTGGGCACGCCACCGGCAGCGGTGGCGTTGCCGGCCATGGTCGCGTGGCGTCCAGCCATCGGGTAGATGCAGGTCTTGGTACCGGGAGCGGTTTGTGGAATGACACAGCTGAAACCTTTGGAGCGTTCATCGCGAGCGTAGAAGGCAACATATTCTTTGACATTGGCACCGAGTTTGACACGCGCATCCTGGAAGTTGCCGATTCCCGGTACGGGATCAAGGGCGAATATCTTCACCGGAATATTGCTCAGCTCGCGATCATTCAACATCGCATTGGCCAACATATGGCAACTTACACCGCCTCGGCTCCAACCCACCAGATTCACTTGGGTGGGAATAATGCCGTCCTTGCGGAACGTTTTGATGATCTGCTCCTGCAACTTCTGCTGGGTCACGCTGCGGTCACCGTAGTTGTATTTACGCCAGAACCACGAACCCTCGATCTTCACATTTTCAATAGGAATGCCGGCGGCTTTAAGACGGTTGTATTGAGCCTCGGTCAGTTGCTCACGCTGCCAATCGCACTTGCCCTTGATGATATTGACGGCGTGCTGCACGTTTTCTTCCCAGCCTTTGCCGAAAAGCGTGCCGCTGAGGCCATACTCTTTGGTCTTGGTGAACAGGTCGTCAGCCTGCAGGTTGCCGCTGCCTGGTCCATCCACAATGATCCATTCGGCGAACTCGCGACCTTTATGGTTGGCCGCGAGCGTCGAAACCAGTTCGCCGTCCCAGAAGTTTTCATGGGCGGTATCGAACTTGTTGGAACCCGTACCGCAGAAAAATATAGTTAGAACTGTCATGGTGTTGCTCTCATTAAGTTGAAGAGCAACAAGTTAGAGTGAGTTGCGTGTATAAATAAAGCATGTTGGTGTTTCTGCGTTTGTAATGGGGCAAGTTATATGTTTTTTTTGGTGAGCTTTTTGATTGAAAATTTTAATAAAGTAGCCCTGCACCAGTAACTAAAGTGTGTGGGATTGAACAGGTCACTCCGGCTGGAGCGACCAGTTAGAAGCGGTTTTTCGCCGTTGCAGGTCTTGGATGGACGACAGGGATTGATACATCAGCCCGGCCCATGAGTGCGAGCGAGCAACCGCCAAAGCGCGCATGAGCAGATACTCAATGGGCAGTTGCGCGTGGCGGCGTTGCTGTCTTGTTGATCAGGCCATTGCTGGTGATACGTTCGTCAGGCAGCTGGCAAGGTCCGGTATTTCACCGGGCAGCGGCATGCATCCAGCCAACAGCAGTGAGGCGATGATGAGCGTAAGGGCCAATTTCAGTTTGTTCGACATGTTCATTCCTTTGGGGAGTAGTGCACACAACAGCCGTACAGGCTTGCAGGTGTAATCGTGGACAGAACAAGCACGCTAGCGCGATGCCGAGAAACGCCGCGATAAACAAATCGTGTCGTCTGTTTTCGCCTGTGGCCGAGCCTTGCGGGCTGTATCATTCCGTATTGATTTGCCCTCGACCTTTTCTCGACTCGCTGCGATCGCCCGCTAGGCTTTTGGCATGTCAGCGGTCAAAGGAGTGACAGCGTATGCACAGCACCCTGGAACAGGTGTTTGGTTATCCACAGTTTCGCCCGGGTCAGGAGGCCGCAATCAGCGCGGTGCTGGCGGGGCGCTCGGCGGCAGCGATCTTTCCCACCGGCTCCGGTAAATCACTTTGCTACCAGCTGCCGGCACTGCTGCTGCCGCACCTGACGCTGGTGGTCTCGCCGTTGCTGGCGTTGATGCAGGATCAACTGGCCTTTCTCAAGCGCCACGGTATTTCGGCGGGCAGCATCGATTCGGCACAGAGCCGCGAGGATGCTAACGACGTCATGGCCCGTGCGCGTTCGGGTGAGTTGAAGATTCTGATGATTTCCGTCGAGCGCCTGAAAAACGAGCGCTTCCGCAACTTCTTGCAGCAGGTACGGATCTCGTTGCTGGTGGTCGATGAAGCCCACTGCATTTCCGAATGGGGCCACAATTTTCGGCCCGATTACCTGAAATTGCCGGACTACCAGCGCCAGTTCAACATCCCGCAGGCTCTGCTGCTGACTGCCACAGCCACACCGAAAGTCATTGCCGACATGCAGGAGAAATTCGCGATCGCCCCGGTGGATGTAGTGACCACCGGTTTCTATCGGCCCAACCTCAACCTGCTGGTTGAACCTGTGCGTGGCCAGGACAAGCGCCGACGTCTGGTCGAATGGATGACCGAGCGTCCCGGGCAACCGAGCATTGTCTACGTCACGTTGCAGAAGACCGCCGAGCAAATCGCCGAGCATCTTCAACGCAACGGTATCCAGGCCGAGGCTTATCACGCAGGTTTGCCCCACGATCAGCGTGATGGCATTCAACGCCGCTTCATGGCCGGGCAGTCCAATTGCATCGTTGCCACCATCGCCTTCGGGATGGGCATCGACAAGAGCGACATTCGCAACGTCGTACATTTCGACCTGCCCAAATCCATCGAAAACTACAGCCAGGAAATCGGTCGCGCCGGGCGTGACGGTCAGCCCTCTGACTGCCTCGTGCTGGCCAATCGCGACAGCCTCAATGTGCTGGAGAACTTCGTTTACGGCGACACACCCGAGCGCGATGGCATTCGTTGTGTACTCGATGAACTGAAAGCTTCGGTGCCCGATGGGCAGTGGGAGTTTCTGCTCGGGCCATTGGCGGATCAGAGCAATATTCGCTCGTTGCCATTGAAGACTTTGCTGGTGCAGCTGGAGCTGCGCGGTCTGATTGCTCCGCGTTACGCCTATTACGCGGAGTATCGCTTCAAATATTTGCTCGAGCCGGAGGCACTGCTCCAGCGCTTCGAAGGCGAACGCAGGGATTTCGTTGCGGCGATCATCAGAACGTCCGCGCGAGCACGCACCTGGGCCACGGTAGATTTCGAGGCGATGTATTCGCAGTATTCCGCCGAGCGCAATCGCGTGGTGACAGCGCTGGATTACTTCCAGGAAAAAGGCTGGGTCGAGCTGGAGAGCAAGCAGATGACCGAGGTCTACAGCCTGTTGCATAGCGATTTTGATAGTGATGCGCTAAGCACTGAGCTGCATGAGTATTTCACCCGCCACGAACAGACTGAGGTGGCGCGGATTCACGCCATGCTCGAGGTGTTCGCCACCGAACGCTGCCTGGGTTACCGCCTGGCCGAATATTTCGGTGATCACAATGCCCCCGAGCGTTGTGGCCATTGTTCGGTGTGTCATGGCCATGTCGCCCGGTTGCCCGAGCCGCCAGCGCTCCCGGCGCTTGTGGATAAAAACTTCGCAGAATTATGTGGTGAATTTATCCACAGGCATGAGCAGCACACAGGGCGCATTCCGTCGGCCGAACGCCTGACGCGGTTTCTGTGCGGTATCAGCGTGCCGTTGTTCACCAAGCTCAAGGCACGCGCGATTCCAGGATTCGCGGCGCTGGAAGAGCATCCCTACGCTGAAGTCCGCGAGTGGGCGCAAGAGCACCTCTGATCTGTAGGAGCTGCCGAAGGCTGCGATCTTTTGATGTTGATTTCTTCAAGATCAAAGGATCGCAGCCTTCGGCAGCTCCTACAGGGGTCATCAAGGCAGGCGCTGCATCCATCCGCTGAATGTCGATCATCACGCTAATAAACTTCAAAAAGCGTCGTGGCCTGACTAAGGTTGGAATCTGTCTTCGGGCCACCCACAAGAGAACAACATGAGCCAGACATCCTTCGAAATCCAGCAGGCTGCGGTGATCGGCGCAGGCACCATGGGCCGTGGCATTGTCATGTGCCTGGCCAATGCCGGCGTGAGCGTGCAGTGGGTGGATAACAATCCACAGATGCTTGAGCAGGCGCTGACGACGGTCGCCGAAACTTATGCACACAATGTGCGTCAGGGCCGCATCGATCAGGCCGAAGCGGATGCGCGAATTGCTCGTGTGTCTGCGGCGGCGGATTACGCAGCGATTCGTAATGTCGATCTGGTGATCGAAGCGGTGTACGAAAACCTCGAGCTGAAGCAGAAGATCTTTCGCGAGCTGGATGGCTTGCTCAAGCCCGAGGCTCTGCTGGCGAGCAACACCTCGGCGCTGGACATCGACGCCATCGCGGCTGCTACGCGGCGCCCGGAACAGGTGCTGGGTCTGCATTTCTTCAGCCCCGCGCACATCATGAAACTGCTGGAAATCGTGCGCGGTGCGCAAACCTCGCCAGCGGCGCTGGAGGCAGCGCTGGCACTCGGCAAGCGCATGGGCAAGGTCAGCGTGGTGT
This sequence comes from Pseudomonas koreensis, assembly GCF_024169245.1. Classification (NCBI taxonomy): domain Bacteria; kingdom Pseudomonadati; phylum Pseudomonadota; class Gammaproteobacteria; order Pseudomonadales; family Pseudomonadaceae; genus Pseudomonas; species Pseudomonas koreensis. The sequence continues at coordinate 1,603,816 of NZ_JALJWP010000001.1, forward strand.
CGGGAAATTGCCACGGTTTCATCGGCAACCGCATGCTGCATCCGTATGTTCTTGAAGCGCGCAAGATGCTCCTCGAAGGCGCTTATCCACAGCAGGTGGATGCTGCCCTGCAAGGCTTCGGCTTTGCCATGGGGCCGTTTCGCATGTACGACGTGGTCGGCATAGATCTGGAATGGCGTGCTCGTGAGCTAGCTGGCAAGGGGCAAGATGCGCCCGAGGTTCAGGTGGATAACCGCCTGTGCGAGCTGGGCCGGTTCGGGCAGAAGTCCGGTAACGGTTATTACCACTACGAGCCGGGCAGTCGACAGGCCGAGCATGATCCTGAAGTGGATGCGCTGGTGCTGCGGGTCAGCGAAGAGTTGGGGTTTCAACGCCGCGAGATCGGCCCCGAAGAAATTCTTGAGCGTTGTTTGCTGGCGCTGGTCAATGAGGGCGCGAAGATTCTGCAGGAAGGTATCGCCGGCTCGGCCCGTGACATCGATCTGGTGTACTTGAACGGTTATGGTTTTCCAGCGGAAAAGGGTGGGCCGATGGCGTGGGCGGATCGGCAGGGGTTAGCGGATATCCATCAGCGCCTGCTGGCGCTGGAGACGCGCCAGGGCGATCAGTGGAAGCCGGCGCGGCTGATTGGCGAGCTGGCGGCGCAGGGGAGGGGTTTTGCCGATCGTTGACACTTGTCGGCCGTGCTGACGTCTTCGCGAGCAGGCTCGCTCCCACAGGTTGGCGCATTCCAATGTGGGAGCGAGCCTGCTCGCGAAAGCTGTGCCGATATTTTGAATTAGACTCGCCAAAATAGCCTTGGGAATTGCTGATCAATGTCCAACCCGACACCACAACGCACCGACTACCCCCACTTCCAGCCCATCACCACACGCTGGCACGACAACGACGCCTACGGGCACGTCAACAACGTTACCTACTACAGCTTCTTCGACACGGCGGTGAACACCTATCTGATTCAGGTCGGCGGCCTGGATATCCATGACGGCGAAGTAGTGGGATTCGTGGTCAGTTCTGCCTGCGATTATTTTGCCTCGATCGCTTTCCCCGATCTGATCGAGATCGGACTGCGGGTCGGCAAGCTGGGCAACAGTTCGGTGCAATACGAACTGGCTGTGTTCAAGGTCGGCCAAAGCGAGGCGTGTGCGGCGGGGCGGTTCGTGCATGTGTTTGTCGATCGGGCGAGCAATCAGCCGGTGCCGATTCCTGCCGGTTTGCGCGGGGCCCTGGAACGGTTGGTCATCTGATCACGCAAAAAAAATCGCAGCCCCAGGGGCTGCGATTTTCATTCAAGCCTTCGCCTTAACGGTGGCGATAGTACTTGTGATGCTTGCGGTGGCCGTAGGCATGGCCGCGACCTGGATGACCACGGTCGCGGTAATAGCGGCGATCATCATGGCGGTCATAACGACGATCATTGTCGTCACTCTTGTTGCCCATGTAGTTACCCAGCGCGCCACCTGCGCCGCCACCAGCGGCGGAGCCGATCAGGCTGCCGGTGGTGCCGCCGAGGCTGCGGCCGACGACGTTACCGCCGGCTGCACCCAGTGCACCGCCGATGGCCGCTTCGCCACGGCTGCGCTTGTCTGCGCCGACCGCACTACCACCCGCGCCGCCCAGGGCTGCGCCGATGGTGGAACCTGTATTGCCGCCTAACGATTGACCGACGACCGAGCCAAGAACCCCGCCCAATGCGCCGCCCACACCTGCTTCGGTGGTGCCTCCGGCAGAAGCGAAGCCACTGACCAGGCCAAGGGACAACAAGAGAATCGAGGAGAACTTCATAGAGGATGAGCCTCAAAGGGATGACGGCGCCGATCCTGAGGCTCTGCATTGGGCGTGACAATCAAAATCCGACGAATAACACGACTTGTATACAATATTGCAAGTTACTGTTTTTTCACCGGAACTTAACCGATTTTCGCCGGTCTTTAGCTACTTCGGACAGGCCGTTTTTATACAAAAACGGCCTTTTTTGTGGGCGTTTGAAAAGTGCTAGCCGTAAGAAGTGTATTGAATGTCCTACCGCCTTCGCAAGCAAGCTCGCTCCCACATTTGAACTGCATTCCAATGTGGGAGCGAGCTTGCTCGCGAATAGGCCGGTACTGACGCCGCTTTAGGCGGATTTAGCCATGATCAATCCCGTCTCACTCGCCGCTTCCAGCCGGATCGCAATGAACTTCGATGTCGGCGTATGACTGCCATCCCCGGTGCTCTCCAATGGCACCAGCGGATTCACTTCCGGGTAATAAGCCGCCGCCTGACCGGCTGGAATATCAAATGCCAGCAGCGTGAAGCTCTTCACCCGACGCTCGCGGCCGTCGTCCCAGATCGACACGATGTCGGCTTTCTGCCCCGGACGGAAGCCCAGACGAATGATGTCGGCCTCATTGGCGAACAGCACGTCGCGCTGGCCCTTCACGCCGCGATAGCGGTCGTCGAGACCATAAATCGTCGTGTTGTACTGATCGTGAGAACGCATCGATTGCAGGATCAGATCCGGCACCTGGCCGGTGGCACGGGTACGCTCGTGAACCAGATCTTTCGGCAACTGGTTGGCGCGGAAGTTGGCCCGGCCAGACGGCGTGTTCCACTTGCGGGCACCAGCCGAGTTGCCCAGATAGAAGCCGCCCGGGTTTTTGATCTTGTCGTTGAAGTCCTTGAAGTTCGGGATGGTGTCGGCGATCAGTTCGCGAATGCGCCCGTAATCGGCCACCAGCCAGTTCCAGTCCACCGGTTGGCTGCCCAGCGTGGCGGCAGCGATGCCGGCGATGATCGACGGCTCCGAGCGCATCTGGTTCGACAGCGGCTGCAACTGGCCGTTGGAGGCGTGGACCATGCTGAACGAGTCTTCCACGGTCACCGCTTGCGCGCCTTCGCTCTGGATGTCGATATCGGTACGGCCCAGGCACGGCAGGATCAGCGCGTCTTTACCGTGAGCGAGGTGACTGCGGTTGAGCTTGGTGCTGATCTGTACGGTCAGGTCGCAGTTGCTCAGCGCTTCGAAGGTGCGCGAGCTGTCCGGGGTGGCCTGGGCAAAGTTGCCGCCCAGACCGATGAAGACCTTGGCGCGACCCTCAGCCATCGCATGGATCGCTTCGACCACGTTGTGCCCGTTGTGGCGCGGCACCTTGAACTGGAAGCGACGTTCCAGCGAATCGAGGAACGCCACCGGTGGACGCTCGTTGATGCCCATGGTGCGGTCGCCCTGCACGTTGCTGTGACCACGCACCGGGCACAGACCGGCGCCAGGTTTGCCGATATTGCCGCGCAGCAGCATCAGGTTGGCGATCTCCTGAATGGTCGGCACCGAATGACGGTGCTGGGTGATGCCCATGGCCCAGCACATGATCACGTTCCTGCCTTTGGCGTACATGCGTGCGGCTTGCTCGATTTCGACCAGCGTCAGGCCGGACTGCTCGACGATCTGCTCCCACGACGTGTCGTCAACGATGCCTAGATACTCCAGCACATTGGTGCTGTGGGCATTGAGAAAATCGTGGTCGAACACCGCCGGCTCACCAGCCTTCTGCGCATCGCGTTCCCATTGCAGGAGGAACTTGGCCATGCCGCGCAGCACCGCCATGTCACCGCCGAGTGCCGGGCGGAAGTAGGCAGTGTTGGTCGGCTTGTCGCCGTTGGTGAGCATTTCGATCGGGTGCTGTGGATGCTGGAAGCGCTCCAGACCGCGCTCTTTCAGCGGATTGATGCACACCACCTGGGCGCCGCGTTTCACCGCCTCACGCAACGGCTCGAGCATGCGCGGATGGTTGGTGCCGGGGTTCTGGCCCCAGACGAAAATCGCATCGGCGTGTTCGAAGTCGTCGAAGGTCACCGTGCCCTTGCCGACACCGACGCTCTGCGCCAATGCCACGCCGCTGGCCTCGTGGCACATGTTCGAGCAGTCAGGGAAATTGTTGGTGCCGTAAGCACGCACGAACAGCTGATAAAGATACGCCGCTTCGTTGCTGGCGCGGCCGGAGGTGTAGAACTCGGCCTGATCCGGGCTCGGCAGATCGCGCAGGTGCTTGCCGATCAGGGCGAAGGCATCTTCCCAGCTGATCGGCTTGTAGTGATCTGACTCAGCGTCGTAAACCATAGGCTCGGTCAGACGGCCCTGATATTCCAGCCAGTAATCGCTCTGCTCAAGCAGCGCAGTCACGCTGTGTTTGGCGAAAAATTTCGCATCGACGCGGCGTTTGGTCGCTTCCCAGTTCACCGCTTTCGCGCCGTTCTCGCAGAACTTGACCATGCCGCTTTCCGGCGAATCGCCCCAGGCACAACCTGGGCAGTCGAAGCCGCCGTTCTGGTTGGTCTTGAGCATCATGCGCAGATTTTTCAGGGCGTTGTCGCTGGTCAACCAGGCCTGGGCCACACTGATCAGGGCGCCCCAGCCGCCGGCGGCACCTTTGTAAGGCTTATAACGCGGGACAGGTTTCTGGTCGGCTTGATGATGTTGGCTCACGCTTGATTCTCCATCGCGGGGCTGTACACCCGCGGCGCACTTTTCTGCGGCAGGTGGATGAGATTGAGGTTGTGGCGCCGGGCCCATTGCACGGCCAGGCCAGTGGGTGCCGACAGGCTGACCAGGGTCTGGATGCCGGCACGCAGGACTTTCTGGATCAGTTCGAGGCTGCAACGGCTGGTGACAATCGCCAGCCCGCCTTCAGTGGATATCTTCTGGCGGATCAGCCCGCCGATCAGCTTGTCGAGCGCGTTATGCCGACCGATGTCTTCGCGGCCGAGCAGCAATTCACCGCTGGCATCCATGAACACCGCCGCATGCACCGCGCCGCAGTGCTGACCGAGCGGCTGGAACGCGCCGATGCGCTGGCGCAAGCCGTCGAGCCATTCGATCGGTGGCAACGCCGCGCCCGGCAACACCTTGAGGTCGGGCAGCGCCTGCTCTACCGCTTCGACGCCGCACAGCCCGCAACCACTGGTGCCGGCCAACTGCCGACGTTGCTGCTTGAGGTTCCAGAACGCACGGTTGGCGATGGTCACTTGCGCGTATTGCGCCGAGCCTGCGCCTGTTAGCTGCAGATCATAGATATCGCTGGCGTCTTCGATGATGCCGCTGCCAAGGCTGAAACCGACGATGAAATCTTCAAGGTCGGTCGGCGTAACCAGCATCACTGCCTGGCTGATGCCGTTGTAGGCGATCGCCAACGCGACTTCCTCGGCCAGCGCGGTGCTGGCCGATGCCTCGAAGGATAGATCGCTGTAGCTGTAGGTCTGGCTGGCGGCAGGCGCGGGCGTTTCGATTGCTGGCGCCGCGCAGGCTGGGCGCTTGGCGTTCATGGCATCACCGACGGTTTGATCAGGGTTAAGACTAGGCGCGGCAACTTGTCGCGTCTAATCGCTATTACCGATCTACCGATAGACGCTGTCGATCAAGCGTCTTATGGCGATTTTTGATACAGCGCGAAACAGGCTTCGGCCAGTGCCGAGCGCGGCGCGCCACGGCGCATGATCAGGCCCAGCGGCGCGAGGGTATGGGCATTCTCGATGGGTTGCAGACGCAGGTGATCGGCGAGGTTTTCCGCGCCGCCGTCGAGCGGCATGATCGCGCAGCAAAAGCCGCCATGTACCGCTTGCAGCAGTTGATGCACCGCGTCGGTTTGCAGCAGCGGCTGCGGCGTCAGGCCGCGGCTGTGGAAGTTGTGGTCGATGGACTGGCGAAAGTGCATGCCGCTGGTGAGCATGCACAGCGGCAGTTCGACCAACGATTCCCAGCTCAGAGGTTCTTCGCCGAAGCTGAACGAACGCTCGTCATACAGCAGGCCCATGCGCGTCTCGTTGAAGGCCAGCGAATCGAAACGCTCGCCGTCCAGGCGTTCCAGATACGACACGCCGATGTCGATGCGGTTATTGGCCAAGTGTTCGAGCACCTGCTCGGAGCTGAGCGACGACAGCTCGAAGCGCAGTTCCGGGTGCGCTGCGTGCAGACGTTGCATCAGCGGCAACGGATCGAAACTCGACAGCGGTACCACACCCAGGCGCAGCGTACCGATCAGGTTGCCGCGACAGGCCGCCGCTTCCGCCTGCAAGCCGTCGTAAGCCGCCAGCACCGTGCGCGCCCACGCCAGCACACGCTCGCCCGGCGCGGTGAAGCCTTCGAAGCGCTGGCCGCGGTTGACCAATGGCAGATCAAGTTCTTCTTCGAGGCTGCGCAAGCGCATCGACAGGGTCGGCTGGGTGATGTGGCAGCGCGCGGCGGCCTGGCCGAAATGGCGGGTTTCGTCGAGGGCGATGAGGAATTTCAGCTGCTTGATGTCCATCTTCGCTCCGGGCGGTTGGCGGGGTGTGGCGATTCTACCGCCTGCGGCGCGGCAGCGTCATTGGTCGGACTGGAACCGGGTTTGGCTGGGGTGGTCTAGTCTTGGACGACTGACCCTTTATTCCATGGAGTGAATGCAATGAGCCTGTTCAGTTTTTTGAAAGAAGCCGGTGAAAAGATTCTCGACGCGCTGACGCCGGACAAGGCCGAGGCTAACAGCGCAGCGCTGACCAAGCATGTACAGGAAGCGCTGACCGGTATCGACACGTCGAAGATTCAGGTCAAGGTTGAGGGCGAGAAGGTCATCGCCACGGGTGAAGCAGCGAGTCAGGAAGAGAAAGAGAAAATCCTCTTGGCCTTGGGCAACGTAGCTGGTGTGACTGGCGTGGATGATCAGATCACCGTGACCGGTGGAGTTGCCACTGCCGCGAAGTTTGTCACAGTCGAGAAGGGCGACACGCTGAGTGCGATTTCCAAGCGCGTGTATGGCGACGCCAACCAGTACAACAAGATATTCGAGGCCAACAAACCTCAGCTCAAACATCCAGACAAAATCTATCCGGGCCAAGTACTGCGTATCCCTGAATAACGCAAAACCATTGTAGGAGCTGCCGAAGGCTGCGATCTTTTGACTTTGATTTTTAAAACCAGGATCAAAAGATCGCAGCCTTCGGCAGCTCCTACAGGGGTCAAAGCCCTGCAATCAAATCGCGGTAATCCTCGACTGCGGCAAACTCCGCAGTGTCCTTCGGCCCTTTTCGGCTGTCCGGTTCTTTCACCGCGAGCAAATGCGCCACGCCAAAATCCCGCGCACTGCGCAGGATCGGCAAAGTGTCGTCGATGAACAGGCTACGTGCCGGATCGAAACCGATGTCCGCCTGCAAGGCATCCCAGAACTGCGGGTTCTCCTTGGGATAACCATAGTCATGCGAGCTGATCAGCCGCTCGAAGTAGGGCGCCAGTTCGATCCGTTCCAGTTTCAACGACAGCGAATCGCGGTGCGCATTGGTGATCATGATCACCCGTTTGCCGGCACGCTTGATTGCGTCGAGAAAGGTATCGGCATCCGCACGCAGGGCGATCAGGTGCGCGGTCTCCTGTTTCAGTTCGCGCACTGACAGCTTCAGCTCCGCGCTCCAGAAATCCAGGCAGTACCACTGCAACTGGCCGGCGTGGCGTTCGAACAACGGCTGCAATTCCAGTTCGGCCATGGCCCGGCTGATGCCGTGCAGTTCGGCATAGCGCTGGGGCAGGTGCTCGAGCCAGAAATGGTTGTCGAAGTGCAGATCCAGCAGCGTGCCGTCCATGTCGAGCAGAACGGTATCGATGTCGGACCACGGTAAAGAAGGCATGGCAACGTCTCGAACGGTGAAAGGATATCCGACGCTAACAATCGGGAAAGCCGCGTTATAGTAGCGCGTTCACGCCAAGGAGCTTTGCATGCGCCAGAAACCCACCGTACTCGCCCGTGAGATCGTCGCCACCAGTCGTCTGTTTCGCGTCGAAGAACTCAAGCTGCGATTTTCCAATGGCGTGGAGCGCACTTATGAGCGTCTGGTCGGCAAGGGCGCAGGCTATGGCGCGGTGATGATTGTGGCGATGCTCGACGCCGAGCATGCGGTGTTGATCGAAGAATACTGCGGCGGCACCGACGAGTACGAACTGTCTCTGCCCAAAGGCTTGATCGAGCCGGGCGAAGACGTGCTGGCGGCGGCCGAGCGGGAGCTCAAGGAAGAGGCTGGTTATGGCGCGCGCCAACTTGAACATCTGACCGAGCTGTCGCTGTCGCCCGGTTACATGAGCCAGAAGATTCAGGTTGTCCTCGCTACCGATCTCTACGAAGAGCGGCTGGAGGGCGATGAGCCGGAGCCGATGCGGGTCGACAAAGTCAATCTGCGCGAATTGTCGGCGCTGGCGCTCAATCCGCAATTTTCCGAGGGTCGTGCGTTGGCGGCGCTTTATTTGACCCGCGATCTTCTGAGCCAGCGCGGGGTATTCAGCTATGAGTGAGACGTCGATGAATTTCCCCCATCCGTTGATGGCGCCGGTTGTTGAGCTGGCTTTACAGGCCGGCGAGGCGATTCTGCCGTTCTGGCGTGCCGGCGTTGAAGTCACGGCCAAGTCCGATGACTCGCCGGTCACGGCCGCCGACCTGGCCGCCCATCACCTTATCGTTGCCGGGCTGACGGCGCTGGATCCGAGCATTCCGGTGCTGTCCGAAGAGGACTCCGATATTCCGCAGAGCGTTCGCGCCGCTTGGCAGCGCTGGTGGCTGGTGGATCCGCTTGACGGAACGAAGGAATTCATCAGTGGCAGCGAGGAGTTCACTGTCAACATTGCGCTGATCGAAAATGGCCGAGTAGTGTTTGGCGTGGTGACGATGCCGACCAACGGTCGCTTTTACGTCGGCGGTGGCGGACTCGGTGCGTGGCGTGGTGACAAGGGTGGTACACCAGTGGCCATTCAGGTGCGTGATGTGCCAGGCCCGGGCGAGGCGTTTACCGTGGTCGCCAGCCGCCGGCACTCCAGTCCTGAACAGGAGCGTCTGCTGGCCGGGTTGAGCGCCAGTCTTGGTGAGCTGCAACTGGCCAATATCGGCAGTTCCTTGAAGTTTTGCCTGCTGGCCGAAGGTGCTGCCGATTGCTACCCACGCCTGGCGCCCACTTCACAGTGGGACACGGCGGCAGCTCAGGGCGTGCTGGAAGGGGCGGGGGGCGAAGTGCTGGATCTGCGCGGCGAGGCGTTCAGTTATCCGCCGCGGGAATCGCTGTTGAACGAGTTCTTCCTGGCGCTGCCGGCGAAGGCTGCATGGCGTGCGCGACTGTTGGAGTTGGCGCGCTCCTGAGATCAAAAGATCGCAGCCTTCGGCAGCTCCTACAGAACGGTGTTCGATCACCAATATGTAGGCGACCACTATGGTTGTTGGAGCTGCCGAAGGCTGCGATCTTTTGCTTCAGCGGTGCAAAACGTACTGCCCGGTAAATCTCACCGCCTCGTCCTCACTTCCCGCATTCAGTATCCGCGTCTCCAGCGTCAGCCGCGCCCGCCCATAACGCCGATACATCGCCAAAAAACGCTTCCACACCGCCGCATCCGGTGCCGGACAAATGGCCACGGCGTCCCCCGTCACTGGCAGCGGATAACTGATCTGCCCCTCCTGAATGACGATGTGCCCATCGGTAATTCCTTCTTCCTTCAGGCGCAAATGCAACCAGCCCCAACCGGCGAGCACGGCGCCACAGTAAAGGCTGCCGCCAAACATGGTGCTCTTGTGATTGACGTTGGGCGCGAGGGGCAGGTGCAGGCTCAATTGCTGCTCTCGCCACTCAAGCACCTCGAGCCCCATCTCGGCGGTCAGCGGAATGTCGTGATGCAGCACCGTTTGCAGGTATTCGCTTTCGCTGCTCATTCGTTGTCTTCCCCTTGGCCGCTGTCGCCGAAATTCAGGCCGTGTTTGCGCAGCTTGTCGTGCAGAGTCTTGCGTGGAATGCCCAAGGCTTCGGCGAGGCTACGCACCGAGCTATGCGAGCGCGCCAGTTCGGCGGCGATCAACGATTTTTCGAAGTTTTCCACTTGCTCGCTGAGGCCTCCGTTGACCACTTCGACAGGCGCGGCGCCGCTGCCATCAGCGCTGCTATCCAATGCCAGCTCCAGGCCCAGCGCAAAGCGCTCGGCGGCATTTTGCAGTTCGCGCACGTTGCCCGGCCAGGTGTGGCGCAGCAGCAATGCGCGTTGCGCCGGTTGCAGCTCGTGGGGCGGCAAACCGTGGCGAGCGCTGGCTTCGTCGGCGTAATGCTGGAACAGCACCAAGGCGTCTTCGCCGCGTTCGCGCAGCGGCGGGATGCGCAGCGGTGCGACGTTGAGGCGGTAATACAAGTCGGCGCGGAAGCGGCCCTGATCCGCCGCCTGGCGCAAATCTTCCTTGGTCGCGGCGATGACGCGGATGTCCAGCGGGATCAACTGATTGCCGCCCAGGCGTTCGACGACGCGCTCTTGTAGCATGCGCAGCAATTTCACTTGCACGTCCATGCTCATGCTCTCGATTTCGTCGAGAAACAGCGTGCCGCCGTTGGCGAACTCGAATTTGCCGATGCGGCGCTTCTGCGCGCCGGTAAAGGCGCCGGGCTCATGACCGAACAATTCGCTTTCCACCACCGATTCCGCCAGTGCGCCGGCGTTGATCGCCACGAACGGACCGTTGCGGCGGCTCGACAAGTCATGCAGTGCACGGGCGACTACCTCCTTGCCGGCGCCGGTTTCGCCGAGGATCAGCACGTCAGCCTTGGTCGCCGCCAGCGCGCCGATCTGCTCGCGCAGGCGCAGCATTGGTGTCGAATGGCCAACCAGTCGCGCGCTCAGTTCGTTACGGTCGCTCAAGGCCAGACGCAGGCTGCGGTTGTCCAGCACCAAGCGGCGCAAGGACAGCGCGCGACGTACGCTGTCGAGTAGCGCATCGCTGGCAAAGGGTTTTTCCAGGAAGTCGTAAGCGCCGGCGCGCATCGCCTGCACCGCCAGCGGTACGTCGCCATGGCCGGTGATCAGCAGCACCGGCAGCTCGGGATCCTGTGCGTGCAATTCACCGAGCAGTTCGAGGCCGTCCATGCCCGGCATGCGAATGTCGCTGACCACCACCCCCGGCCAGTCGCGCTCGAGTTGCGCGGCCAGACCCTTGGCTTCGGACAGCGGCAGGATTTTCAGACCGGCCAGGTCCAGTGTCTGGCCGAGGGCCTGGCGCAGGTGCGGATCGTCGTCGATCAACACTACCTGGATGCGATTGTCGATGGTCATGCACTTCGGTCCTCGGACGGTTGCAGGCTGACTCCGGGCGCGCCGGCGCGCAGGCGCAGGGTGATCAGGGCGCCGCCCTGCTTGTGGTTGGCGAACGACAGCTCACCACCGAAGGCGCGCATCAGCGTTTCGCAAATGGCCAGCCCCAGACCCAGGCCTTGCGTGCGGGTCTTGGTGGTGTAGAAGGGCTCGCTGGCGCGGCCAAGGGCTTCCATGCAGAACCCCGGGCCGTTGTCGCGAATGTACAGATTGACGCCGTCGGCGGTGGCTTCGGCACTCAGCCACAATTTACGCGGCGGGCCTTTTTCGGTCAGCGCATCAAGCGCGTTGGCCAACAGATTGCCGAGCACTTGGCGCAATCGGGTTTCGCCGGCCTCGACCCACAGCGTCGCGGCGGGCAGATCGCGGATCAGCTCGACTTCCATACTGCGCCGACGTTTGGCCAGCAACGCCAGCGCATCGTCCAGCGCCGGTTGCAGGGCGACGCTTTCCGGTGCGTGGCGATCACGGCGGGCGAAGGCGCGCAGATGAGCGATGATCGAGGCCATGCGCCCGGTTAGTTCGCTGATCAGCTTGAGGTTGCCGCGGGCGTCGTCGGTGCGCTGATGGTCGAGCAGCACTTCGGCGTTTTCCGCATAGCTGCGAATTGCCGCCAGCGGCTGATTGAGTTCATGGCTGATGCTCGCTGACATGGTGCCGAGCGCCGACAGTTTGCCGGCCTGAACCAGATCGTCCTGGGCGCGCACCAGCTCCTGCTGCGCGTGCTCACGCTCGAGCACTTCCTGCTTCAACCGGCGGTTGAGGCCTTCCAGATCGCTGGTGCGCTCGGCGACCCGGCCTTCCAGCTCGCGGCGGGCCTTGGCTTCGAAGGCGATGCGCTCCAGGTAGTGCCGGCGACGCTGCATCATCAGACCCACCAGCAGCATGACCACCAACAGCGTGGCGCCACCGATCGCGACCACCGTGCGCACCGGGCGGTCGATCAACGTGCGCGGGGCGAGGATGCTCACGCTCCAGCCGGTTTCGGCGATGTCGTGGGTCTGCGTGAGCCACGCGTCGGAACTGAGGTTCAGCGGTCGGGGTTCACGGGTCGGGTAGGGCTGGATCGCGGTGATCGCGGCGCGCTCGGTTTCACTCAGCTCACGGGTGGCGCGGAAACGCCATTCCGGGCGCGACGTCAGGATGACCACGCCATTGTGGTCGGTCACCAGCAGTTGTTCCGGGGTTTTGCCCCACAGGCTTTCGGTGTGGTCGAGATCGACCTTGATCACTAGCACGCCGATGATTTTTTCGCCGTTGCGCACAGCCGCGGCGAAGAAGTAACCGCGTTTGGCCGAAGTGGTGCCGAGCCCGAAGAAGCGTCCCAGGCGTCCGGCCATGGCCTCACTGAAATACGGGCGGAAGGCGAAATTGCGGCCGACGAAGCTGTCGCGTTTGTCCCAGTTCGACGCCGCCAGGGTCTGGCCGGACGTATCCATCAGGTACATGACTTCAGCACCGGTCTGCGCGGCAATGTTTTTCAGCAGGCGATTGGCGTTGCCTTGCGTAACGCCGTCATCCGGCGCACCGAGCACCGCACGCAGGGCCGGCAGGTCACCGAGAATCTGCGGCAACACCTCATAACGATGCAGAGTGCCGAGCAGGTTGGCGACGTAGAGGTCGAGGGTCTGGCGATTCTGCCCGGCAAGTTCGCTGCGGTAATAGCGCTCGGCGAGATGTTCCAGCGGCCACAGCAGCGGCGCCAGGCACAGGGCCAACAGCGCGAGGCTGCGCCAGCGAGGTCTGCGGGGAAGTGTTGGTTTCATAAGCCGAATGCGCCTGTAGAGACAGGCGCATTATGCCCGGCCTCAGTCGAAGACGTCAGCGTCCTTGAGCAGCGCGGCTGTCTGATCCTTGGCCGACAGTTTCGGTGCTTCGTCCAGTTGCCAGTCGATGCCCAGCGCCGGGTCGTCCCAGCGAATGCTGCGCTCGGAAGACGGGTCGTAATAGTTGGTGGTCTTGTAGAGGAACTCGGCGAACTCGCTCAGCACCACAAAACCGTGGGCGAAACCTTCCGGCACCCACAGTTGACGATGGTTCTCCGCCGACAGGCGCACCGCCACCGATTTGCCGAAGTGCGGCGAAGTGCGACGGATGTCCACCGCCACATCAAGCACTTCACCCACGGTCACGCGAACCAGTTTGCCCTGAGTGTTCTGCAACTGGTAATGCAGACCGCGCAGCACGCCTTTTTGCGAGCGCGAATGGTTGTCCTGAACAAACTGCGTATCGAGACCGGTGGCGTCCTGAAACGCCTTGGCATTGAAACTCTCGTAGAAAAAACCGCGCTCGTCGCCGAACACCTTGGGTTCGATGATCAGAACACCGGGCAGATCGGTGGTGATGACATTCATGAGGATTTCCATAGACAGGTGTGAATGGCCGACATTCTTGCGCAAAGCGCTGCGGGGCGCGAGTGTTGGGTTTGAATTGGAGCGTTCATTGACGCCGGGGGTTGCGTATCCGCCAAGGCAATGGCGATATAAGCGCCTAACAAAATCTCAGGGGTCGTTTCATGCCGCTCGCCACGTTGATTCATCGCGCCAGTTTGCCCGGTCCGCAGGTTTCAGAGGCGCAGGCGCTGCAATGGCTGGCCGAATATTACGGGCTTGTCGGCACGTTGCAGGCGCTGGGCAGCCAGCAGGATCTGAATTATCGCGTCGACAGCGAGCGTGGGCGCTTCGTGCTGAAAGTCTGTCGTGGCGATTACGCGCTTGTGGAGCTGCAAGCCCAGCACGCCGGCCTCAAGTATCTGGCCGAGCACTCGGCGATCAAGGTACCGCGCGTGATCGCTGCCAATAACGGTGAAGACCTGTTGTCGCTGCAAGCCTATGGCGAAGCGCTGCATGTGCGGTTGCTGGAGTACATCGACGGCCAGCCGTTGACCGATTTCGATCATTTGAGCCAGGACGTGGTCGCCGGGTTTGGCCGGCTCTGTGGCGAGATGGATCTGGCGCTGGCAGGCTTCGATCACCCGGGCCTTGAACGCACCTTGCAATGGGACGCGCGTCACGCCAACGCTTTGATCAGTCATCTGTTGCCGGTGATCACCGACGTGCAGCAGCGTGCGGTGATCAGCGCTGCCGCCGAGCAGGCCGAGCGCCGTTTGCAGCCGCTGCTGGACAAGCTGCCGGTGCAGGCGATTCACATGGATATCACCGATGACAACGTCGTCTGGGCGCGCGATGCCCGGCGGCATTGGCAGTTGCAGGGTGTGATCGATTTCGGTGATCTGGTGCGCACCTGGCGCATCACTGATTTGTCCGTGACCTGTGCGGCTTTGCTGCATCACGCCGATGGCGATCCGTTTGTGATCCTGCCGGCGGTCAAGGCTTATCACGCGGTCAATCCGTTGCAATACGCAGAGTTGCAAGCATTGTGGCCATTGATCGTGGCACGGGCGGCGGTGCTGGTGCTCAGTGGCGAGCAGCAAGTGAGCATCGATCCGGGCAATACCTACAGCCGCGACAACCTCAGTCATGAGTGGGAAATTTTCCGTGTCGCGACGTCGGTGCCACTGGCGCTGATGGAGGCGGCAATTCTCACCGCCGTGGGCCAGACCTTGGCGAAGGACGAACAGGCAGAATTTGCGCCGCTGTTGCCCGAACTGGTCGGGCGCGAATTTGCCCTGATCGACTTGGGCGTGTTGAGCCCGCACTTCGAGGCGGGCAACTGGGAGCAGCAGGGCATCGATCAACGCTTGCTGTCAGAAGCCGCAGCGGTGCATGGGCTGGCGGCGACGCGCTATGGACAGTACCGCTTGTCACGCACGCGGCCGGACAGTGCGACTGAACCGGATACGTTCCCGTTGCATGTCGAATTGCGCGTGCCGACTGAAAGCGAAGTGCAAGCACCGTTCGCGGGCGTCCTGAGTCAAACGGCGGACGGTGCGCTGCAACTCTGTGGCCCGCTGTTCAATGTTCGTCTCTGGGGCGTGACGGCAATCCTTGAGCATGGCGCGACACTGGATAAAGGCCAGAAACTCGGTGAAGTCACTGGGCCGCTGATTGTGCAATTGTGCCGAGAAGCAGAGCTCGACGCGCCGCTGTTCTGCACGCCGTCCCGTGCTCCGGCCTGGCAGGCGCTGTGCCCGTCGCCCGCGAAATTACTCGGGCTGGCCTGCGATGCGGAGCCAGAGCTGGACGCGAAAACCCTGCTCGAACGCCGCGATGCCAGTTTCGCCCGTACGCAAAAACACTATTACGTCGACCCGCCACGCATCGAGCGCGGCTGGCGCAATCACCTGATCGACATGCACGGCCGATCGTATCTGGACATGCTCAACAACGTCGCGGTGCTCGGTCATGGTCACCCACGTATGGCAGCAGTCGCGGCGCGGCAGTGGTCGTTGCTCAATACCAATTCGCGCTTCAACTACGCGGCGGTCGCCGAGTTTTCCGAACGCCTTCTGAAGCTCGCACCAAAGGGCATGGATCGAGTCTTCCTGGTCAACAGCGGCAGCGAGGCCAATGACCTGGCGATTCGTCTGGCCTGGGCCTACAGCGGCGGGCGCGACGTGATCAGCGTGCTCGAGGCCTATCACGGCTGGACGGTCGGCGCCGATGCGGTGTCGACGTCGATTGCCGACAACCCGAAGGCCTTGGAAAGTCGCCCGGACTGGGTGCATCCAGTGACCGCACCGAACACCTATCGCGGCGAATTCCGTGGCCTCGATTCGGCGCCGGATTACGTGCGCAGCGTCGAACATCATCTGCAAAAACTTGCCGAGCAGAAGCGGCAACTGGCCGGTTTCATTTGCGAGCCGGTGTACGGCAACGCCGGTGGTATCTCCTTGCCGCCGGGTTATCTGCAACAGGTGTATGAACGGGTGCGCGCGCAGGGCGGGGTGTGCATCGCTGACGAAGTGCAGGTCGGTTACGGGCGCATGGGCCATTTTTTCTGGGGCTTCGAAGAGCAGGGCGTGGTGCCGGACATCATCACCATGGCCAAAGGCATGGGTAACGGTCAGCCCCTTGGCGCGGTGATCACTCGCCGGGAAATCGCCGAGGCGCTGGAAACCGAAGGCTATTTCTTTTCCTCGGCGGGCGGCAGTCCGGTCAGTTGCCAGATCGGCATGGCGGTGCTCGATGTCATGGAAGAAGAAAAGCTCTGGGAAAACGCCCAGGTGGTCGGCGGCTACTTCAAGGCGCGACTGGAAGCGTTGATCGATAAACATCCGCTGGTTGGCGCGGTGCACGGCTCCGGGTTTTATCTGGGGCTGGAGCTGATCCGCAATCGCCAGACGCTGGAACCGGCGACGGCCGAGACTGCATTACTGTGCGATCGCCTGCGCGAGTTGGGAATCTTCATGCAGCCGACCGGTGATGACTTGAATATTCTCAAGATCAAACCACCGATGGTGACGTCGCGTCAGAGCGTGGATTTCTTTGTCGATATGCTGGATCGGGTGCTTACCGAAGGTTTGTAAGCAAGACACATCCCATGTGGGAGCGAGCCTGCTCGCGAAAGCTGTGTATCAGTCGCCACATGCGGTGACAGACACACCGCATTCGCGAGCAGGCTCGCTCCCACATTTGTATTCGGTCTAAAGTTCGATTTGTATCGATTTGATAAGCTTTTAAATAGCGTATTTTCTGATTTATAGGTTTTAAAGCCGATATTTATCGGTTATAAAGTCGCCATTGCTCCGGCCTTGGCGATCTCTTGTCCGGTGCGCGCGTTTTCGTTTCGGTCGAACTCTCGACCGTCAAAGCACTAGCCCGGAGATGATTCATGAGCCGTATCGTTACCGTTGCCGCCACGCAGATGGCCTGTTCGTGGGACCTGGAAGCCAACCTCGAAACTGCTGAAAGGCTGGTGCGTGAAGCCGCCGCCAAAGGCGCGCAGATCATCCTGATTCAGGAACTGTTCGAGGCGCCGTACTTTTGCCAGAAGCCGAATCCGGATTACCTGCAACTGGCAACGACGGTTGAAGAAAACGTCGCCATCAAGCATTTCCGGAAAATTGCCAAAGAGCTGCAAGTGGTGCTGCCGATCAGCTTCTACGAACTGGCCGGGCGTGCACGCTTCAACAGCATCGCGATCATCGACGCCGACGGCAGCAACCTCGGGATTTATCGTAAGAGCCACATTCCGGACGGCCCGGGCTATCACGAGAAGTATTACTTCAACCCGGGCGACACCGGCTTCAAGGTATGGAACACCCGTTATGCGAAAATCGGCGTCGGCATCTGCTGGGACCAGTGGTTCCCGGAAGCGGCACGCAGCATGGCCCTGCAAGGCGCGGAAATTCTTTTTTATCCGACCGCGATCGGCAGCGAGCCGCACGACAACACCATCTCTTCACGCGATCACTGGCAGCGAGTGCAGCAGGGCCATGCCGGCGCCAACCTGATGCCGCTGATCGCCAGTAACCGCATCGGCAACGAAGAACAGGATGGCTACGACATCACGTTCTACGGCTCGTCGTTCATCGCCAACCAGTTCGGCGAAAAAGTGCAGGAGCTGAATAAAACCGAAGAAGGTATTCTTGTGCACACGTTCAACCTCGACGAGCTGGAACATATTCGCAGCGCGTGGGGTTCATTCCGCGACCGCCGGCCGAATCTGTACGGCGCGTTGAAAACCCTCGACGGTTCCCTGGAGTCCTGATGACCACATTGAAAAGTACCCCGCGCGCCGACGGCTTCTACATGCCAGCCGAGTGGGCGCCACAAACCCAGACCTGGATGATCTGGCCCGAGCGCCCGGACAACTGGCGTCTGGGTGGCAAACCGGCGCAGGCCGCGCACGTGGCGGTAGCCAAAGCCATCGCCCGTTTCGAGCCAGTGACCGTTGCCGTCTCCGCCGGCCAGTACGAAAACGCCCGCGCGCGCCTCGATGTGCCGAATATCCGCGTGGTGGAAATGTCCAGCGACGACGCCTGGGTTCGTGACAGCGGCCCGACCTTCGTCATCAACAACCGTGGCGAAGTGCGCGGTGTGAACTGGGATTTCAACGCCTGGGGCGGTTTCGATGGCGGCCTGTATGCGCCGTGGAATCGTGATTCGCAGGTCGGCGGCAAGATCCTCGAAATCGAGCGCAGCCCGCGTTACCGCACCGAAGGTTTCGTGCTCGAAGGCGGTTCGATTCACGTCGACGGCGAGGGCACGCTGATCACCACCGAAGAATGCCTGCTCAACCGCAATCGCAACCCGCACCTGAGCCGCGAAGAAATCGAAGCGGTGCTCAGTGACAACTTGTCCGTGGACAAGATCATCTGGCTGCCGGATGGTCTGTTCAACGACGAAACCGACGGCCATGTGGATAACTTCTGCTGCTACGTGCGCCCGGGGGAAGTATTGCTGGCGTGGACCGATGATCCGCAGGATCCGAACTATCCACGCTGCCAGGCCGCAATGCGCGTGCTGCAAGACAGCACCGACGCCAAGGGCCGCCCGTTCACGGTGCACAAAATGCCGATTCCGGGGCCGCTGTATGCGACCGAGGAAGAGTGCGCCGGGGTCGATCCGGTGGACGGCTCGCAGGAGCGTAATCCGTCCGTGCGCCTGGCCGGTTCCTACGTGAACTTCCTGATCGTCAACGGCGGCATCATCGCGCCGAGCTTCGATGACCCGATGGACGCGCCAGCCAAGGAAATCCTGCAGAAGCTGTTCCCGCAGCACGAAGTGGTGATGGTGCCGGGCCGCGAACTGTTACTGGGCGGCGGCAATATCCACTGCCTTACCCAGCAACAGCCGGCGCCGCACAAAGAGTGAGTTGAGTCGTAACAGCTTGAGTTGGTTAACAAATCAGCCTGGCAATGATTAGCTCGCTACGCATGAAAGCAAGCCCGCAGCCCGTCAGGACCGCGGGCTTGTTTGTATCCGCCGGTCGCTGTTCGGTGCGCTTTGGCATAGCTCTTGTATTGCTTCTGTTGCACTAGGGAGGGCGGGGAACTTCAACAGTTCTGTCACAAACCTTGGATAACTTAGCCGCTCATGAACGGGGGAGAGCGCTGAAATGAACGCCGAAATGAACGTAGTCAGCGAGCGGACTGTGCATCCCATGGCCGTCAATGGCGAATCGCTCCAGCTTGTCGCGCACTGGTTGAAGTCCAATGGAACGCGTCAGATCAGAGAACCTGATCCGCGCCGGATGATGATCGAGCGCTACCCCGCTGGGCTGTTCAGCGAGGCCGAACTGGAAGCGTTATGGGATGTGATGGAAGGATAGGAGTAACAGGGATTGATCAAAGCGCTGCCGGGATGGCGGCGCTTTTTTTTGCCCTGACATTTGTGCACCTCGGTTCAATGTGGGAGCGAGCTCGCTCGCGAAAGCGCTGTGTCATTCGCTGCTTTCACTGCCGATCCACCCATTCGCGAGCAAGCTCGCTCCCACAGTTCAAACTCCCTGTTTAATCCGTTTTTTCTGCAATAGCCCAGCAAAAAAATTACGTTTCTTAGACGTTTTTCGCCTATTTAAAGACGATTCTTGAAATTGACACATTGTTTAGGGCGCAGCTACGATTCCGCCCAACGCCTGTGGCTAACCGCCATGACTCAAAATAAGGAGCAGGCCCGCCATGACTTGTCGTCGGCGGGTCTTTTTGTTTCGGGGTGAATACAAGAGTGCAAAAGCGCCGTTTCAGCCGTTCGACACAGCGCGTTTCAACCCGTAATAAGGAAAACAAAATGTTGAACAAGCGAATCAGTCTGATCGCACTGGGGATGTTGAGTGCAACACAGGCCATGGCTAACGACCAGGCCGAATCCAAGGGTTTCGTTGAAGACAGCAGCCTGAAAGTGCTGCTGCGCAACGCCTACATCAATCGTGATTACAAAGACGGTCGCCCGGACAAAGCCGAGTGGGGCCAAGCGGCGATCGGGACGTTCTCGTCCGGCTTCACCCAGGGCACTGTGGGTGTCGGTGTTGACGCCTTTGGTCTGTACGCGCTACGTCTGGACGGCGGCAAGGGTCGTACCGGCGCGCAAGGCATCGACTTCTTCAAGCAGGAAAACGACGGTCGCGCGAACCACGACATCGCCAAGGGCGGCGCAGCGGTCAAATTCCGTTTCTCCAATACCGTGCTGACCTACGGCGACCAGATGCCGGCCCTGCCGGTACTGAGCTACGACAACGTGCGTCTGCTGCCGGAAAGCTACACCGGTACTTTGATCACTTCCCGTGAGATCAAGGGGCTGGAGTTGAATGCCGGTCGTTTTACCGCTGAATCGCGCAAGAGCGATGAAGGCCGTGACAGCGGTGGTCTGAAATCGATCAACGTGTTGGGCGGCAGCTATCAGTTCACCGAACACTTCAAAGGCGCCCTGTACGCCTCCGACGTTGAAGACGTCTTGAAGAAACAGTACGTGAACGCCAACTACGTGATCCCGTTCAACAAGGATCAGTCGCTGACCCTCGACTTCAACGGCTATCGCACCAAGCTGGACAACTCCTATGTCCGCGAAAACGGTGTAACCGGCGACGACAACAAGATCTGGAGCCTGGCAGCCACCTTCGCCACCGGCCCGCACTCGTTCACCGTGGCGCACCAGCGTTCCACTGGCGACAGTAACCTGGGTTATGCCTACGGCGGTTATCAGAAAGATCAGGGTCGTGTCGGCGATGGTGGTAACACCATCTATCTGGCCAACTCCTACTGGTCGGACTTCAACGCCGAGGACGAACGCAGCTGGCAGCTGGGCTACGGCCTGGACTTCGGCGCGTTCGGCGTACCGGGTCTGAGCTACAACTTCGCTTACGTGCGTGGCGACAACATCACCACCTCTACCAGCGAAGGCGGCACCGAGCGCGAGATCTTCAACCAGTTCAAATACGTCGTGCAAAGTGGTCCGGCCAAAGATCTCAGCGTGAAGCTGCGCAGTTCGATCCTGCGCGTCTCGCAGAAATCCAGCGAGTACAACGTCAGCGGTAACGAAGTGCGAGTATTCGTGGACTATCCGATCAATATCTTCTGATGATCGAAATGCTGTAAGAAAAATGAGAAAACCCCGATCCGTTCGGGGTTTTTTTTCGACGGTTTTTCAGCCGAAACCGGAAATAACCAGTGTTTTTGTCATGTAAAAGTTGTTTTCGATGCCCTGCAGGTTTCGTTTCAAACAGCACTTCAAATGCCTGAAATTCTTTCTCATGGACGCAAATTCTCCACCTAATAGATTAGGGCGTTCAACGCAGCGGAGAATCTGGTAATGATCGTTTTAAACAGAGAAGTGGGCGAATCGCTACGGCGCGACAAGTTTGTCAACGTCCAGGGTGGTGACTTCAATCTCTACGGTCATTTCGCCGACTTCGTCAGACTGACCAAGAGCTGGGAAAACATGGAGCCTGACAGCTATTACGGTCAGGCCGAAGCCGGCATGCGCTACCGTCGTTACAGCGACTTTGAATACAACCCGAAAACCCGTGAACTCAAACAACTTGAGCACCGCGCCTATGTGCAGTCCAAAGAGAACAACGCCTATGTCGGCGGAGTCGTTCGGCACTTTCAGGATTTTTCCGAGGAAGTGATCACTTCGCCGGTGATGCGCAGCCTGATCGACACTGATTTCGAAGTGTATAAAAGCGTGCTGCCAGAAGAACTGCACGATGAGATCTGGCAGTGCCAGATCCATCAGATCCGTATCGAGATCAAACCCGGCAAGCAGTTGGAAATCACCCCTGAAGGCATTCACTGCGACGGCTATCCGTTCAGCGGCGTGCACTTCTGGGGACGCAATAATGTCGAGGGGGCAGAGAGTCGTTTGTACGACACCCACCAGCAGCAACTGGCGGCGACTACCTACGAGGAAATTCTCGACACCACCTACTTTCTCGACCGTGACATGCGCCACTACGTGACCCCGGCGCGCAATACCCACACCCATGCCATGGCGTACCGGCAGATTCTGGCGATTTCCTTCTCGCGGCCCGGGACCGCTTTCGACATTGTTCGCTAATCAGATCACCCCAATCGACGGCGTCGAGTGCTCGACGCCAGTGGTATTGCGCCGCGCCACGGCCAAGGATGCGCAGCGCATGGAGCGCTTCTTCCGCCAGTTCGACGAAGTGTCGTTCTGCGATTGGCAGGACGCCAAATGCCTGCGCGGCGTGTTGATCCAGAAAACCACCACGGCTTATCTTGCCTTCGATGTCGCGGGCGAGATCGTCGGTGCGGTGCTGGGCGGCATGCTCGGCAGTCGCGGCACGATCAATCATCTGGCCGTCAGCCCGCGCTACCGCAGCCAGGGCGTGGGCCAGCGTCTGGTCGAAGCGGCTTCGTCCGACATGAAGCGGGTCGGGGTGCTGCGGATGTTTCTGTTCGTCGACGATGCTAACCTCGCGGGCAAGCGGTTCTGGGCCGCCCAGGGGTTTTGCGAGCCTCACGGCGAACGGACGTTTGAGAGGGATCTATGAATGAAAGGTCGGGCAGCGCGCCGCTGATGGTCGACCAGCAGCCGTCGCGTACGTTTGCCGAAGCCAGCCCGGTGGTCGCCGGGTACTTCACCGTGTCGTTTGTCTTCGGGCTGATGGCGGTCAACGCTGGTTTGCCGATGTGGCTGCCGGTGGCGATGTGCTTGTTCGTGTATGCCGGCGCATCGCAATTCGCCGCGCTGGCGCTGATCTCCAGCGGTGCATCGCTGACTACGATTGTGCTGACCACGTTCCTGATCAATGCGCGGCACATGCTGATGTCGGTGTATATGGCCAAGGCTCTGCGTGCGCTGGGTTTGAGCCGCATGGAGCGTTGGGCTTACGCCGGTGGCCTGACGGATGAATCCTTCGCTTTTCACAGCGTCAAGCTCGGCACAGGCGCGCCGGTCAATGTGCGTTATCTGATCGGTTTCAACCTGTTCTGCCACACCTCGTGGGTGCTCGGCGGTTTGCTCGGCGCGGTCTGCGCGCAGTACGCGGCGCACCTGATCAAATATCAGCTCGACTATGCGCTGACGGCGATGATGCTCTACGTGCTGGTTTCGCTGTGCAACACGCGCAACAAACTGATCGCCGCCGCTGCCGCCGTGGCCTGCATGGGCGCATTGAGCCTGATCGGCAGTTCGCCCTTCAACGTATTTATCGCCACGTTTGTGGGCTGCGGAGTGGGTGTATGCCTGACCAAACGTTCCTGATCCTGGTGGTGGTGCTGATGATGGCCGTGACCTTCCTGCCTCGCGCCTTGCCGCTGCAGATCAACACCGAGCACTGGCCGCCCTTCGTGGCGCGGGCTCTGGAATATTTGCCGGTGGCGATCGTCGCTGCGATCAGCCTCACGCCCTTGTTGATCAAGGACCGGCAGATCCAGCTCGATCGCCCGGAATTCTATGCCGCGATTCCGACGTTGCTATGTGCGTATTTCAGCAAAAACCTCTTTCTCAGTGTGGCGGTGGGGACGGCTGCGTACATTGCGCTCGGCTCGTTCATGTAGCGGCAGATCGACGACATCGTTCAGCGCCTGGTGCGACAGCTCCGGGTTGTTAACCGCCAGGCGCACTTCGAGGAAATCCTCGAAACCGGGGAAAATCGTCAGGCCGTTTTTCTGCGCCGCTTCACGCGAAACCATGCCGACCGCGTCCATCTGCGTGATCAGCGACAGCGTCAACGTTTCACTGCACGAATAAACCATGCGCTGGCCGTTCTCGTGATTGCCTAGCCCAGCGTCGAGAAAACGCAAAAAGCTGTGGGAATACGGACAATCTTCCGCAGGACGCACCTGGAACTTGTTGCCCAGCAAGGTCAAAGGATCGTTTTCCTGACCGCAATGCGCACCGACCACCTGCACCTGCACATCCGGCAGCACGATGCTCGGCAAACCCGGTCGCTGCGGGCCGATCAACACTGCAAGGTCAAAGTCCTCGTTCTTCAGCTTGCTGAGATTTTCCATTGATTCGGCGTAGCTGAATTCCATCTGGTAATCGGGAAATACCTCGATCAGCCGGCCGATCATGCGCCTGTTGAAGTCAGGCGACAGCGTGTTGTTCAACGCCACCTTCAACGTTCGCTGCCCCGGCACTTTCAGCGCCTCGACCTTTTCCTCCATCTGTCGCGTGGCGATCAACACTTTATCGATGTAGGGCGTGAGCTCCGTGCCTTGCGGCGTCAGCGTCAGTCCCTTGTTGGAACGGCGAAACAAGCGGAAACCGAACTGCTCTTCGACCTTGTTCAACTGTGCGGCCAACGCCTGCACGGTCAGGCACGAATGCTCGGCTGCGGCCGACAACGAGCCGGTCTGCACGATGCGCATGAGGTTGCGTAAGGTTCTGCTATCCATGGGTAATGCCCTCTGAAGTGGGCTGGGTATTGTTGTTTACGAAACGACCGAAACGGCGCCATATGCCGGCTATATTCCTGCACCTGAGCATAGTTGTCGCGGGTTTAGTAGCGAATTGATTCCCCCGCCGATGGCTGGAGGCTGACAGAGGATCGGGGTTTTTGGCGGGACGGCGGTAATAGGATTAAAAAAACGGGCAGGATTTCGATAAACGCGACTGGCTTGGTTAATCAACGCGTGACTCCATTTATGTACTAATCTTTGTTAAGAATACATATCTGTACTACGCTGCCTGCATCTACGATTTTAAGGAGGCGGCTAATGCCAGCTTCATTTCCTGCAATAAATCCGCGTGAACAACTCGACGTCCCCGAGGCCGGTCGCGTTGCGTTGAAGTTCTTCTTCAACCTCATGGAACACTGGGGTTGTAATGCCGAGCAGCAACGCACCCTGCTTGGTGGCGTCGGCAACACCACGTTCTACAAGTACAAACACCTGCCGAACATACGTCTCCCGCACGACACCCTTGAGCGCATCTCCTACCTGATGGGCATTCACAAGGCGTTGAGCATCATCTTCAGCAACAGTCGTGAGCGCGCTTACGCCTGGGTCAGCAGCCCGAACACGGCAGCGCCGTTCAATGGCAAAACGGCGCTGGATTACATGCTGGCGGGCAGGGTGGTCGACATCGCCGATGTGCGCCGCTACCTCGATGGAGTCCGCGGTTGAAAGCGCCGGCGCTGGTCGACGTGCCATGGCCGCGCGCCTATCGTATCGTCAACAGCAGCTTCCCGCCGATTGCGCTATTTGAAGATGTCCTCGACCCCGAAGACCTCGAAGTCGCCTACGCCATCGAAGCGCTGACCAATGATCGCTTGATCGAACAGGCCGGCGTGCTTTCCCGGGTGCGCCCCGAAGATCGCCTGTCGGGCCCCGGTTCCAGCCCAGTGATGGCCGCGTTCACTCATGTCGGCAAACGCAGCCGGTTCAGCGACGGCACCTTTGGCGTCTACTACGCTGCCAGCAGCCAGGCTGCGGCCATCGCAGAAACCTGCTATCACCAGGAACGTTTCCTCGCGTCCACCAACGAAGCGGATCTTGAGTTGACCATGCGTACTTACGTCAACCGGGTGATCAAGCCGCTGCATGACGTTCGCCATGACTTCGAACACTTGCATCAGCCTGATCCGCAAGCTTACGGGCCATCCCAAGTGTTCGCGCGGGAGCTGCGCGACGCCGAGTCGTGGGGCTTGCTCTATAACAGCGTGAGATTGGCGGGGCATGAATGCGTTGCGGCGTTTCGGCCCCCGGCGGTTTCGATTCCGAAGCAGGGCAAGCATTTGCGGTATGTGTGGAGTGCGAGTCAGCAGAGGATTTCGTTTGTGTTTGAGGTTAGTCAGGTCTGAAACGCAGAAACCGTAGCGTCAACGAGGGCCGAGTGCGAACTCGTAATCAGATGGTAGCCTGAGCGTCCTGGGTGCCAGTGCAACACTTATGTTGCATGCGCATCAAATATGTTGCACATTCGCTCTACCGAAACAGCGAGTGATGCACATGAAGTACAGCGAGTTTCGGCGATGGTTGAAGGCCCAGGGCGTTGAGTTCCAAGCCGGCAAGGGCAGCCACTTCAAGGTTTCGTTGAATGGCAAATCAACTGTGTTTCCCGACCACGGAGCCAAGGAAATGGGCGAAGGGTTGAGAAAAACGATAATAAAACAGTTGGGCCTCAAGGATTGAGGCTCTGCTGTACCCCATGAGAGGAAGCGTGATGTTCGAATATGCCTTGGAGGTTCACGAAGAGCCGGGCAGCGTGTGGCTGACTTGTGCGGCGATTCCAGAGATGCACGCGGTCGGCGATACCCTCGGGGAAGCGTTGGCTACCGCCATCGATGCGATCGAGACAGCATTCTCCATCTATGTGGATGACCGCCGGTTGATCCCTACTGGTCATGCTGGAGAACAGGAAAACGATGTCGTATTGCGTCTTCCTGCACTGACTGCCGCGAAGGTTGCGCTGTGGAATACGCTTTTGGAGTCCGGTGTCAGCAAAGCCGAACTGGCGCGTCGTCTTGGCGTGCAACGGCCACAGGTCGACCGGCTGGTTGATTTCCTGCATCACTCCAAGATCGAGAATGTTGAGCGTGCGTTGCAGCAGCTTGGGCGGCGTATTTCGCTTTCGGTTGAAGCTGCATAAATTCAGCAATCGGACGTTGGAGTAAGGTAGTTGGAGGCGGAGAAAGGCGTGGCTGATGAGCTAGAGCAATTCCAGACAGACTTGCTGGAATCTGTACGTCAGATGAAGTCTGGACGGGCTTCCAGTATGACGGAGGTATCGCTTTCGGCGAGTCCGGAAGCACAACAGAGCGCTGATGTTTCACATAGCGTTTTCGAAAGCTTCGGCTTCGTAGAGCAAAGGGGACAGATCTATTTTCCTATTTCCCTCGAATAAATGCGGCGTCACCGTGCGGCGATGCTAGCGTTGAACACAACAGCTCCTCGCTTGCTAATGCTTCGCTATCGAGCCCTTACCCTTCTAAAGGAAAACCCGTAATGGATCTACACCAGGAGTTTGAAAGCAGCAAATTCTTCCACCGCTCCCGTATTGATCGTCGCGCCGCCGATGCCCTGGTCGGATTGGCCGCCGGGATTACGGCCGACGGTGATGTGAGCGTCACCGAAGCGGTTTTTCTAAAGCGATGGTTGGAAACCAATCTCGCGCATCTGAACGATCCGGTGATCAATCTTCTGTATTCGCGCTTGGCGTGCATGCTTCAGGACAATGCTCTGGATAAGGATGAGTCACTGGAGTTGCTCAACATTCTGCGTGGTTTTTCTGGAGTGAGCATTGAGAAACCGAGGGTTAGCGGTGCTGTTACCGTTACTCCTACGGATCTTCCTTTCAACTCACCGATCCCTGATTTGATTTGGGACGGCCGGATGTTTGTATTTACCGGTGTCATGGCCTTTGGGCCGCGTAAAGATTGCCAGGCGTTAGTCGAAGAGCGCGGCGGTTTGATTGGGGGCAGTGTGAGCAAAAAGGTGCATTACTTGGTGGTCGGCAGCGTGGGTAACGAACAGTGGCGCCACAGTACTTATGGAACGAAGATCATAAAGGCAGTGGAGCTACGTGAGGCGGGAGCTTCGATTGCCATTGTTGGTGAGGACCATTGGCAAAAGATGCTGTTTGGTTAAGGTTGCTTCGTCGTTGGTATCTGGGAAACGGCCCTATGGCTTGGCCGCTGGTCGTCTGTGAGTTGGGCGGTCTCATCGCGAGCAGCCTCACGCCTGCAGAATCCATCGCGTGGACAAAAACGGACGCTCCAGAAACAACAAAGCCCCTGCATTTCTGCAGGGGCTTCGTTTTGTATGGTGCGGCACCAGGAGTCGAGTTCATATTTAATCATATGATAAGTAAGTGATTTTTCTGAGTGTAGCGTTCGCTACCTCTTAGATTATCCTAATAGGTGAACTTGAGGTTTGTCATCGCTTTGTAAGGAAAAGACTATTTAGTTAGTCCGCTGTTTAAGTTTCTTGCGTCAGCGATGTTTGGGCTAAAGATTTTTACTCTTGTTTGCCTTTGTTGATGGCTTCGCTAATCAATTTGAACGCATCTGAGTTGCTAACAACGTTAAGCTTGTCGCTACTATATGCGTTGGTAAGATGAAGTAAGGCCATAGTTTGAAGATTTAAAATCTCGACTTCGGAAATTATTTTTCGAGATTTTGATTTGTCATACATTCGTCTATAAAGAACGTCGGCAGCGCTTGCGTTAATAAAGAAAATTAAATCCGGCTTGAGCTGCATTAAAGCCTCAATCGGTACCCAGAATTCTGTATTTTCGGTCTCGATCACAGCATGGAATTCGACGATGGTATTCTTGTTGACCTTTTTTAATGAGGTGTAGGCTGTAATTAACTGCCGTTGATTGATTGATAAGGAATCGCTTCCGATTTTAGAGATTTCAATAGGGCGCCCTATTTGTTTCAGTAATGTCGATGCTGATAGTCCGACGTATTCTGGGTTGGTCGAAACCAGCTCTTTAGTTAGTGTGGATTTTCCTGATCCGGCTATCCCAAATAATGCGATATGCATTTAAAAGTCTCGCTTGATTAGGTCGAAGATTATGTCTTGTGCGACATAGCAGTATGACTGAGGGGGGGTAATTCCCGCCGCTCGAAGGCTATCTAGTGGCACCTTTCTGTTATACTCGATAACATTGTCTAAGTGAATAGCGAAAGCTTCGTTGCTGTTGTGGAAATAGCTGTCGAAATTTTCTTTAGAGATGCAGGCTTTTTCAAACGCTATCTGCTCTATTGCTAACGGCGAGCTAAGCTGAATGCTGGCGATTGTTGCTTCGCCTGCGAGCATCTTTACTGGAGAGCTTGAATAGATGTATATTCTCCTGCCTGGCTTGAAAAGTACCCCGATTTTTTTTCGTAGCTCGACAGTTTTAGCGCCACTAAAAATCATTGAGCTATACTGTGGCTTAATGCTAATTATGATTTCTGGCATGATGTATTAGGTTCTAAGGAAAGTTTTATGGCTAAAAGCTTAGCGTTTTGGCTCGAAGGAATCAACACTGAGGACCATGAAATTGACCTGCATGTCAATTACTGGTTGTTGCATCAGAATACTGATAGCGAGCTCAGTTACCTAGATATTGGTGTAAAATTTTCCGGGTTGCATGATCCTAGTAATGTGGGCGGGAATATTAACGTTTACTTCCCGTTCAAGATTACCAATGATAACTATCATCCTGGGCTAGGTGAGTTGGTATGTTCGCGTACAGATCTCATCCAAACAATATTTAACGCTAGGCATAAGTCTACGTCCAATAGTTCCAATACATCAGTTGATATTGAGTTCGAAAGCAAAAAAGAAGACATCCTTAGAGTGTTTACTCAGATATCTTGTAGCCCTGAAAATGGAGGGGTAAGAATAGTAGATACGGATGAAGGGTCCACGCTGTTGTTTCCGCTGAAACTACTCAGCGTAACAAAGAAAACAGATCCTCAGTTGCCCGAGCAGGAGGATGAAAAGGGTAAAATATTACCTGGCTATATCCGTTTTCGAATAAAGCTTGGTGCGCAAGAGACTAAGGTTTTGTCTCAAAGCTACAAGCATAGTGATAGCTTCATATTGAGTCGTCTGGAGTCAACCGAGATCGTGGACTTTAGACTGAATGAGGTTCGAGATCTGCCTGGTATTGTGCAATCTAAGAACTTGATTGGTGCGGGAATCAAGAATATTCATTTTTTCCTGATACGTGAAGTTGACTCGGAGTATAAGCAGGCTCACGCAAATTTTCACAGATGTAGGCTCTTGGAGAAAGAGCTCTGGAATGAGTATTTAAGCTTGCAGCCTAAAGACAAAATGGCTCCAAAGCAAATGCTTATTTATCACTGGAAAGAGTCCGGTAAGATTGACAAAGACTCAAGTGAAAAACTACAAGCGCCCATTGAGAAGTTCACTGCGTTTGCGAAGTTTAGCAAGATTACGGTTACATACAAGAATTTGTTTTTGTTTTTGTTCTTTGCACTTGTGATAGGTGCGGTGTCTGGGGCTATGGGAAATGTGCTATTTAATTTCGTTGGAGATGTAGGCAGCGCGGTAATTGATAAGGTTGTTTACTTGCATGATGTACATTCTAAGAAATAAGTTGAGATATATAAAGTTCTTGCAAAAAACAGTGGAAATGCTAAAATGCTTGTCATAACGCTATTTGAAGTGTAGGGAGAGGAAAATGATTGCAACTACTGTGAGGCCGGTCATACGCTATGATTATCTTAGCGCAATGAGCGTTGACTTCATGTTCATTGCAAACCATCTCTCAGCGATTTCCCATCTTTATCCTGGGTTTAAAGAATGGCTTTACTTCAAGTTTAAGCCAGATTTTTTAAATGGGTCTAGGGATATACTGGTTGCGTACGATGGCAATAATATCGCTGGATTGTCGTTGTTGAAGTTCAGTGATTTTGAAAATAAAATTTGTACTTTTTATGTTATGCCAGCATACCGTGGCTTGAGCATTGGACACGAGCTTATGAATAGGTCTCTTTCGTTCCTGTGCAAACGAAATGTTTTGATATCTGTCTCTCAAGAAAGAGAGACTGAGTTGTACCCTGTTCTGAAAAATTCAGGTTTCAGGCTAGACCGTAAAGTTGAAGGCGCTTACCGCTCTGGAGTGGTCGAAAGTTTTTACTCCGTCTAGCTTTTAGCTTTTCACCGAAAGCCCATCGCATATAAATGCCTTGGGCTTTTTATTTGGTCTGGATTTTAATACTTAATTTTTAATTATATTGGGAAATATTTAGATTCCGCGCTAACCCTCTTTGTCTTACCCTAATGCGTTATCCTAGATATTTCCTCTTTCATTCACATCGCTTTCCCAAAGTTTAAGATTTAAAATCCCCCCGTCATCCCGCCAAGAATGCTGAGTGTTGTCAGGCATCAAGGCCCCGCGACCTGTGAGGGTTGTCCGCTAACGCGGGACTGACGGCTCTTTACGGCCGGGAGCTTGGGCATCTCATGATCTGGCCTCCTTAACACTTCCGCGGAAGTGGGCGGGTGGAGGCTACGCTGGCTGATGAGGCCGGCGCCGCGAGATCTTGAGTCAGGTGAAGGCAGTGATGCTGTGACCGGGACATGCCTGACTATCAGTCAGGTGCAGTCCATTCCGTGGGCTGGGGCACCATCATCTGCATCGCTGTTGCTGGTGACTTCGGTGTTTGTCACGCCGATTGTCACGAGGGGAAAGCCGCAAAGCCTTGTACGATATGGGCTGCAGCAGCGGTACGAGCGCCCGTCTCTTTCCGGGAGAAAGAGACGGGCGCAGGTTGGCGCAATGAAATGGCCAAGCGGATAGGTTGCTGCAGGGCAGCTATGAAAGGGAATGAGTTGCCGCAGTGGGCACACTGGTAAAAGTAGGCATCCATCACATCGCTGTGACCGTGCAAGCCGCCGGAAGCTAATCGCGTTTTGGGAGAACCACCACGGTGTGGCGTAGCCTCAAAGGTTCTGGCTACCTGGGTTGCTGTCAACGACAGCGCTTTGCCCGATCTTTTCTACGCCTGTGGAAAACTCGGATTAAGGCTCGAGTTTCTGGGAGTTTTGCTGCTTTGTCTGAAATTATCTGTCTTTAGCAGTCTGTGGTTTACGACCTACATTTCGCTTTAGGCAAGCGCTCGCTCCTGGCACTTCTCCGGGCGGAATGACAAAAAACTTCGGGCTTCCTTTTACTCCAAACACCATTGCGGTTGACGTTTCCAGTCCTCTGGAAATCCCATAAGTTTCAAATAACCTGGCTCTCTCTGGTCAATCATTTCGGCTAAGTGAAATTTCCACTGACTGTCTGGACTGATCAAATCGGTCAGATACGCCAGCATCGTTAGCACTATATATAGGCGCTGCTTGGGCTGAGGTCGGTCGCCAGGTGCATTTTGAATGACCCATTCTTTAGGTAAGGATGGTCTGATCGAGAGCTCTCTGTTCCATAGTCGTGAGTGGTGGGCGCAGCAGTTTCGAATGAAGCTCAGAGTGTGGAGCCAGGAAGCCAGTACTTCGAAGGGGAGATTGAATCTGCTCGCGATCGTTTTTTTGTCGACGCTTTTGCCTATGGCATTGAACAGGGTGGAAACCGTTCCGAGGCTAAGTTCTTCTAGAACTGCCCAGGCGGGCGGCAACTCGGGATGGGAATAGGTTGATCCGTAGAATCGAAAATAGTTATCGCGGGTGCGATTTTCAATTCGCTGCTGCTGGATCTGATCTGCTCGGCTGCTCCTTTTTATACGATCAATCTCACGTCCCAGTTTGTTGCGCTCCTTGCTCAGTTGATCTCGCAGGGGCCGCAATAAATCCGAATGTGAATATGACGAGGAGAAGATTGGCGCGTGAGCTATCCAGTCAGGCCCGTACTTCGGGCACATGTGATTGCTGATAGTCGCTCGTATGGCGACTTCGACACGTTCGATAACATCCATCGTTATACGTCGCAACGAGCCATCGAAGCGGTAGATGTCGACGACTGCTTTCAGAGTGCTGCCAGGCTTGAAGGTGTGTTCAGGGTTTGTTTCTTGAAAAGGGCGCATGTAGGGACTCAGGCGAAACAGCGTGACCACTTCCAGGAAACGCATGACGCGGTCGTCGTTTGCGAATTGCAGGCCTCATTGCTTTAGCAGTTCCAATTGCTGTTCTACGCTGAGGGCCTGCTTATCGAAGGGCCTCATGTAGTTTTCTCCAGGCAAAAAAACCCGCACGATTTGAGCTTGCTGACTGGGTCAACCTAGGCTTGGCGGGTGTGTTGGGGTGCATTATAGGTAGGTGCAAGAGCCCATCAATGTTGGGCTGATGTGAAATTGTAACGACTCGAGGTGCGGAGGGCGGAGTTCGGTCCGTTGATTGAGATAAGGCGTCGTTGGTTTTGTCGCCCCAATGTGGAAGTTCCTGGGGAGTTCCAAACGCCAGAAACAACAAGGCCCCTGCATTTCTGCAGGGGCTTCGTTTTGTATGGTGCCGGCACCAGGAGTCGAACCCGGGACCTACTGATTACAAGTCAGTTGCTCTACCAACTGAGCTATACCGGCGTGTGGGCGACGATTATAGCGATTGGGTTGGTTCTGTAAACCCCTGAATTCAGACTATTTTTGTGACGGTCCTGATCAAGCCCTGCGCAGGGTGTTACGCAGCTTTTGCAGCATGCGCACGGTGCGGCTGTTTTGCAGTGTTTGCAATTGCGTTTCGGCCTGTTCGGCGCGGCGCAGGGCAGTGGCGAGTTGTTGGGCGGTGTCGTGTTCGCCTGCGCTGAGCGGGTGGGCGAGGGCGTGGCCTCGGCACAGTTGGAAGTTGTCCAGATTGCATGGCGGGATATCGAAGGCGGGTTTGAGGCTCATGTGTTCATCGGCGAGGAACCAGGTGTTGAGGCCGTCGAACAGTATCGATTGGTAGCCCGCCTCTGTGACGAGATGTTCCCAGGTGTGGTCGCGTTGCCATGGAGTTTCGATGACGATGATCCATGGACGGAAGCGGCTGAAGTCCATGCCACGCAGGACAGTTTCCTCGTGCCCTTCGACATCAATCTTCAGAAAGTGGATCGCTCGATCAGCGGCGTGCTCTTCGCAGATTGAGGTGAGCGTGCGTGCCTTGACCGTGAGGCTACGCACATCCATGCCGAGGTCTTTGCGTTGCTGAGCGATGGCGGCGTCTGCAGTGGAAAGACCTGTGCCGGGAATACCGTAAAAGGTCACTTCGCCAGGGTGGTCGCTGGCGATGCATTGTACGGTGACGTCGCGTGGGCGTTGCTGACAGAGCGCGGCGTAGTAATTCTGCATCGGCTCAATGTTTATGCCCTGCCAGCCATGGTCGTAGAACGCTTTGGTGACGGAGTCGTGGCTCGGATCGTTGGCGCCCACGTCGATGTAGAAACCGTGTTCGAATTGCTTAAGCGCACGCCACAGGCGGACGTCTTCAAAGTTCTGTGCAAAAGAGATGAACGGCACGGTCGCTTCCTGTCGGTCGGTTTTTCTTGTTCTGCGTACGCCGGCGGCGCGTTCAGGCTTTGTATAGCAAGGCTGACGCACGGTCGCAAATAATCGATATGGCGGGCTGTCGATTCGGCGGTTATGTCGTTTGATTGGCCGCTTATGCACAACACGCTGGCTCGATGGGACGCTTAGGCCTGTTTTTGCTGAACTGTTCTCATTTGGTACGCAAAACACTGTTTTGCCAATTTTTTATCTGTGTGTACGAAAAATGACCAAAGCTGTTAATGCCATGAAACACGCATGGATATTGGATCCAGTAAATCTTTATCAACAGATTTATCCACAGGCTGCTGGCCGTTTATTCGCGTTCGGCCAACAGGAGCAAGTTGCGCGGGGTGAGCGGTGCTTCGCAGAAAGTGCCGAGACGCACGTTGTAGCCTTGCGCGGTCAGAAAAAGCGCCCTATCCAGATTCAGCCAGATTTCCAGTGGCCGTCGGAACAATCCGCGAAGCAATTCCAGATTGCGTACCTCGGCCAGTCGCTGCCAACCGGTAGCTTCCAGTTTTTCCCAATCTGTCGGTTCAACTGTGGATAACTCTTTCAGCGCGGCCAGATCGCGACAGTAGTCAGCGAAGGGTTTATCCAGCCAGGCGCTCGGCAGTGATGGGGTTGGCAAGTATTCGTCAGTCCCGCGCAACTGCCGTTGCAGCCAATCGAAAGCCAAGCGTCGGGCCATCGAGGTATCGCGCTGGCGTTTGACCCTCGCACCGGCGGTGACGGTTTCGCTCATCGGCAGAGCCAGATCTTCGAGTGATAGCCGTAGGGCTGATCGCAAACCCTCAGAAGACAGTGGCTGATACTCGCTGCGATTGATCCGGTTGTAGCAACATGGCGCGATCGCCATCTGCTGACATCCGGCGGCACTCGCCAATCGCATGAGGCGTACGTGCAGATCGCCGCAGGCGTGCAGGGCGATGGGTGTGTGACTATCGCTCACCACGGCAGAGGCGTTCGCCGCGAGTACGTCCTGCTCCACATGCAGCGCATGCAAGTCATGACGCTGACTCAGCGCCTGACCGCTCGCAACCAACAACGGATCATATTCGACACAAGTCAGTTGCTGCCCTTCACTCAACAATCGTCGACCCAGATGCCCTTTGCCGGAACACCAGTCCAGCCAATGCGTCGGCTGCGAGGCGAAAGACAGACAACTGGCAAACGCCTCGATCTGCTGCCACTTGCGCCCAGGCACATCGACGTTCAAGCGATGCCCGGCAGCCTCAAGCGCGTGCCTTGGCAATTCGCCGATTGCACTCAGTTGGGCCGACAATTTCGCCAGTGAGGCAAATGGCTCGGGCGCATCGGTCAGATCAGCAGGGTGGTTATGCGCACGTTCTGCATCTTCCAGCGATCGCCCGCGCAGCCAGGAAGACAATTCCGGATGACTGGTTTCCCACGCAAGGGAAAGATGCGTAAACGGTCGAGGTTTCCACAGCGCCTGATGCTCAATCAGAAAAGCATCCAGCGCCTTGAAGCGGGCGAGTAAGTCCTCGCCCGTCAGCACGTCGGAAGTTTCAGCGGCCCTGGCAGGCATCGACGCGCAGCCAGCGCTCCAGCAGCTTGAAGCCGCGCACCAGCACGTAAGCCATGACCAGATAGAACACACCTGCGGCGAAGAAGATTTCCACCGGCAAGTAGGTGCGGGCAATGATCGTGCGGGCCATGCCGGTCAGTTCCAGCAAGGTCACGGTGCTGGCCAGGGCACTGGCCTTGAGCATCAGGATCACTTCGTTGCTGTACGCCGGCAGGCCGATGCGCGCGGCACGCGGAAGGATGATGTAGAACATCGCTTTGGGCTTGGACATGCCCAACGCCCGCGCCGCTTCGATTTCGCCGGGTGGAATCGCCTGAATCGCCCCGCGCAAGATCTCGGCGATGTACGCCGCCGTGTGCAGTGTCATGGTCACCGTGGCACACCAGAACGGATCGCGCAGGTACGGCCACAAAGCGCTTTCACGCACCGCATCGAACTGCGCCAGGCCGTAGTAGACCAGGAACAGCTGAACCAGCAACGGCGTGCCACGGAAAAAGAAGATGTAAGCGTAGGGCAGCGAACGCACGTACCACAGCTTCGACGAGCGGGCGATGCCCAGCGGAATTGCCAGCAGCAGGCCAGCGATTACCGCGATGGCTACCAGTTCCAGAGTCAGGGTCGCGCCCTGCGCCAGTTTCGGCAGCCACTTGATAATGACTTCCCAATTCATTGCGCGCTCCTCGCAAAGCCGCGGGCGGCGCGTTTTTCCAGGAAATGCATGCCGGTCATCGCCAGTACCGTCAGGGCGAGGTACATGACCGCCGCGACCATATAGAAGGTGAACGGTTGTTTCGATACGGTCACGCCGATCTGCGCGTGACGCATGATTTCTTCCAGACCGATGACCGATACCAGCGCGGTGTCTTTCATCAGGATCATGAACAGGTTGCCCAGGCCCGGCAGTGCGATGCGCCACATCTGCGGCATGATCAACCGGGTGAAGATCCGCCACTTCGACAGGCCCAGGGCCTGGCCAGCCTCACGGTGGCCCTTGGGAATGGCAAGCAGGGCGCCACGAAACACTTCCGTGGCGTAGGCGCCGAAGCACAGGCCCAGTGCGATCACACCGGCGGCGAAGGCGTTGAGCTGCAGGTCGGGGTTGCCGAAGTACTCACCGAGGGTGCGCATCAGGTTGACCGTACCGAAATAGATCAACAGTACCCAGAGCAATTCCGGGACGCCGCGCACCAGCGTCGAATAGGTGCCGCCAAGCCATTGCAGCGGCTTGTACGGGGAAGTCTTGGCCAAGGCGCCGAGCAGGCCGAGCACCAGGCCCAGGCACAGGGCGGTGAGCGCCAGTTGGACGGTCATCAGCGCGCCAGCGGCGAGCGCCGGGCCGAATCCGTAGAGGTCGATAATCATGGGTTTCTGTTCAAATTGCGGCAGGCAAAGTCGGGAGCCGACGCCGCTTGATCACGGCGCCGGTCCCACAGGTCAGATCAATAGATGCTGAACGGGAAGTACTTGTCGTTGATTTTCTTGTAGGTGCCGTCAGCGACTATTTCCTTCAGTGCGGCGTTCAGCTTGTTGCGCAGTTCGTTGTCACCCTTGCGCACAGCGATGCCGATCTTGTCGCTTTCTACCACCGGGTCGCCCTTGAACTCATAGTTCTTGCCGGCGTCGGTTTTCAGCCAGTCGTAGTTGGCGTACTTGTCGGCGAGGATCGCGTCGACACGGCCTGAGGTCAGATCAAGGTAGGCATTTTCCTGGGTGTCGTAGAGGCTGACCTTGATATCGTCACCGTAGGTGTCTTCCAGCCAGGTGCCGGCCAGCGTTGCGCGCTGGGTGCCGATGGTCTTGCCCTTGAGTGAGTCCTTGTCGGTTTTGAAATCGACATTTTTCGGCGCGATGAACTGCAGTTTGTTCGAGTAGTACGGGTCAGTGAAATCCACCGCGGCTTTGCGCTCTTCGGTGATCGACAGCGAGGAGATCAGGAAGTCGAACTTCTTCGCGTTCAGGGCTGGAATGATGCCGTCCCAATCGGAAGTGACGACGGAACATTCGGCTTTCATCTTCGCGCACAGGGCGTCGCCGATTTCCTTGTCGAAGCCGACCACCTGACCGCTGGCGTCTTTGTTGTTGAACGGCGGGTAGGCCGCTTCGATGCCCATCTTCAGGGTTTCAGCCATGGCACCGGCGCTGAACGCGAGGGTGACGGCGGCAGCCAGGAAGACCTTCTTGAAATTCTGCATGCATGTTGCTCCGTTAGCGGTTGCTGGACATGAATTGTTTGCAGCGCGCCGAAAGCGGGTTTTCAAACACCTGCTGTGGCGATCCTTGCTCTTCTATAAGGCCCTGATGAAGGAACACCACTTCGCTGGAGACCTGGCGGGCGAAGCCCATTTCGTGGGTCACGAGCAGCATGGTGCGGCCTTCTTCGGCCAATGCGCGGATGACACTAAGTACTTCCTGAACCATTTCCGGGTCAAGGGCGGAGGTGGGCTCGTCGAACAGGATAACCTTCGGTTGCATCGCCAGTGTGCGGGCGATCGCTGCGCGTTGTTGCTGGCCACCGGA
This sequence comes from Pseudomonas koreensis, assembly GCF_024169245.1. Taxonomy (NCBI): domain Bacteria; kingdom Pseudomonadati; phylum Pseudomonadota; class Gammaproteobacteria; order Pseudomonadales; family Pseudomonadaceae; genus Pseudomonas; species Pseudomonas koreensis. Next base: position 1,641,720 of record NZ_JALJWP010000001.1, read on the forward strand.
CAATTGCGCCGGGTAGGCGTGGCGCTTGTCGGCGATGCCGACTTTGGCCAGCAGGGCTTCGGCGACTTCGATGGCCTCGGCCTTGCTCTGGCCGAGCACGCGGCGCGGGGCTTCGATGATGTTGTCGAGCACGCTCATGTGCGGCCACAGATTAAAGTTTTGAAATACAAAACCAATCTCCGAGCGCAGGCGATTGATCTGTTTGCCGTCGGCGGCAACCAGCTCGCCGTTCTTGGCGGCTTTGAGCTTGAGTTCTTCACCGGCCACCAGGATCTGGCCCTGATGCGGGTTTTCCAGCAGGTTGATGCAACGCAGGAACGTGGACTTGCCGGAACCGGAAGAGCCGAGGATCGAGATCACGTCGCCGTCGCGGGCGGTCAGCGAGATGCCTTTGAGCACCTCAAGCTGTCCGTAGCGTTTGTGCAAGTTGCGGATTTCCAGCGCGGGCGTGGCCTCAGCCATGTGCGTTCCTCATATATGTTGCGCTCCTGCTGTTGGCGGGCCTTCCTGGCGAGGCGGCCAAGCTAGCATAGCGTTTCTATGGCAGCCAACAGCGCTACGAGCGGTAAACGGGTGGCATGTGGCGGGTTGTCGCATCGGCACAGCAGACTGTCGCCCCATCAACAACCGAACGGGTGTTTGATGATGCAAACCCGTGGGTATCGCGTAAAAAAAGGCGCGATGTTGCCAGCTTTGGCGGGGTGTTGGAAGCGCTATCCGGCCGAACGTTCCTTATTCGCCCTTTTTCTGTGCGTCGCAGACTTTTTCTGTGTGTTTCTGGTGCGTGGATTCGTCTTGAAAGTGAGTCGCAGGGTAACGTTCTGGCGAATAGCCAGTAAACTCAAGCACTTGCATCGGATGCCAGAGCCCCCGGCCCTCAAGGACTTGAAACATTTTGGCGCAAATATTGCGTGCGGAATAAGGAACAGGCCGTTGGATTCTTTTTACGAGAAGGAATTTTCAGACGCGCCGGATGCACTCGCTTTCCTTGCAAAGGTAGTCTCTATGAGCAGTACCCCAAGCTCCAATGGCCTCGAACAGGGGCTCAAACCGCGTCATGTGACCATGTTGTCGATCGCCGGTGTGATCGGCGCCGGTCTGTTCGTCGGCTCCGGCCACGCCATTGCTGCCGCCGGCCCGGCCGTGCTGCTGGCCTACGCCGCTGCCGGTACTCTGGTGGTGCTGGTGATGCGCATGCTCGGCGAGATGGCCGTGGCTTCGCCGGACACCGGTTCGTTCTCGACTTATGCCGACCGCGCGATCGGTCACTGGGCCGGTTTTACCATCGGCTGGTTGTACTGGTGGTTCTGGGTGCTGGTGATTCCGCTGGAGGCCAACGCCGCCGCGACCATCCTGCATGCGTGGTTCCCCGGTGTGGACATCTGGGCCTTCGCGCTGGTCATCACCATGCTGCTGACCGTGACCAACCTGTTCAGCGTGAAGAACTACGGCGAGTTCGAGTTCTGGTTCGCCCTGATCAAGGTGCTGGCGATCATCGGTTTCATCGGCCTCGGCCTCGCGGCGATTTTTGGCTTCCTGCCGACCAGTCAGGTCAGCGGTGTGTCGCACTTGTTCGACAGCGGTGGCTTCCTGCCCAACGGCATGGGCGCTGTGCTGGGCGCGATCCTGACCACCATGTTCTCCTTCATGGGCACCGAGATCGTCACCATCGCGGCGGCGGAATCGAAAGACCCTGGCAAGCAGATTTCCAAGGCGACCAACTCGGTGATCTGGCGGATCGGCTTGTTCTATCTGGTGTCGATCTTCATCGTCGTGGCACTAGTGCCATGGAACGATCCTACACTGGCAAACCTCGGTTCCTACCAGACCGTGCTTGAGCGCATGGGCATTCCCAACGCCAAGATGATCGTCGATATCGTCGTACTGGTCGCGGTGACCAGTTGCCTGAACTCGGCGCTGTACACCTCGTCGCGCATGCTGTTCTCTCTCGGCAAGCGCGGCGACGCCCCAGCCATGTCGACCCGCACCAACAAAAGCGGCACGCCTTACTGGGCGGTGATGTTGTCGACCGGCGCAGCATTTCTCTGCACCTTCGCCAACTACGTCGCTCCGGCCGCGGTGTTCGAATTCCTCCTGGCCAGCTCCGGCGCCATCGCCCTGCTGGTGTATCTGGTGATCGCGTTCTCGCAACTGCGTATGCGTAAACAGCGCATGGCCCGTGGCGAGAAGATCGTCTTCAGCATGTGGCTGTTCCCGGGGCTGACTTGGGCGGTGATCATCTTCATTGTCGCCGCGCTGACCATCATGCTGTTCCAGGAAGCCCACCGCGTGGAAATACTCGCCACCGGCCTGCTGAGCCTGATGGTGGTGGCTGCCGGGCTGCTGGTGTCGCGCCGGCGCAAGCTGGAAAAACGCGGTGCGGTGGTGTTGAGCTGAGTCGTAACGCGTGATGCAAAACGGCCGCTGTCAGGGATGACTAGCGGCCGTTTTTATTTACAAGTCGGATGATGGTTGCCTCGGATCCTGATTCAGCTTTGGTCTCGCGACGCCATAAAGTCTGAGCTGCAGTTGTCTGCATCGAACCATTCATCCCACTTCGTTGGCTCGTTGGGGCTATGAGTATCGCTTTGAAGGGATGCCGAGTCGCTCGGCTTTGACAGCTGCTCGTCTTTGTATGAGTCCGTCTTTTTCACCTGACCTCCTTGCAATGGATGTGCATGAAGGTCAGGCACAAAGGATTATTCGGCTTTGGGTTCGCCATCTTCCACCGACTTCCCATAAGCATCCAGCGCCACCCCGAAATCAGTGATGAACTGCGGTTCGCTCAGCCAGGCCTGGGCTTGTTCGATGGTCATGCCGTCGGCCCACATGCGGTAGTCGATGAGCATGTCGGCGGCCAGGTGGGTGGCGGCCATGCCTTCGTTGTCGGCGTTTTCCATGTCGAGCAGTTCAGGATGGTCGACGATGATAAAGGCCAGTTCGCGCAGCAGCGTCAGCAGCATTTCGTTGCGGCTGACGGCTTCAGCGTCGCGCATTTTGCTCAACATCGCCAGGGTGTATTCCGGGATCGGCTCGGCGAGGTGGCCGAGGTCTTCGTCCTGATCCAGCGGTTTGCGCCCGACCATACGGATTTGCTTGGCTTTGGCCTTGGCGCGTTTGGCGCGTTTCTGTTGCTTGTTCAGGGATGCCATGGGAGCTCAGTTCTTCTGTTGGGTTTGTGCAGCGATCGCGTCGGATGCCGCTACATAGTCAGCCTGGAAGGCCGGGGATTCGATCCACGCCAGCGCGCCAGCCTCGTCGGTTTCCTGCGACCACTGGCGATACTCGATCAGCGCGGCGAGGATGAAATCCATCGCACCTTCTTCACCTTCCTGCTCATAGACCAGTTCCAGCAGCGGGTCTTCGAGGAACGCGGTGCACATGGCTTGCTGGCTGGTCTTCTCGGCGTCGATCATTTTCTTGAACAGTTCGGTGAGGTCCACCGATTCGAAATCGATGCGGTCATCGTTCGGGTCCAGCTCGACCGGCGCTTCGGCGCGTTTGGTGCGGTTCTGCTTGGCCTTGGCTTTGGCCCGGGTGGCGCGTTTTTGCTGCTTGTTGGCGGAGGCCATGATGTGTTCCGTCGTGCGTTGAGAGGGGCTCAGCTGCGTGGTACTAATCGACCGGGTGTGTCTGCGGCAAGTGCGCCGGTCTGCAGCCAGGTCAGAGCGATGGGCCATAGTGTGGCTTGGTATGCGCTGCGAAAAAAGGCGAAATGTCCGACTTGTCGTTCGCCGATGTCCTGCGGCTCGATGCGCAGATGGGTTTTTGCTGCGTTGCGGAAGTAGTCGAGCAGGCGTTCGATCGCCGGAATGGTGCCGTAAGGATCGTCGCCGAGGCTGATGGCCAAGACCTGCGCGCGGACGTTGGCGAAGGGCAGGGCACCCGCCTTTTTCATCAGTGCACGACCGCTTGGGCGATCTTCGTAGCGTGCGGCAGGCGTGCTCCAGTCGAGCACAACACCCGTTGGCGTGTCTTCCAGCCAGCCAAGACGCTTGCCGGGGAAGTAACCGCAGAACAGTGTCATCAGCGGCATCAGCACATGCCACTTGCCGAACATTCGCCAGCGCTGTCCGGGCGCGTAATCACGCCAGTAGGCGAACTGCGCTCCGACGGTGACCAGCCGTCGGATCAAACTGCCCGACTCGGCCAGGCCCGCCGCGCAGCCGCCGAAGCTGTGGCCGACCACATCGATTGGCTGGCCGGGAAATTCCCGTTGCGCACGTTTGAGCATCGCTTCGAAATCCAGCGCGCCCCAGTTGGTCCACGAGGCGCGCAGCCCTTTGATCGATTCGCGGCGTGATTCACCGATGCCTCGGTAGTCGTAGGTAATCACGTCGCAGCCATTGGTGAACAGATAGGTCGCGAACCGTGAGTAGTGGCGACAGCGCACGGACGTGGCGGCGTTGATGATGACCACCGGGCGCTGTGGATCGGGCGAGGCGTGGCGCCAGGTGAATCCGCCGAGTGTATAGCCGTCCTTGGCAGTGTCCTTGAAGGGCGTGCCTTCAGTTGCAGTCAAAACTGGTTGGCTCAACTCAGCGTCTTCCAGCTCGAATGTGGGCTGACTGCTCATGGCGTTTGACCTCGGCGGCTAGGTTTCAACCATAGTCGCCGCGCCAATCAAGGACAATCCAGCCTGTTCATTCAGTGGATTGAGTAAGCATGCGTTCTTCGATCAACTTCTGTTCGCGGTTGAGCTCAGCGCGTAACTCTTCTTCGCTTGGCAATAGGGTCTTGTAGCTGCTGGCGAACAGTTGCTCATTGCCTTTGAGCATTGAATAGCGCGCCACCGAGTCATTGCTTTCCGCGCTGAGAATGATGCCGACGGTTGGCTTGTCACCCTCGCTGCGCTTGAGCTCGTCGTACATGCGCACATACATGTCCATTTGCCCGACATCTCGGGCGCTGAGCTTGCCGCGTTTCAGGTCGATGATCACGAAGCACTTGAGCAGGTAGTTGTAGAACACCAGGTCGATGAAGAGGTCAACGCCGTCAGTGCTGATGCGTTGCTGCCGGGCGACAAAGGAAAAGCCTTTGCCCAGTTCAAGCAGAAAGCTTTGCAGGTGATCGATGAGGGCCTGTTTGCGCGCCTGGCGAATCAGCTCCCCCAGTTCGCCCAGCAGTGAATCGATTTTCGGGTCTTGCGTGTCAGCAGGTTTAAGCTGGCTCATCGGGTCTTCCGCGTCATTGTGAACAGACGCAAAAGCATGGCAATTCTCGCCGTTTGAGTATGTCGGGAGAGACGGTGAAATACGCAGAAAGAGGAGGTTGCCGTTGCAGGACGTTGCCGAGGACAAGGACGTAGCCGGGCGAAGTCTGTAGTCCATTTCCCACGTCTTTCGACAACCGCTAGCGCGAACGAGATCTGCGCTGGGTTCTGGTCGCTGGCTTGTCGATACTCGTTAGTCTGCGCCACGCCAGACCGGCGGCCAGCAGCAATATGCCGAAGAGTCCTTGGAACACGATATGAAACCAATACGCGCCCGGCTGCCCGGCGAGGGTATAGACCTTGGCCGGCCCACCGCGAGTGGCAGTGGTGATTGTGTCGTGGATAACGCCGTCGATGGCGGAGTAACCCAACAGCGCGCCGGTACCGATCAGAAACAGGCTGATCATGACCGCCAGCCCTCTGGACACCAGGCTTTCCTGATGCGGCGGCGGATGGGGCAGGGGGACTCGGGTTCGTTTCTGATTCATCGAGTGATGACCCTCTTCCGTAAGGGAGTAAACAATGCCCGATAAACTCCGGGCATAAAAAAACCCTGAATCTTGCGATTCAGGGTTTTCGGTATTTGGTGCCCAGAGACGGAATCGAACCGCCGACACGGGGATTTTCAATCCCCTGCTCTACCGACTGAGCTATCTGGGCAACGGGGCGCATTAAAAGGGTTTTTCGAATTTACGTCAACGACTTTTTGAAAATTTCTTAAATTAATTCCGTCGCTTACGAAATATGCGGGTTATTCGGCTGGCGGCACATAGCCTTCGGCCTTGGCGTATTCCTCGCCGGAGAAGTACTTGTCCATTTCGCCCTGCAGGTATTTGCGATCTTCGGCGTTCATCATGTTCAGACGCTTTTCGTTGATCAGCAGGGTCTGGTGTTTCTGCCAGTCGGCCCAGGCCTTGGCCGAGACGTGGTCGAAAATATCCTGGCCCTTGGCACCCGGGAAAGGGGCGCGTTCCAGCGCGGGCAGTTCTTCTTTGTACTTGCGGCACATTACGGTGCGGGTCATGGCGACTCTCCTGCATTCAAGACGGCGGCCGCGCGTTCGAGCAAGGTCTTGACCGGGGCAGCAAGGCCCAGGCGCGGCGGGGTGGCGAGGTTATACCAGAGCCAGTCGGCCTCGGCCACGTGATGGCTGGCTTCCTGCACCTGAACCAGCCACGGCTCGATGGACAACTGGAAATGGCTGAACGTGTGGACCAGGCTCGGCAGCGCCTGCTGCTGGCCCATGGTCAGCGAGTGCTGATCGGCCAGATGTTGCAGATCTTCGAGATCATCCAGTTCCGGCAGGCTCCACAGACCGCCCCACAGGCCCGTCGACGGGCGGCGGTAAAGCAGGATTGCGCCTTCGCCATTGGCCAGCATCGGCATCAGCGTGCGTTTCTGCGGAATGGCTTTACGCGGCTTGGGAATCGGGTAGCGGGTCTCCAGGCCGAGCATGTGCGCTTCACAGCCCCGCTTGAGCGGACACAGCAGGCAACTTGGCTTGCTGCGCGTGCAGAGTGTGGCGCCAAGATCCATCATCGCCTGGGTGTAGGCGTTGACCCGATCATGCGGGGTGAATCGCTCGGCGTTGGCCCACAGCTGTCTGGCCACCTTCGGTTCGCCGGGGTAGCCCTCTTGCGCCGTGAAGCGCGCCAGCACGCGTTTGACGTTGCCGTCGAGGATTGGCGCGCGCAGGCCCATGCTGATGCTGGCAATCGCGCCGGCCGTGGACAGACCGATCCCCGGCAACTCGGTGAGCTTCTCCACGTCACGCGGAAACTCGCCACCGTACTGGCTGACAACGATCTTCGCGGTCTTCTGCAGATTGCGAGCGCGAGTGTAGTAACCCAGCCCGGTCCACAGGTGCAGCACCTCGTCTTCCGGCGCTTCGGCCAGCGCTTTGACCGTTGGCAGCGCCGCCATGAAGCGCTCGAAGTAATTGAGCACGGTGCTGACCTGTGTCTGCTGCAACATGATCTCGGACACCCACACCCGGTACGGGTTGATGTCCTGTTGCCACGGCAAATCGTGGCGGCCATGGCGGTCGAACCATTCCAGCACCGCCGTGGAAAACTGCTCCGCTGTCATCGCTTGAACAGCCCCTTCAATGCGTTTTTCAGTTCCGGACTGACTTTGTCGCCCAGTTTCTCGTCGATCTTTTCGCTGAGCTTGTTCCCAGCCATTTTGCTGGCGACCTGACCGAGACGGTCATTGTCGACGCGGCAGGCCTTGGCCCCCAGCTCCAGCGGGCCACGGCAGCGCAGCGGCCACTCGATGCCGACGAACTTCTCGCCGACCTGACAGGCCGGGTCGGGCATGGCGCTGGTGTCGCCCTCAACGATGATGCCGACGCGGTAATCCATGCCCAAAACGCGCAGGTCGATGTCACCGTCACCGTTGACGGTCATGCCGGGGATGCGCACTTTCAGGTCCGGGTTGCTGGCGACGCCATTGCGTACGGTCAGATTGCCTTTCAGCTCCTCGAACGGCGTGTCCTTGCCCCGAGGCTCGCCGCTCAGGGTTTTGCGGTTGAGGGTGGCGATGCCTTTGCACAATTGCTGTTCGAGATTGGCGTTGAGCAGCACGCCGTTGTTGATGACGAAACTGGCGTTGCCGTTGAGCGTATCGATCAACGCCTGTTGGCTGTTGCCGCTGCCGGTGAGGCTGCTGGTCAGTGTCACCAGGCCTTTGACCGGCGGGTTCTTGCCCTGGCTTTCGATGATTTTTTCCGCCGGGACGCGATTGAGACGGGTCTGCAGGTTCAGTACCGGCGCGCTTGGGCGCACGTCGAGCGTGCCGTTGGCGACGAAACCGCCGTTGTACAGCTCGCCGCTCAGGTTTGCCAGCGTCAGCAGGCCGCCCTGGCCGGTGGCTTTGAGCGCAGCGTTCTGGATTGGCAGTTTGTCGAGGGTCAGTTGGCCGAAAGTCAGGTCGGCGTCCACATCCAGTTTCGCCAGGCGTTCGACCGGCAGCAGGCGCTCGGTGCTCCAGGCGGTTTTGCTCGGTTTGTCCGGCAGCGGCGTGGTGCCTGCGACGGCGCCGGCCTCGGTGCTGGCGACTTCGGCCTGACGGGTTTGCGTGGCGCTGTTGGCCTGGTCCGATTTCGGTGGCAGGTAGCGGTCGACGTTGAATGTGTCGGCCTTGAGAATGGCGCGCAGCGACTGTTTGGCGAAATCCTCGATGGCGATGCGGCCGCTGAAGCTGCTGTCATCGAGTTTCAGGTTGATGTTGTCGAACGACAGACTGGTCGGGGTGGCAGCAACGCGGCTGACCAGCTCGACCTTGCTCAGGCTGCCTTCGCCCATCTCCGGCACTGTCTGGCCGATGCTGTCGACGAATTTCGCCAGATCGAACTGGGCAATGGAAATGCCGCCGCTGATCTGTGGCGTCTTGTCGAGGTCATTGGCTTTCAGTTCGCCCAAGGCGCGCAACTGGTTGGCGGAAATCTTGATGCCGGTCCATTCGGCGACGTTCGCTGCTTTGTCCAGCAATAACTGGCCTTGAGCAGAGAAAGTCATGGTTTTGCCTTGCAGCGGATCGCCAGCGAGTTCGCCGGTCAGCTTCAGGTCTTCGAACTTGTAGCGTTGCAGGGCGCGCTCGAAGCGCAGCTCGCCGTTGAGCTCGGTGCGCACGCGCAACACCGGTTGATTGGTGCCGAGGAACGCGGTGGCCTTCACCGGGATATTGGTCGAATCGTGCACCGGACCGGTGCTCAGTTGAATGCTTTCGGCGCTGAACTGCTTGCCGGTCAGCTCATCGTTGTATTCAACGCGAGCGTTGTTCACGGTCAGGCTGTCGATGTCGAGGCGAATCGGTTGCGCCGGTTTTTCCACGGCGACGGTTGGCTCGCTGGCGGTCGCGCCCGGCGTGGCGGGTGGAGTAGAGCCTGGCGCCACTGGCACCTTGCCGATGTCTTCCCAGTTGCCGTGGCCGTTCTTGTCACGGTTCAGGCGCAGGTTGAGGCCTTCGACGCGTACGTCGCTCATCTGCACTTCACGGCGCAACAACGGCAGGACGCGCACGGACAAACCGAGCATCTGCAAATCGGCAAACGGTTCGGCGGGTTTGGCCAGGGTGGCGACGCTGGCTTCGTGCAGTTCCAGGCCGAGCCACGGGAACAGGCTCCAGCCGATATCGCCATTGAGCGTCAGCTCGATGTGGGCCTTGTCGCGGGCTATCTGGCGGATCTCGTCTTTGTAGTCGTTGGGATCGAAGAGGTGGGTCAGGGCAAAACCTGCCGCCACAATGATCAGCAACAGCCCGAGAAGTACCAGACCCAGGATTTTGCCGAACGCTTTCATGGGCGAGTCCTTGTAGTTAGTCGAATTCGTCATTTGGCCGGGGAGTATAGCGCTGCAAGCACCCGGTTCGGTGTGGCGTCATCTGCCGAGGGTCGGCAACAGCACCTGCAACTTCGCCACCGGTGCCTGCGCTTGAGGATGCCCGGCGGGAGCGAGCAGGCGCAATTCGGCCCCCGTTTGCGACGCCATTTTCTGCGCTTGGTTCACCGGACGTTCAGCCACGCCACGACGACGGGTAACTTTTCGCACGCATAAATGGGACAAGCACCAGATGTACATATCTGTCGTCAGGCACCTGAACAACGCCCCGCATGCTAACCCCGTTGAAATGCCGACTGTAGGAGCTGCGGAACGCTGTGATCTTTTGATTTTGGCAATTTCAAAAAGATCAAAAGATCGCAGCGTTCCGCAGCTCCTACAGGGGGCGAACACAGCTGACAGAAAAAAGGTGATATCAGTTTGGTTTTTCTGTCACCTGAGAATGGTAACCTTCGCCAGTTCGTCCGCCCGTCTGCGACTTAACGTCGCGCCTTCAAGGAGCTTCACCTGAAAAAACGGTCATGCCTGCGTGCATAAGGCCGAGGGTGAGCAGTGGCTGGCGAACCATACTAAAAATTGGGGGATACACAATGAGCACGAGCATCACGGCGGACGGCCTCAAAGCCGACCAGCCTGCGTTCCTGTCCAAGGAACGCATCATCGCCAAGCCCGGTTTCAACCGCTGGCTGGTTCCACCGGCCGCTTTGGCCATTCACCTGTGCATCGGCATGGCCTACGGCTTCTCGGTGTTCTGGTTGCCGCTGTCCAAGGCACTGGGCGTTACCGCGCCGGTAGCTTGTGCACCGGACATGAGCTTCATCGCACAGGTATTTTCGTCGAACTGCGACTGGCCGATCTCCATGCTCGGCTGGATCTACACGCTGTTCTTCATCTTCCTCGGCTGCTCGGCAGCGATCTGGGGCGGCTGGCTGGAACACGCCGGTCCTCGTAAAGCGGGCGTGGTGTCGGCGCTGTGCTGGTGCGGCGGTCTGCTGATTTCTGCGCTGGGTATCTATACCCACCAGATCTGGCTGATGTGGATCGGTTCCGGCGTGATCGGCGGCATCGGTCTGGGCCTGGGCTATATCTCGCCGGTGTCGACCCTGATCAAGTGGTTCCCGGACAAGCGCGGCATGGCGACCGGCATGGCGATCATGGGCTTCGGTGGCGGCGCGATGGTCGGTGCACCATTGGCGACTGCACTGATGAGCCATTTCGCTTCGCCAGAAGGTGTGGGCGTATGGCAGAGCTTCGTGGCCATGGCGGCCATCTACTTCGTGTTCATGATCGGTGGCGCATTGTCCTACCGCGTGCCGCCGACCGGCTGGAAGCCTGAAGGCTGGACCGCTCCGGCGAAGAAAGCTTCGAACGCGATGATCACCAACCGTCACGTTCACGTGAATGTAGCGTGGAAAACTCCGCAATTCCGTCTGGTCTGGCTGGTGCTGTGCCTGAACGTGTCGGCGGGTATCGGCATCCTCGGCATGGCTTCGCCACTGTTGCAGGAAGTGTTCGGCGGCAAGTTGCTGGGCGTTGACGTGCCGTTCGGTCAACTCGACGCCGGCCAACTGGCTTCGATCGCGGCGATCGCAGCGGGCTTCACCGGCCTGCTGAGCCTGTTCAACATCGGTGGCCGCTTCTTCTGGGCCTCGTTCTCGGACTACCTAGGCCGCAAAAACACCTATTTCGTGTTCTTTGCCTTGGGTTTTGCCCTGTACGCGCTGATTCCGAACCTCGGTCACTTGGGCAACGTTGCGCTGTTCGTGGCGGCGTTCTGCATCATCCTGTCGATGTACGGCGGTGGTTTCGCCACGGTGCCGGCCTATCTGGCCGACCTGTTCGGTACGCAGATGGTGGGTGCGATCCACGGTCGTCTGCTGACTGCCTGGGCCGCTGCCGGTGTGCTCGGTCCGGTGCTGGTGAACTACCTGCGTGAATATCAGTTGAGCATCGGCGTGGAACGCGCAGCTGCCTACGACATCACCCTGTACATCCTCGCAGGCCTCTTGGTGCTGGGCTTCCTGTGCAACCTGATGGTGCGCCCGGTGGCCGACAAGTACTTCATGACCGACGCTGAACTGGCCGCCGAACAGGCGCTGGGCCACGACAAGGGTGCCGATGCCAGCACCGTTCTGGAGTGGAAAGCCGCACCGGGCAGCAAGCCGCTGGCCATCGCTGCCTGGCTGGTGGTGGGTATTCCGTTGGCGTGGGGTGTGTGGGTGACCCTGCAGAAGACGGCGGTACTGTTTCACTAAGTAAAAACGCTGTAACCCTGTAGGAGTGAGCCTGCTCGCGATAGCGGTCTGACAGTCACTGAAATGGTGACTGTCACGCCCTCATCGCGAGCAGGCTCACTCCTACAGTTGTTTTTGGGTGTCCGAGAAAGCTTGTATGGACATGTCTACCCGCGACAGCCGGGCGTTCTATCCGTCAGCCATATCACCTCTCGTGTTTCTGTTTACGCCCCGCGTGCCTATAATGGCTGCCTTTTTCGCCCAATGATTTTGCGGAGCTGGTGATGGCCGAACGTAAGGCGTCTGTCGAGCGCGACACTCTGGAAACCCAGATCAAAGCCTCGATCAACCTTGATGGCACCGGAAAGGCCCGATTCGATATCGGTGTCCCTTTTCTTGAGCACATGCTGGATCAGATCGCCCGTCACGGGTTGATCGACCTGGATATCGAATGCAAGGGCGATCTGCATATCGACGACCACCATACGGTGGAAGACGTCGGTATCACCCTCGGCCAGGCCTTCGCTAAAGCCATCGGCGACAAGAAAGGCATCCGTCGCTACGGCCATGCCTACGTGCCGCTCGATGAAGCGCTGTCGCGCGTGGTGATCGATTTCTCCGGTCGCCCGGGCCTGCAGATGCACGTGCCGTACACCCGCGCCACCGTCGGTGGTTTCGACGTTGACCTGTTCCAGGAATTCTTCCAGGGCTTCGTCAACCACGCGCTGGTCAGTGTGCACATCGACAACCTGCGCGGCACCAACACTCACCACCAGATCGAAACCGTGTTCAAGGCTTTCGGCCGCGCCCTGCGCATGGCCGTGGAGCTGGACGAGCGCATGGCCGGGCAAATGCCGTCGACCAAAGGCGTTTTGTAATGCAGACGGTTGCAGTTATCGACTACGGCATGGGCAACCTGCACTCGGTGGCCAAGGCTCTCGAGCATGTTGGCGCCGGCAAGGTGCTGATCACCAGCGACGCGAACGTGATTCGCGAAGCCGACCGCGTGGTGTTCCCCGGTGTTGGCGCGATCCGCGATTGCATGGCGGAGATCCGTCGCCTCGGCTTCGATTCGCTGGTCCGTGAGGTCAGCCAGGATCGCCCGTTCCTCGGCATCTGCGTCGGCATGCAAGCCTTGCTCGACAGCAGCGAAGAGAATGATGGCGTTGACTGCATCGGCCTGTTCCCGGGCGCGGTGAAGTTCTTCGGCAAGGGCCTGCACGAAGACGGCGAGCACCTTAAAGTCCCGCACATGGGCTGGAACGAGGTGAAGCAGAACATCAGTCACCCGCTGTGGCATGACATTCCGGACCTGGCGCGTTTCTACTTCGTGCACAGCTATTACATCGCCGCGGCCAATGCGCGGCAGGTGGTGGGCAGCGGTCACTACGGTGTCGATTTCGCCGCAGCGCTGGCCGATGGCTCGCGTTTCGCCGTGCAGTTCCATCCAGAGAAAAGCCATACCCATGGCCTGCAACTGCTGCAGAACTTCGCTGCGTGGGACGGTCGCTGGTAAATGGCTGTCAAGAAATCCAAGCCGCCGATCCTGACCCTCACTCCCGAGCTGGAGAGCGAGGCCAATCGCAAGATTCAGCGGTTCATGGAAGACCGCTTCGAGCTGGACCTGGGTTCGTTCGAAGCGGCGGAAATTCTTGAGCTGTTTACCCGCGAAATTGCTCCGCACTATTACAACAGGGCGATTTTCGATGTGCAGACCCACCTCAAAAAGCGGTTTGAAAGCATCGAAAGCGACCTGTGGGCGCTCGAAAAAAATTAGGAGCAGCTGCAAGCTTCAAGCTGTCAGCTGCAAGAATCAGACACACGTGCGCGCTTGCAGCTTAAAGCTAGCAGCTTGCAGCTCTTTGACGAAGGAAAAGCATGCTAATTATTCCTGCTATCGATCTTAAAGACGGTGCCTGCGTGCGTCTGCGCCAGGGCCGCATGGAAGATTCCACGGTGTTCTCCGATGACCCGGTGAGCATGGCTGCCAAGTGGGTGGAGGGCGGTTGCCGCCGCTTGCATCTGGTCGACCTGAACGGCGCGTTCGAAGGCCAGCCGGTCAACGGCGAAGTGGTCACGGCGATCGCCAAGCGTTACCCGACCCTGCCGATCCAGATCGGTGGCGGCATCCGCTCGCTGGAAACCATCGAGCACTACGTCAAGGCCGGCGTGAGCTACGTGATCATCGGCACCAAAGCCGTAAAAGATCCGGCGTTCGTCGCTGAAGCCTGCCGCGCCTTTCCGGGCAAGATCATTGTCGGCCTCGACGCCAAAGACGGTTTCGTCGCCACCGACGGCTGGGCGGAAATCAGCACCGTGCAGGTGATCGATCTGGCCAGGCAATTTGAAGCCGACGGCGTCTCGTCGATCGTTTATACCGACATCGCCAAAGACGGCATGATGCAGGGCTGCAACGTGCCGTTCACCGCTGCGCTGGCTGCTGCGACGAAGATTCCGGTGATCGCTTCCGGCGGCATCCACAATCTGGGTGACATCAAGTCGCTGCTCGACGCCAAGGCACCGGGCATCATCGGCGCGATTACCGGCCGGGCGATCTATGAGGGCACTCTCGACGTCGCCGAAGCGCAAGCATTCTGCGATTCGTACCAAGGCTGAGGACTGACCCATGGCGCTGGCCAAACGCATTATCCCCTGCCTGGACGTGGACAACGGCCGGGTCGTCAAGGGCGTGAAGTTCGAGAACATCCGAGACGCCGGTGACCCGGTGGAAATCGCCCGTCGCTACGACGAGCAGGGTGCCGACGAGATTACCTTCCTCGACATCACCGCCAGCGTCGATGGTCGTGACACCACGCTGCATACCGTTGAGCGCATGGCCAGTCAGGTGTTCATCCCGCTGACCGTTGGTGGTGGCGTGCGCACCGTGCAGGACATCCGCAATCTGCTCAATGCTGGCGCGGACAAGGTCTCGATCAACACCGCTGCCGTGTTCAACCCGGAATTTGTCGGCGAAGCCGCGCAGCATTTCGGCTCGCAGTGCATCGTCGTTGCGATCGACGCCAAGAAAGTCTCCGGCCCCGGCGAAACGCCGCGTTGGGAGATCTTCACCCACGGCGGGCGCAAGCCGACCGGCCTCGACGCAGTCGAGTGGGCGAAGAAAATGGAAGGCCTCGGTGCTGGCGAGATCCTGCTGACCAGCATGGATCAGGACGGCATGAAAAACGGCTTCGACCTCGGCGTGACCCGCGCGATCAGCGATGCGCTGGGCATTCCGGTCATTGCCTCTGGCGGCGTCGGCAACCTGCAGCATCTGGCCGACGGCATTCTCGAAGGTCATGCCAGCGCGGTGCTGGCGGCGAGCATTTTTCACTTCGGCGAATACACCGTGCAGGAAGCCAAGGCCTACATGGCGCATCGCGGCATCGTCATGCGCTAAAGCGTACAGGCCAGTGGACAGCATGGCGCGCCCAAGGCACTCTTGGGCACGCCATGGATTCCGGTAGCCCGACATGATCAAACGCCTGCTTGTTGTTCTCGCCAGCGCCTCATTGTTGCTCATCAACAATGCCCGGGCGGAAAACAGCCCCGACACCGATCTGGTGCTGCTCACCGAAAACTTCCCGCCGTACAACATGGCGACGAACGGCAAGAATTTCGCCCAGGGCGACAACATCAACGGCATTGCCACCGACATCGTACGCGAGATGTTCCAGCGCGCCGGCCTCACTTACAGCCTGACCCTGCGGTTCCCCTGGGAACGTGTCTACAAACTCGCGCTGGAAAATCCCGGTTACGGGGCCTTCGTCATGGCGCGCCTGCCTGACCGGGAAAAACTGTTCAAATGGGTCGGCCCGATCGGTCCCGATGACTGGATCCTGCTGGCCAAGGCAGACAGCAAGATCACCCTCGAAACCCTCCATGATGCGCGCAAGTACAGGATCGGCGCCTACAAGGGCGACGCGATTGCCGAGACGCTGACCAAGCAAGGCCTCAAACCGGTGGTGGTGCTGCGTGATCAGGACAATGCGAAGAAACTGGTCAACGGCCAGATCGATCTGTGGGCCACCGGTGATCCTGCCGGGCGTTATCTGGCGCGGCAGGATGGTGTGACCGGCCTGAAGACCGTGCTGCGCTTCAACAGCGCCGAGTTGTACCTGGCGCTGAACAAGGACGTTTCCGATGAAGTCGTCAACAAGCTCCAGGCGGCGCTGGATCAACTGCGCAAAGAGGGTGTGGTCGATGAAATCATGGCGCGCTATCTGTAGCGCCTGACCGGTCCGGCTCTGGCAGCGGAATGCTGGTATCGTCCTCGGTCAGAGACGGCTGGACGGTGCGTTCTTCGACCGGGTTCGGCTCCGCCAGGGCGACGATTTCAGGCTCGGCTGGTGCGTACTGGCTGAAGTGCAAACTACTGCCATCGGTATAGCTGAAACCCGCCATCACTGGCGTGCCGTCTGCGCGCACCAATCTGTAGTCGCTCTGCACCAGATAGGCTGCCACGGACCTGTTTTTATCCACGACCGCAACCACTTCGATTACCGCTGCATTGAGCCATTCGTTCGAATGTAGTTCGCATTGGGTGAAATCATGGCCCAGTCGTGCCGAAAACATCAGCGCGTTGTTCTGATAGTTTTGCCATTGGACGCCGAATTCGACCGAAGTAGTCTGGGTGAATGTTCGCAAGCCGCCGGTCCGCTGGGCGCGGCGCGCTGTCCATTTGAATATCTGGCTGACGTCGCCACTGTTGCGTGCATGACCGACGAGCACGTACTGATCCTTGCGTTGCAGCAAATAGAAGGGCGAGTGACGCAACTGTTCAGTGGCGGTATAACGCGGATCGTTGATGGTGAACCACGGGAGACTGGCGGTGTAAGTCGCTTCGCCCACAGGGTCTACGGGTGTCGGTGTTTCCCCGCACAGCACCGGTGGCGATGGGCGTGGGTAGGTCTGCAGTGCAATCTGCAGGCGCAAGCAGTAGACCGGGAAGCTCGCCGGTCTGGTGTAGTTACTCAAAGCGAAAAAACTGCCCGATGCCAAGTTGACTTCGCCAGGTAGAGCGACTCGAGGAACGGCGCCCCAGGCGCTGACACGCTGTCGTGCTTTGCTGCCCTTGCCGTCCCAGATCAGGTCGCTGGTATTCGACCCGATCACCAGATCAGCGCGAACGCAGCGGACCGCGTTGAGCGACGGTTTCTCATGATCATTCGAGCACACTGACCCCAGCGCCACATAGCCTGCGGGAGGCAGCGGTCGCCAGATCGACACATCTCTTTTTGAACCGGACCCGGAATCCTTCCAGACCAGCTCGTAATCATCGGGACGCCGCAGTGCCTTGCCCTTGCCGGGATCAGTGCTGGCAATATCTGCTTCGCAAGCCACTGCCACCACTCGTTCGCCGTTGATGTTGCCCAGGCCTGTGGTGATGACATCGCCCAAGGGGAAATAACCGGGCAGCGCGTCGGGTGCCGGAGTCGGGCGCCAGAAGGCCGCAGGTTTGGCCGATATACCGTTGGTATCCCAGATCCGCAAAAACTCTGTGGTGAAGTTGATCAACAAGTTGTCGATTCTGATCGGTTCAGTCCGGCCAATGGGCGGGATGATCGGGGTGTTGTTTGTCATGGGCACTCCTGATAGTTGAAAGCGGCTCAAAGGAGCCGCGACCTGTAGCAGGTCTCACTATCCGGAACGGGGCCGGGCGTTCGGTGGTAACCATGTATGGCAACGTAACCGGGTGTTACCGATAGACGCCGTCTTTGCCATGGCCAGCCATGGCGCGGTTGCTGCGTACGCTGATCATCTGCCTGATATCGATCCAGTCGATGCCCTGCGCTTTCAGCTTCGGCAACTCGCGCTCCAGCACCGCCAGGGTCTGCGGATAAGGATGGCCGATCATCACCGCTGAGCCCTGTTTGTGCGCCAGGGTAATCGCGGTCTGTAGCTGAGTGGCAATGGCCGCTTCAGTGCGCTCATCATCAAGAAATACATCCCGTGAAACGCTGGCCAGATCGATTTTCTGCGCTTGCTGCGCAGCGACGGTTTGAGCGCTGGTGCGGCTGTCGACGAAGAACTTGTGCCGACGCTGCAATTCACCCATCAACCACGCCATCGCCGCTGGCTGCGCGGTCATGCGGCTGCCCATGTGATTGTTGATGCCAGCGGTAAACGGCACTTTTTCGAATGCGGCATTCAGGCGTTTCTGCAGCTCTTCGATGGGCAGTTCGGGATGCCAGGCGTACGGCCCGGTGGCCGGGTCCATCGGCATGTGCAGGATAACGATCTTGCCGGCGCGATGGGCTTCGCGGGCAAATTCGGTGGCGTGCGGTGTATCTGGCATGATCGCTGTCGTCACCGGGCCGGGCAGGGCCAGCACGCGTCGATCCCGGGGCAGGTTCTGCCCCAGGTCGTCGATGATCAGTGTCAGGTAAGCTTTATGCGGCGCAGAGCTGACGGGCTCTGCATGAGCAGCACCCGCCAGACAGCACAACAGAACGAAGACGAAACGCAGAGACATCCTCAACGGCCGGACGTGATGCTCAGCCCTTTGAGCAGGCTCAGGGCCTGGGCCAACTGGTAATCGTCATCCTGCGGCATCGCTTTGGCCTTGCCAGCCGAACCACTCGGCTTGTCGGCGCCGCCGTTGCCGTTGCCCAAATGGCCTTGCAGATCGGCTTCCTTGAAGTACTCGCTGTCGGCTTCATTGGTGATCTTCGCGCGGCGCACTTCGATGTCCGGCACGATGCCCTGGGCCTGAATCGAGCGGCCATTGGGCGTGAAGTACAGCGCGGTGGTGATCTTCAGCGCGCGATCATTGTTCAGCGGCAGAACGGTTTGCACCGAGCCCTTGCCGAAACTGGTGGTGCCCATGACCACCGCGCGTTTCTGATCCTGCAGGGCGCCGGCAACGATTTCCGAGGCCGAGGCGCTGCCACCGTTGATCAACACGACCATCGGCACCGCTTCGCTTTCGTCCTTGCCGGTGGCGGAGAAGCGCAGTTCGGAATTGGCGATCCGACCTTTGGTGTAAACGATCAGGCCTTTGGTGATGAAATGGTCGACCACTTCCACCGCCGATTGCAGTACGCCGCCCGGGTTGTTGCGCAGGTCGAGAATGATGCCGTTGAGCTTCTTGCCGTTGTCCTTGCGCAGCTTGGCCAGGGCTTTGGAGACTTCTTCGCCGGTCTTGACCTGGAACTGGGTAATGCGGATGTAGCCGTAGCCCGATTCCAGCAGCTGCGCCTTGACGCTCTTCACCTGAATCACTGCTCGCGCCAGGGTCACGTCGAACGGCGTGCCGCCGTCGCGAACCAGGGTCAGGGTGATTTTCTGACCGATCTTGCCGCGCATCTTGTCGACGGCTTCGGTCATGGTCTGGCCGCGTGTCGGCTGTCCGTTGATCTTGACGATGAAGTCACCGGCCTGAATGCCGGCCTTGGATGCCGGGGTGTCATCGATTGGCGAGACGACCTTGATGAAGCCGTCTTCAGCACCGACTTCGATGCCCAGGCCGCCGAACTCACCGCTGGTACTTTCCTGCAGTTCGGTGAAGTCTTCCGGGCCAAGGTAGGCCGAGTGCGGATCGAGGTTGCTGAGCATGCCCTTGATCGCGTTTTCCAGCAGGGTCTTGTCGTCCACAGGTTCGACGTACGCGGCTTTGATCCGGTCCATGACCTCGGCGAAAGTGCGCAACTCTTCCAGCGGCAACGGCGCCTTGGCGGTCGCAGCAGTGCCTGCCGGAGCGACGGTCGGGGCCGGTTGCGCGGCGAACGCCAGAGGCGCGCCGATCACCAGGGCGATCGTCAGGGCCAGCGAGGTAAGGCGGGACAAATGCAGCATGTCGAACGAACTCCTGAATTAGGCAACGTGCTTATCCTTGCGCACGACACCATTGCGCCGGATCACTCGGGTGACCCTGCTGACGAATTGCGAAATACAGCGCGGGCGTGTCCTGACCGCCACTGTTACCGACAGTGGAAATCGACTCGCCCGCCTTGACCACATCACCCGCCGACTTGAGCAGCGTCTGGTTGTGACCGTAAAGACTCAGAAAACCGTTGCCGTGATCGAGGATCACCAGCAACCCGGCACCGCGCAGCCAGTCGGCAAACACCACGCGCCCGCCGTGTACGGCGTGCACCTGACTGCCGGCGGAGGCGCTGATCATCACGCCATCCCACTTGGTGCGGGCATCGTCGCCGCGGCTTTCACCGAAGCGTGCGAGTAATCGACCATCAACCGGCCACGGAAGTTTTCCCCGGGTTGCAGCAAAAGGCCCGCCAAACGTTTCGCCGCTGCTCGATACCAGCGCGCCGGGGCTTGATCTGACGGGTTTTCGTGGGGCGTCGCTGCTATCAGCCTGCGCCTCACGCAAACGCTTTTTTTCCGCTTCCTGCTGGGCGATCAGCGCTTTCTGCCGCGCTTCTTCTGCCTCACGAGCCTGACGGGCCAGGGTTTCTTCAATGGTTTTAAGGACTTTAGACAGGTCTGCCTGATCCTGCTCGCGGGCGGCCAGTTTCTGGTCGCGGGCTTTCACGTCGTCATTGAGTCTGGCGAGAACCTGCTGGCGTTCCTTGCGGACTTTCTCGAGTGCTTCGCGCTGAGTGTCGAGGTCGCTTTTCTGCACCAGCAACTGCGCTTGCTGCAGGCCGATGTCTTTTTCGACATTGGCCAGTTGGCGCAGGGTTTCGTTGAAGTTCTTCAACTGCTCCAGGCGTGCCTGGCTCAGGTAGTCGTAATAGGTGAGGGTGCGGGCGAACTTCTCGGGATTCTGCTGGTTGAGCAGCAGCTTGAGGTATTCCTGGCGACCGTTCTGATAGGCCGCACGGGCCTGAATGGCGATCAATCGCTGCTGTTCAGTACGCGCGCTCTGGAGTTTTTTTTTCTCTGCATCGAGCCGCTGCAGCTCGGATTCGCTTTTCTGCAGTTCTTTCTGCAGCGCGTCGACCTGCTTCTGCAGCTTGCCCATCTCGGTTTCGGTCCCCTTGAGCTCTTTCTGCACGCCGGACTTTTCTTCCTGCAGCTTGCCCAGGAGCTTCTTCAGCTCGGCAATATCCTGACGCGTGGCGTCCAACTGCTGTTGGGTTTGCGCGCGCTCGTCGGCGAAGGCCGGCTGGAGCAGACAGGTCAGAGCAAGGGCGATCAGGACGCGAAGCATAGGGGCGGGCGGCACCAGGGTAAGGGACGGCCTAGTATGCCCGCCCGAGGCTGCAAAAAAAACGCCCAATTGGGGCTGTGTGATAACTGGACAGAAAAACACTACATACCAATGTAGGAGTGAGCCTGCTCGCGATGGCTTTCTCACATTCAACAGTTAGTTGACTGTCAGATGGCTATCGCGAGCAGGCTCACTCCTACAAGGGTTTTGCGGTGTTTTCTGGATTCGGCTCAGACCAGGATCGAAGTCCCGGTCATCTCCGCCGGTTTTTCCAGACCCAGCAGCATCAGCATGGTCGGTGCCACGTCCGCCAGCACGCCGCCTTCGCGCACCTTCAGGTTGCGTTTGCCGACATAAATGAACGGCACCGGCTCGGTGGTATGCGCGGTGTGCGCTTGGTGGGTTTCTTCATCGGCCATTTTTTCGACGTTGCCGTGGTCGGCAGTGATCAAGGCTTCGCCGCCGACTTTTTCCAGCGCTTCAACGATGCGACCGACGCAGGTGTCCAGGCACTCGACCGCTTTCACCGCGGCGTCGAACACACCGCTGTGGCCGACCATGTCGCCGTTGGCGTAGTTGACGATAATCACGTCGTAACGCTGGTTTTCGATAGCGTCGACGATGCGGTCGGTGACTTCCGGCGCGCTCATTTCCGGCTGCAAATCGTAGGTAGCGACTTTCGGCGACGGAATCAGGATGCGCTCTTCGCCCGGGAACGGTTCTTCACGACCGCCGGAGAAGAAGAAGGTCACGTGCGCGTACTTCTCGGTCTCAGCGATGCGCAGTTGGGTCTTGCCGTTTTTCGCCAGGTAATCGCCGAGAACGTTTTCCAGGCTGCCAGCGGCGAAAGCCGACGGTGCCGGAATGCTCGCGGCGTACTGGGTGAGCATGACGAAACCGGCCAGCTTCGGCTGACGGGCGCGCTCGAATTCCTTGAAATCGTCTTCGACGAACACCCGGGTCAGCTCACGGGCGCGGTCGGCACGGAAGTTCATGAACACCACGGCATCGCCGTCTTCGACTTTCACCGGCTCGCCGATGGAAGTAGCTTTGACGAACTCGTCGCTTTCGCCACGGGCATAGGCGGCTTCGAGGCCTTCCTGAGCGGTGGCGGCGTTGAATTCGCCGTTGCCGTCGACGATCAGGTTGTAGGCCTGAGCGACACGGTCCCAGCGGTTGTCACGGTCCATGGCGAAGTAACGGCCGATAATGCTGGCGATACGGCCCTTGCCGAGTGCCTGGAAAGTCGCGTCGAGCAGTTCGATCGACGAAGCAGCGCTTTTCGGCGGGGTGTCGCGGCCGTCGAGGAAGGCGTGCAGGTAGATTTTTTCCGCGCCGCGCTTGAAGGCCAGTTCGGCCATGGCGATCAGGTGATCCTGATGACTGTGCACGCCGCCATCGGACAGCAGGCCCATGAAATGCACGGCTTTGCCGGCGGCCACGGCTTTATCCACAGCGGCGCAGATAGTCGGGTTCTCGAAGAACTCGCCGTCGCGGATCGCTTTGGTCACGCGGGTGAAGTCCTGATACACCACGCGCCCGGCGCCGAGGTTCATGTGGCCGACTTCGGAGTTGCCCATCTGCCCGTCCGGCAGGCCGACGTCCATACCACTGCCCGAAATCAAGCCGTTCGGCACGGTGGCCCACAGACGATCCAGCACAGGTTTCTTCGCCGCGAACACGGCATTGGATTCGGGGCTGTCGCTGTGACCGAAGCCGTCGAGAATCATCAGGACCAAAGGTTTGGGCGTAGTCGTCATGGAATCCACTCGTGGCTGATAAAGAAGAGGGCGATGGAAAACGGAGTTGGAGTTTAAAGCGAAGTTCCGACCGCGTCACCGCCGGACGGGGTTTGGCCGACCATAGTGGCTGTGTATACTGGCCGACATTTTAACGCCCTGGAACCTCCTTCGATGGTTGCTCACCTGATTGAATTTGCCACTAACCACTACATTCTTGTCGGTATCTTCGTCGTACTGCTGGCTCTGTTGCTGGCGCACACGATGCAGGGCGGCGGTAAAAGCCTGAGCACCGGCGAGCTGACCGCGCTGGTCAATAAAGATGCAGGCGTGGTGGTGGACATCCGTCCGGCCAAGGATTACGCCGCTGGCCATATCGTTGGCGCGGTGAACATCCCTCAAGACAAGCTGGCGGCCCGCGTCGGCGAGCTGGAAAAACACAAGGCCAAGACCATCATTCTGGTCGATGCCCTCGGCCAGACCGCCGGCACCCACGCCCGCGAACTGATGAAATCCGGCTTCACCGCCGCCAAGCTGTCCGGCGGGATTTCCAGCTGGAAAGGCGACAACCTGCCGTTGGTGAAGTGATATGAGCCACGTCGTCGTCTACTCCAGCGATTACTGCCCCTACTGCTCGCGCGCCAAGCATCTGCTCGCCAGCAAAGGCGTGGCCTTCGAAGAGATCAAGGTCGATGGCAAGCCGCAGCTGCGTGCCGAGATGACCCAGAAAGCCGGACGTACCTCCGTGCCGCAGATCTGGATCGGCAGCAAACACATCGGCGGTTGCGATGATTTATATGCCCTGGAGCGCGCCGGCAAACTCGACGCGCTGCTCAAGGGTTGAACGGCTGCACCCACGTACAGCACTCCCTAAAAGACCCAAGATCGATAAGGATCTGAGATGACTGACCAACAGAACACTGCAGCCAGCGAAGAAGAAACCGCACCGCAATTCTCCTTGCAGCGCATCTACGTACGCGACCTGTCCTTCGAAGCCCCGAAAAGCCCGGCGATCTTCCGCCAGCAGTGGGATCCGGCGGTCGGTCTGGATCTGAACACCCGCCAGAAAGCGCTGGAAGGCGATTTCTACGAAGTGGTGCTGACCCTTTCCGTTACCGTGAAAAACGGTGAAGAAGTGGCCTTCATTGCTGAAGTGCAACAGGCCGGTATCTTCCTGATCAAGAACCTCGATGCGGCTTCGATGAGTCACACCCTCGGTGCGTTCTGCCCGAACATCCTGTTCCCGTATGCCCGCGAAACCCTGGACAGCCTGGTCACCCGTGGCTCGTTCCCGGCGCTGATGCTGGCCCCGGTGAACTTCGACGCCCTGTACGCCCAAGAGCTACAGCGCATGCAGGAAAGTGGCGAGACGCCGACCGTTCAGTAAGACGGTTCAGCAACACCCCATGTGGGAGCGAGCCTGCTCGCGAAAGCAGTCTGTCAGACACTTCAATGTTGACTGACACTCCGTAATCGCGAGCAGGCTCGCTCCCACATTTGTTTTGTTGCGTTACTTGAAGTCGTTCTGGCGCCACGCTTCGTACACGGCGACCGCCACGGTGTTGGACAGGTTCAGGCTGCGACAGCCTTCACGCATCGGCAGGCGCAGGCGCTGTTCGGCGGGCAGGGCGTCGAGCACGTCCGCCGGCAGACCACGGCTTTCCGGGCCGAACAGAAACGCATCGCCGGGCACGAACGCGGCATCATGGAACGGCCGTGAGCCCTTGGTGGTGAAGGCGAACACGCGCGGGTTGCCCAGGCTTTCCAGACAGCTGGCCAGGTCAGCGTGACGCTGCAACGTGGCATATTCGTGGTAGTCGAGACCGGCGCGGCGCAGACGCTTGTCGTCCATCTCGAAACCCAGTGGTTCGATCAAATGCAGGTGGCAGCCACTGTTGGCGCACAGCCTGATAACGTTGCCGGTATTCGGCGGAATTTCTGGTTGAAAAAGGATGACGTGAAACATGCACGGCTCCGAAGGTAAAGATGAGCGGCATTCTACGCCGCCTGTGGACAACCGTTCGAAACTATTGCCGCGAGTCATCGGCTCGCTGGCGATTGTCGGCCTGATGATCGGCTTGATGATCGGCCGTCTGACCACGCCGGACCCGAGCGTGCTGGAGCGGGTCGAGGTCACTGATGGTGGCCTGGTGGTGTGGTTCAACAACGAGCCGAAGCTGCACGGCGAGATCATCGACGGCACTCTCGCGCTGCTGTTTCAGGCCGAAGGTCGGCCGCAGAAAGGTCAGCTCAAGCTCAACGGCAGGGACGTGAACTGGCGCACGCGCAAGAGTGACGGCGGGTTGTTGCTGACCGTGCTGGCTGCGCGGCCGTTGCAGGGCGATTGGGCCGGCAGCGAAGTCGATGACCGCTGGCGGTTGGAGGTTCGGTTACAAGAGCCGTGACCTCAATGTCTCGTTCCCTCCCACGTTCCTTTGTCGCATTTCCCACTGCTGCCATCGACCTTTCCGATCCAGTCCACTGCAATCCTGCGCTATCGTCTGCGCTACGCTCAAACGGCAGGATGCCGTACACAAGCTCCTTTGCACACATGCGGGGGCGAATTCTTCAAGGATGAAAAACCATGCCAGTAAAACCACCGCGCCGTGGCGGTACCCACGTGGATTTACCGATCAGCCCGACTCGCTCGACAGATGTGGATACTTCGCTTCCCGGCCCATTGCGACAAACAGGCTTCGATTCAAGCAGCGCTCCGGGTAATCCTCCGTTGCGTGCCGCCGTGGTGGGCGCTCCGCACCCCTCGCCAGCCGTCGTGGTGCATGCGGCTCAGGTAGATGCTCGTTTGCCGAAGTCTCTACCGTCGTTGGACCATTACGTCAGTGCAGTGGCGTCACTTCCACAAGCCAACAGCGAAGGTCTGCGCGTATTCAGGCAACGCACCTATGCCGAGGTGTCCGATGGTCGCATCGTGCTTGTGGCAATCGATTCGGAAACGGGACTCTTCCGTGCCAGATTGCCCAGTGAGTTGTCACCATCTGGCCCGGTGCTGCTGCGCGATACAGGCAGCGGTCTGTGGCGCCTGCGCGAGGTTTCAGTCTCAACCAGTCGAGAGCAGGTCAGAAAATACCTGCCCGATGCGACTGATCAACACGCAGATGACTTTATCTTCCGCTTCGCTGACAGCGAAGCAGCCGAGGCGGAGCTCAAGCGGATAGAGCTTGGATACCCGCAACTGGAGCGCGAACTCCTTGCCTGGGCAGATGCTTCGAAAGGTTCCGATGTCGAAACAATATCTGGACGAGGAGCAATGGCGGCTGAGCTGCGCCGATTGTATAAATGGCAGGGTACAGCTGATGAGCGGGTTTATCATGATGGCCGATTCCGTGGCTTCAATTTGGATGTCGATCTGTCACTTTGGCCGAGCAACCCAACTCTTTCCGCGCAATTCAGTTCAGTTGCCTCTCTAACCCTGAGAGGCGATGCGCAAATGAACCCGGAAATATTCCTTTCGCAATTTCCCGAAATCGAGACTTTCAAAACGGCCAGCTTGATGCGGTTGGGTCGCGGTTCTGGTTTGTTCAGGACCATTCATTATTCAAGATTCAGGCTTGAGCCGGGCATCATTGAGCATCTGGCGAAGCGGCCCCGTTTACGAGAGATGAATCTGCAAGACTGCATTATCGAGCCTGGTTTCTCATTGCTCGGCATGCCAGGGTTGCAGGTTTTGAAAATCAATAACGTTCAGGGAACGGTAGATTTTAATGCCCTGGTAAATGAAGTTTCCGGACTGTCACGCTTGCAAGTGCTCGATCTGCATCAGAACCCTCTTATGAGAGCTGCCCCTCGCATTAGCGGAATGCCGCAACTGCGGATACTGGATCTGACTGATACCGGCATAAGGCGACTGCCCGTCGGGCTTGGTTCTGACAATGGAACACCACAACTGCAAGTTTTGAGACTTGGCGCTAATCCATTGTCGGATGTGCCCTCGCTTGAAGGGATGAGCGCGTTGCAGCAACTTGATTTGTCCGGCACAGGCATCAGTCGCTTCCCCGACGGCATCTCTTCGACTGTTCCCGGCGAAGTTCTGAATGTCGCTGGCAATCGTATCGAGTCGATCCCCGAGTTCCTGGAACTCAGGGCCGGATTCAATCTTGGCGATAATCCCATCACCGATCCCGCCTCCTTGCGGCGCTTGATTCGTGCTCGGCGCAAAACAGGGAGCGATCTCTGGCTGGGTGAGGCGAGTATCGATCCTCGGGCCTATCTATGGTTGCGCAATGTGCCGCAAGAGCAGATCCCTGGAAAACTGGCGCTTTGGGATAGGCAAGTCGCAGCTTTGGACAGGCCTTTGAATCGGCCGATTCGTATGCTGAGTCGCACGCCCGAGTTTCAAGTCGAGCGTCAGCTGTTGCAGCGTCGAGTCTGGGCGTTTCTGGAAAGTTACGATAAGGCAGCTCTCAGCGAACGGGCTCGGTTGGACGCAATTGCGATTAACGAGACCAGTCCCGGAAGAATGCTGGAAAGGCTGGAGGAGGAATTGCGGGCCAGTGATCCGGGCCGTCAAAACGACCCTCTGCACCATTTGCCCAAGCGGCCGAAGCTTGAATGAACGCATGGCCAAAGCAATAAAAGCGGGAATCCCTGACCTGCCTGTATCAGGGTTCCCAAAACGGGGTGGACCTCGCTTGAGCGGCGATCCGGTGTAAAGAGGGAACCCCCGGCCTGCCTGTACCAAGGATCCCAAAAGGGTGGGCTCGTCGCGTTGCGGTATGAGCCCGGTGTAAAGAGGGGAATCCCCGGCCTGCCTGTACCAAGGTCCCCGAAACGGGTGGTGAATCGAATCACCTGTAGAAGGTATTGCAGGCGCCGTGCCAGGTTTTAATCTGCTGAAACAAAAAAGCGCCTGAGAGGCGCTAAAGCCCCGGTACTTCGGGCTTTCGCGTTTTTGAATAAAGGGTTCTTCAGTGTTTTCAGGAGTGATTGTGGCGATACGGCTGTGCGCGATCGCAGGTCATCGTGCATTGATGCGGTGCACGGGGGCCCCTCACCCTAACCCTCTCCCAGAGGGAGAGGGGACTGACCGAGTTGCCCGGTCAAATTACGCCGACTTGAGATACCGAGCCGAACTCAGGCATCGAAACCACCCGAGATCCGCCCCCTCTCCCCCTTGGGGGAGAGGGCTGGGGTGAGGGGGATCGATCCTGAGTACACGACAATCCTTAAGCATTAACCCTCTTCCCCCTCATCATCATCGCCACCATCAACCTTCATCCCCAATTCCTTGATCTTGCGCGTCAGGGTATTACGCCCCCAACCCAACAAAACGGCAGCATCACGACGGCGCCCGGCGGTGTGCTTCAACGCCGTCTCGATCATGATTCGCTCGAACGCAGGCACCGCGCTGTCGAGCAGGCTCGACTGGCCTCGAGCCAAAGCCTGATCGGCCCACTGGCGCAGGGCCTGTTCCCAGTTAGTCACTGGCGCCGAGTCTTGCGGTAAGTTGAGCAGCTCAGGCGGCAGGTCGCTGATGTGCACCTCGCGGCCGGAGGCCATGACGGTGATCCAGCGGCAAGTGTTCTCCAGCTGGCGGACGTTGCCCGGCCACGGCAGGTTTTTCAGGTATTCCTCGGTCTCGCTTTTCAGCAGCTTCGGCTCGACCGCCAGTTCCTGCGCGGCGCGGCTGAGGAAGTGCCGGGCCAGCGTCGGAATGTCTTCGCGACGATCCGACAGGCGCGGTATGTGGATGCGAATGACGTTGAGGCGGTGGAACAAGTCCTCACGGAATTTACCGGCGTGGACCAGCGTTTCCAGATTCTGGTGGGTGGCGGCGATGATGCGTACATCGACCTTGACCGGCACATGCCCGCCAACGCGATAGAACTCGCCATCGGCCAGCACCCGCAACAGACGGGTCTGGGTGTCCGCCGGCATGTCGCCGATCTCATCGAGGAACAGCGTGCCGCCGTCGGCCTGTTCAAAGCGACCGCGACGCAAATTTGCCGCGCCGGTGAACGCGCCTTTCTCGTGGCCGAACAGCTCCGATTCCATCAGATCCTTGGGAATCGCCGCCATGTTCAGCGCGATGAACGGCGAGGCCGCCCGCGGGCTATGGCGGTGCAGAGCGTGGGCAACCAGTTCCTTACCGGTACCGGATTCGCCGTTGATCAGCACGGTGATGTTGGAGTGGCTCAGGCGGCCGATGGCGCGAAACACTTCCTGCATCGCCGGAGCTTCGCCGATGATTTCCGGAGTACGGGTCAGCGCTGGCACCACTTCCAGGCCTTGCTGTTCCTGCGCATGTTGATTGGCGCGTTTGACCAGCGACACCGCTTCATCGACGTCGAACGGCTTGGGCAGATACTCGAAAGCGCCGCCCTGATACGAGGCGACAGCGCTGTCCAGATCGGAGTGAGCGGTCATGATGATGACCGGCAGCCGTGGGTGCTGTTCGCGGATCCGCGCCAGCAGATCCAGGCCACTGGCACCGGGCATGCGGATGTCGGAAATGATCACGTCCGGCTGCTGCCGGGCCAGACGACTCATCACGCCATCGGCGCTGTCGAAGCTCTGGGTGGTCATGCCTTCCTGCTGCAAGGCCTTTTCCAGAACCCAACGGATAGAACGGTCGTCATCGACGATCCACACGGTTTCACTACGGCTCATGTCGATGTGGCTCCTTGTTCCAGTGGCAGGAAGATCGAGAAGGTGGTGTGGCCTGGATGGCTCTCACACTCGATCAGGCCCTGGTGCTGACTGATGATGTTCTGGGTAATGGCCAGGCCCAGCCCGGTACCGTCCGGGCGGCCGCTGACCATCGGAAAGAAAATGGTTTCCTGCAGTTCCGCCGGGATGCCCGGACCGTTGTCGATGATCTCGATCTTGGTCACCAGGCGATGGCGGATGTGGCCGATGGTGAACTGGCGCATGGCGCGGGTGCGCAGGCTGATGCGGCCCAGGCGCAGCTCGTTCTGGCTACTGATCGCCTGCATCGCGTTGCGCACGATGTTCAACACCGCCTGGATCATTTGTTCGCGGTCGATCAAGACATCCGGAATGCTCGGATCGTAATCACGCACCAGAGTGATGCAGCCCTGGCTTTCGGCTTCGACCAATTGGCAAACGCGTTCGAGGACTTCGTGAACGTTGCACATCGCCAGCGACGGCAATTTGTTCGAGCCGAGCATGCGGTCGACCAGATTACGCAGGCGATCGGCCTCTTCGATGATCACATTGGTGTAGTCACGCAGGCTTTCTTCCGGCAGCTCGCGTGCCAGCAACTGTGCCGCACCGCGGATGCCACCGAGGGGATTCTTGATCTCGTGGGCGAGGCCGCGCACCAGCATCTTGCTGGTTTCCTGTTTGGACAGCTGCGCCTCTTCCTTGGTAATCCGCAGCAGGCGATCGCGCGGGTGGACTTCAAGCAGTAGCAGGGTCGCGCCGTTGCTGAGGATCGGTGTGACCGCGTAATCCACGGTCAGGGTCTGGCCGGTGAGGGCGGTGAGCATTGCTTCGCGTTTGGTGAAGGGATGCGCCTGCTCCACCGCCTGGCGCAGGGAATTGAGCGCCTCGGGGGATTCGGTGAACAGCTCGCTGATGAACTGGCCATGGCTGCGCTGCCCGCTGACGGCCAGCAGCATTTCCGCCGCCGGGTTCATGTACTCGAGGCGCAGTTCGGCGTCGAGCAGGATGGTCGCCGTGGTCAGGTTGTCGAGCAGCAAACGGTGGATAGCGTCGCTTATGGTCATCTGGACCCCTTTTGGAGCAAGGCGTGCGCAAGAACAAAGCGCTGATATCGGGAAAATGCAAAAACCAAACCAAGGCTCCGAAAAGAAGCGTTCAAGCCCTGAAACAGGCGTTTGACGCGCGTTTGTATGGCACGACGCCAGCTCAAACGGGAAGTTTCGAACCAAAATGGGTTGGGCTGTGGGCGAGATGCAGTTTAGTGCACCAATAGGGTGCGCATGACTTGCGCGGGCTAGAAGAAGCGCAGAAACGGATTTTTCGGTTCTTCAGGTTTGTCCTTGAGCGGGCATTCCGGACGTACGCCATAGTCGTCGGCGACACAGGGTTTGACCTGACGTTTCTGCGCCAGGGAAATGCGCAGCATGTGGAACGGCTGATTGGCGGTGCGCTCCACGGTACGCCCGGCGGCGTCGAGTATCTCGATGGAAAGGCTGTGGCTGCCGCGATCGATATTGTTCAGCGCAAATACCGGACTGACGCCGGGCTCGCCAGTGGCCTGGCCATCGAGCAACAGGCGATAACGGTGGCCGCTTTGCAGGCCAGGCTCGCTGGTGACGCTGACGATCAGCTCGCCGGCGCTGCTGCGCAGGGTCGCGTCGGGCTCCGGGATCAGGATGCGCAGCATGTCGTAGTGAAAGGGCGGTGGTTCGGCGGATTTTTTCGCTGTGGTGATCGGCGCTGCGGTGTTGGCAGGGACAGCCATGCGATTGCTCGTCGCGATCGGCACTCGCTTGGCGTTGGCGCGCGGCTGGTCGGTGTAGACGCGGTTGCCCTGTGCGTCGATATAGGTGAAGACCTCAGCCGTGGCGGGCAGCGCCATCAGCGCCAGGATCAGCAGCAGCCCGCGGCGGATCATGGTTTGTGCACCCGTTGCACGTTGAGCGCGGCGGGCGGGCTCTGCTGGATGACGGTCTGACCGTCGATCACCTGCACGGCCAGGCGATGCTCGCCGCGATCGACGTTGACCAGTTGCAGAACCGGCACGTTGCTCGGCTGGCCATAGGGCTCGTCGTCCAGCACCAGTCTCAGTTGATGGGGCGGTTGCAGGCGCGGCTTGATCAGGACATTGACCGTGAAGGTGCCGTTGTTGGCGCGCAGGGCCTCGTCAGTGGGCAGACCGGAGAGTTCGAGGATTTCATAGGCGTCGCGCGGCGATTGCGGTGCTTCGGCGCTGGATGATTGCGGCGCGCTCGGTGGTTGCGGTTCGACTCGATTGAGTGGCGGCAACTCGACCGGTTGCGCTTGCACGCCGTCCGGCGGTTGATTGCTGTACGCGGTGTTGCCGTTCGCATCGGTGTACTTGTAGATCTGCGCCACGGCGGGCAGAGCGATCAGCAGCAGAATGTAGAGAAACGTGCGACCCATGAAATCGACCGGGGTTGGAAACTGTGGGTAGCAGCATAGGACAGGTGCGGCGGTTGGCCCAGCCTCGGCACACATCCAGAGATCGTTCAGACACCACAAATCCCCTGTAGGAGTGAGCCTGCTCGCGATGGCGTCGTGTCAGTCGCCAATTTTTTCAACGACCCACCAGATCGCGAGCAGGCTCACTCCTACAGGGTTCATCGTCGGGCTAAAAATCCAGGCAATAAAAAAGGCCTCCCGAAGGAGGCCTCTTTTGTCACGCCACTTTACGCAGCGCTACCGGATCAGCAGCTGTAGTACAGCTCATATTCCAGTGGGTGTACGAAGGTGCGAACCTTGATTTCTTCTTCCGATTTCAGCGCGATGTAAGCGTCGATGAAGTCGTCGGAGAACACGCCGCCCTTGGTCAGGAACGCGCGGCCCTTGTCCAGCTCTTCCAGGGCTTCTTTCAGGCTGCCGCAAACCTGTGGAATCTCTTTCGCCTCTTCAGGCGGCAGGTCGTACAGGTTCTTGTCGGCGGCATCGCCTGGGTGGATCTTGTTCTGGATACCGTCCAGACCGGCCATCAGCAGAGCTGCGAAAGCCAGGTACGGGTTGGCAGCCGGATCCGGGAAGCGCGCTTCGATACGGCGGGCTTTCGGGCTCGACACGTAAGGAATACGGATCGAAGCGGAACGGTTGCGCGCCGAGTAGGCCAGCATCACTGGAGCTTCGAAGCCTGGTACCAGACGCTTGTAGGAGTTGGTCGCCGGGTTGGTGAAGCCGTTCAGGGCCTTACCGTGCTTGATGATCCCGCCGATGAAGTACAGAGCGGTGTCGGACAGGCCGGCATAGCCTTCGCCAGCGAAGGTGTTCTTGCCGTCTTTCCAGATCGACATGTGTACGTGCATGCCCGAACCGTTGTCGCCGTACAGTGGCTTCGGCATGAAGGTCGCGGTGCGGCCGTAAGCGTCGGCAACGTTGTGCACAACGTATTTCAGGGTCTGAACTTCGTCAGCTTTCTTCACCAGGGTGTTGAACTTGACGCCAATTTCGTTCTGGCCGGCAGTTGCCACTTCGTGGTGGTGAACTTCAACCGACTGACCCATTTCTTCCAGTGCGTTGCACATGGCGGTACGGATCTCGTGGTCGTGGTCGAACGGTGGAACCGGGAAGTAGCCGCCTTTCACGCCTGGACGGTGACCCTTGTTGCCGCCTTCGATGTCCTGGTCGGACATCCACGAACCTTGCTCGGAGTAGATCTTGAACATCGAGCCGGAGATGTCCGACTTGAATTTAACCGAGTCGAAGATGAAGAATTCTGGCTCTGGACCGGCGAATACGGTGTCACCGATACCGGTGGCTTTCAGGTGCTCTTCGGCACGCTTGGCGATCGCACGTGGGTCGCGGTCGTAGCCTTGCATGCTCGAAGGCTCGATGATGTCGCACACCAGAATCAGGGTTGGGTCTTCGGTGAACGGATCGAGAACGGCCGTTTCGTCGACTGGCATCAGGATCATGTCGGAGGCTTCGATGCCTTTCCAGCCGGAGATGGAGGAACCGTCGAACATCTTGCCGACTTCGAAGAAGTCGTCATCCAGCGCATCGCGAGCCGGCATGGTCACGTGGTGCTGAGTGCCTTTGGTGTCCGTGAAGCGCAGATCAATCCACTTGACGTCATGATCTTTGATGAGTTGAACCGACTTCGACATAGTGTCCTCCGGGTGAATTAGGGCGGGTAGTGGATGCCCTTAATAATGGTGATGCCGGCGCGAATACTCTGCCAAGGCAACCTGCCTCACAAGGGAGCAAATTGCATGCCAGTGCCCCAGCATGGGTTTTTTGCCCCAAATTCACGCTTATTAAGGTGCGCGAGGTAGTGAATCGACAAATCTCGCCCCGTAATGTTGCGTTTGAATTCAGAAATGACCTGTTTTGGTGCGTGTAAAACCTTCTGCACATTAACTGGTTAAACCTTGAGCAATTTCCGCTATAATCCGCGCCCCCCTTTTTCGGCTGGCCGTTCGCGCGCTGTTTTCATGAAACTTATCGTAAAAGTCTTCCCCGAGATCACCATCAAAAGCCGACCTGTCCGGACGAAATTCATCCGCCAGTTGGCCAAGAACATCCGCACCGTGCTCCGTGACCTGGACCCGGCCGTGGTGGTGAACGGCGTGTGGGACAACCTCGAGCTGGAAACCCGCGTCACCGACGCCAAAGCCTTGAAAGAGATGGGCGAGCGCCTGACCTGCATGCCGGGCATCGCGCACTTTCTGCAGATCGACGAGTACCCGCTGGGCGACTTCGACGACATCACCGAAAAGTGCAAACAGCACTACGGCGATGCGCTGGCCGGGAAGATTTTCTCGGTACGCTGCAAGCGTGCGGGCAAGCATGCGTTCAGCTCCATGGACGTCGAAAAATACGTCGGCAGCAAGCTGCGTCGCGAGTGCGGTGCAGCCGGAATCGACCTGAAAGCGCCGGAAATCGAAGTTCGTATCGAAGTTCGCGACAAACGGTTATTCGTGATTCACAGCCAGCACAACGGCATCGGCGGCTACCCGCTGGGTGCGCTGGAGCAGACGCTGGTATTGATGTCCGGCGGCTTCGACTCGACCGTGGCGGCTTACCAGATCATGCGCCGCGGCCTGATGGCGCATTTCTGCTTCTTCAATCTCGGCGGGCGTGCCCACGAATTGGGCGTGATGGAAGTCGCGCATTTCATCTGGAAGAAGTACGGCAGCTCGCAACGCGTGCTATTTGTCAGTGTGCCGTTCGAGGAAGTGCTGGGCGAAATTCTCGGCAAAGTCGATAACAGTCATATGGGCGTGGTTTTGAAGCGTATGATGTTGCGCGCCTCGTCCGAAATCGCCGAACGCCTGCATATCGATGCGCTGGTCACCGGTGAAGCGATCTCCCAAGTGTCGAGCCAGACGTTGCCGAACCTGTCGGTGATCGATTGCGTGACCGACAAGCTGGTGCTGCGGCCGCTGATCGTCGCGCACAAGCAGGACATCATCGACACCGCCAACGAGATTGGCACCGCCGATTTCGCCCGGCACATGCCGGAATATTGCGGCGTGATTTCGGTCAACCCGAAGACCGCCGCCAAGCGTGGCCGGGTTGAGCACGAAGAGAAAGAATTCGACATGGCGGTACTCGAGCGTGCGCTCGCCAACGCCAAACTGGTGCCGATCGATCGGGTGATCGACGAATTGGGCCAGGATTTGCAGATTGAAGAAGTCAGCGAAGCGCTGGCCGGTCAGATCGTGATCGACATCCGCCACCCGGATGCCGCCGAGGATGACCCGCTGGAAATCGCCGGCATAGAGGTACAGACGATGCCGTTCTATGCAGTGAACGCACGTTTCAAGGAACTGGACCCTACGCGCCAGTACCTGCTGTATTGCGACAAAGGCGTGATGAGTCGCCTGCATGCCCACCATTTGCTCAGTGAGGGGCATGCCAATGTGCGCGTTTATCGACCGAGCTAAGTGCCCGGGGCTGTTTGCCTGTGGCCTGCGTCACCGGCCCCCCGACACCGCCGTCAAGCTGTAACGGCCATGCCGGACACTACTGCTAATCGCTGCCATGACTTGTCAGCAAACCGAATCCTCTGATCGAGATACACAAGTGATCGAAAATCTACGCAACATCGCCATCATTGCCCACGTTGACCACGGTAAAACCACCCTGGTAGACAAACTCCTGCGTCAATCCGGCACCCTGGAGCGCAACGAGCTCAACGACGAGCGCGTGATGGACTCCAACGACCAGGAAAAAGAGCGCGGTATTACCATTCTGGCGAAGAACACCGCCATCAACTGGAACGGCTACCACATCAACATCGTGGACACCCCGGGCCACGCCGACTTCGGCGGCGAAGTTGAACGCGTAATGTCGATGGTCGACTCCGTTCTGCTGCTGGTTGACGCTCAAGACGGCCCTATGCCGCAAACCCGTTTCGTGACCAAGAAGGCTTTCGAAGCCGGCCTGCGTCCAATCGTGGTGATCAACAAGGTTGACCGTCCAGGCGCGCGTCCGGACTGGGTTCTGGACCAGATCTTCGACCTGTTCGACAACCTCGGTGCGACCGAAGAACAACTGGACTTCCAGGTTGTTTACGCTTCGGCCCTGAACGGCATTGCCGGTCTGGACCACACCGCCATGGCGGAAGACATGACTCCGCTGTACCAGGCAGTAGTCGACCACGTTCCGCCTCCGGCCGTTGACCGTGACGGTCCGTTCCAGATGCAGATCTCGGCACTGGACTACAACAGCTTCCTGGGTGTTATCGGTGTTGGCCGTATCGCTCGCGGTCGCGTCAAGCCGAACACCCCGGTTGTCGCTATCAGCGCCGACGGCAAGCGCCGCAACGGTCGTATCCTGAAGCTGATGGGTCACCACGGTCTGCACCGCATTGACGTTGACGAAGCAGCAGCCGGCGACATCGTTTGCATCAGCGGCTTCGACGAGCTGTTCATCTCCGACACGCTGTGCGATATCAACACCGTCGAGGCGATGAAGCCGCTGACCGTTGACGAGCCAACCGTTTCCATGACCTTCCAGGTAAACGACTCGCCATTCTGCGGTAAAGAAGGCAAGTTCGTGACCTCCCGTAACATCAAGGATCGTCTGGACAAAGAGCTGCTGTACAACGTTGCACTGCGCGTTGAAGAAGGCGACTCGGCTGACAAGTTCAAGGTTTCCGGCCGTGGTGAGCTGCACCTCTCGGTACTGATCGAAACCATGCGTCGCGAAGGCTTCGAGCTGGCCCTGGGCCGCCCTGAAGTGATCATCCGTGAAGTTGACGGCGTGAAGCAGGAACCGTTCGAAAACGTCACCATCGACATCCCTGAAGAATCCCAGGGCAAGGTCATGGAAGAGATGGGGCTGCGTAAGGGCGACCTGAGCAACATGGTGCCGGATGGCAAGGGCCGTGTTCGTCTGGAATACAACATCCCTGCTCGCGGTCTGATCGGTTTCCGTAACCAGTTCCTGACCCTGACCAACGGTGCTGGCATCCTGACCTCGATCTTCGACCGTTACGCTCCAGTGAAGTCGGGCCACATGTCCGGCCGTCAGAACGGCGTTCTGGTTTCGGTTGAAACCGGCAAGGCTCTGACCTACTCGCTGGAAACCCTGCAGGCTCGTGGCAAGCTGTTCGTAGAACACGGCCAGGAGATCTACAACGGTCAGATCGTTGGTCAGAACAGCCGCGACAACGACCTGGGTGTCAACCCAACCAAAGGCAAGAAGCTCGACAACATGCGTGCTTCGGGTAAAGACGAAACCATCGCTCTGGTCCCACCTGTTCGCTTCACTCTGGAACAGGCTCTGGAATACATCCAGGAAGACGAGCTGTGCGAAGTCACGCCTAAGTCGATCCGTCTTCGCAAGAAGATCCTCGACGAAAGCGAGCGTACCCGCGCTGCCAAGAAAGCCAAGGCGTAATTCAGCCCTGGAATAGAAAACGCCCCCGGTCGCGAGACCGGGGGCGTTTTTGTTTGTCCGGGATCAAAAGCCCCTCACCCTAACCCTCTCCCAGAGGGAGAGGCGACTGATTGGGGATGCTCAGGAGATGCATCGACCTGAGCGAATTCTGCCGAATCCAGAGTCGATTTGGCGGGCTTCACCGAATCCATAATCGACTGGTTTTTTCAGGTCGGTGTATGGCGCCAGACACCTCGGTCGGCTCCCTCTCCCTCTGGGAGAGGGCTGGGGTGAGGGTTTGCTGTTAAAACTTCTCGATCGCTCGGGAATTCTGCACGCGCTCGACTTCCTTCGGCTTGTAAGCGCAATACCCCGGCCGCGGGCCGATTTTCGGGTGGTTGCGGCAGGTGTCCGGGCGCTTGTCATAAATGGTGCACAGGCGGCTTTTACGATCGAGGTAATAGCAGTCGTTGTTGCTCATGCGCTGGAGGGTGAAGATCCCCGACTTCTGATTGAAGCGTTCGACCAGACCTTCCTTTTGCAGACGCTTGGCGATGTTCTTCGGCGGATCGCCCAGTTCGAATTCGTCGACCACACCGATGCGCACCAGATCCTTGATTTTCACTTCGACCGGCAGCGTGCAGCAGCTGGACATGCACGAGCCGCACATCGGCGCCGAGTATTTGGCCCACGTATCGAGACGATCAATCTCGGCGGCGGCAATCAGGTTGGGCTTCATCATCGGGAGTTACCAGGCGTGTGTGCATCAGGGCGCGCGATCATACCGGGAGTGGTGGAATTTTGAACAACCTTTCGCCGGATATTTTTGCAACGACTGCAATTTGCCCGAGAGGACGGCACGGCCCCTGCATTCATTGGTTCATCCGCCAAGGTTATGTCGGACTGGTGCACAGTCCGGGCAAATACCGCCGAACCAGAGCCGTTACCGCCGGTCAGACCGTCTAGGCTCAGAAAATTCCCGCTCGCTCGAGGTCCTGTTGATGACTCAAGAACCACTAGTTCGCGAAGCAGAGGTGGCCGCATTCCGCGACGCCGTCCTGACCAAACTCACCTATGCCGTGGGCAAAGACCCTGATCACGCCTTCGACCATGACTGGTTCGAAGCCATTGCCCTGGCCGCGCGTGATCACATGGTCGAACACTGGATGGACCACACCCGGCAGATCTACCGCAAAGGCCAGAAGCGGGTTTATTACCTCTCGCTGGAGTTTCTCATCGGCAGGCTGCTCTACGACAGCCTGAGCAACCTCGGCCTGCTCGACGTCGCCCGTGAGGCGTTGACCGAACTGGGCGTCGATCTGGAGCGCATCCGCCTGCTGGAGCCCGACGCGGCGCTCGGCAATGGCGGCCTCGGTCGTCTCGCGGCGTGCTTCATGGAAAGCATGTCGACCCTCGGCATCGCCGGCCATGGCTATGGCATTCGTTATGAACACGGCTTGTTCCGTCAGGCGATTGTCGATGGCTGGCAACAGGAGCAGACCGAGCACTGGCTGGATTTCGGCAACCCTTGGGAATTCGAACGGCCGGAAGTGGTGTACCCGATCGGCTTCGGCGGCAGCGTCGAAACCGTCACCGATGCCAATGGCAAAACCCGTCAGGTCTGGTCGCCGGCGGAAACCGTGCGCGCGATTGCCTACGACACGCCGGTGGTCGGCTGGCGCGGGGCGAGCGTCAACACCCTGCGCCTGTGGCGTGCCCGCGCCATGGAAGATCTGCACCTGGAGCGCTTCAACGCCGGTGACCACTTGGGCGCCGTGGCGGAAGTGGCCCGCGCCGAGAGTATCTCTCGCGTCCTCTACCCGGCAGACAGCACCGAAGCCGGGCAAGAGCTGCGTCTGCGTCAGGAATATTTCTTCGTCGCCGCCTCGCTGCAGGATCTGCTGCGCCGTCACCGCAACATGCACACCTCGGTGCTGACCCTTGGTGACCACGCGGCGATCCAGCTCAACGACACTCACCCGTCGATCGCGGTGGCCGAACTGATGCGCCAACTGGTCGACGTTTACGACGTGGCGTGGGACGCGGCGTGGCAAGTCACCGTCGACACGTTGTCGTACACCAACCACACGCTGCTGCCGGAAGCACTGGAAACCTGGCCGGTCGGGCTGATGGAGCGCATGCTGCCTCGGCACATGCAGATCATCTATCTGATCAACGCCCAGCACATCGACTCGCTGCGGGCCAAGGGCATTCACGACTTCGACGTATTGCGCGCGGTGTCGCTGATCGAAGAAGACAACGGCCGCCGGGTGCGCATGGGCAACCTCGCGTTCCTCGGTTCGCACAGCGTCAACGGCGTGTCCGGTCTGCATACGCAGCTGATGCGCAAAACCGTATTCGCCGAACTGCACAAGCTCTATCCGGAGCGGATCAACAACAAAACCAACGGCATCACCTTCCGCCGCTGGCTGTATCAGGCCAACCCGGAACTGACCTCGATGCTGATCGACGCTCTCGGCCCGGATGTGCTCGACCATCCCGAAGAGCGCCTGCTCGAACTTGAACCGTTCGCCGAGAAAACCGCGTTCCGCAAAGCGTTCGCCGAGCAGCGTTTGCACAGCAAGAAGGCGCTGGCCTATCTGATTCACGAACGCCTGGGGATTGCAGTCAATCCGGCGGCCATGTTCGATGTGCAGGTCAAACGGATCCACGAATACAAACGCCAGTTGCTCAACCT
Organism: Pseudomonas koreensis; assembly: GCF_024169245.1. Classification (NCBI taxonomy): domain Bacteria; kingdom Pseudomonadati; phylum Pseudomonadota; class Gammaproteobacteria; order Pseudomonadales; family Pseudomonadaceae; genus Pseudomonas; species Pseudomonas koreensis. The sequence continues at coordinate 1,681,539 of NZ_JALJWP010000001.1, forward strand.
GCTGCACACCGTGGCGTTGTACCAGGCGATTCGTGCCGAGCCGGAAGTCGACTGGGTGCCACGGGTGAAGATTTTCGCCGGTAAAGCGGCGGCGAGTTATCACCAGGCCAAATTGATCATCAAACTGACCAACGACATCGCCCGGGTGGTGAATAACGACCCGACTGTGCGCGGCCTGCTGAAAGTGGTGTTCCTGCCCAACTACAACGTCAGCCTGGCCGAGAGCATCATCCCGGCGGCGGACTTGTCCGAGCAGATTTCCACCGCCGGTTTCGAGGCCTCGGGCACCAGTAACATGAAGTTCGGCCTCAACGGCGCGCTGACCATCGGCACCCTCGACGGTGCCAACGTGGAAATGTGTGAGCGCATCGGTGCCGAGCACATGTTCATCTTCGGCCTCAGTGCGCAACAGGTTGAAGCGCGCAAGCAGAACCACGAGTTCAGCGCCGTGCCCGACATCGCCGCGTCCCATCGGTTGAATGATGTGCTGCAAGCGATTCGCAGCGGTGTGTTCTCGCCGGACGACACCTCGCGCTACACCGGCCTGATCGACTCGTTGATCGACTATGACCGCTTCCTGGTCTGCGCCGACTTCGACTCCTACTGGGAAGCGCAGAAGCGCGTCGATGCGCACTGGCATGACTCGCAGAACTGGTGGCGCTCGGCGGTGCTCAACACCTCGCGGATGGGCTGGTTCTCCTCGGACCGGACGATTCGCGAATACGCCACGGATATCTGGAAAGCTTTGGAGTAACTTTCCCCGACAAATCTGCGCAAGGCCCGACGTTTGTTGGGCCGGATCGATATACTGAGCGCCGGTTACAAGGCATCAATCACCGCCGTACCCTGTGGGAGCGAGCCTGCTCGCGAAGCGATCGTCGACTTAAACAGAAATGTTGGCTGACAATCCGCCTTCGCGAGCAGGATCGCTCCCACACGGTTTGTGCCTAGACTGAAGCCATCGCCGGACTCGCCTCGCCTCGGGGCTGCTTAGGGATATCGACCATGCAATGGATGTTCATGTTGATCGGGCTGGTGCTCGGTGGACTGTTTGACGAGTCATTCAGTGGCGCGCTGTTGGGGGCGCTGCTGGGGCTGGTCATCGGCCAGACGCTACGCATTGCACGCCTTGGCGCGCAGGCGGCGGAGCAGCAGCGCCAACTCGAACAGGTGCGGGAAGCCTTGCAGGGCGTGGCTCAGCGGCTGTTTGTGCTGGAGGGCTCGCCCTCGAATGCGCCAACACCGCCACCTGAAGTCGAGCCTGTCGCCGAACCCTTCGACGTGGCTGAGCAGGCCGCCCCGACCCCTGAGCTGATCTGGGAGCTGCCTCCCGAACTCGAACCGATCTCAGCCGCCGCCCGCGAAACCAGTCAGCCGCTACCGGCTGATGTCTGGCGCGCCGAGCCGGCGCCTGCTGCCTCTCCACAACAACCAGCCGAACCCCGTGGCCCTAACCTGGTCGAACGCGGCATCAGCGCTGCGCGCAACTGGCTGTTCGGCGGCAACACCGTGTTGCGCGTCGGTGTGGTGCTGCTGTTTTTCGGTCTGGCGTTTTTGCTGCGTTACGCCACCGAAGGCATGGTCGTGCCGATCGAGTTGCGTTACGCCGGTGTCGCGGCAGCGGCATTGGCCCTGCTGGCGCTGGGCTGGTGGCTGCGCCGGCGCAACAGCCACTATGCGTTGATGCTGCAAGGCACCGGGATCGCGGTGTTGTACCTGACGGTGTTTGCGGCGATGCGTCTGCATCCGTTGCTCGATCCGTCTGCTGCACTCGGCCTGCTGGTCGCGGTGACGGTGTTCTCGGCGATTCTGGCGATCACTCAGGATGCGCTCGGATTGGCCGCAGCGGCGGCACTTGGTGGTTTCGCCGCGCCAATCCTGACTTCTACCGGCGAAGGCAACCACGTCGCCCTGTTCAGCTATTTCGCCTTGCTCAACGCCGGGATTCTCGCCATCGCCTGGTTCAAGGCCTGGCGCCTGCTCAACCTGATCGGCTTTGTCGGCACCTTCGGCATCGGTTTCGCCTGGGGCCTGCGTTCCTACACGCCGGAACTGCTGTGGAGCACCGAGCCGTTCCTGATTGTGTTTTTCCTCATGTACCTCGCCATCGGCCTGCTCTTCGCCCGGCGCAAATTGCGCGACTTGCCGAACGCTCCGACGGAGGCTGATCGCGAGGCGCTGCTGCAATGGTCGGCACGCAAGGGTGATTACGTCGACGGCACCATGCTGTTCGGCCCGCCGATCATTGGCTTCGGTTTGCAGTTCGCCTTGGTCCAGCACCTCGAATTTGCGGCGGCGTTCAGTGCGTTGGCGCTGGGCATGATCTATATGGCGCTGGCCAAAGTTTTGATGGGCGGGCGCGCGATGCTGCTGGGCGAAACCTGCCTGGCGCTGGGAGTGATTTTCGCCAGCCTGGCGATTCCGCTGGGGCTCGATGCGCGCTGGACTTCTGCGGCGTGGGCCGTGGAAGGCGCGGGAATTTTCTGGCTCGGGTTGCGTCAGCATCGGCCGTTTGCCCGGGCCTTTGCCTTACTGCTGCAACTGGGTTCGGCACTGGCGTTTCTCAGCCAGTTGCAGCCCGGCGAGAGCAGCCTGCTCGACGGCGCACCGCTGGGCGCGCTGATGCTTGGCGCCGCGCTGCTGTTCAGTTTCTTCCAACTGCGCAAGGCTACGCCCGAGCAAACATTGCCGTGGGAAAGGCAAGGCCTGCCAGTGCTGGCGTGTCTGGGTCTGACGTTCCTGTATCTGCTGGCGCCGTTGTTCCTGTTCATCCAGGGCACAGCGATCAGTTGGGCCTTGGCCGGGTTGGCGACCTTGTTTGTTGGCTTGCGAATTCAATCGCGCACATTCCTGTTTACCGCGTTCGCCGTGCAGTTGCTGGGCGGCGCGTTGTTCCTGTTGCGCCTGCAAACGGCCGGCGAAGATTCGGCGGCGGTGTTCAGCGCTGGATGGAGCGGTTTGCTCAGTGCGTCCTTGATCGGGCTGGCCTTGATCGGCGGCATGCTGCTCGCGGCGCGGGACGAGATGGTGCGCGGCGATGTGCGCCTGCTGCGCGGCTTGTCGGTGGTGCTGCTGGCCGGCTTGGTGCTGATCAATCTGGCGGTGCTGTTCGTGCTGCCGTGGCAAACCGCGAGTGCAGTGTGGGCGGCCAGCGGCTTGCTGATCATCTGGCTGAGCCTGTACCTGCAACAGCGTCTGAGTTTCGTCTTCGGGTTGCTGTTGCAGGTGATCGGCGGCCCCGCGTTTTTGCTCGCCGGCCCCGAGTTGCTCGGGCCGCTGTCCAGCGAAGGGCTGAAACCGTTGGCCCATGGCGGATTCTGGACGCCGTTGGTACTGGGGCTGGCGGCAATGGTCGGCGCGTGGCGCTTGCAACTGGGCAACCATGCCTCGGCGTTTGATGCCTTGAGTTTGCAGCGCTTGTCGCAAGTGCTGCTGGTCTGGGGCGCCGGCTGGTGGACGCTGGCGTGGGTCAGCGAAATCCTGCGTTTCGCCTCGCCAGACTTGCAAGGCACATTGTTGCTGCTAGTCGCTGCGATCAGTGTGGCGCTGTTGACGTTGTTGGCATTGCGCCTCAAATGGCCGGCGCTGGGTTTGCTTTGCACCTTGCTGATTCCGGCGGCGGCGCTGATTCTGCTCGGCGCGTGGCATGGACGTTATCACCCGGCCGCCGACTTCGGCTGGCTGGCCTGGCCAGCGCTGTTCGCGGTGCATTTCTTCAGTCTGCGCCGCTTGGCGTCGATGCTGCCGGCGCGCGCGTTGAGCGCGGCCCATGTTCTCGGTTGCTGGCTGCTGATCGGCGTGCTGGCGCTGGAGTTGCGTTACGGCCTGCTGCTGATGTCCGAGCAATACAACGCGTGGCGCTGGCTGGGCTGGGCGATTCTGCCGAGCGTTTACCTGTTGCTGATGGCGGCACCGCGCGACTGGCCGTGGCCGGTCGCCGCGTTCACCCGCGAGTACCGCTTGTATGCGGCGGCACCGCTGGCCGTGCTGATGCTGGCGTGGTTCTGGCTGGCCAATGGCGTCAGCGATGGCAATGCCGAACCGTTGCCCTATGTGCCGTTGCTCAACCCATTGGAGCTGGGTCTGCTGTTTGCGTTGTTCGGGGTTTATGTCTGGTCGCGCAGCGCCGTTACGCGGTTGTCGGTCCGCCAGGATTACGCGGACCACGCCACGCAACTGATCGCCGGGGTCTCGCTGTTCGCTTTCTGTACCGCGCTGGTCACTCGCGCTGCGCATCACTGGGCCGGCATTCCGTTCGAGCTTGATCAACTGCTCGCGTCGATGCTGGTGCAGGCCGGCCTGTCGATCGTCTGGACGTTGATGGCGCTGGGGCTGATGATCGGCGGCCATCTGCGCCATCGCCGCGAAGTGTGGCTGATCGGCGCGGCCCTGATTGCGCTGGTGGTGGCCAAACTGATTTTTGTCGAACTGAGCAACCGTGGCGGCCTCGCCCGGATCGTCTCGTTTATCGGTGTTGGCGTGTTGCTGCTGGTGGTCGGCTACTTTGCGCCGCTGCCGCCCAAACGCGTCGAGGCTGAACCGGCGGCGGACAAACCCGCGCCGGAAACCGAAGGAGTTGCATCTTGAGTCGCATGCTGAATCTGGGGTGGTTGGCGCTGGGCGTGGTGATGCTGGCCGGCGCTCAGGAAAAACCGGCGGACTTCGCTACGCAGGTGCCATTGTCGGTGAGCGGCAACGGTCCGTGGTATCGCCTCGACCTGCCGCTGAGCGCGCAATTGCAGGCGCGCCAGACCGATCTCAGCGACCTGCGCGTATTCAACGCTGCCGGCGAAGCGCAGGCTTACGCCTTGGCTCGCGAGTCGGCGCAGACCCGCGACGACGGCAAGCTGCAGGAGGTCAAGTGGTTCCCGCTGTACAACGCCGCCGACGCCAGCGAGCGTGCGCCGAATGTGCGCGTGCAGTCGACCACCAATGGCACGCTGGTGGAAGTGCAGCCGTCCTCGCAACTGGAGGCGGGCGAGGAAGTGCTGCGTGGCTGGCTGCTCGATGCCAGCGCGATAAAGGCGCCGCTGCAGCAGTTGATCCTCGACTGGACCAGCGAGCGCGACGGTTTCCAGCGTTTCACCATCGAAGCCAGCGACGATCTGCAGCACTGGCAGTCCTGGGGCGAAGGCCAAGTGGCACGGCTGACCTTTTCCGATGAGCGCATCGAACAGCACGAAGTGACCTTGCCGGGGCAAACCGCGCGTTATGTGCGCCTGCTGTGGGAGTCGCCGGGTTCGGCGCCGATCCTGACCTCGGCGCAACTGAAAAGCAGCGACCCGCGCAACTTGCCGCTGCCCTTGGTCTGGTCGCCGAGCGTGGCCGGCACCAGCAGCAAATCCGGGGAATACATCTGGCAGCTGCCGATGGGGCTGAATGTGGAACGGGTGCAGGTGGAGCTGAAACAGCCGAACAGCCTGGCGCCGGTCGCGCTAGCTGGCCGGCGCGAAAGCAACCTGCCTTGGCAAGCAATGAGCAGTGGCTTGCTGTATCGCCTGACCCAGAACAATCAGGACGTGGTACAGAACGAAATCGCGCTGTCCGGGCAGACCGTGCAGCATCTCAAGCTGACCGTGGATGAGCGCGGCGGCGGTCTGGGTGAGCAGGCGCCGGACCTGAAATATGCGGTGCGCGCCACGCAGGTGATTTTCCTCGCCCGGGGCGAAGGGCCGTACAGTCTGGCGCTGGGCAATCCGCATGTGAAAGCGGCGAACCTGCCGCTGGCAACGCTTATTCCGGATTTCAAACCACAGATGCTGGCCACACTGGGCAAGGCAGCGGTGCAGGGCGAGGCGCTGGCCACGCAAACCTCGACGGCGACGACGGCGGCGGTGGCCGGGACCAACTGGAAGAAGCTCGGCTTGTGGGCGGTGTTGTTGCTCAGTGTGGTGTTTCTCGCAGCGATGGCGTTCAGCCTGTTGCGCAAGCCCCCGACCAATACCTGAGCATGGCGGCGCTGCGCGCCATTCGCGAGCAGGCTCGCTCCCACAGTTGAAATGCATTCCATTGTGGGAGCGAGCCTGCTCGCGAAAGCGCCCGGGCAGACACTGAAAATCTCAATCGCTCATGCCGAACCGAACTACGCTCAATCCGACACCTGAACTCTCCACCGACAATCACGTCTCATACAGGCAAATACACCCAGGCGCACGTTAGCCGGCGTCTTCGCTCGCTAGGTTTTCAGACTCCCTGTAAACTGCGCGGGTTTTCAGCCCCCCATTCCACCGGAGCCGTCCATGTCCCGCGTTACCTTGAGTCGCTATTTGATTGAGCAGACCCGCAGCAACAACACTCCTGCCGATCTGCGCTTTTTGATCGAAGTGGTGGCGCGTGCCTGCAAGGAGATCAGCCACGCCGTGTCCAAAGGCGCCCTGGGTGGTGTTCTGGGCAGCATGGGCACCGAGAACGTACAAGGCGAAGTGCAGAAGAAGCTCGACGTGCTGTCGAACGAGATCCTGCTCGAAGCCAACGAATGGGGCGGTCACCTGGCCGGCATGGCGTCCGAAGAAATGGACAATGCCTACCAGATCCCGGGCAAATATCCGAAAGGCGCGTACCTGCTGGTATTCGATCCACTGGACGGCTCGTCGAACATCGACATCAACGCCCCGGTCGGCACGATCTTCTCGGTATTGCGTTGCCCGAACGAATACCTGAGCCAGAACGAGCCGCTGAACGAAAAAGCCTTCTTGCAGCCAGGCACCCAGCAAGTGGCCGCCGGCTACGCGATCTACGGCCCGCAGACCATGCTGGTGCTGACCTTGGGCGACGGCGTTAAAGGCTTCACCCTGGATCGTGAGATGGGCAGCTTCGTCCTGACTCACGAAGACATCACCATTCCTGAAACCACCCAGGAATTCGCCATCAACATGTCCAACCAGCGTCACTGGGAAGCCCCGGTGCAGCGCTACGTCGGTGAATTGCTAGCCGGTGAAGAAGGCCCGTTGAAGAAGAACTACAACATGCGCTGGGTCGCGGCGATGGTTGCCGACGTGCACCGTATCCTGACCCGTGGCGGTCTGTTCATGTATCCGCGCGACAGCCGCGAGCCATCCAAGCCGGGCAAGCTGCGCCTGATGTACGAAGCCAACCCGATGTCGTTCCTCGTCGAACAAGCCGGCGGCGCGTCCACCGATGGTCACCAGCGTATTCTCGACATCCAGCCGGAAGGCCTGCACCAGCGCGTTGCAGTGTTCCTCGGTTCGAAAGAAGAAGTCGCCCGCGCCACGGCCTACCACAAGGAATAAACCATGCACGCGCCCTGGCAGCCGTTGCTTGACTGGTGGTTCGGACACGCCGAATCACCGGACGAGATATCGGCTGACAAGGGCAAGTTGTGGTTCGGTAAGCGAAACAGCCAGGACCTCGAAGCGCAGACGCGTTTCGGGGTCTTTGTCGATCAGGCCCTGGCCGGCGAATTGACCGAGTGGACGCAATGTCCCGAAGGTTGGCTGTCGGTAGTGCTGCTGCTCGATCAACTGCCGCGCATGATCTACCGCGATACCCCCAAAGCATTTTCCGGCGATCTGCTTGCACAGAAACTTGTCGCGCAAGGCGTTGCGGCAGATTTTGATCGGCAGTTGAAGCCGATTCAGCGCGTGTTCATTTATCTGGTGTTCGAACACTGCGAAAACCTCGCGGTGCAGAACGAAGCCGTATCGCGCTTCATGGCGCTGGTGGCTGAACAGCCGGAGGCGGAGCGGGCGGTGTTTGCCGATAACCTAGACTATGCCGAGCGGCATCGGAAAGTGATTGCGCAGTTTGGAAGATTTCCGCACCGCAATTCGGTGTTGGGGCGGGAGTCTACGGTGGAGGAGTTGGAGTTTCTTGGTCAACCCGGAGCCCGGTTCTAAATCAAGGACTGCCTCGTAGAAGCCGTTTCATCAACAGTGCCGGTAGGCTTTTTCGTGTATCGACAATGATATGGACGAAAACCGTTTTTTCTCGCACCTCATAAATAATCCGATTCATACCTGAAATGATTTGCCGATACTGGCCGAGATTGAGCTTTTCGATCTCTTCGGGAATCGATCCTGAATAAGGCAGATCTGCAAGACCAAGAATCGAAATTTTGAGATCGGCATAGGTTTTTTGCCAAATCTGGCTGGAGAATTCTTTGACGAGGTACGTGCGAATTTCTTTGAGATCTGTTTGAGCGGACTGAAGGATAACCACCTTTATACTCATTGATGATCGGCCTTATCCAGTTCGGCAAAGACATCTTGAGCGTCATTGAACTTGCCTTCCTCAATCTCCCGATTACCCATCGCCAACAATTTGAGCAAGGCCATCGTGCCTTCTTGCTCTTCAAAACTCTTCACATCCATAACGACTAACTTGGCTTCACCGTTTTGGGTAATTACCAGCGGCTCGCGGCTCTCAGTGATTGATTTGACGATCTCGGCCGTATGGCTTTTCAGGTAACTGATCGGTTTGATTTGCGAAGAAAGCTTCATGATGAACCCTGCCAAATTGAACAGGGCTGAGTTTAGTCTTAATTTGGTCCATAGTCTGTGCGGGCTGACCAAGCGTATTTCAGTTCGAAACGTTTTCGTCGCTGCTGCCGCTTTCGCGAGCAGGCTTGAGGCCGCAGCTTAAATCCTGAAGCTGCCGACCAGCTGCTTCAACCGCGCCGCCTGCTGCTCAAGATCCGAACAGGCGCGCAACGTAGCCTGCAAGTTTTCCACACCCTCCTGATTCAGCGTGTTGATCTCGTTGATATCGACATTGATCGACTCGACCACAGCAGTCTGCTCTTCAGTCGCGGTCGCCACCGACTGGTTCATGCCGTCGATTTCGCCGATGCGCTGGGTCACGCTGCCCAGGCGCTCGCCTGCCTGGTTGGCGATGCCGACGCTGCTTTCGCTCTCGCGCTGGCTCTCGGTCATGATGGTCACCGCCTGGCGTGCGCCGACCTGCAATTCTTCGATCATCTTCTGCACTTGCTGCGCCGAATCCTGGGTGCGATGCGCGAGATTACGCACCTCGTCGGCGACCACGGCGAAACCGCGTCCGGCTTCACCGGCACGCGCCGCTTCGATGGCGGCGTTGAGTGCGAGCAGGTTGGTCTGCTGGGAAATGCTGGTGATCACCTCGAGAATCTGGCCGATGTTCACCGTGTTGCTGTTCAGGGTTTCGATGTTGCCGCAGGAGTCGCTGATTTTCGCCGACAGTTGCTGCATGGCTTGAATGGTTTTATCCACCACCTGCTGGCCGTCGACCGCAAGGCTGCGCGCATCGCTGGAATGCTGCGAGGCGAGGGCGGCGTTCTGGGCGATTTCCTGGGCGGCGGCGCCAAGCTCATTGATCGCGGCGGCAACGCTGTTGGTGCGGCTGGCCTGCTGGTCGGAGTTGTACATCGACGAGTTCGAGGCGGCGACGACGCGCAGGGCGACCTCGTTGACCTGGCCGGTGGCCGAAGACACTTCGCGGATCGAAGTGTGGATACGTTCGACGAAGCGGTTGAACGAAGTGCCCAGCGCGCCGAATTCATCGTTGCCGTGGATCACCAGACGTTTGGTCAGGTCGCCTTCGCCTTCAGCGATGTCGTGCATTGCACGGCCCATGGTCAGCAGCGGCTGCATCAGCACGCGAATCAGCATGCCGAGCAGGCCGATGATGATCAGCACGGCGATGACCATGGCGATCAGTGCCGAGGTGCGGAATTCACTGAGCATCGAGAACGCGGTGTCTTTGTCGAGCACCAGCGCCACGTACCAGTCGGCCGACGGCACGCCGTTGACGCGAGTGAAGGAAATCAACTGGGTCTTGCCATCAAGCTCGACTTCTTTCAGGCCCGGACTGACTTGAGGCGCACCGTTCGGATAGGCCTCGGCGAGGGTTTTGAGCACCAGTTTGCTGTCCGGGTGAATCAGGATCTTGCCTTCGGCGCTGACGATGAACGCGTGCCCGTGGCCGCCGAAATTCAGCGAGTTGATGATCGCGCTGACACTGGTCAGGTCGATATCGGCCCCGGCGACGCCAAGCATCTGGCCTTGACGCTGCACCGGGGTGGCCACAGTGATCACCAGTTTGCCCGACGAAGCGGCGATGTACGGTTCGGTGACGATAGTCTGTTGCGCGCTGTTCGCCGCTTTGTACCAGCCGCGAGCACGCGGGTCATAGTCCGGCGCGCGGTTGCCGGCGGGCACGGAAAACATCACGCCGTCAGCGCCACCGAAGTAGCTGAGCTGGAAATTGCCGGTGTAGGCGGGCAGGTCGATGATGCGCTTGAGGCTGGCGGGCGCGTTGCCGTCGACGGCTACCTGCTGTGACAGCGATTGCAGCAGTTGAATGCGGCTTTCCAGCCAGGTCTGGATGTTGCTGGTGGTCAGGCTGCCCAGCTCCTGCATGGTCGCTTCGGTGCTGCTGCTCAATGCCTGACGCTGGCGATAGTCGTTGAAGAAGATGAAACAGGCGAACGCAACGGCCACCACGAGGGCAGCAGCCAGCAGGATCTTGTGGCTGAATTTCATGTTTCTGGTCATCTAATGAACTACCGCGAAGGGGCTGGTCAGGAAAGGGCGGCAATTTGCCATATTCGGCAGCGTTGCGCTGCTCTTATTTCGACCGCGGCGCGCCAAAGATTAGGCGCTTGCGGGGAAAGTCGACGAAATGCTCGACAGCTTCACAAAGTTTTTGATTTACCGGCAAAAGCCGGACGGGCGGCCTGATAAATAGGCATCCGGTCACGGAACCAGATGACACTTTGCTCTTCTAAGCTTCTGGTTGGCACCATGCCATCCCCCCTCGTTCCAGGAGTTTCACCATGTCGCTGCGATCTATCGCCCTGCTGTCGTTTTGCGTGCTGTTGGCCGCATGCAGCAAGGTCAATCAGGAAAACTACTCGAAGCTCTCGGCCGGCATGGCCAAGTCCGAAGTGGAAAGCCTTCTCGGCAAGCCCACCGATTGCTCGGGCGCGCTCGGTATGTCCAGCTGCACCTGGGGCGACAAGAACAGCTTTATCAGCGTGCAATACGCCGGTGACAAAGTGCTGATGTTTTCCGGCCAAGGCCTGAAGTAAACCGGGGCTTCGCGCCCACGGAGATAAAAATGAAGCGGTTATTGCTGATCCTTTTTGCTGGCCTGGTACTGGCCGGCTGCGCCACTTCCGGCGTCGACCCGCTGGCGCCGAAGACCGTCGACAGCGTCAATCTCAAGCGTTATCAGGGCACCTGGTATGAACTGGCACGCTTGCCGATGTACTTTCAACGCCATTGCGCGCAATCCGAAGCCCACTACAGCCTCAAGCCTGACGGTAATGTCGGCGTGCTCAACCGCTGTCTGACGCCGGACTGGCAGTGGGAAGAAGCCAAGGGCACGGCTTATCCCCAGGTGCCCGGCAAGACCGATAAGCTCTGGGTCGAATTCGATAACTGGTTCTCGCGCCTGGTGCCGGGTGTGGCGAAGGGCGAGTATTGGGTGTTGTACGTCAGCGGCGATTACAAGACCGCGATTGTCGGCGATCCAAGTCGCAAGTATCTGTGGCTGCTGTCACGCACGCCGACTGTCAACGGCGTAGTGCGCGAAGAATTGCTGAGCAAGGCGCGTCAGCAGGGCTACGACACTACGCGATTGATCTGGCGCGCGTCGGATCGGCAGATGGCCAAGACATCCAATTAAGCCGCTATACAAATCAAATGTGGGAGCGAGCCTGCTCGCGAAGAGGGCGTGTCAGTCGATATGAATGTTGACTGATACACCGCGTTCGCGAGCAGGCTCGCTCCCACAGTTTGGTTTTGGATCAGCCCAAGAGATCGCGCAGGACCTGGGTAAAGGCTAGGGCGCTGTCTTCTTCGCCAGAATGCCGTCCATCGCGCACCACCCACTGACCATTCACCAGCACATCGCGCACCTGCCGATCGCCGCCGGCGAACAACCAGCGATTGAGAATCCCGTCCCCCGACGCTGTCGCCAGATACGGATCGTTGCCATCGAGCACGATCCAGTCCGCGCGCTTGCCCACCTCCAGCGCACCGATCGGCTGCCCCAACGCCTGCGCGCCGCCGTCCAGCGCCGCGTCATACAGCGTGCGGCCGACCATCGGCTGATCCGCGCCATACAAGCGATTGCGCCGCTGATCGCGCAGGCGCTGGCCATATTCCAGCCAGCGCAATTCTTCCACCACGCTCAGCGACACATGGCTGTCGGAGCCAATGCCCATGCGCCCGCCCTGGGCGAGAAAATCCACCGCCGGGAAAATCCCGTCGCCCAGATTGGCTTCAGTGGTCAGACACAGCCCGGCGATCGCGCGACTGTTGGCCATCAGCGTGACTTCCTCGGGATTCGCATGGGTCGCGTGGACCAGACACCAGCGCTGATCGACCTCGGTGTTTTCATACAGCCATTGCAACGGACGCCGCCCGCTCCAGCTCAGGCAGTCATCGACTTCTTTCTGCTGTTCGGCGATGTGGATATGTACCGGGCATTGTCTGTCGCTGGCAGCCAGCACTTCACTGATCTGCTGTGGCGTGACCGCACGCAGCGAATGGAAACACAGCCCCAGCGATTGCGCCTTTTGCTGTGCCAGTAAGGGCTGCAGACGCGATTGCAGATTCAAATAGTTTTCGGTGCTGTTGATAAATCGCCGCTGGCCATCGTTAGGCATCTGGCCACCGAAACCGGAATGGCTGTAGAGCACCGGCAGCAATGTCAGACCGATTCCGCTTTCGCTCGCGGCCTGACTGATGCGCAAGGCCAGTTCGGCCGGATCGGCATACGGCTGGCCGTTGCTCTCGTGGTGCACGTAATGAAATTCGGCCACCGATGTGTACCCGGCCTTGAGCATTTCGATGTACAGCTGGCGGGCAATGATGCCGAGCTGGTCCGGGCTGATCTTTCCGACGAGGCGATACATCAGATCGCGCCAGGTCCAGAAACTGTCGTTAGGATTGCCGGCCACTTCGGCCAATCCAGCCATCGCACGCTGGAAGGCATGGGAGTGCAGATTGGGCATCCCCGGCAGCAAAGGCCCGTTCAGCCGCTCGGCACCGTCTGCGGTGGAATCGGCCTGGATTCGGGTCAGCAGGCCATCGGCGCTGACCTCGAGACGTACATTGTTGGCCCATCCGTTAGGCAGCAGTGCGCGTTCGGCAAAGAAGGCGGACATCGTTCGGCACCCCATCGTGTGTAATTTGTATATACATATACAGACGTTTGCCTGCCCGGTAAACTCCGGCAAGCTAGTCACTTTCATCCAATGAACAGGGATCAACCGTGCCGACTCCGCCTCCAGTCTCTCCGTTGGCCGCGAACATGGGCGACAGTCCGGCGCCCTTGTACGCCCGCGTCAAACAGATGATCACCCAGCAGATCGACAGCGGTAACTGGCCGCCGCACTACCGCGTACCGTCCGAAAGCGAGCTGGTCAGCCAGCTCGGCTTCAGCCGCATGACCATCAACCGCGCCCTGCGCGAGATGACTGCTGACGGCCTGCTGGTGCGCATGCAAGGCGTCGGCACCTTTGTCGCCGAACCGAAGAGCCAGTCCGCGCTGTTCGAAGTGCACAACATCGCCGACGAAATCGCCTCGCGCGGTCATCGCCACACCTGCCAGGTCATCACCCTCGAAGAAGAGGCCGCCGGTTCCGAGCGCGCGCTGGCACTGGACATGCGCGAAGGGCAGAAAGTCTTCCACTCGCTGATCGTGCATTACGAAAACGACATTCCGGTGCAAATCGAAGACCGTTTCGTCAACGCCCTGGTTGCCCCGGAATACCTCAAGCAGGATTTCACCCTGCAAACACCTTATGCCTATCTCAACCAGGTCGCACCGCTGACCGAAGGCGAGCACGTGGTCGAAGCGATACTCGCCGAGCCTTCCGAATGCAAGTTGCTGCAGATCGAAAAGGGCGAGCCCTGCTTGTTGATTCGTCGGCGTACCTGGTCGGGGCGTCAGCCGGTGACGGCGGCGCGTTTGATTCATCCCGGTTCGCGTCATCGTCTGGAGGGTCGGTTTCACAAATGAGCCAGGTAAAAGTTTTACGCGCTGAGGGCTACCCACGCATGCCGTGGAAGAACGGTGGCGGCAGCACCGAAGAAATTACTCGGGATGCGGGCGCAGGTCTGGATGGATTCGGCTGGCGCCTGTCGATTGCCGACATCGCTGAATCGGGCGGTTTCTCGACATTCGCCGGTTACCAGCGAGTGATCACCGTGTTGCAGGGTGACGGCATGACCCTGTGCGTCGACGGTGACGATACCCACCCACTATTACCCCTCGACCCGTTTGCTTTCAGCGGCGAAAGTCAGGTGTCCTGCACCTTGCTCGGCGGTGCGATTCGCGACTTCAATCTGATTTACGCGCCGCAACGTTACAGCGCGCGATTGCAGTGGTTGGCCGGCGAGCAGCGGTTCTTCAGTTCGGCATCGACAGTGCTGGTGTTCAGTGTCAGTGACTTGCTGCAAGTGCAGGTTGGGGCAAGCGGGTCTCAGTTGGGGCGACATGATTGCCTGCAACTGGACGGTAATTCCGGGCTTATTGAAGTCTGCGTCGATGCGGGCTGCTGTGTGATTGAGCTGACTGCGCGCTGATTCGACAATCTAAAAGATCGCAGCCTTCGGCAGCTCCTACAGTGGGATTAAGGTACACCCCGTGGGAGCTGCCGAAGGCTGCGATCTTGTGCTTTTGGATGTTCCCAAACCTCGCACCAACTTGTTACCGAACGCCCCAGCGTGGCGCAAAGTCCAAGTCACACAGCCAAGCCCCCGCCTTTCTCAACTACACCTCAGAAAAATTTCATTCACGTCAGAACCCTTGTTCCAGGCGCTCTCCAGCCTCGCCCATGGTTTTTCTTGAACACCGCTCCAGCAAGTTGGCCGCTTGATTGCATATGCTTGTATGTACAAGTAAAGACGTATGCGTATGAGTCGTCCGAGACTCTCCGCAGCGTCCACTGATTCGCTTGTCACGCATTGACGCGTGCAGGCTGCTGCCCAATGCCAGGGTTGGTTTGAATTGATCGCTGAGGAGTCTTTTTCGTGACTGACAATACCCAGAACAGCAACAAGTTTCGTGACGTGCAGATTCGCGCCGCACGCGGTAACACGCTGACCGCCAAGAGCTGGCTGACCGAAGCGCCGCTGCGCATGTTGATGAACAATCTCGACCCGGAAGTCGCCGAGAACCCGAAAGAACTGGTGGTCTACGGTGGCATCGGCCGCGCCGCCCGGAACTGGGAGTGCTACGACAAAATCGTCGAGAGCCTGACCCACCTGAACGACGACGAAACCCTGCTGGTGCAATCGGGCAAGCCGGTCGGCGTGTTCAAGACTCATAGCAACGCGCCGCGCGTGCTCATCGCCAACTCCAACCTCGTGCCGCACTGGGCGAGCTGGGAGCACTTCAACGAACTCGACGCCAAGGGCCTGGCCATGTACGGCCAGATGACCGCTGGCAGCTGGATCTACATCGGCAGTCAGGGCATCGTTCAAGGCACCTACGAAACCTTCGTCGAAGCCGGTCGCCAGCATTACAACGCTGACCTCAAGGGTCGCTGGGTGCTGACCGCGGGCCTCGGTGGCATGGGCGGCGCGCAACCGCTGGCCGCCACCCTGGCCGGCGCCTGCTCGCTGAACATTGAATGCCAGCAGGTCAGCATCGATTTCCGCCTGAAAAGCCGTTACGTCGACGAGCAAGCCAAAGACCTCGACGACGCCTTGGCGCGCATCGAAAAATACACCAAGGAAGGCAAGGCAATCTCCATCGCGCTGCTCGGCAACGCGGCGGAAATCCTTCCGGTACTGGTCAAGCGTGGCGTGCGCCCGGACATGGTCACTGACCAGACCAGCGCCCACGACCCGCTCAACGGTTACCTGCCGGCCGGCTGGAGCTGGGACGAATACCGCGCCCGCGCCAAGACCGAACCGGCTGCTGTGATCAAAGCCGCCAAGCAGTCGATGGCCGTGCACGTCAAAGCGATGCTGGAATTCCAGAAGCAAGGCATTCCGACCTTCGACTACGGCAACAACATCCGGCAGATGGCCCAGGAAGAAGGCGTCGAAAATGCCTTCGATTTCCCGGGTTTCGTTCCGGCCTACATCCGTCCGCTGTTCTGCCGTGGCATCGGCCCGTTCCGTTGGGCGGCGCTGTCGGGTGATCCGCAGGACATCTACAAAACCGACGCCAAGGTCAAAGAGCTCATCCCGGACGACGCGCACCTGCACAACTGGCTGGACATGGCCCGTGAGCGCATCAGCTTCCAGGGTCTGCCGGCGCGTATCTGCTGGGTCGGCCTGGGCCTGCGCGCCAAGCTCGGTCTGGCCTTCAACGAAATGGTCCGTAGCGGTGAGCTGTCGGCACCGGTGGTGATCGGTCGCGACCACCTCGACTCCGGCTCGGTCGCCAGTCCCAACCGCGAAACCGAATCGATGCAGGACGGTTCCGACGCCGTGTCCGACTGGCCACTGCTCAACGCGCTGCTGAACACTGCGAGCGGCGCGACCTGGGTATCGCTGCACCATGGCGGCGGTGTCGGCATGGGCTTCTCGCAGCATTCGGGGATGGTGATTGTCTGCGACGGTACCGATGAGGCCGCAGAGCGCATCGCTCGCGTACTGCACAACGACCCGGCCACCGGCGTCATGCGCCATGCGGATGCCGGTTACCAGATTGCGATCGACTGCGCGAAAGAGCAGGGGCTGAATCTGCCGATGATTACTGGCAAATAAATGCTGAACCCCTGTAGGAGCTGCCGCAGGCTGCGATCTTTTGGCGTCCTCACCGACGCCGAAGAGCAAAAGATCGCAGCCTTCGGCAGCTCCTACAGAGATCAACCCACTCGCAACGCACAACAATCCACAGAGGTTGAATCATGGCGGTTAACAACGAACGTGCAGGCAGTACTCCGTTGATCGAAAGGCGTTCGATCGACTACATCCCGGAAGCGGAAAGACACGGTCGTCTGTTCAGCCAGTTCACCCTGTGGATGGGCGCCAACCTGCAGATCACCGCCATCGTCACCGGGGCCTTGGCTGTGGTGCTCGGCGGTGATGTGTTCTGGTCGTTGATCGGTCTGTTGATCGGTCAGTTGCTCGGCGGTGGCGTGATGGCGCTGCATGCCGCGCAAGGGCCGAAACTGGGCTTGCCGCAGATGATCTCAAGCCGTGTGCAATTCGGCGTTTATGGCGCGGCGATTCCGATCGTGCTGGTGTGCCTGATGTACCTCGGCTTCACCGCCACCGGGACGGTGCTGTCCGGGCAGGCGCTGGGTCAGTTGTTCGGTGTCAGCGATAGCGTTGGCATCCTGATTTTCGCCAGTGTCATCGTGCTGGTCACGGTGCTCGGCTATCGGGTGATTCACTGGATCGGCCGCGTCGCCAGTGTCATTGGCGTGATCGCTTTCGTGTTTCTGTTCTGGCGGCTGATGAGCCAGACCGACGTCGGTGCACTCCTGCAAATCCGTCATTTCAGCTGGAGCAGCTTTCTCCTCGCGGTGTCGCTGGCCGCGTCCTGGCAGATCGCTTTCGGCCCGTATGTCGCGGACTACTCGCGCTACTTGCCGAGCGCTACTTCGTCGGTGAAAACCTTTTTCGCCGCTGGCGCAGGCTCGGTGATCGGCGCGCAGGTGGCGATGATCCTCGGCGTGTTTGCTGCCGCTTCGGCCAACGGTCAATTCGCAGGCCATGAAGTTGCCTACATCGTCGGCCTCGGCGGTACCGGCGCCACCGCCGCGCTGCTGTATTTCAGCATCGCGTTCGGCAAGGTGACCATTTCGACGCTGAACTCCTACGGCAGCTTCATGTGCATCGCGACCATCATCAGTGGCTTCAAAGGACACCTGACGGTGACCCGTATGCAGCGCCTGGTGTTCGTGCTGTTCATCGTCGGCGCGGCGACGCTGATTGCCCTGCTCGGCCAGCACTCGTTCCTCGGTGCGTTCAAGTCGTTCATCCTGTTTCTGCTCGCCTTCTTCACCCCGTGGAGCGCGATCAATCTGGTCGACTACTACTGCATCACCCGCGAGCGCTACGACGTGCCGGCGCTGGCCGATCCGAACGGGCGCTACGGCCGCTGGAATCTGCTCGGCATCAGCGTCTATGTGTTCGGCGTACTGGTACAGCTGCCGTTCATCTCGACCAAGTTCTATACCGGGCCGTTGGTGGCGGCCCTGGGTGATGTGGACATTTCCTGGATCATCGGCCTGGTGCTGCCGGCCGCGGTCTATTACTTCTGCGCGAAAAAATGGCACAGCGCAGTGCCCGATCAGCTGATTCTGCCGGTCGAGCAGAACAGCGTCGTACAAGCAAAAACCAGCGGAACCGGTCGCGCTGCGGCGCAGGCCTGATCTGGACGTGGACCAGGCTGGATGCCTCTTGAACTGCCGTAAGCCCATTCATGATTAGGAGCGTCACGACAATGAAATCGAACAAGACCCTGCTGACCACATTGCTGTCCATGGGCCTGTTGGCCAGTGCCGGTGCGACCCAAGCCGTCGGCTGGTGCGAATCGGGCAAACCGGTGAAATTCGCCGGGCTGAACTGGGAAAGCGGCATGCTCCTGACCGACGTGCTGCAAGTGGTGCTGGAGAAAGGTTACGGCTGCAAGACCGACAGCCTGCCGGGCAATTCCATCACCATGGAAAACGCCCTGAGCAGCAACGATATTCAAGTGTTTGCCGAAGAGTGGGTCGGCCGCAGCGAGGTCTGGAACAAGGCCGAGAAGGCCGGCAAGGTCGTCGGTGTCGGTGCACCGGTGGTGGGCGCGGTCGAAGGCTGGTACGTGCCGCGTTACGTCATCGAAGGCGATGCCAAGCGCAAGCTGGAGCCGAAAGCCCCGGACCTGAAAAACATCGCCGACCTGGGTAAATACGCCGCCGTGTTCAAGGACGCCGAAGAGCCGTCCAAGGGCCGCTTCTATAACTGCCCGGCCGGCTGGACCTGCGAACTCGACAACAGCGAAATGCTCAAGAGCTACGGTCTGGAAAACAGCTACACCAACTTCCGCCCGGGCACCGGCCCTGCGCTGGATGCGGCAGTGCTGTCGAGCTACAAGCGGGGCGAGCCGATCCTCTTCTACTACTGGTCGCCGACCCCGCTGATGGGGCAGATCGATGCGGTCAAACTCGAAGAGAAACCGGGAGTCGACAAGCGCGTGACCATCAAGGTCGGCCTGTCGAAAACCTTCCACGACGAAGCCCCGGAACTGGTCGCCGTGCTGGAGAAGGTCAACCTGCCGATCGACCTGCTCAACCAGAACCTCGGCCGCATGGCCAAGGAACGTATCGAGTCGGCAAAACTGGCGAAAATCTTCCTCAAGGAACATCCTGAAGTCTGGCACGCATGGGTGAGCGACGACGCAGCCAAGAAAATCGACGCGGCCTTGTAGGTCAGGTTTCCCCGGCTGCCGACACTGGCAGCCGGACGCTTGATCGCAACCCCCTTGATTGAGAGTCCCTTATGTTTCCCGAAAGCTTTACCTTTTCCATCGCCGACTGGGTCAACGGTTGGGTCGATTCGCTGGTGACCAATTACGGCGACGTGTTCCGCCACATCTCCGACACGCTGCTATGGGCCATCGTCAGCCTTGAAGGTCTGCTGCGTGCTGCGCCGTGGTGGCTGATGCTGGCGATCGTCGGTGTCATCGCCTGGCACGCCACGCGTAAGGTAGTCACCACCGCCGTGATTGTCGGCTTGTTGTTTCTGGTGGGCGCGGTCGGCCTCTGGGACAAGCTCATGCAGACCCTCGCGCTGATGATGGTCGCGACGATCATTTCGGTGCTGATCGGCATCCCGCTGGGGATCCTCTCGGCGCGCAGCAATCGTCTGCGTTCGGTGCTGATGCCGTTGCTCGACATCATGCAGACCATGCCGAGTTTCGTGTACCTGATTCCGGTGCTGATGCTGTTCGGCCTGGGCAAGGTGCCGGCGATTTTCGCCACGGTGATCTACGCCGCGCCACCGCTGATTCGCCTGACCGACCTGGGTATTCGCCAGGTCGATGGTGAAGTGATGGAAGCGATTAATGCCTTCGGCGCCAACCGCTGGCAGCAACTGTTCGGCGTGCAATTGCCGCTGGCGTTGCCGAGCATCATGGCCGGGATCAACCAGACCACGATGATGGCCCTGTCGATGGTGGTCATCGCTTCGATGATCGGCGCCCGCGGCCTCGGTGAGGACGTGCTGGTGGGCATTCAGACCCTCAACGTCGGTCGCGGTCTGGAAGCCGGGCTGGCGATCGTGATTCTCGCTGTGGTCATCGACCGCATCACTCAAGCGTACGGTCGGCCACGCCACGAGGTGAGCAAATGAGCAACGCAAGCGTGAGCAAGATCGAAGTCAAAAACGTCTTCAAAATTTTCGGCAACCGCGCCAAGGATGCGCTGGCCATGGTCGGCCAAGGCAAGAGCAAGGATCAGGTGCTGAGCGAAACCGGTTGCGTGGTTGGCGTGAACGACCTGTCACTGAGCATCGGCACCGGCGAAATTTTTGTGATCATGGGCCTGTCCGGCTCGGGCAAATCCACCCTGGTGCGCCACTTCAATCGCCTGATCGATCCGACCAGCGGGGCGATTCTGGTCGATGGCGAGGACATCCTGCAGTACGACATGGACGCCCTGCGCGAATTTCGCCGGCACAAGATCAGCATGGTGTTCCAGAGCTTCGGCCTGCTGCCGCACAAGACCGTGCTCGATAACGTCGCCTATGGCCTGAAAGTCCGTGGCGAAAGCAAGCAGGTCTGCGCCGAACGCGCGCTGCACTGGATCAACACCGTCGGTCTCAAAGGCTACGAAAACAAATACCCGCACCAGCTCTCCGGCGGCATGCGTCAGCGCGTTGGCCTGGCCCGGGCGTTGGCGGCGGACACTGACATCATTCTCATGGACGAAGCGTTCAGTGCGCTGGATCCGCTGATCCGCGCCGAGATGCAGGACCAGTTGCTGGAGCTGCAAAAGACCCTGCACAAGACCATCGTCTTCATCACACACGACCTCGACGAAGCCGTGCGCATCGGCAACCGCATCGCGATTCTCAAGGACGGACGGTTGATTCAGGTGGGTACGCCACGGGAAATCCTGCATTCACCGGCCGATGAGTATGTCGACCGGTTTGTGCAGCGGCGGGCGGCTGTGGTTTAACAAACTTGCGGTGATGCGGCCGGCCCCTTCGCGAGCGAGCTCGCTCCCACAGGAGACCGCATTCCAATGTGGGAGCGAGCTTGCTCGCGAAGGGGCCGGCAGAGCTGCATCAATATTACGGTTGAGGTTTTAGATGTCCCAGGCTGAAAAAA
Organism: Pseudomonas koreensis; assembly: GCF_024169245.1. NCBI lineage: Bacteria > Pseudomonadati > Pseudomonadota > Gammaproteobacteria > Pseudomonadales > Pseudomonadaceae > Pseudomonas > Pseudomonas koreensis. The sequence goes on from NZ_JALJWP010000001.1 coordinate 1,702,767, forward strand.
TCATCATCACCGGTGCGCCTCTGCGTTGGCAGGACGTGGTCGCCGTTGCCCGTCACGGCGCGCCGCTGGAACTGTCCAGCGACACCTGGGCGCGCATCGACAACGCTCAGGCGATCGTCCAGCGCATCGTCGCCAGCGGCGAGCGCGCCTATGGCGTCAATACTGGTCTGGGCGGTCTGTCCAACGTCTCGCTGCAGGACGAACAGCTCAGCCAACTCTCGCGCAACACCTTGCTCAGCCATGCCTGCGGTGTCGGCCCGGTGCTCAGCGACGAGCAGACCCGCGCAATCATCTGCGCTGCGATCCACAACTACAGCCACGGCAAGTCCGGCCTGCATCGGCGTGTGGTCGAAGGGCTGCTGGCGCTGCTCAATCGCGGCATCACCCCGCAGGTGCCGTCGCAGGGTTCGGTGGGTTATCTGACGCACATGGCGCACATCGGCATCGCGTTGCTCGGGGTTGGCAATGTCAGTTATCGCGGGCAGATCATTTCGGCGCAACAGGCGCTGGCCGAACAGGGCCTGCAACCTGTGCAGCTCGGCGCGAAGGATGGCTTGTGTCTGGTCAACGGCACACCCTGCATGACCGGCCTCAGTTGCCTGGCGATTGCCGATGCTACGCGGCTGCTGCAATGGGCCGATGTCATTGGTGCGATGAGTTTCGAAGCCCAGCGCGGCCAGATCGATGCCTTCGATGCCGAGATCATTGCGCTCAAGCCGCATCCGGGCATGCAGCAGGTCGGCCAAAATCTGCGTGCATTACTCGATGGCAGCCAAGTGATCGCCGCAAGCAAAGGCATTCGCACTCAGGACGCGCTGAGCATCCGCTCGATCCCGCAGGTGCACGGCGCCGCGCGTGATCAACTGGAGCACGCAATAAAGCAGGTCGAAGCGGAGCTCAACGGCTGCACCGACAACCCGTTACTGCTCGGCACACCGGACAATTTCCGGGTGATGTCGCAGGCCAACCCGCACGGTCAATCCGTGGCGATGGCTGCGGATCTGCTGGCGATTGCCATGGCTGAAATCGGCTCGATTGCCGAGCGCCGTCTGGACCGTTTGGTCAATCCGCACGTCAGCGGTCTGCCAGCGTTTCTGGTGGCCAACCCCGGGGTCAACTCGGGGATGATGATCGTGCAGTACGTCGCCGCTTCGCTGTGTGCGGAAAACCGCCAGTTGGGGCAACCGGCGGTACTCGACAACTACATCACCTCGGGCCTGCAGGAAGATCACCTGAGCATGGGCACCAACGCCGCGCTGAAGCTGCACCGCGCCCTGGAAAACTGCACACAGATCCTCGCGATTGAATATCTGCTGGCGGCGCAGGCGTTTGAATTCCTCAAGGAACAGCGCTTTGGCGTGGGCACTGACCGCGCGTGGAAACTGCTGCGCGAAACGGTCCCCGCCTACGATCAGGATCGCTGGCTGGCGCCGGACATCGCTGCCGCTGCAAGCGTCTTGAAAGACCCGAATCTGCCGCACAACGTTCTACCGGATTTGCACTGACAACTACTCATACCAGCGTGCCAAGGCGTGGATCGTTCACAAGACGAGAAACGACGGATAACGGAATGCTCCGGAGCGACTGGTAGTTAATAACAATGCCTAACAGGAGCATTTTAATGACTGCGCTGAACCTGATCCCCGGCCAACTGAGCCTGGCCCAACTGCGTGAAGTCTACCAGCATCCCGTCACGTTGACCCTCGACAACAGCGCCAGCGCGCAGATCGAGGCCAGCGTCGCCTGCGTCGAACAAATTCTTGCGGAGAACCGCACCGCCTACGGCATCAACACCGGTTTCGGCCTGCTGGCCTCGACGCGCATCGCCAGCGAAGACCTGGAGAACCTGCAGCGTTCGCTGGTGCTCTCGCACGCGGCCGGCGTCGGCCAGCCGATCAGCGATGACCTTGTGCGACTGATCATGGTGCTCAAGGTCAACAGCCTCAGCCGCGGTTTCTCCGGGATCCGTCGGCAGGTGATCGATGCGCTGATTGCGCTGGTCAATGCCGAGGTCTATCCGCACATTCCGCTGAAAGGTTCGGTCGGTGCGTCGGGCGATCTGGCGCCGTTGGCGCACATGTCGCTGGTGCTGCTGGGCGAGGGCAAGGCGCGCTACAAGGGCGAATGGCTTGATGCCACTCAAGCACTGAAAGTCGCCGGCCTGACGCCGCTGACTTTAGCGGCTAAAGAAGGTCTGGCGCTGCTCAACGGTACTCAGGTTTCCACAGCGTTTGCGCTGCGTGGTTTGTTCGAAGGCGAAGACCTGTTCGCCGGTGCCTTGGCGCTGGGCAGTCTCACCGTAGAAGCCGTGCTCGGTTCGCGCTCGCCGTTCGACGCGCGCATTCATGCCGCGCGTGGGCAGAGAGGACAGATCGATGCCGCTGCGGCCTACCGCGATCTGCTCGGTGAGCGCAGCGAAGTCTCTGCCTCGCACCAGAACTGCGACAAGGTCCAGGATCCGTATTCGCTGCGCTGCCAGCCGCAAGTCATGGGCGCCTGCCTGACCCAGTTCCGGCAGGCCGCTGAAGTGCTGGCGGTGGAAGCCAACGCGGTGTCGGATAATCCGCTGGTATTCGCCACTGAAGGCGATGTGATTTCCGGCGGCAACTTTCACGCCGAACCGGTGGCCATGGCCGCTGACAATCTGGCTCTGGCCATCGCCGAAATCGGCTCGCTGAGCGAACGGCGCATCTCGCTGATGATGGACAAGCACATGTCGCAACTGCCGCCGTTCCTCGTCGCCAATGGCGGGGTGAACTCCGGTTTCATGATCGCCCAGGTCACCGCGGCGGCACTGGCCAGCGAGAACAAGGCCCTGGCCCATCCGCATTCGGTGGACAGCCTGCCGACTTCGGCTAACCAAGAGGACCACGTTTCCATGGCGCCCGCTGCGGGCAAGCGTCTGTGGGAAATGGCTGAAAACACTCGCGGGATTCTTGCGGTGGAATGGCTGGCGGCGGCGCAGGGCCTGGATCTGCGCAACGGCCTGAAGACCTCGCCGAAGCTGGAACAGGCGCGGGCGATCCTGCGCAGGGAAGTGCCGTTTTATGAGAAGGACCGGTTTTTTGCGCCGGATATCAATGCGGCGACTGAATTGCTGGCTTCGCGGTGTTTGACCGAGCTGGTTTCGGTGAAGCTTTTGCCGAGCCTGTGATGGCCTCTTCGCGAGCAGGCTCGCTCCCACAGGGGAACGCTATTCAACTGTGGGAGCGAGCCTGCTCGCGAATCGATTTTGAACAAGACGAGGAACCGGGATGAAAACCCTCTGGCAACACTGCCACGTCGCAACCATGGCCAACGGCGCCTATTCGATCATCGAGGATGCCGCGATCGTGACGTCCGGCACGCTGATCGAGTGGATCGGCCCGCGCACTCAACTGCCGTCCGGCGAATACCCGGCGGTCAATGACCTGCAAGGTGCGTGGGTCACGCCCGGGCTGATCGACTGTCACACCCACACCGTGTTCGGCGGCAACCGCAGCGGCGAGTTCGAGCAGCGTCTGCAAGGCGTCAGCTACGCCGAGATCGCCGCGCAGGGCGGGGGCATCGCCAGCACCGTGCGCGCCACGCGCGAAGCCACTGAAGACGAGCTGTTCGCCAGCGCCGCCAAGCGCTTGAAAAGCCTGATGCGCGACGGCGTGACCACGGTGGAAATGAAATCCGGCTACGGCCTCGATCTGGCCAACGAGCGCAAGCTTCTGCGGGTCATCCGGCGCCTGGCCGAAGAACTGCCGATCAGCGTACGCAGCACTTGCCTGGCGGCGCACGCGTTGCCGCCGGAGTACAAGGATCGCGCCGACGATTACATCGATCTGGTCTGCAGCGAGATGCTCCCGGCCCTCGCTGCTGAAGGTCTGGTGGATGCCGTGGATGCGTTCTGCGAATACCTGGCGTTCTCGCCGGAGCAGGTCGAGCGGGTGTTCGTTGCCGCGCAACAACTCGGTCTACCGGTAAAACTGCACGCCGAACAATTGTCTTCGCTGCACGGCTCGAGCCTTGCCGCGCGCTATAAAGCCTTGTCCGCCGATCATCTGGAATTCATGGACGAGGACGACGCCATCGCCATGGCTGCATCCGACACTGTCGCGGTGCTGCTGCCGGGCGCGTTCTATTTTCTGCGTGAAACTCAATTACCGCCAATGGATGCACTGCGCAAACACAAGGTGAAGATCGCCATCGCCAGTGACCTCAACCCCGGCACCTCGCCGGCGCTGTCGTTGCGCCTGATGTTGAACATGGCCTGCACCTGTTTTCGCATGACTCCGGAAGAAGCCCTGGCCGGGGCAACCCTTCATGCCGCGCAGGCATTGGGCATGGCTGACACCCGCGGCTCGCTGGAGGTCGGCAAGGTCGCCGACTTTGTCGCATGGGACATCGAGCGTCCGGCGGATCTGGCCTATTGGCTCGGGGGCGATCTGGACAAGCGCGTCGTGCGTCACGGCGTTGAATCGAATTTCTAGGAGGGCGGTTGTGAATAAGGTTCTGAATTTCAAACAAGGCCGCGTGCCGCTGCTGATCAGCATGCCCCACGCCGGCGTGCGTCTGACCCCGGCGGTCGAAGCCGGGTTGATCCCCGCCGCGAAGAGTTTGCCGGACACCGACTGGCATATCCCGCAGCTCTACGATTTTGCCGAGGAACTGGGCGCCAGCACCCTGGCTGCCGAGTATTCGCGTTTCGTCATCGACCTCAACCGGCCGTCCGACGACAAGCCGTTGTATGCCGGGGCGACCACCGGTTTATATCCGGCGACCTTGTTCGACGGCATTGCGTTGTTCCGCGAAGGGCATGAGCCTTCGAGAGAAGAACGTGCAACTTACCTGGAGCAGGTCTGGACGCCGTACCATCGCACGCTGCAGGAAGAGCTGGCGCGATTGAAAGCCGAATTCGGCTACGCGCTGCTGTTCGACGCGCACTCGATCCGCTCGATCATCCCGCACCTGTTCGACGGCAAACTGCCGGATTTCAATCTCGGCACGTTCAATGGCGCCAGTTGTGATCCGCAACTCGCTACGCAGCTGGAAACGATCTGCGCGCGGCACGAGCAGTTCACTCATGTGCTCAACGGTCGCTTCAAGGGCGGGCACATCACCCGCCAGTACGGCGACCCGGCGCAGAACATCCACGCGGTGCAGTTGGAATTGTGCCAGTCCACCTACATGGAAGAGTTCGAACCGTTCCGCTACCGCGCCGACCTGGCCGAACCGACGCGGGTGGTGCTCCGGGAATTGCTGCAGGGACTGCTCGCTTGGGGTGAAAAACATTACTGCAAATAACACCACCATCCCCTGTGGGAGCGAGCTTGCTCGCGAAGGCGTCGTGTCAGTCGACATCAAATTCGACTGGTCTGCCGTTTTCGCGAGCAAGCTCGCTCCCACAAGGTTTGCATGCAGCAGATAAATTGCGTCAACGAGCGAGCATGCTCATTGACGCAAATCGGGTTTATGATGCCCAACGGCAGAATAATTCGAGTCCCCCCAGGGATGACCTCGACCCCTTACGGAGCGCGCAATGCAGACTTTGTTTCCGCAGATCAAACCTCACGCCCGGCACGATCTGGCTGTCGATGACACCCATACGCTGTACGTCGATGAAAGCGGCTCGCCGGAGGGTTTGCCGGTGGTGTTCATCCACGGTGGCCCCGGCGCCGGTTGCGACGCCCAGAGCCGGCGCTATTTCGATCCGAATCTGTATCGCATCGTCACGTTCGACCAGCGCGGATGCGGTCGCTCCACCCCGCACGCCAGCCTGGAAAACAACACCACCTGGGATCTGGTCGAGGATCTCGAGCGCATCCGCAAACATCTGGGTATCGAAAAATGGGTGCTGTTCGGCGGCTCCTGGGGTTCTACCCTGGCGCTGGCCTACGCGCAAACCCATCCGGAGCGGGTCCACGGTCTGATTCTGCGCGGGATCTTTCTCTGCCGACCGCAGGAAATCGAATGGTTCTATCAGGCCGGCGCCAGCCGTCTGTTTCCCGATTACTGGCAGGACTACATCGCGCCGATCCCGCTGGACGAGCGCGACGACCTGCTCAGCGCTTTCCACAAACGCCTGATCGGCAACGACCAGATCGCCCAGATGCATGCGGCCAAGGCGTGGTCGACCTGGGAAGGGCGCACCGCGACCCTGCGGCCGAACCCGCTGGTGGTTGATCGCTTCTCCGAGCCGCAGCGCGCGCTGTCGATTGCGCGGATCGAATGCCATTACTTCACCAACAACGCCTTCCTTGAGCCGAACCAGCTGATCCGCGACATGGGCAAGATCGCCCACTTGCCCGGCGTGATCATTCACGGTCGCTACGACGTGATCTGCCCGCTCGACAATGCCTGGGAGTTGCACCAGGCCTGGCCGAACAGCGAATTGCAGGTGATCCGTGACGCCGGTCATGCCGCGTCCGAGCCGGGTATCACCGATGCACTGGTGCGCGCTGCGAGCAAAATGGCTCAGCGCCTGCTCGATCTGCCGCTCGAAGAAGCATGAAGGCGCTGTTGCAGCGCGTACGCGGTGCGCGGGTCGAGGTCGCTGGCGAGGTGGTCGGCGCGGTCGATCAAGGTTTGCTCGTGCTGGTGGCGGTAGAACCCGACGACACGCGTGCCAGCGCCGACAAACTTCTGCATAAGCTGCTTAACTATCGGGTATTCAGTGACGCCGAAGGCAAGATGAATCTGTCCTTGGCGGATGTGGGCGGCGGGTTGCTGCTGGTCTCGCAGTTCACCCTCGCCGCCGACACCAAAAGCGGCCTGCGCCCGAGCTTTTCCACGGCCGCACCGCCGGCACTGGGTGAGGAATTGTTCGACTATTTATTGAGCGGGGCGAAACAGGTGCATGGCACTGTGGCATCAGGTAGATTCGGCGCCGATATGCAGGTGCACCTGGTCAACGATGGCCCGGTTACCTTTTTGTTACAGACCTGACGGTGCCTGAAACATCTTTTTCGGACGTTTCGCCTGTTTTTAGGCTGTTTTCGCGATAAATACTTTGTTACCCCTGATGCGTTGTCATCCGGGCTACTAGATAATCGCGCGCTGCGGGGATCGACATTCGTTGATCCGTTTTGACTTAGGTAGAGACTTGTCTGGATCCGATTGGGGAATCATTTTGCCCCGGCGGAGTCGGAACAATGCTCGCCAACCTGGCATAAAGATAGCTGGCCGTTGGTTTATTGATCTGTTTTCGGCGAGGGTTGCTCGTGATTGTTAGTCCCTGTAATGCAGCAAAAATGTCTGCCAAACGCATGCGAAGTGCTCTGGTAGCGGGTTCGGCGCTCCTGTGCCTGCTCAGCGCCGGTCAGCTTTGGGCGTTCAATCTTGACGACGTATCGGCCAAGGCCAAAGAGCTGGCCGGGCAGAAGTTCGAAGCCCCGCGCAGCAACCTGCCGAACGAATTCCGCGAAATGAAGTTCGCGGACTACCAGAAGATCCGCTTCCTCACCGAAAAGGCTGAGTGGGCCGATCAGAAGACGCCGTTCAAGCTCTCCTTCTATCACCAGGGTATGCACTTCGATACGCCGGTGAAAATCAACGAAATCACCGCGAACACCGTCTCCGAGATCAAATACGATCCGAGCCGCTTCGATTTCGGCGACCTGAAATTCGATCCGAAAGCCACCGAACAACTGGGCTACGCCGGTTTCCGTGTGCTGTACCCGATCAACAAGGCCGACAAGCAAGACGAGATCATGACCATGCTCGGCGCGAGTTACTTCCGCGTCGTCGGCAAGGGCCACACCTATGGTCTGTCGGCCCGTGGTCTGGCGATCGATACCGCGCTGCCGTCGGGTGAAGAATTCCCGCGTTTCCGCGAGTTCTGGATCCAGCAGCCGAAGCCCGGCGACAAGCACCTGGTGATCTTCGCCCTGCTCGATTCGCCGCGCGCCACCGGTGCCTATCGGCTGATCCTGCGTCCGGGCAGCGACACCATCGTCGACGTCAAGGCGCAGATGTTCCTGCGTGACAAGGTCGGCAAACTGGGCATCGCGCCGCTGACCAGCATGTTCCTGTTCGGCGCCAACCAGCCGTCGAAAGTCCTCAACTACCGTCGTGAACTGCACGACTCCAGCGGTCTGTCGATCCATGCCGGCAACGGCGAGTGGATCTGGCGTCCGCTGAACAACCCTAAACATCTGGCCGTGAGCAACTTCAGCGTCGAGAACCCGCGTGGTTTCGGCCTGCTGCAGCGTGGCCGCGACTTCAGCCACTACGAAGACCTCGACGATCGATACGACAAGCGCCCAAGCGCCTGGATCGAGCCGAAGGGCGAGTGGGGCAAGGGCACCGTCGATCTGGTAGAGATTCCGACCGCTGACGAAACCAACGACAACATCGTTGCGTTCTGGAGCCCGGAAAAAATGCCTGAGCCGGGCCAGCCGCTGGACTTCGCCTATCGCATGCACTGGACCATGGACGAAGCAGCAATCCACGCGCCGGACAGCGCCTGGGTGGCGCAGACCCTGCGTTCGACCGGTGACGTCAAGCAATCGAACCTGATCCGTCAGCCGGATGGCAGCGTTGCCTATCTGGTCGACTTCGAAGGCCCGTCGCTGGCGGCCCTGACGCCGGACGCCGACGTGCGCAGTCAGGTCAGCGTCGGCGACAACGCCGAACTGGTCGAGAACAGCGTGCGCTACAACCCGGAAACCAAGGGCTGGCGCTTGACCCTGCGAATGAAGATCAAGGACGCCAGCAAGGCGACCGAGATGCGCGCCGCACTGGTTCAGCCGGTGGTCACCGCGGATCTGGCCAAATCGGTGCCGGCTTCCAACTCGTCGGTCGCCAAGGCTGACAAGGTTGCCGCCAAGCAACAGGAGAAACTCGACAAGGAAGCGAAGGCCGCCGAAGCCAAACAGGCTGAAGCCAAGCCGGCAGCCGATGCCAAGGACAAGGCCAACAAAGACGCCAAGCAGCCAGTCGCTGCCGACGCGGCCCCAGCCACACCGGAATCGGCGCCGACTGAAGAAGTCCTGACCGAGACCTGGAGCTATCAGTTGCCTGCCGATGAGTAACTCACACGTACAGCCAGAGACTCTGTCCGAGTATCTGGCGCATCTGCCGATGACCGACGAGCAACGCGCGGAACTCGCGGGTTGCCAGTCGTTCAGCGAGCTGCATGAACGCCTGTCGTCCTCGACATTCGACGCCCCTGCCGAAGCCGCCCAGGCTTCGGTGGGCAAGCGCCTGACCCTGAGCACTGCCGAAGAACTGGCCGAAGCGGAAATGCTGGTGCTCGACTCCAGCGGTCGGGTCAGCCTCAAGGCGACCCCGCCGATCCGCCGTACCAAGGTCGTGCCGGAGCCGTGGCGCACCAACATTCTGGTGCGTGGCTGGCGCCGTATGACCGGGCGCACCAACCCGCCGCAACCACCGAAGGACGCCAACGTCCTGCCGGCCGCGCGCTGGCGCACCGTCGGTTCGATCCGTCGCTACATCCTGTTGCTGCTGATGCTCGGCCAGACCATCGTCGCCGGCTGGTACATGAAGGGCATCATGCCTTACCAGGGCTGGTCGTTCGTCGATCTCGATGAAGTCCTGCATCAACCGCTGCTGCAAACCGCTACGCAAGTGCTGCCGTATGCGCTGCAAACCAGCATCCTGATTCTGTTCGGGATTCTGTTCTGCTGGGTGTCCGCCGGTTTCTGGACCGCGCTGATGGGCTTCCTCGAGTTGCTCACCGGTCACGATAAATACCGTATTTCCGGGAAAAGCGCCGGTAACGAGCCGATTCCGAAAGATGCGCGTACTGCGCTGGTGATGCCAATCTGCAACGAAGACGTGCCGCGTGTATTCGCCGGTCTGCGTGCGACGTTTGAATCGGTCGCCGCGACCGGTGATCTGGATCGCTTCGACTTTTTCGTCCTCAGCGACAGTAACGACACCGATATCTGCGTCGCCGAACAGCAGGCCTGGCTGGACGTCTGCCGCGAAGCCAAGGGCTTCGGCAAGATCTTCTATCGCCGCCGTCGCCGTCGTGTGAAGCGCAAGAGCGGCAACCTCGACGACTTCTGCCGTCGTTGGGGCGGTGACTACAAGTACATGGTCGTGCTCGACGCCGACTCGGTGATGAGCGGCGAATGCCTGACCAGTCTGGTGCGCCTGATGGAAGCCACGCCGGACGCCGGGATCATCCAGACCGCGCCGCGTGCGTCGGGCATGGACACCCTGTATGCGCGCATGCAGCAGTTCGCTACCCGTGTGTATGGCCCGCTGTTCACTGCCGGCCTGCACTTCTGGCAGTTGGGTGAATCCCACTATTGGGGTCACAACGCGATCATTCGCATGAAGCCGTTCATCGACCACTGCGCCCTGGCGCCGTTGCCGGGCAAGGGCGCGTTCTCCGGTGCGATCCTTTCCCACGACTTCGTTGAAGCTGCGCTAATGCGCCGTGCCGGTTGGGGCGTGTGGATTGCCTACGATCTGCCGGGCAGCTACGAAGAACTACCGCCGAACCTGCTCGATGAGCTCAAGCGTGACCGTCGCTGGTGCCACGGCAACCTGATGAACTTCCGCCTGTTCCTGGTCAAGGGCATGCACCCGGTACACCGTGCGGTGTTCCTGACCGGCGTGATGTCCTACCTGTCGGCGCCGTTGTGGTTCTTCTTCCTCGTGTTGTCGACTGCGCTGCTGGCGGTGAACACGTTGATGGAGCCGCAATACTTCCTCGAACCGCGCCAGCTCTATCCGCTGTGGCCTCAATGGCACCCGGACAAAGCCATTGCGCTGTTCTCGACGACCATCGTGCTGCTGTTCCTGCCGAAGCTGTTGAGCATCATCCTGATCTGGGCCAAGGGCGCGAAAGAGTTCGGCGGCAAGTTCAAGGTGACCTTGTCGATGCTGCTGGAGATGTTGTTCTCCATGCTGCTGGCGCCGGTGCGGATGATTTTCCACACCCGCTTCGTCCTCGCCGCGTTCCTCGGCTGGGCCGCGACCTGGAACTCGCCGCAGCGTGACGACGACTCGACGCCGTGGAGCGAAGCGGTCAAGCGCCATGGTCCGCAGACATTGCTGGGCTTCTTCTGGGCGCTGCTGGTGATCTGGCTGAACCCGAGCTTCTTGTGGTGGCTGGTGCCGATCGTCGGTTCGCTGATGCTGTCGATCCCGGTGTCGGTGATCTCCAGCCGCGTCGGTCTGGGCCTGAAGTCCCGTGACGAGAGCCTGTTCCTCATTCCTGAGGAATACAATCCGCCACAGGCGCTGCTGGCGACCGATCAGTACACCCACGAGAACCGTTATCACGCCCTCAACGACGGCTTCGTCCGCGCCGTGGTCGACCCGCAGCAGAACGCCCTGGCGTGCTCGCTGGCGACTTCGCGTCACGGTCACGCCGAGCCGATCGAGTGGCTACGTCAGGAGCGCGTGCGTCACGCGATCAAGGTCGGCCCGTCCGGGCTGAACAACCATGATCGCCTGCAACTGCTCAGCGACCCTGTTGCACTGGCACGCCTGCATGAGCAGGTCTGGGCCGAAGGTCTCGCCGAGTGGCTGGACGCCTGGCGCGCCTCGGTGAAAGCCGATCCGCATGCGCCGTTGCTGCCGTTGCGACCGGTGAGCCTGCAGGCTCAGCCGGCCTGATGAAATTGCCCCGCGAATGCGGGGCTTTTTTTTAAAGATCGCAGCCTTCGGCAGCTCCTACAGGGTGTACATCGATCCTGTGTAGGAGCTGCCGAAGGCTGCGATCTTTGCTTGTACGGCCTGACCCATCACAACAATTGCCGGCAAAAAGCCTTGTGCTAATGAACGAGTGCGTTAGCATCCGTCTCCGAATTGGCGCACCCGGGCTTTTTGCCTGTAACTGTTGGTTTTCGCGCCGCACACGCAATGGTTTTGGGGACTTGAAGATGAAGAAGTATCTGTCGATGCTGCTGGTCGGCGTCACGGCACTGGTTGCAGTCAATGCGGCGCAGGCCGGCGCTATCGATGAAGCGGTAAAGCGCGGCTCGCTGAAAGTCGGCATGGACCCGACCTACATGCCGTTCGAGATGACCAACAAACGTGGCGAAATCATCGGTTTCGAAGTCGATATCCTCAAGGCCATGACCAAGGCCATGGGCGTCAAGCTCGAGCTGGTCTCGACCGGTTACGACGGCATCATCCCGGCGCTGATGACCGACAAGTTCGACATGATCGGCAGCGGTATGACCCTCACCCAGGAGCGCAATCTGCGCCTGAACTTCAGCGATCCGTTCATCGTCGTCGGCCAGACCCTGCTGATCCGCAAGGAGCTGGAAGGCACCATCAAGTCCTACAAAGACCTGAACACGGCTGACTACCGCATCACCTCCAAGCTCGGCACCACCGGCGAAATGGTCGCCAGGAAGCTGATCTCCAAAGCCAAGTACCACGGCTACGACAACGAGCAGGAAGCCGTGCTCGACGTGGTCAATGGCAAGGCTGACGCCTTTATCTACGACGCGCCGTACAACGTCGTTGCGCTGAACAAGGTCGGCGCCGGCAAACTGGTGTTTCTCGACAAGCCGTTCACCTACGAGCCGCTGGCCTTCGGTCTGAAGAAGGGCGATTACGATAGCCTTAACTTCATCAACAACTTCCTGCACCAGATCCACGAAGACGGCACCTACGATCGCATCCATGACAAGTGGTTCAAGAGCACCGAGTGGCTCAAGGACATGGAATAAGCCCGGTCTGCCAGACCGAGTCGCCCCATTCGCGAGCAAGCTCGCTCCCACAGTGATTCAGGTGAACACACATTTTGTGTCAGACGCTGGACCTGTGGGAGCGAGCTTGCTCGCGAAAAGACCCTGAAGGGCAACACAAATCCCGGAACCTGCAATGAAACAGAAAAAAGCCCAATGGCCCTGGCACGTCCTCACCGTGCTGGTGCTGGTCGGCTTGGCGGGCGCGTTGTATTACGCCACGTCGCTGATGTCCTACGAATGGCGCTGGAATCGCGTGCCGCAGTACTTCGCCTACCAGGCAGAAGAAACCCAGCGCGCCGCGGATATTTCCACCGTCACCGAACTGGTGCGCAAGGGCAGCAGTGCCGAGGTCACGCTGCGCAACGATGCCGGTGACGAGCAGCGCCTGACCGTCGACGAAAACAGCCTGCAATTCGCTCAGGGCGACGATGTTGCTGAAGGCGATGTCGTCGGCGTGACCCGGCATTGGGCGGCAGGACCGCTGTTGTGGGGACTGTGGACGACGTTGTGGCTGTCGCTGGTGTCTGGCGTGCTCGGCTTGCTGATTGGTCTGGTCACCGGCCTGTGCCGGCTGTCGAGCAACCCGACTCTCCGCGACCTGTCGACGATTTACGTCGAACTGGTCCGTGGCACACCGCTGCTGGTGCAGATCTTCATTTTCTATTTCTTCATCGGCACGGTGATGAACCTGTCCCGCGAGTTCGCCGGGATCGCCGCGCTGTCGTTGTTCACTGGCGCCTACGTGGCGGAGATCATCCGTTCCGGCGTGCAATCGATCGCCCGTGGTCAGAACGAGGCGGCGCGCTCGCTCGGTCTGAGCGCCGGCCAGTCGATGCGCCACGTGGTCCTGCCGCAGGCGTTCAAGCGGGTGCTGCCGCCGCTGGCCGGGCAGTTCATCAGTCTGGTCAAGGACACGTCGCTGGTGTCGGTGATCGCCATCACCGAGCTGCTGAAAAGCGGTCGGGAAGTCATCACCACCTCATTTTCGCCTTTCGAAATCCTGTTCTGCGTTGCCGGCCTGTACCTGTTGATCAACCTGCCGCTGTCGAAGATCGCCAGCCGGCTTGAGCGGAGGCTCGCGCAAAGTGATTGAAGTTCGCGATCTGGTAAAAGTCTTCGACACCCGTGGGCAGGTTGTGCGCGCGGTGGATAACGTCAGCACGACGGTGGCCAAGGGCGAAGTGCTGGTGGTGATCGGCCCGTCGGGTTCCGGCAAGTCGACCTTCCTGCGTTGCCTCAATGGTCTGGAGGAATTTGATTCCGGTTCGGTGAGCATCGATGGCCTGCAACTGGCCGACGCGAAAACCGACGTCAACGCCTACCGCCGCGAAGTCGGCATGGTTTTCCAGCATTTCAACCTGTTCCCGCACATGACCGTGCTGGAAAACCTCTGTCTGGCGCAGAAAGTCGTGCGCAAGCGCGGCAAGAAAGAACGCGAAGCCAAGGCCATGGCGTTGCTGGAAAAGGTCGGCATTGCACAGAAGGCTCACGAATTTCCGTCACGCCTGTCCGGCGGTCAGCAACAGCGCGTGGCGATTGCCCGGGCGTTGGCGATGGAGCCGAAGGTGATGTTGTTCGATGAGCCGACCTCGGCGCTCGATCCGGAAATGGTCGGCGAAGTGCTCGACGTGATGAAGAACCTGGCCGTGGAAGGCATGACCATGGTCTGCGTGACCCATGAAATGGGTTTCGCTCGGGAAGTAGCGGATCGGGTGTTGTTCTTCGATCACGGCAAGTTGCTTGAAGATGCAGCGCCGGCGCAGTTCTTCGATGCACCGAAGGATCCGCGGGCTCAGGCCTTTCTAAGACAGGTTCTTTAACGGCAAAAAAGATCGCAGCCTTCGGCAGCTCCTACAAGGTTTTGTGTACACCTGTAGGAGCTGCCGAAGGCTGCGATCTTTTGTTTTTGGGCTGTTAAACCTTGAATCGACCCACCAGCATCTGCAGATGCGTGCCCAACCGCGCCAGTTCAACGCTGGATGCGGCGGTCTCTTCACTCGCCGCCGAGGTCTGATCCGACACATCGCGCACATTCAGCACGCTGCGGTTGATCTCTTCGGCCACGGCGCTCTGCTGCTCGGCGGCTGCGGCGATCTGCTGGTTCATCGCCTGGATCGCCGAGACGGTGCGGGTGATGCTTTCCAGTGAGCCACCGGCGCGACGGGTCAGTTCGACGCTGCTGTCGGTGAGGCTGCGGCTGTTGTCCATGATCGTCGCCACTTGCTGAGTGCCGTTTTGCAGGCCGACGATCAGCTCTTCGATCTCTTCTGTGGACTTCTGCGTGCGCTGGGCGAGGCTGCGCACTTCATCGGCAACCACGGCGAAACCACGCCCGGCTTCACCGGCACGGGCGGCCTCGATGGCGGCATTGAGCGCCAGCAGGTTGGTTTGCTGGGCGACCGACTTGATCACGTCGAGGACGCTGCCGATCTTGTCGCTTTCGCGCTTGAGCTCGCCCATGGCTTCGGTGGAATGCCCGACCTCGATCGCCAGACGCTCGATCTGGGCGATGGCTTCGCCGACGACCTTGTCGCCCTCACGGGCCTGTTGGTCGGCAGCGACAGCGGCTTCCGAAGCTTCTTCAGCGTTGCGCGCGACTTCCTGCACGGTGGCGGCCATTTCGTTCATGGCGGTGGCGACCTGATCGGTCTCGACCTTCTGATTGTTGACCCCGGCGCTGGTCTGCTCGGTCACGGCCGAAAGTTCTTCGGCGGCGCTGGCGATCTGCGTGACGCCGTCGCTGATGCCGCCGATCAATTCGCGCAGGCCCTGGGTCATGCTTTGCATCGAGCGCTGCAATTGGCCAAGTTCGTCGCGACGCAGGGAAACCAGGTTGTGGGTCAGGTCGCCGGCTGCCACGCGCTCGGCCACTTTCAGGGTCTGGGTCAGCGGAATGATGATTTGCCGAGTGATGATCCACGCTGCCAGCAAACCGAACACCAGCGCCAGCACGGTGGCGATCAGCAGCATGTTCTTGGCGTGGGCAGCGTCAGTGTCGCGCACCACGGTTTGCGATTCGGTGAGTTTCTTGCTGACTGACATCAGGATCTCGCCCTGAGCCGCCATGTTCGCCAGTGCGGCGGTGTTCTTCACCTGCGAGTCACGAAATTGTGCGACGGCGGCGCGGTAGGCCTTGAGCGAGTCGGTGGCCTGCTGCAGGTTGGCGATGTGCTGCTCCGGCACGCGAGTCGGCAGGCTTTCGAGGTTTTTCAGCGCGTTGTCGATGGCGGTCAGCGCCGGTTGCTCGGCGTCGGCCTTGCCGCTGTAGGTGTAGCCGCGCACCTGATAGCGTGCCTGCTGGAGCAATTTGCTCAGCTCGATCACCGCGTTGTATTGCGCGACGCTGTCGCCCTGCAGCAGTGCACTTTCGACTTCGCCAACCCTGGCCACAGCATTGTCGGCGTTGGCGCCCAGCTTGCTGCGCGCATCTTCACGCTGCACGGTGGCCTGGGTCATTTCGCCGAAAGCGCGTTTGTATTCGGCAACGGCAGCCAATTGCTGGTCGACCATCGCCACATCGGACGGCTGCTCGATCATGCCGCGTGCCGATTGCAGACCGCTTTCGAGCTTGTTGAGGAATTCGTTGACCGCGCCCGGGCCCTGTTCGCCACGGCGCATGTCATAGTCCATGCGCGCCAGGCGCAGGTCTTTGGTCAGCTCATTGAGGCTTGAGATGAAGCCGAGCTTGTCGCCGCGGCTGATGATGCCGCTCATGCCGGTCCAGCCGGTGAAAGTGATCAACAGCGTCAGTAACAGCACCAGGCCGAAACCGATGCCCAGCTTGCGTTTGACGCTGACGTTTCCAAGACTCTCGGCTAACCAACGGTACATGCGACCACTCCCTTCGGACCACTAAAATTGGACTTATAGGGGCTGTATCGGCTGGGTGATGGCAATCTGTAACGCCACTTGTCCGCCCGTAGGAGCTGGTAGGAGCTTGTAGGAGCTTGTAGGAGCTGACGAGTGCAACGAGGCTGCGATCTCTTGATCTTGTTTTTTAGAGGCAAGGTCAAAAGATCGCAGCCTCGTTGCACTCGGCAGCTCCTACAGGGACCGGTGCAACATTCAGAACAGGCGCGCGAGCAGGGCGGTGACGGCGGTTTCGACGCGCAGAATGCGCTCACCCAATTGCACCGGTTGCAGGCCGGATTTGGCCAGTAGATCGATTTCATAGGGAATCCAGCC
Organism: Pseudomonas koreensis; assembly: GCF_024169245.1. Taxonomy (NCBI): domain Bacteria; kingdom Pseudomonadati; phylum Pseudomonadota; class Gammaproteobacteria; order Pseudomonadales; family Pseudomonadaceae; genus Pseudomonas; species Pseudomonas koreensis. The sequence continues at coordinate 1,719,602 of NZ_JALJWP010000001.1, forward strand.
ACCCTCGGGGCCGATGGCCAACGTCACCGGTTCGCTGAGGGCGCGGGGGCACGGTGGGAAGTTGCCGGGATGGCCGACCAGGCCGAGGGTGCCCTCGGTGACCGCCGGCAGTCGATCCTCGACGAAAGGCTTGAAACGCTTCTCGATGATGATCTCCGGCAGCACCGTATCGCGAGCCTGTTCGAGCCCCAGGATCAACTGCTCACGAATCGCTTCCGGATCCAGAAATGGCGTTTGCCAGAAGCTTTTCTCCACGCGGTAACTGTTGACCAGAATCACCTTGGCCACGCCCATGGTCGCGACGGTCTGGAACACGCGGCGGAGCATTTTCGGCCGGGGCAGGGCCAGTACCAGGGTCAGCGGCAGTTTGGCCGGCGGTGGCTGATCGAGGCTGACACGCAGTTCCGCTTCGCATGCCTCCAGGCGCAGCAACTCGGCCGAACCCATCAGCCCGTTGATGCGCCCGACACGCAGGCTGTCGCCGACTTCCGAGCGATGGACTTCCTGCATATGGGTCAGGCGGCGATCGCGCAGGACCACGCGGTCGGCCGCAATGAAGTCGGCCTCTTCGAGCAGCAGCAGGTTCATGCCTGGGTCGCTGGCGGCTGGTCGTTGTGGTCGTCGGCCGGCGTTTCGTCCGGGCGTTCGCGCTTGCTGACCAGCGCGCCGAAGAGGATGCCGATCTCGAACAGCATCCACATCGGCACGGCCAGCAGGGTCTGCGAGAAGATGTCCGGCGGCGTCAGGATCATGCCCACCACGAAGCAGCCGATGATCACGTACGGGCGGATCTTCTTCAGGTATTTGACGTCGACCACGCCGATCCACACCAGCAGCACCACGGCCACCGGAATCTCGAACGCCACGCCGAAGGCGAAGAACAGCGTCATCACAAAATCGAGGTAGCTGGCGATGTCGGTCATCATTTCCACGCCGGCCGGGGTGGCGGCGGCGAAGAACTTGAAGATCAGCGGAAAGACGAAGTAATAGGCGAACGCCATGCCGATGTAGAACAGCAGGATGCTGGAGATCAGCAGCGGTACCGCGACGCGTTTTTCATGCTTGTACAGACCCGGCGCGATAAAGCCCCAGATCTGGTGCAGGATCACCGGAATCGCAAGAAACAGCGAAACCATCATCGTCAGCTTCAGCGGCGTCAGGAATGGCGACGACACGTCGGTGGCGATCATCGTCGCGCCGACCGGCAGGTACTGGCGCAGCGGCGTCGAGACGAAGGTATAGATCTGCTGGGTAAAGGCGAACAGCCCGGCAAAAATGATGAAGATCGCCGCCACGCAACGCAGCAGGCGGGTGCGCAACTCGGTGAGATGCGAAACCAGCGGCATGTGCTGGTCGTTTTCCGGAAGATCGCTCATGGGGCTCGCGGCGGCAAAGTGGTGTCGTGAGGCGCAGGTGTAGTCGGCGCGGCGGTGGGAGCTACGTGTTCAACCGATGTGTCTGCGGCAACCGGCGCCGGTGCTGGCGGTGTTACAACCGGTGCAGGTGCAGGTGCAGGTGCAGTCGGAGCGGCAGCGCTGTGAATCGTCTGCTCGCCTACATGCTCGACCGGCGTCGGCTCCTGCTGGTTCGGATTGAAAATCTTCCGCGCCTCCTGCTCCAGCGACAGAATATGTTCGTTGTGCAGTTGCCGACGGATCTCGTCGGCGCCGATTTCACGTTCAACTTCCTGCTTGATCGCGTTGAAGCTGCGCTTCAGGCGGCCGACCCACAGACCGGCGGTGCGCGCAGCGCCCGGCAGACGCTCGGGGCCGAGCACCAGCAGGGCAACGAGGCCGACGAGCAGCAGTTCAGAGAAGCTGATACCAAACATTAGTCAGTGCTCACACGTCTTTGCGGATCGGCTCTTCGACTTTCTGCGCCTGCACGTCGATGGTGTGCGGCGGGTTGGCCTGAGCGGTGGTTTGCGGCTGCACCGGTGGCACGGGCTGCGCTGGCGGGGTCACGTTCGGCTCGGTCGGTTTTTCGTCGTCATTCATGGCTTTGCGAAAGCCCTTGATCGATTCGCCAACGTCGGTGCCGAGGTTTTTCAGTTTCTTGGTACCGAACACCAGCACCACGACAATCAGAATGACGACCCAGTGTTTCCAGTCAAAAATGCCCATGTGGCGATTCCTCTCTAAAAATTGTTCAGGCGGACGGACGCGAGGCTTTCTCGACGTGTCCGGACAGGCCGAAGCGACGGTCCAGTTCATCCAGCACGGCCTGCGGATGCTGCCCCAGTTGGGCGAGCATGACCATGCTGTGGAACCACAGGTCGGCGGTCTCGTAGATCACATCACTGCAGTCGCCGCTGATGGCGGCATCCTTGGCGGCAATAATGGTTTCGACCGACTCTTCGCCGACTTTCTCCAGAATCTTGTTCAGCCCCTTGTGATACAGGCTGGCGACATACGAACTGTCGGCGGCTGCGCCTTTGCGCTCTTCGAGCACTTCAGCCAGACGGGTCAGGGTGTCACTCATGTGTGTGTCCTGCGGAGTAGATGGCATGCGGGTCTTTCAGAACCGGGTCGACCGTTTTCCAGTCGCCGTTTTCGAAGACCCGGTAAAAGCAGCTCTGACGGCCGGTGTGGCAGGCGATGTCGCCGATCTGTTCAACCATCAGGATGATCACGTCGGCGTCACAGTCCAGACGCATTTCATGCAGGGTCTGCACATGGCCGGACTCCTCGCCCTTGCGCCACAGCTTGCCACGGGAACGTGACCAGTAGATTGCACGATTCTCCGCGGCGGTCAGTTCCAGCGCTTCGCGGTTCATCCAGGCCATCATCAATACGCGCCCGGTCTTGTGATCCTGGGCAATCGCCGGCACCAGGCCGTCGGCGTCCCACTTGATCTCGTCCAGCCAGTTTTTCATCTTCGATTCCTGAAAAGCAGCTTCGAGTTTCAAGCTTCAAGCTGCAAGTAAAAGCAGGTTGCGGTGTGTCTGTGTCGCCATGCATGCAGCTCGCAGCTTATAACTTGCAGCTCGATCGTGCTATCGGCGAACGACCAGATACAAACCGACCGCCAGCATGATTCCGGCGGGCCAGTGTGCCCAATCGGTCAGCGGGCCACCGGCGGCGAGGGTCGCGCCGCCGGCCAGATGCGCGCAGCCGAGCAGGCGCAGGAACCAGTCGTCCTTGCGTTTGTGCCACGGCGGCGGTGGATCTTTGGCGTGAGGTTGCGACATGCGTTCGAGCAGATCGCGGGCCATGTTCGACAGGTGCGGAATCTGCTCCAGCTGGCTCTGCACGTTGCCCAGCAAGGCTTTCGGGCTGACGCGTTCGCGCATCCAGCGCTCGAGAAACGGCTGCGCGGTGTTCCACAGATCCAGATCCGGATACAGCTGACGACCAAGGCCTTCGATGTTCAGCAGGGTCTTCTGCAACAGCACCAGCTGCGGCTGCACTTCCATGTTGAAGCGGCGCGCAGTCTGGAACAGGCGCATCAGCACCTGGCCAAATGAAATATCTTTTAACGGTTTTTCGAAGATCGGTTCGCAGACGGTACGGATCGCTGCTTCGAATTCGTTGAGTTTGGTTTCCGCCGGCACCCAGCCCGAATCGATGTGCAACTGCGCGACACGGCGGTAGTCACGCTTGAAGAAGGCGAACAGGTTGCGCGCCAGATAATCCTGGTCTTCCGGCGTCAGGCTGCCGACGATGCCGCAGTCGATCGCAATGTACTGCGGGCTCCACGGATTGACGGTGCTGACGAAGATGTTGCCCGGGTGCATGTCGGCGTGGAAAAAGCTGTCGCGGAACACTTGGGTGAAGAAGATCTCCACACCGCGCTCGGCGAGCATTTTCATGTCGGTGCGCTGGTCGGCGAGGGTCGCCAGGTCAGTGACCTGTATCCCGTAGATGCGCTCCATTACCAGCACTTTCGGCCGGCACCAGTCCCAATAGACTTGCGGCACGTACAGCAGCTGCGAGCCTTCGAAGTTGCGGCGCAACTGGCTGGCGTTGGCCGCCTCGCGCAACAGGTCGAGTTCGTCGTAAATGGTTTTTTCGTAATCCTGCACCACGTCGACCGGGTGCAGCAGGCGCGCGTCAGCGGAGAATTTCTCGGCAGCGCGGGCGAGGATGAACAGCCACGCCAGATCCTGCGCGATCACCGGTTTCAGGCCGGGGCGAATGACCTTGACCACCACTTCTTCGCCGCTTTTGAGCTGCGCCGCATGCACCTGCGCCACCGAGGCCGAGGCCAGCGGCTCAACGTCGAAGCGACTGAACACTTCGCTGATTTTCTTGCCCAGCTGTTCTTCGATCAGCTTGATTGACAGTTGCGAATCGAACGGCGGCACGCGGTCCTGCAACAGCATCAGCTCATCGGCGATGTCTTCCGGCAACAGGTCGCGGCGGGTCGAAAGAATCTGCCCGAACTTGATGAAAATCGGCCCCAGATCCTGCAATGCCAGACGCAAGCGCGCGCCTCGATTGAGCTCCAGCGGCTTGCGCGGCAGCCAGCGCCACGGCAGCAGAAAGCGTACTGCCAGGAGAAACCAGGGCAGCGGCAGATCGAACAGCAGGTCATCGAGGCGGTAGCGGATCACGACGCGCTGGATGCGCAACAGACGGCGGACGGCAAGCAGCTTCATGCGTTATCGCTTGGGTCGAGGGATCGGGAAAGGCGCTCGAAACGCGCCTCGAGTCGTTCCAGATCAAGTTTGATCCGGTCCAGTTCGCTGAACCGCGCTTCGGCTTCGCGCTGCCCGACAAGGGTGCGTGATTCTTCGGCGAGGTATTCGGCAAGATTCTGGTTGAGGCTGGCAAATCCTTGTTGATACCAGCGCGCGCGGCTGCGCAGATGACCACCGAGCAACTGCGTGGCGACCGGGCCGAGCCAGCGCGAGAGTTCGTACTCCCAGTCCAGCTCGAGGTCTTGCAGCACGCCGGCCAGCTCCAGCAACACGCCGCTGTCGCCATCGAGCTCGACTTCGGGTGCGTGCAGCACGGCGGTCTTGTCTTTGCTCAGAGCCAGTTTCACCAGGCTCGAGGCCGGTGCGCGCAGCGTGCAGTCGACATCCGCGGCCCACTGTGAAGCCAGCATCAGGCCTTCGTCGCTGGGCAGAATGAATAGTTGTATGGCCGGACTGCGGCAATCGACGGCAATCACCTTGCCGGTCAGATGCGCCAGGCGCGGCATCGCCGTGCTGTCGAGACGCAGCACCCGGTTGAGGCCGAGTTCGACGCTGGCGAGCAGCCCGGTGAGCAACATCAGGGTTTGATGCCGCGGTGCAGGGCGACGATGCCTGCGGTCATGTTGTGATAGGTCACGCGGTCGAAACCGGCCTCGACCATCATCGACTTCAGGGTTTCCTGATTCGGGTGCATGCGGATCGATTCGGCCAGATAGCGATAGCTTTCCGAGTCATTGGTGATCAGCTTGCCCATCAGCGGCATGAAAGCGAACGAGTAGGCGTCGTAGGCTTTGGACATCAGCGCGTTGGTCGGCTTGGAGAATTCCAGCACCAGCAGGCGTCCGCCGGGCTTGAGCACACGCAGCATCGAACGCAACGCGTCCTCTTTGTGCGTCACGTTGCGCAGGCCGAAGGCGATGGTCACGCAGTCGAAGTGGTTGTCCGGGAATGGCAGTTTTTCCGCGTCGGCCTGGACGAATTCGACGTTGCCGGCAACGCCCAGATCGAGCAGGCGATCACGGCCGACCTTGAGCATCGATTCGTTGATGTCTGCCAGCACGACCTGGCCGGTCGGGCCGACGAGGTGCGAGAACTTGCGGGTCAGGTCGCCGGTGCCGCCGGCAATGTCGAGCACGCGGTTGCCGCTGCGCACGCCGGAAAGCTCGATCGCGAAACGCTTCCACAGGCGGTGCATGCCGCCCGACAGAAGGTCGTTCATCAGGTCGTATTTCGCGGCTACGGAATGGAAAACCTCAGCGACTTTTTCCGCTTTCTGGCTTTCCGGAACGTTTTTGAAGCCGAAGTGAGTGGTGGGTTCGGCATCGCTGCCTTTGCGCTGATCAGTCATATCGCTGTCACCAAAAGAGAATGCGCGACATTCTAATCCCCAAGCCATGCTTTGTCTTGGAATGGCTAAAGGTAAGATGGGCAACCTTAGGGACGATTTGCCGCAGATGCGGTCAAGATTCTACGTCAGCCATTCAATCATCAGGAGTCACTCCATGGCCAAAATCAGTGTTGAGCGCGCCCACACCCTGGGCAAGGAAGCTGCCCGCGAGAAGGCCGACAAGCTGGCCAAAAAACTCAATGAACAATACGGCCTGGAGCCACAGTGGTCAGGCGACACCCTGAACCTCAAGCGCTCGGGCGTGAAAGGTGAAGTGCACGTGGCAGACGATTCGATCAGGGTCGACGTCGAGCTGGGCCTGATGATGTCGGCCATGAGCGGCATGATCAAAGCCGAGATCGAAAAAGCCCTCGACAAAGCCTTGGCCTGAAACACGATCCCCTGTAGGAGTGAGCCTGCTCGCGAAAGCGGTCTTTGAGTCAAATTATCAATGACGGACAGACCGCTTTCGCGAGCAGGCTCGCTCCCACATTTGTTTAGAGTTGCTCCCGCTGGTTAGGGTGCCCTTTCTAATTTTTCTGCCTACTTTGTGCCTGAGCCCGACACTCGTCCGGCAGTTCCTCAAACCTTCTGCGCGTGAGGTGCACCATGGCCAAAGTCATTTTGAAGAAAAAAATCGACGCTCCGACTTCCACTCTGAGCGACGTCAAATCCTATGCCCGCAAGATCTGGCTGGCAGGCCTGGGCGCCTACACCAAGGTCGGCCAGGAGGGCAGCGAGTACTTTCAAGAGCTCGTCGCCGCTGGTCAAACTGTTGAAAAGAAAGGCAAAAAAGCTGTCAGCGAAAAACTCCTCGCGGCCAACGCCGAGATCGATGACGCGGCCACTCAGGTCAGCTCGTTCAAGGGCCGCGTTGAGGTTCAGCTGGACAAGGTCGAGAAGGCCTTCGACAACCGTGTGGGCAGCGCCTTGAATCGGATCGGCATTCCGTCTAAACATGACGTTGAGGCACTCTCTGCTAAGCTCGATGAGCTGACGGCATTGCTCGAACGCGTCGCGCGAAAATCTTAAGGAGAACGGGATGGCTGGCAAAAAGAACACCGATAAAGAAGGCAGCTCGTGGATCGGGAAAGTCGAAGACTACTCCCGCAAAATCTGGCTGGCTGGTTTAGGCGTGTACTCGAAGATCGACACTGACGGCAGCAAACTCTTCGATGCATTGGTCAAAGACGGCGAGAAAGCCGAGAAGCTCACCAAGACAGCGGTCGGCAAGAAAGTCGAGGACTCGACCTCTTCGGCCAAGTCGCGCATCAGCGGCGTGAAAGACCGCGCACTGGGCAAGTGGGACGAGCTCGAAGGCGCGTTCGACAAGCGTCTGAACAGCGCGATTTCGCGCCTGGGTGTACCGAGCCGCAACGAGGTCAAGGCGCTCAACGCCAAGGTCGATACGCTGACCAGGCAGATCGAAAAACTCACCGGTCTGAAGGCTCAGCCCGTAGCGGCGAAAACCGCGGCGGCGAAACCGGCTACCAAAACTGCGGCGGCCAAACCTGCGACGAAAACCGCAGCCAAGCCACTGACCAAAGCGGCGGCAAAACCTGCTGCGAAAGCTGCGGCCAAGCCGGCCGCGAAAACCGCAGCCGCCAAGCCTGCGACCAAAGCGGCCGCCAAACCGGTTGCCGCGAAGGCCGCTGCCAAACCGGCAACCAAAGCGGCAACCAAAGCGGCAGCAAAACCGGCCGCTAAAACTGCAGCGAAACCAGCGGCCAAGCCAGCAGCGAAAACCGCTGCCGCCAAACCCGCTGCGAAGGCTGCGGCCAAGCCGGCTGCGGCGAAAAAGCCTGCAGTGAAAAAACCGGCCGCGCCGAAAGCCGCTGCGCCGAAACCGGCCGCCGCGGCATCGACGGCTCCAACAGCTCCGGCCAACGCAGCGAACTCCGCTGCGGCACCCACGGCAGCAGCTACCCCGACTGCAGCATCGACTCCGTCGACGCCCTCCAGTCAGTCCTGATTTCAGGGCAAATCAAAAACGCCCGGCCTGTGAAGGTCGGGCGTTTTTGTTCGTGCATTGCAGGCGGCCCCTCACCCCAGCCCTCTCCCCTGGGAGAGGGAGCCGACCGAGGTGTCTTGCGTCATGCACCGACGTGAGAAATCGAGTCGATTATGGATTCGAGAAAGCTCGCTCAGGTCGGCGTAGCTCTCGAACATCCCGCAATCAGTCCCCTCTCCCTCCGGGAGAGGGTTAGGGTGAGGGGCTTTTGGATTCAGCCGTAATCTTCGGGTATTTGATTATGGATTCCACGAAGCTCGCTTAGGTCGGCGTAGCCCTCGAACATCCCCCAATCAGTCCCCTCTCCCTCTGGGAGAGGGTTAGGGTGAGGGGCTTTTCAGGTCAGTCGTGATCCTCAAGGTATTGCAAGGCCATCCGCTCTGTCGCCACCTTCACCGGCGGCAGCAAATGCGGCGCCACCAGCATCATGATCTGATAAACCACCAACCGAACCTCGCCCTCACGATCGAGGATCCGCTGGTAATCGAGCGAGAACAGCAACGTCATGGTCACCTGCTCCACCAGTTGCCCCAGCGCCTGGGTATCGCTGACCAGTTGCCCGGCAGCCTTCAACCGCGCCAGCAGCGACGCCAGCGTCCGCTTCAGCGCATTGAGCAGATTGCGAATGCCCTTGGCCAGTTTTGGCAGGCGTCCGGCGAGGTTCGACAGGTCCTGGAACAGGAACCGGTATTGCGCCAGCCGCTCGACGATCAAGTGCAGAAACAGCCAGTAATCCTCCGGCGCCAGTTCCACCTCCGGTGGCGGGTCGAGCAGGGGTGCGAGTTCATGCTGGAAGCGTTCGAACAGGCCGAGAATCAGCGGTTCCTTGCCGTGGAAGTGGTAGTAGAGATTGCCGGGGCTGATCCCCATTTCGTTGGCCACCTCCATGGTGGAAACGTTCGGCTCGCCCTTTTCGTTGAACAGTTGCAGCGCACATTCGAGAATCCGGTCGCGGGTTTTCATCCAGTCTTCTTAGAAAATTTCGGTTGAGCGTCAGCGCACATGCACATAGGTGCCCGGTGCCGCTTCCATCGGTGGATAGTTCGGGTTGCCCAGGGTGGTGCGGGTTTCGTGCAGGGCGCCGGAACGCTGCGCGACCCAGTCGATCCACTGTGGCCACCAGCTGCCGTCGACGTGTTTGGCATCGTAGTACCAGGCGCGCGGGTCGCTGCTCAGTCTGGCGTTCTCGACGTAGGCAGCTTTCGGGTTGCTCGGCGGGTTGAGGATGCTTTGCACGTGGCCGCTGTTGGACAGCACGAAACGTCGCTCGCCACCGAGCAGCAGGGTCGAGCGATACACCGCGTCCCACGGCGTGATGTGGTCGTTCATGCCGGCGACGCTGAAGCTGTCGACGTTGACCTTCTGCAGATCGATCGGCGTGCCGCACACCTCGAGACCGCCAGCGTGGGTCAGCGGGTTGTGCTTGAAGAAGTCCAGCAGATCACCGTGCAGCGCCGCAGGCAGGCGCGTGTTGTCATTGTTCCAGTAGAGGATGTCGAAAGCTGGCGGCTCTTTGCCCAGCAGGTAGTTGTTGACGAAGTAGCTCCAGATCAGATCGTTGGGGCGCATCCAGGCGAAGACCCTGGCCATGTCGCGACCGTCGAGCACGCCCCTCTGATACGAGCGACGCTTAGCCGCTTCCAGTGTTTGCTCGTCGGCGAACAGCGTGGCCGGGGTGTCGATCTGGCTGTCGAGCAGGCTGACCAGATACGTCGCACTGGCGACCCGGCGCAATTGCCGTTTGGCCTGCAGATGGCCTTGCAGGGCAGCGATGGTCAGGCCACCGGCGCAGGCGCCCATCAGGTTCACTTCGCGCGCGCCGGTGATCGCCCGGCAGATGTTCATCGCTTCTTCGACCGCTTCGACATAACTCGACAGGCCCCACTCGCGATGGCGCACATCGGGGTTGCGCCAGCTGATCATGAAAGTCTGCAGGCTGTTTTTCAGGGCGTACTGGACGAAGCTGTTCTGCGGGCTCAGGTCGAAGATGTAGTACTTGTTGATTTGCGGCGGCACCACCAGCAGCGGCTTGGCGTACTGCTTTTCGCTCATCGATTTGTACTGGATCAACTCGAACATTTCATTGCGAAAGACCACCGATCCGCTGGTGGTCGCCACGGTTTTGCCGACCTCGAACGCCTGCCTGGTCACTTGCCGTGGCAGGCCGTCGTTGTGCAAAAGATCATCGAACAGATGGCTCAGGCCACGCACCAGACTCTGCCCGCCGGAATTGAACAGCTCCTTGACCGCCAGCGGGTTGAGCAGGGTGTTGGACGGCGCCACGGCGTCATTGAGCAGGGTGAAAGCGAAGTGCGCGCGGGCGCGATCTTCAGGGCTCATGTCGCCTTCATCGATCCAGCTCTTGACCTGTTTCTGCCAGGCCAGATACGCCTGCAGGCTGCGCCGGTAAAACGGGTTGAGGCTCCACGCCGGATCGGCGAAGCGGCTGTCCTGCGGGTTGGTCGGATGCATGGTTTCGCCGAGCAGAACGCGGCCCAACTGTCCGCCGAATTTCAGTGCGTGCTTCGCGCTGTGCAGGGGATTGCGCAAGCCGTGGGCGGCGACGCTGCGCAGTGTCGACAGCAGATCCCTGCCACGCAGACCGGCGATCGCACTTTGGGCGTTGATAAACACGGCGGGGCTGGGCACCACGCCCGTCGCTGGTTTTTCGCGCATGACTCAACACTCCTTCGTCTTCAGGGCAAAAACACACTCACCGAACCAGAACACCATAGACGCTGTTGCCGGTTGCTGCCTGCGCGGCGTCCTGCCGCACGCTCGATTTTAAAAGTGTTGCATAAAGCCTGCCGCCGCCATCAGCCGCCCAGCGGCGTCGGATGCGGGTGCATGACCGCGCGCAGACGCTCTTCCTCGAGAAACTTCATGATGATCGGCGCCACCGCCTCGGCGCGGGTGATCAGAAACAGATGACCGTCATCGATGATGTGCAGCTGCGCATTGGGAATGCGCCAGGCAAGCATGCGCATGTTGATCAGCGGGATCAGCGGATCGTCATCGCCGGCCAGCACCAGCGTCGGCTGATGGATCTTGTGCAGCCAGTGAATGCTGGTCCAGCCGAGGCCGGCGAACAGCTGCCAGTAGTAACCGAGCTTGCCCGCCGAGCGCACTTTCGCCGCATGGCTGGCAGCCAGCGTCGGGTCGCGGCGGAACGAGCCGCCGTAGATCATCGGCGCGATGCGAATCACATGGGACGGCTGAATGTAGCGGCGCGGGCTGGCCATCATCCACAGCACTTTCGGTTTGCCCGGCACCATCACCGCACCGGCCGCGGTGGCCGCCAGCACCAGTTTCTTGCAGCGCTCGGGATAGTCGTAGGCAAACTGCTGCGCCAGAGCGCCGCCCCACGACACGCCGATCACATTGACCTGGCCGTAGTCGAGATAATCGAGCATCCGCGCCGTCAGTCTGGCCAGGCCGGGGAAACGATACGGCCGGTTCGGCGTCGAAGAGCCGCCGACCCCGGGCACGTCGAAGGCGATCACTTCCAGATCCGGGTCCAGCGCCGCGACAAACGGAAACACCAGCTCCAGGTTGGCGCCGATGCCGTTGAAAATCAGCAGAGGCGTCAAATGAGGCTTGCCGGGACGCACCGCCGTGCGAAGGGTCTGGCCATCCAGATCGACGGTGCGGAATATGAACGGTTGCGGCATGCGTGAGGCCCTGTAGATTTCAAGTCCACCCCGTCCCCTGTAGGAGCTGCCGAAGGCTGCGATCTTCTGATCTTGCCTTCCAAGCAACATCAAGAGATCGCAGCCTTCGGCAGCTCCTACAGTAGGATTCTGGTGGTGTCAGTTACCGTTCGTGAACATAAGTGCCCGGCGAAGCCTCGCCCGCCGGGTACGCCTTGTTGCCCAGTTTCGTCGGGGCCTTTTTCAGGTTGCCCGAGCGCTCGGCCAGCCATGCCTGCCAGTACAGCCACCAGGAATCGGTGTGCTTGGTCGAGTTTTCCTGCCAGTCATCAGCAGTCGCGGCCATTTCTTCGCCGGTCATGTAGCGTGATTTCGGATTGCCCGGCGGGTTGAGGATGCTCTGGATATGGCCGCTGCTCGACAGCACGAATTCAACTTTTCCGCCGAACAGCTGCGCCGACTTGTAGCAGGACTTCCATGGGGTGATGTGGTCGTTGGTCCCGGCCAGCGAGAAAATGTCGGCGGTCACCTGCTTGAGGTCGATCGGCGTGCCGCACACTTCCAGTGCATTGGGGCGGATCAGTGGGTTGTTTTTGAACATCTCGATCAGGTCGCCGTGGAATGCGGCGGGCAAGCGCGTGGTGTCGTTGTTCCAGAACAGGATGTCGAACACTGGCGGCTCATTGCCGAGCAGGTAGTTGTTGACCCAGTAGTTCCAGATCAGGTCGTTGGGACGCATCCAGGCGAAGACCTTGGCCATGTCTTTGCCCTCGAGCACGCCGGCCTGGTAGGAGTGGCGCTTGGCGGTCTCCAGGGTCTGCTCATCGACAAACAGGGCGACGTCGCTGTCCAGGGTGGTGTCGAGCACGCTGACCAGCAGGGTGAGGGCGTTGACCTTGTTCTGGCCAAGCGCGGCGTAGTGGCCGAGCAGGGCGGTGCAGGTGATGCCGCCGGAGCAGGCACCGAGCATGTTGACGTCTTTGCTGCCGGTGATCGCGGTGACCACGTCGACGGCTTCTTTCAGCGCTTCGATGTAGGTCGACAGACCCCATTCGCGCTGGGCCTTGGTCGGGTTGCGCCAACTGACGATGAAGGTCGGCACGTTGTTGCGCAGGCAGAAGCGCGCCAGGCTCTTGTCCGGGCTCAAATCGAAGACGTAGAACTTGTTGATCTGCGGCGGCACTACCAGCAGCGGACGCTCGTGGACCTGTTCGGTGATCGGCCGGTACTGGATCAGCTCCAGCACGTCATTGCGAAACACCACGGCGCCTTCGGTGACACCGAGGCTCTTGCCGACCTCGAACGCGCCCATGTTGACCTGGCTCGGCATGCCGCCGTTGTGCACCAGATCCTTGGCCAGATGCGAGAGGCCATCGAGCAGGCTCTTGCCGCCGGTTTCGAAGAAGCGTTTCACCGCTGCCGGGTTGGCCGCCGTGTTGGTCGGCGCCATGGCTTCGGTCATCAGGTTGATGACGAAGTGGCCGCGAGCGATGTCTTTCGGCGACAGGCTGCTGTCGTCGATCCAGGCATGCAGTTCCTTGCGCCAGGCCAGGTAGGTTTGCAGATAGCGCTTGTACAGCGGGTTCTGGCTCCACGCCGGGTCGGCAAAACGGCGGTCATCACCGGCCGGTTGCAGCGCGGATTTACCCAGCAGCACGTTCTTCAGCTCGAGGCCGAAATGGGTCACGTGCCTGACACTGTGAATCGGTTGTCTGATGGCCTGTTTCAGCACCATCCGAGCAGAGGCCAGCAGATCCTTTCCGCGCAGCCCGACGACGGGGTTAAGCCCCAGGGTGTTTTCCGAGGCTTGGTACTTCAGGTCATCGTTATTCTTGTCACTCATCTACGACGCTCCATTGTCCTGAGACGAGTACCCGGTCTTGCGCTGTCGCTTCCACAGCCAATGCCGGGTACTACTGCTCGGGTGACCGTTGATTCTGCATGGCTGCTTTACAGTCGTAGAGCACTGCAGGGAACTTGCCAGCTCCATTGGTTACCCGAGTTTAATTTTTTTCGCAAGCGGCCCATCCTGGGCTGCGTGAGCGGAGCATTCAAACAGATGAAGTTAGAAAATGCCCTCTAAAGAGCAAGAGCCACGGGCTAGAGCATCAGCTTGACGAACGACTCGTCCGGATCGCGGGATTTTCCGGCGGTGCGCAGCTCGGCAAGATAATCGTCCCAGAGTTCGTTCTGGCGTTTGCCGAGTTCGTAGAGGTATTCCCAGGTGAACAGGCCACTGTCGTGACCGTCGTCGAAGGTCAGTTTCAGTGCATAGTTTCCGGCGGGCTCGAGCTTGCTCAGGCCAACGTTGAGCTTGCCGAATTGCAGGATCGGTTTGCCGTGGCCCTGGACCTCGGCGGAGGGCGAGTGCACGCGCAGAAACTCGGCGGGCAGGGTGAATTCCTCGCCGGACGCATAAGTGAGCGTCAGGGTTTTCGAGGCTTTGTGCAGTTTGATGTCGGTGGGGATTCGATTCATGGGCTGGCGTCCGATGTGTGGGCGACCCTGATTCAAATGTGGGAGCGAGCCTGCTCGCGAAAGCGGTGGGTCAGACGGCATTGATATCGCCTGACACGACCTCTTCGCGAGCAGGCTCGCTCCCACAGGGTCCGCTATCGCTGTAAGTATGGCTTACAGGATATAACGGGACAGATCTTCGTTCTGCGCCAATTCGCCGAGGTGGCTATTGACGTAGTCGGCGTCGATCAGAATCGCCTTGTCATCGTGGGCGCTGGCCAGGTCGCCGGCGCTGAACGACACCTCTTCGAGCAGGCGCTCGAGCAGGGTATGCAGGCGACGGGCACCGATGTTCTCGGTCTTCTCGTTAACCTGCCAGGCGATCTCCGCCAGGCGCTTGATGCCTTCAGGCTGGAACTGGATGTTCAGGCCTTCGGTTTTCAGCAGCGCGCAGTATTGCTCGGTGAGCGAGGCGTGCGGTTCGCTGAGGATGCGCTCGAAATCTTCCGGGCTCAGCGCCTTGAGTTCGACGCGAATCGGCAGGCGGCCTTGCAGCTCCGGCACCAGATCGCTCGGCTTGCTCAGGTGGAACGCGCCGGAAGCGATGAACAGGATGTGGTCAGTCTTGACCATGCCCAGCTTGGTGTTGACGGTGCAGCCTTCGATCAGTGGCAGCAGGTCGCGCTGTACGCCCTCGCGGGAGACATCGGCGCCGCCGACATTGCCGCGCTTGGCGACCTTGTCGATTTCGTCGATGAAGACGATGCCGTGCTGCTCGACGGCTTCCAGCGCCTTGGCCTTCAGCTCTTCTTCGTTGACCAGACGCCCGGCTTCTTCATCCCGGACCAGTTTCAGCGCTTCCTTGACCTTGAGCTTGCGCGACTTCTTCTTACCCTTGCCCATGTTGGCAAACAGCGATTGCAGCTGGTTGGTCATCTCTTCCATGCCCGGCGGCGTGGCGATCTCGATGCCGGCGACTTCGGCGACTTCGATTTCGATTTCCTTGTCGTCCAGCTGGCCTTCGCGCAGGCGCTTGCGGAACAGCTGACGCGTATTGGAATCGGAGCTCGGCGCTTCTTCATTGCTGAAGCCCATGCGTGCCGGCGGCAGCAACGCGTCGAGGATGCGATCCTCGGCAGCGTCTTCGGCGCGGTGGCGCACGCGGGTCATTTCCTGCTCGCGGAGCATCTTGATCGCAGCATCGGCCAGATCACGGATGATCGACTCGACGTCACGGCCGACATAACCGACTTCGGTGAATTTGGTCGCTTCGACCTTGATGAACGGCGCGTTGGCCAGTTTTGCCAGGCGACGGGCGATCTCGGTTTTACCGACACCGGTCGGGCCGATCATCAGGATGTTCTTCGGGGTCACCTCAACGCGCAGCTCTTCAGGCAGCTGCATGCGGCGCCAGCGGTTGCGCAGGGCAATCGCGACGGCGCGCTTGGCATCGTCCTGGCCGATGATATGGCGGTTGAGTTCGTGGACGATTTCGCGGGGAGTCATGGACATAATAATTGACGGTCCTCAAGCAGAAACAAGCCGTGGCACATGGGCCGCAACAGGCTTATTCAGCGAGATCCTGCTCCTCAATGGTCTGGGTGTGGTTGGTGAATACGCAGATGTCGCCGGCGATGCCAAGGGCGGTTTCGACGATCTCGCGGGCTGACAGGTCGGTCTTTTTCAACAAGGCGCTGGCTGCGGCTTGGGCATAGGCGCCGCCGGAGCCCATGGCGATCAGGCCATCTTCGGGTTCGACCACGTCACCGTTGCCGGTGATGATCAGCGAGGCGTCCTTGTTGGCGACCGCGAGCATCGCTTCGAGGCGGCTCAGGGAACGGTCGGTGCGCCATTCTTTGGCGAGTTCGACAGCGGCGCGCACCAGGTGGCCCTGATGTTTCTCGAGCTGGCCTTCGAAACGTTCGAACAGGGTGAAGGCGTCAGCGGTGGCACCGGCGAAACCGGCGATGACCTGGCCGTGGTACAGGCGACGGACCTTTTTGGCGTTGCCTTTCATCACGGTGTTGCCGAGAGAAACCTGGCCGTCGCCGCCCATGACGACTTTGCCGTGGCGGCGGACTGAAACGATGGTGGTCAAGGGAAGAGTCTCCACGCAGCGGGGCGAAAATGCCTTATGCCCATTCATATGGGGGTGCTGGAGGGGATTTCAACCGCATGGTGGGAGAGGGGACGAGCGGTGAGCTGTCAGGCGAGAACTTCGGAGGCTGTGCCGACGCCTTCGCGAGCAGGCTCGCTCCCACAGGGACAGCGTTAATTCCTGTGGGAGCGAGCCTGCTCGCGAATATTGGCGCCGCGGTGATTCTGACGAACTCAGCGGCTCTGGCGTTGTTGTAACAACAGGTTGCTGAAGCCGGCGCCGGCCAGTTGTTTCTGCGCCGTGGTCAGTTGTTCGCGGTTGCTGAACGGGCCGACCAGCACGCGGTACCAGGTTTCATCCTTCACTGTGCCGGACTCCACCGCTACTGCCTGACCGAGCAGAATGATCTGCGCGCGAACCTTGTCGGCATCCGTCTCCTTGCGGAACGAGCCGGCCTGAAGGAAGAATTTGGTGACCGGCGCGGCCTTGCTCACTGGCGGCGCAGGCGGCGGAGTAATACCCGCCAGAGCTGCCTGCGCGCGCGCGGTGTCGATCTTCGCCGCTTCGGCCGGGGTCACCGGCGTGGTCGGGATTGCCGGCACTTGCGGCGTCGGCAGGGTTTTCTCCGGCACTGCGTCCGGCGGCACGATCACTTCCGATTCCGGCAGCAGGGTGTAGAAGTCGTACTTCGGCTTCACCGGTTGCGTCGGGCTCGGCGGGGTCTTGTTGGCCTCGGCGATCTTCGATGCTTTCTGCTGTTGCTCGACCTTCTCGCGCTTGACCGTGTCGCTGCCCTTGCCCGGTTCCAGTTTCATCAGAAACACGATGAACGCACCGACGGTCAGGCCGATGGCCATCCACAGCCAGCCCGGGATCGGTTGTTTCGCAGGGGCCTGATAGCGGCTGGCGCCGCGTTTGGGTGCAGGTTTTTTCTTGGCGGCCAACTTACATACGCTCCAGAGTTTCCAGACCCAACAGCTCCAGGCCTTGCTTGAGGGTGCGACCGGTCAGTGCGGCAAGACGCAGACGACTCTGCATCTGCGCCGGGGTGTCGGCGGCGAGGATCGGGCAGTTCTCGTAGAAGCTGGAGAACAGACCGGCGACGTCGTACAGGTAGGTGCAGAGAATGTGCGGTGTGCCTTTTTCAGCCACGTTGTTCAGCACTTCGCCGAATTGCGCCAGTTTCGCCGCCAGCTCAAGTTCGTGTTCCGCTTCGAGGACGATCTGGCCGTCGACTTCGCGGAAGTCCTTGCCCAGTTTGCGGAACACACCGGCTACGCGGGTGTAGGCGTACAGCAAGTAGGGCGCGGTGTTGCCTTCGAAGTTGAGCATCAGGTCGAAGTTGAAGCTGTAGTCGCTGGTGCGATGCTTGGACAGGTCGGCGTATTTCACCGCGCCGATGCCGACCACCTTGGCGATGTTGCGCAACTCGTCTTCGGCCAGGGTCGGGTTCTTCTCTTTCACCAGGCTGTAGGCGCGTTCCTGGGCTTCGGTCAGCAGGTCGATCAGCTTCACGGTGCCGCCGTCACGGGTCTTGAACGGACGGCCATCGGCACCGTTCATGGTGCCGAAACCCATGTGCTCCATTTCCATCGGATGGGTGACGAAACCGGCCTTGCGCGCCACGGCGAAGACTTGCTGGAAATGCAGCGCCTGACGCTGATCGACGAAATACAACGCGCGATCAGCCTTGAGCTTGCCGCTGCGGTAGCGCACGGCCGCCAGGTCAGTGGTGGCGTACAGGTAACCGCCGTCGGCCTTGACGATGATCACCGGCAGCGGGTCGCCATCGGCGTTCTTGAACTCGTCGAGGAACACGCACTGGGCGCCGTTGCTCTCGACGAGCATGCCGGCAGACTTGAGGTCGTTGACCACATTGATCAGGTCGTCGTTGTAGGCGCTTTCGCCCATGACGTCGGCCATGGTCAGTTTGACGTTGAGCAGTTCGTAGATCTTCTGGCAGTGCGACAGCGAGATGTCCTTGAACCTGGTCCACAGTGCCAGGCATTCGGCATCGCCGGCCTGCAGCTTGACCACCAGGCCTCGGGCGCGGTCGGCGAACTCTTCGGACTCGTCGAAGCGCTGCTTGGCGGCGCGGTAGAAGTTTTCCAGGTCCGACAGCTCGTCGCTGGTGATCGGATTTTCCTGCAGATACGCCATCAGCATGCCGAACTGGGTGCCCCAGTCGCCGACGTGGTTCTGGCGGATCACTTCGTCACCGAGGAACTCCAGCACGCGGGCCACGCCGTCGCCGATGATGGTCGAGCGCAAATGGCCGACGTGCATCTCTTTGGCCAGGTTCGGTGCCGACAGGTCGACCACGGTGCGCTGCGCCGAGCCGGCCTTGCGTACGCCGACATGGGCATCGGCCAGCGCGGCGTCGAGACGCGCGGCCAGGGCCTGGGTGTTCTGGAAAAAATTGATGAAGCCCGGGCCGGCGATTTCGGCCTTGGTGACGTTCTCGTCGGCGGGCAGTGCGGCGATGATTTTCTCCGCCAGGTCGCGCGGCTTCATGCCGGCTGGCTTGGCCAGCATCATGGCGATGTTGCTGGCGAAGTCGCCGTGGGTCTTGTCGCGGGCGTTCTCCACCTGGATCGCCGGCGTCAGGCCTTCAGGCAACACACCTTCGTTGACGAGTTGGGTGAGGGCTTGCTGGATCAGCTGGCGAATGGTGTCTTTCATGGTCTTCTCTTTCGACCGCAAGCGCGGCGGGCGCATCGATGCGCGGGTGGAAAAACTGGGCATTATCCGTTGCGAAGACGGGCTTGCCAACCTTAGCAGGCAGGATGTGGATATGTGGTGACAAAAAGTCCGCTTTCGCGAGCAGGCTCGCTCCCACAAGGTTTTGCGCAGGACACACAAGGTATGTGCGGCGCTGATCCCCTGTGGGAGCGAGCCTGCTCGCGAAAGCGATTTTCAGCTCAATACAGATCCACCGGATCGACATCCAGCGACCAGCGCACCGCCCGCCCGCTCGGCATCTGCTCCAGCACCAGCATCCAGCTGGCCAGCAAGCGGTGCAGTGGCGCCCGCGCGGTCGCCTGCAACAACAGCTGCGCGCGATAACGCCCGGCCCGGCGCTCCATCGGCGCCGGCACCGGCCCGAGCAGTTCGATGCCGCTCAGATTCAATTCGGCCAGCAAGCGCTCGGCCTCGCTGCACGCTTCATCGAGAAAGCCTTCCGCCTGCCCCGGCTTGTGCGCCTCGGCGCGCAACAAAGCCAGATGGGCAAAGGGCGGCAACCCGGCGGCGCGGCGTTCGCTCAAGGCCTGCTCGGCGAAGGCGAAATAACCCTGCTCGGTCAGTTGCACCAGTAAAGGATGGTCGGCCAAGTGGGTCTGGATGATCACCCTGCCAGGCTCCTCCGCCCGCCCGGCGCGCCCGGCGACCTGGACGATCAGTTGCGCCATGCGCTCGCTGGCGCGGAAGTCGCCGGAGAACAGGCCGCCATCGGCATCCAGAATCGACACCAGCGTCACCCGGGGGAAATGGTGCCCTTTGGCCAACATCTGCGTGCCGACCAGAATGCACGGCTGGCCTTTCTGAATCGTCGCGAACAGCTGATTCATCGCGTCCTTGCGCGAGGTGCTGTCGCGATCGACGCGCAATACCGGGTAATCAGGGAACAGAATCGCCAGACGCTCTTCGGCACGTTCGGTGCCAGCGCCGACCGGACGCAGATCGACCTTGCTGCACTTTGGACACTGGCGCGGCGTGCGCTCGACGTTGCCGCAATGGTGGCACCGCAATTCGCCATAACGCTGATGGACGGTCATGCGCGCATCGCAGCGCGAGCACTCCGACATCCAGCCGCAATCGTGACAGAGCAGGGTCGGCGCGAATCCGCGCCGGTTGAGGAACACCAGCACCTGCTGGCCGTTGCCAAGGGTCTGGCCGATCGCTTGTTGCATCGGCCCGGAAATACCACTGTCGAGCGGACGGCTTTTCACGTCCAGCCGAAGGAAGCGCGGTTGCTTGGCGCCGCCGGCGCGTTCGTTCAGACGTAACAGACCATAGCGACCGGTGTAGGCGTTGTGCAGGCTCTCCAGCGACGGCGTGGCGGAACCGAGCACGATCGGGATGTTTTCCTGCCGTGCGCGTACCAGCGCCAGGTCGCGGGCGTGGTAGCGCAGGCCTTCCTGCTGTTTATAGGAACCGTCGTGCTCTTCGTCGATGATGATCAGCCCGGGATTTTTCATCGGCGTGAACAGTGCCGAGCGGGTGCCGATAATAATATCGGCCTCGCCATCGCGGGCGGCGAGCCAGGCGTCGAGACGCTCGCGGTCGTTGACCGCCGAGTGCAGCAGGGCGATGCGCGCATTGAAGCGCTGCTCGAAGCGCGCCAGGGTCTGCGGGCCGAGGTTTATCTCAGGGATCAGCACTAAAGCCTGTTTACCGGCTTCGAGGGTTTCGCGGATCAGCTGCAGATAGACTTCGGTCTTGCCGCTGCCGGTAACCCCGGCCAGGAGAAAGGCGTGGTAGCTGTCGAAGCCGGCGCGAATCGCTTCATACGCTGCGCGTTGTTCGCTGTTGAGCGGCAGCTCCGGTTGCGCCAGCCAGTGCTCATGGCGCACGCCCGGGGCGTGGCGGCGGATCTCGACTTGCACCAGACCCTTGGCCAGCAGCAGGTCGAGGCTGTCCTTGCTCAGCATCAGTTTGCTCAGCAACTGATGGGCCACGCCGTGGGGATGCTGGGCCAGCGTGGTCAGCGCCTCGCGCTGGCGTGGCGCACGGGCGACCCGAGGGTCGTCGACGCTGGCGCCGGGCGCCACCGACCAGAAGCGTTCCTGCCGGGCCTCGGCCAGCTCGCCCTGACGCAGCAGCACTGGCAAGGCCCAGTTCAAGGTGTCGCCAAGGCTGTGCTGGTAATACTGCGCTGTCCACAGGCACAGCTTGAACAGTGCTGGCGGCAGCGGCGATGTCGAGTCGAGGAGGGCCAGTGCCGGTTTGAGTTTTTCCGCCGGCACCTCGCTGGTGTCGGTGACTTCGACCAGAATCCCGATCATCTCGCGCCGACCGAACGGTACCCGCAAGCGCATGCCCGGCTGCAATTGCTCACGCCGCACCCCGGCCGGCGCCCGGTAATCGAACAGGCGGCGCAGAGGCGAAGGCAGGGCAAGGCGCAGAATGGCGTCGGGCACGCGGGGGGATCTCTATAAACGCAAAAGAAGGGTTGAACGCAGATCAATTGTGGGAGCGAGCTTGCTCGCGAAGGCGGTGTATCAGGCGCTTAAACATTGACTGACACAACGCATTCGCGAGCAAGCTCGCTCCCACAGGGGAATGCGTTCAAGGTCGGGAGCCTAGCAGACGGTCGGTCTCGGTGACAGCTTGCGTGTTTGAAAAGGTCTGGTAGAATCCGCGGCCTAATTACGTGCGGTATTCAACAATAGTGTTGGGTGGCGGCACGCTAGCCTGAGGAAGACACCATGAAAGCCGATATCCATCCGAACTACCCGGAAATTGCTGTTACCTGCAGCTGCGGTAACAAGTTCGAAACTCGTTCGACCTACGGCAAAGCCCTGGCGATCGACGTTTGCAACGAATGCCACCCGTTCTACACCGGTAAGCAGAAGACTCTGGACACCGGCGGCCGTGTGCAGAAGTTCGCAGACCGTTTCGCTACTTTCGGCGTCGGCAAAAAAGCCTGAGGCTGATCATTTTGGAAGGTCGTCCCGACTTCTCCAGACTGATGAAAAAGGCGTCCCTTGCGGGCGCCTTTTTTGTGTCTGCGATTTGGCTGTCCGCTGCCCAGGCGTTCTGCCCGACATCCGCAGGGCTGACCAGCGTCAGCGTGCAGCGGGTGGTCGATGGCGACACCCTGCGCCTGAGCGATGGCCGCAGCGTGCGCATGATCGGCCTCAATACGCCGGAATTGGGCAAGCAGGGTCGCAGCGACGAACCGTTCGCCGTGGCGGCGCGCAAACGCCTGCAAGCGCTGGTCGATGACAGCGGCGGCCGGGTCGGTCTGCGGCCCGGCAGGCAGGCGAAAGACCATTACGGGCGTACGCTTGCGCATGTTTACAGCGTCAGCGGTGCCAATCTCGAAGCGCAAATGCTTGCCGATGGTCTGGGTTTTCAGGTTGCCGTGGCGCCGAACGTCGATCTGGTCGCCTGCCAGCAGGCCGCTGAACGCAGCGCGCGACAGGCCGGACTTGGCCTCTGGCGGCAGTCGCCGGTACAGAAAGCGCAGCAGATTCAGCGCTCAGGCTTCGTCGTCGTCAGCGGCCGGGTGAACAAGGTGCAGCGCAATCGCGGCGGAATCTGGATCGAGTTGCAGGACACGCTTGTATTGCGGGTTGCACCCAATTTGCTCGGGCAATTCGATAGTGCTTTCTTGCAGACTCTGAAAGGCAGGCAGATCGAGGCGCGCGGCTGGGTGGTCGATCGATCCCGGCGCGGTGGATTGCAAAAAGGTCAGCCACGCTGGTTGCTGCCGTTGACCGGTCCTTCGATGCTGAATGTGCCGCGTTGAAGAAAAATTGTAGACATTTTTTCGGCTGATTGTGAACAGTCCGGCCCTTGTACGCCGTGGCTCTTGGCCCAAAGTCGTAGGGCAGGGCGCTTGACAGCGGTGACTGCCCAGTCTTGTGGGGACTTTGCGAGGCGCGTATCCTCGCTGACCAGTCTGTCCAACAGTAAAAAAGCGGAATGCCAAAATGTCTGATCTGAAAACTGCCGCTCTCGAATACCACGCCAATCCTCGTCCGGGGAAGCTGAGTGTCGAGCTCACCAAGGCCACTGCTACCGCCCGCGACCTGTCGCTGGCCTACAGCCCCGGCGTAGCCGAACCAGTGCGCGAGATCGCTCGCGATCCTGAACTGGCTTACAAATACACCGGCAAGGGCAACCTGGTGGCAGTCATTTCCGATGGCACCGCGATTCTCGGCCTGGGCAACCTCGGCCCATTGGCTTCCAAGCCTGTAATGGAAGGTAAAGGCGTGCTGTTCAAGCGCTTCGCCGGCATCGACGTGTTCGACATCGAAGTTGACTCGGAGAGCCCGCAAGCCTTCATCGACACCGTCAAGCGCATCTCGATCACCTTCGGTGGCATCAACCTGGAAGACATCAAGGCGCCTGAGTGCTTTGAAATCGAACGTGCCCTGATCGAGCAGTGCGATATTCCGGTGTTCCACGATGACCAGCACGGCACCGCGATCGTGACCGCTGCCGGCATGATCAACGCCCTGGAAATCGCTGGCAAAACCCTGCAGGACGCGAAGATCGTCTGCCTTGGCGCCGGCGCTGCCGCCATTTCCTGCATGAAACTGCTGGTGAGCATGGGCGCTCGCATCGAAAACATCTTCATGGTTGACCGTACTGGCGTGATCCATTCCGGCCGTGACGACCTGAACCAGTACAAAGCCGTGTTCGCCCACGCCACCGAGAAACGCACCCTGGCTGACGCACTGGCAGGCGCTGACGTATTCGTCGGTCTGTCCGGTCCGAACCTGCTGAGCGCCGAAGGCCTGCTGTCGATGGCGGCCAACCCGATCGTGTTCGCCTGCTCGAACCCGGATCCGGAAATCTCCCCGGAACTGGCGCACGCTACCCGTAGCGACGTGATCATGGCCACCGGTCGTTCGGACTACCCGAACCAGGTCAACAACGTACTGGGCTTCCCGTTCATCTTCCGTGGTGCTCTTGACGTTCGCGCCAAGCGCATCAACGAAGAAATGAAAGTCGCCGCCGCCAACGCCCTGCGCGAATTGGCCAAACTGCCGGTACCGCAGGAAGTCTGCGACGCCTACGGTGGTATCAAGCTGGAATTCGGCCGTGAGTACATCATTCCGAAGCCAATGGACAAGCGCCTGATCACCCTGATCTCCGACGCCGTGGCCAAGGCCGCGATCGAGACCGGCGTGGCGACCCTGCCGTATCCGAAGAACTACCCGCTGAAAAGCGTGGATGACGTGTTCAACGGCTAAGTCGTTGTAACGCTTCAATCGAAAGCCCCGGCTCGTTATGAGTCGGGGCTTTTTTGTGGCTAGGGGTTTTGTATTCCATATCTGGAGCAGCCCTCACCCTAGCCCTCTCCCAAAGGGAGAGGGGACCGAATGGGGGATATTGATGAATGACGCCGACGTGAAAGTCTTGCTTTGAATCCATAATCGACTCGGTTGCGCAGGTCGATGCATGAAGCCAGACACCTCGTTCGGCTCCCTCTACCTCCGGGAGAGGGCTGGGGTGAGGGGCTGGATGTTCGTAACGCCGCGAACTCCAAACATCAGTCAATAAAAAGCCCCGCTCTTCTCACAAAGGCGGGGCTTTTCAATGGTGCTGGATCAGAACAGATCGATCGGCGCCTGCTCGTCCGCCGGCAGCGGGCTGCCCGGCACGGCGCCGTTGCCCAGCTCGTTCACCGACGGCGGCGTGTCTTCTGCCTTGAACAGTTCGAAGTAGGCGCCGGGCGTGCTCGGTGTCGCGGCGCGGCCACTCACCGGATCCACCCGCAGGCTGAGCAAGCCTTCCGGCTCAGGCTGGACATGCGGCGGTTTGTCTTTCAGCGCGGCGGACATGTAATTCATCCAGATCGGCAGCGCCACAGTACCGCCAAACTCGCGGCGGCCAAGGCTTTCCGGTTGGTCGAAACCGGTCCACACCGTGGTCACGTAATCGGCGTTGTAGCCGGAGAACCAGGCATCTTTCGATTCGTTGGTGGTACCGGTCTTGCCAGCGATGTCGCTGCGACCCATGGCCAGTGCGCGACGGCCGGTACCGAGTTTGATCACATCCTGAAGCATGCTGTTGAGGATGTAAGTGGTACGCCCATCGACAATCCGCTCGGCCACGGCCGGCGCTTGCGGCACTGCCGGATTGGCCGACGCTTCACCGGCAACCGGAGCGGCATTGACCGTGAACGACTCGGTGGCGGGCGCAGCGATACCGTCGGTCGCCGCACCACCCTGTGGCACGGTCGGCGGGTTGGCGACGAACAAAGTGTCACCGTTACGACTTTCGATCTTGTCGATGATGTACGGGGTGATCTTGTAGCCACCGTTGGCAAAGGTGCTCCAGCCAGTGGCGATTTCCATCGGCGTCAGCGTCGCGGTGCCGAGTGCCAGCGACAGGTTCGGCGGCAGGTCCTGCTTGTTGAAGCCGAAGCGAGTGATGTAGTCGATGGTCTTGCCCACGCCCATGGCCTGCAACAGGCGGATCGACACCAGGTTTCGCGACTTGTACAGCGCTTCACGCAGGCGGATCGGGCCGAGGAAGGTATTGGTGTCGTTCTTCGGTCGCCAGACCTTGTCCAGGTACTCGTCGACGAACACGATCGGCGCATCGTTGACCAGGCTCGCGGCGGTGTAGCCGTTATCCAGCGCGGCGCTGTAGACGAACGGCTTGAAGCTCGAACCCGGCTGACGCTTGGCCTGCAGAGCACGGTTGTAGTTGCTCTGCTCGAAGGCAAAACCGCCGACCAGCGAACGGATGGCGCCGTTCTGCGGATCCAGCGACACCAGCGCGCCTTGGGCCTGCGGTATCTGGCTGAATTTCAGCGAATTGTCTTTCTGGCGCTGCACGCGGATCAGATCACCGACCTGGGCGACATCCGAAGGCTGACGTGGATTGGCGCCCATGCTGTTGGTATTGAGGAACGGTCGCGCCCATTTCATCGTGTCCCAGGCAACGTGCTCTTCACCGGTGCGGGTCAGGACTTGCAGGCCGGTTTTATCGACCTGAGTGACGATGGCCGGTTCGAGGCTGCTGATGGTGCGCTGTTTGGTCAGTTCGCTGGCCCAGGCTTCGCGGGTCTTGCCCGGCAGGCGCGACTCGGGGCCACGGTAGCCATGCCGCTGGTCGTACGTCATCAGGCCTTCGTGCAGCGCGGTATTAGCCATTTCCTGCAGGTTGCTCGGCACCGTGGTGGTGACGCGGAAACCTTCGGTGTAGGCGTCGCTGCCATAACGGCCGACCATTTCGGCGCGGGCCATTTCGGCGATGTACGGCGCGTTCACTTCCGGGGTCGGCACGTGGTAGCTGGCGTTCAGCGGCTCGTTGACCGCCGCGGTGTAGTCGGCTTCGCTGATCTTGCCCAGCTTGTACATGCGCCCGAGGATCCAGTCGCGGCGTTCTTTACTGCGCGCCGGGTTGGCCAACGGGTTGAAGCGCGACGGTGCCTTCGGCAGGCCGGCGATCATCGCCATCTGCGCCAGGCTGACGTCACGGATCGATTTGCCGTAATACACCTGCGCCGCCGCCTCGATGCCGTAGGCGCGGTTGCCCAGGTAGATCTTGTTGACGTACAGCTCAAGGATCTCGTCCTTGGTCAGTTGTCGCTCGATCTGTAGAGCCAGAAGAATTTCCGTGGTCTTGCGCGAGAAGCTGCGCTCGCTGGTGAGGAAGAAGTTCTTCGCCACCTGCATGGTGATGGTGCTGCCGCCGGACTGAATGTGCCCGCTCTTGACCAATTGCGTCGCCGCGCGCATCAGGCTGCTCGGGTCGACGCCATAGTGATTGGCAAAATTGTCGTCTTCAGCACTTAGTAACGCATTAATGAAATTGGGCGGAATGTCGGCGAAACGGATCGGTGTGCGGCGCATTTCACCAAATTCTGCGATCAACTTGTTGTCGCTGCTGTAGACGCGCAGAGGAATCTGCAACTGAATGCTTCTCAGCGCCTCCACAGACGGCAAACCCGGACTAAGGTAAAGAAAGGCGCCGCTGAGACCTAAGAGCAGTCCGCAGAAAACGGCGACGATGGACCAACCGAAAAATTTCAGCAGACGAATCAAGGCTTTTGGACATCCAGGGCAAAGAATGAATTTGGCACGGGGCTGCGGTTACACACAGAGCCACCCGCGCGGGCAGTAAAAAGCGGAAAAAATCGCTGGGCATTATAAGCACTTTTCCGTCGGAGGCGTCATTGGCGCTTCTGTCAAGACGGGGTGAAGGAACGCAATGCGTATTACAGAGTCCGTAACTCACGGAAAGTCATAGGGAATTGGTAGTGCTGGGACTCTTCAATAAAAAGACCAATGCGTTACTGGGGATCGACATCAGCTCCACGTCGGTGAAGCTGCTGGAACTGAGCCGTCAGGGCGAGCGCTACCGGGTCGAGGCCTACGCGGTAGAGCCGTTGCCGGCGAACGCCGTGGTCGAAAAGAACATCGCCGAGCTCGAGGGCGTCGGCCAGGCGCTGAGCCGGTTGCTGGTCAAGGCACGCACCGGGGTCAAGAGCGTGGCGGTGGCGGTGGCCGGGTCGGCGGTGATCACCAAGGTCATCGAAATGGACGCCGGGCTGTCGGACGACGAACTGGAGAGCCAGCTCAAGATCGAGGCCGACCAATACATTCCTTATCCGCTGGACGAGGTCGCCATTGACTTCGAAGTCCAGGGCGTCTCGCCGCGCAACCCGGAACGGGTCAACGTGCTGCTCGCCGCCTGTCGCAAGGAAAACGTCGAGGTGCGTGAAGCGGCGCTGGCGCTCGCCGGCCTGACTGCACGGGTAGTCGATGTCGAGGCCTACGCGCTGGAGCGCTCGTTCGGCTTGCTCGCGACGCATCTGGCGGCTTCGCAGGAGCTTCTGACGGTGGCGGTGGTCGACATCGGCGCGACCATGACCACCCTCAGCGTCCTGCACAACGGCAAGATCATCTATACCCGCGAGCAATTGTTCGGCGGGCGCCAGCTCACCGAAGAGATCCAGCGCCGCTATGGCCTCACTGTCGAGCAGGCGGGCCTGGCGAAAAAGCAGGGCGGCCTGCCTGACGATTACGTGACCGAAGTCCTGCAGCCATTTCGCGAGGCGCTGGTGCAGCAGGTATCGCGTTCTCTGCAGTTCTTCTTCGCCTCCGGCCAGTACAACGCCGTCGACCATATCCTGCTCGCCGGCGGCACGGCTTCGGTGTCTGGCCTGGATCGCCTGATCGAACAGCGCCTCAATACGCCGACCCAGGTCGCCAACCCGTTTGCCGACATGGCCCTGGGCAGCAAGGTCAATGCCGGTGCGCTGGCCAGTGACGCGCCGGCCTTGATGATTGCCTGCGGGCTCGCGCTCAGGAGTTTCGACTGATGGCGCGGATCAACCTTCTCCCCTGGCGCGAGGAGCGCCGCGAAGAGCGGCGCAAACGCTTTCTGCTGATCTTGATCGGTGTGTTGGCCGGTTCGATCGGTGCGGTGTTGATTGCCGATCAGATCATCAGTGCGGCCATTGAGCGACAGATGGCGCGCAACGATTACATCGGTAAACAGATCGCCGTGGTCGACGAACGCATCAAGCAGATCAGCGAGCTCAAGGCGCGCCGTCAGCAACTAGTCGAGCGCATGCGCATCATCCAGGACCTGCAGGGCAACCGGCAGATCAGCGGGCGCGTCTTCGATCAACTGGCGCGTACGTTGCCGGACGGTGTGTATTTCACCGATGTGAAAATGGCCGGCAAGACCCTGTCCATCAGTGGCGCGGCGGAGTCGAACAACCGGGTTTCCGAGCTGATGCGCAATCTCGACGCGTCCGACTGGTTCGACGCGCCAAGCCTGAATGAAGTCAAGGCCACCAGCGCCGATCAGGTCGAACAGGCCAATGTCTTCCAGCTGACCGTTCGGCAGACCCAGCCCAAGGTTCCGGAGGACGAGCAATGAAGGCCTCCGAGTGGCTGCAAGGCCTGCGCAATATCGACTTCAATGACCTCGACACCAGCAACATCGGCTCCTGGCCCCCGGCGGTGAAAACTCTGTGCGGTGCGCTGGTGATGGTGTTGATCCTCGCGCTTGGCTATTACTTCTTCATCAGCGACATGGAAAATCAGCTCGACCTCAAGCGCGAAGAAGAAACCACCCTTAAGGAACAGTTCGCCAGCAAGGCGCGGCTGTCCGCGAACCTCGAGCTCTATACCCAGCAGATGAAAGAGATGGAAAACACCTTCGGCGTGCTGCTGCGGCAGCTACCCAGCGACACCGAAGTGCCGGGCCTGCTCGAAGACATCACTCGCACCGGACTGGGCAGCGGTCTGGAATTCGAAGAGATCAAACTGCTGCCGGAAGTGACCCAGCCGTTCTACATCGAATTGCCGATCCAGATCACCGTGACCGGCGCCTATCACGATCTTGCGACCTTCGTCAGCGGCGTCGCCGGGCTGCCGCGAATTGTCACCCTGCACGACTTCGAACTGGCGCCGGCCAATCCCGAGGGCGGGACGAAGCTGCGCATGAGCATTCTTGCCAAGACGTACCGCTATAACGACAAGGGGCTGGAGAAATGACCCCGATTCGTTATTTCGTCTTGCTCATGATGCTGGCATTGAGCGGCTGCGGTGGCGGCGATGACTTCAGCGACCTCGACGCTTACCTCAACGAAGTGCGCTTGCGGCCCGCCGGCAGGATTGAACCAACACCGACATTCCGGTCTTACCCCACATTCACTTACAGCGCCGCCAACCTGCGCAGTCCGTTTTCGCGGCAGGCGCGGGTCGATCTGGCCGGGCAGAAGCACGGCTCGCGCAACGTCAAACCCGACCCCAACCGGGTCAAGCAATACCTTGAAGGGTTCAATATCGAGCAGTTCGAAATGGTCGGCACGATTGCCAATGCCTCGGGCTCGTTTGCGCTGCTGCGCGGCGCGGGCGGGGTGCACCGCCTCAAGGTCGGCGACTACCTGGGCCGCAACGATGGTCGCATCGTCGCCATCAGCGCGACCCAGGTCGATGTCGTCGAGATCGTGCCCGACGGCGCCGGCGCCTGGCTGGAGCGGCCGCGCACCATTCCTTTGAAAGAGCACTCATAGTGGAAGTCGAACAATGAACAGGATTTTCTCCACCCTCGGTTTTTCGCTATGGATAGCGCTGGTGTCACCGATGGTAATGGCGGCCAATCTGAAAGCGCTGGATGTCGCTGCGCTGCCGGGTGACCGCGTCGAACTGAAGCTGTCGTTCGACGGCCCGCCACCACAGCCCAAGGGCTACACGACCGAGTCACCCGCGCGTATTGCACTGGATCTGCCGGGCGTGACCAGCCAGCTGGCCAACAGGAATCTTGATCTGGGCAGCGGCAATGCGCGCACGGCGACGGTGGCCGAAGCCAAGGATCGCACGCGGCTGATCGTCAGCCTGACGCAATTGGCGCCTTACAGCACGCGGGTCGAAGGCAATAATCTGTTCGTGGTGGTCGGTCAGGGCGCCTCCACGACTGCGCCGCGCCCCGCCGCAGTTGCACCGCGTGCCGCGACGGCGACTTCGGCGCCCGCCAGATCCGCGGCGCCGCGCAGCCGGGCGATTCGCGGCGTTGATTTCCAGCGCGGCACCGAAGGCGAGGGCAACGTGGTCATCGACCTCTCTGACCCGACCATCGCCCCGGATATCCAGGAGCACGACGGCAAGATCATCCTCAGCTTCGCTCGCACGCAATTGCCGGAAAAACTGCGCGTGCGCCTCGACGTCAAAGACTTCGCCACACCGGTGCAGTTCGTCAACGCAGCGCTCACCGGCGATCGCACCGTGATCAGCGTCGAGCCCAGCGGCACCTTCGACTATTCGACGTTCCAGACCGACAACAAGCTCACCGTGAGCGTTCGTCCGATGAGTGTCGACGACCTGCAAAAGCGCAACGCCGACCGTCAGGCCTATGTCGGCGACAAGCTGTCGCTGAATTTTCAGGACATCGACGTGCGCTCGGTGCTGCAACTGATCGCCGACTTCACCAACCTCAACCTCGTGGCAAGCGACACGGTGCAGGGCGGCATCACCTTGCGCCTGCAGAACGTGCCGTGGGATCAGGCGCTGGATCTGGTGCTGAAAACCAAAGGCCTGGATAAACGCAAGATCGGCAATGTGCTGCTGGTCGCGCCGGCCGATGAAATTGCCGCCCGCGAGCGTCAGGAACTGGAGTCGCAAAAGCAGATCGCCGAGCTGGCGCCATTGCGTCGCGAACTGCTGCAAGTCAATTACGCCAAGGCTGCGGACATTGCCAAGCTGTTCCAGTCGGTAACCAGTGCCGAGGCCAAGGTCGATGAGCGCGGTTCGATTACTGTCGATGAGCGGACCAACAACATTATTGCCTACCAGACCCAGGATCGCCTCGACGAGCTACGGCGGATCGTCGCGCAGCTGGATATTCCGGTGCGCCAGGTGATGATCGAGGCGCGCATCGTCGAGGCCAACGTCGATTACGACAAGAGCCTCGGCGTGCGCTGGGGCGGCTCGGTGCAGAACAAGGGCAACTGGAACGCCTCCGGTGTCAACGGTTCGTCGAGCACCATCGGTACGCCGGGCAGCACCGGCACCAACTCGCCATTCGTCGACATGGGCACGGTCAACAATACCTCCGGGATCGGTATCGCGTTCATCACCGACAACGTTTTGCTGGATCTGGAGCTGACGGCGATGGAAAAGACCGGCAACGGCGAGATCGTCTCGCAGCCGAAGGTGGTCACCTCGGACAAGGAAACTGCGAAGATCCTCAAAGGCACCGAGATACCGTATCAGGAGGCCAGCTCCAGTGGCGCGACCTCGGTGTCCTTCAAGGAGGCTTCGCTGTCGCTGGAAGTCACTCCGCAGATCACGCCTGACAACCGCATCATCATGGAGGTCAAGGTCACCAAGGATGAGCCCGACTACCTGAACAAAGTGCAGGATGTACCGCCGATCAAGAAAAACGAGGTCAACGCCAAAGTGCTGGTGAATGACGGCGAGACGATCGTAATCGGCGGTGTTTTTTCAAATACTCAGAGCAAGGTTGTAGATAAGGTGCCATTTCTTGGCGATGTGCCGTATCTTGGCCGCCTTTTCCGGCGTGATGTGGTTTCGGAGAAAAAATCCGAGCTGCTGGTATTTCTCACTCCGCGTATCATGAATAACCAGGCGATTGCTGTGAGTCGTTGATTCTGTGCGAAATTTGATACTTGTAGGACCGATGGGTGCCGGCAAAAGCACCATCGGCCGATTGCTGGCCAAAGAGCTGCGCCTGCCGTTCAAGGATTCCGACAAGGAAATTGAGCTGCGCACGGGTGCCAATATCCCATGGATCTTCGACAAGGAAGGCGAGCCCGGCTTTCGTGACCGTGAGCAGGCGATGATCGCCGAGCTGTGCGCGTTCGATGGCGTGGTGCTGGCGACCGGAGGCGGCGCCGTGATGCGTGATGCCAATCGCAAGGCCCTGCATGAGGGCGGGCGCGTGGTGTATCTGCACGCCTCCGTCGAACAGCAGGTCGGCCGCACCTCCCGCGATCGCAATCGGCCGCTGCTGCGCACCGCCGATCCGGCGAAAACCCTGCGTGACCTGCTCGAGATCCGTGATCCGCTTTATCGGGAAATCGCCGATCTGGTGGTGGAAACCGACGAGCGGCCGCCACGCATGGTGGTGCTCGACATTCTCGACCGCCTCGCGCAGTTGCCACCCCGTTAAAGCATCGGCCGAAATGCGCTATCCTCGGCGTCCTGTCAGCGCCCGCCGAGAGTGTGGCGGATGCCGGGCAAGCGGCGTCATACCGCTACAGGCTGCAGAACACCAATAATTTCAGGGCAGGATGCCTGCTTCCATCTTCACTGTGGGGACACATGCAGACACTCAAGGTCGATCTAGGCGAGCGCAGCTACCCGATTCATATTGGCGAAGGTCTGTTGGATCAGCCGGAACTGCTGGCGCCGCATATCCACGGGCGGCAGGTGGCAATCATCTCCAACGAAACCGTCGCGCCGCTCTATCTCGAACGTCTGACCCGCAGCCTTGCGCAGTTCTCGGTGATCTCGGTGGTGTTGCCCGACGGCGAAGCCTTCAAGAACTGGGAAACCCTGCAGCTGATTTTCGACGGTCTGCTGACCGCCCGTCACGACCGCCGCACCACCGTGATCGCCCTGGGCGGCGGGGTGATCGGCGACATGGCCGGTTTCGCTGCGGCCTGTTATCAGCGCGGTGTCGATTTCATCCAGATTCCTACCACACTGTTGTCGCAGGTCGATTCCTCGGTAGGCGGCAAGACCGGCATCAACCATCCGCTGGGCAAGAACATGGTCGGCGCGTTCTACCAGCCGAACGTGGTGCTGATCGATACCGCATCGCTGAAAACCCTGCCGCAGCGCGAGTTGTCGGCGGGGCTGGCGGAAGTCATCAAGTACGGTCTGATCTGCGACGAGCCGTTTCTGACCTGGCTGGAAGAAAACGTCGATGCCCTGCGGGCGCTGGATCAAACCGCGCTGACCTACGCGATCGAGCGTTCCTGCGCGGCCAAGGCTGCCGTGGTCGGTGCCGATGAAAAGGAAACCGGCGTACGCGCTACGCTCAACCTCGGGCACACCTTCGGCCACGCCATCGAAACCCACATGGGCTATGGTGTCTGGCTGCATGGCGAGGCGGTGGCGGCGGGTACCGTGATGGCGCTGGAAATGTCCGCGCGCCTGGGCTGGATCAGCGAGCAGGAGCGTGATCGCGGCATTCGACTGTTCCAGCGTGCCGGCCTGCCGGTGATTCCGCCGACAGAAATGACCGAAGCCGATTTTCTCCAACACATGGCAATTGATAAAAAAGTGATCGACGGTCGTCTGCGCCTGGTGCTGCTGCGCCGGATGGGCGAAGCGGTAGTGACCGACGATTATCCGAAAGAGGTTCTACAGGCCACGCTGGGAGCGGATTACCGTGCCCTGGCTCAGCTTAAAGGTTAAAACGATTCCGATGACTAGTTTGCATGCCGACGAGGCGTTTCTCGGCCATTTTCAGTTAAGTCACGACCCGTTCGCGCCACGGGTACCGGGCTTCAAATTCTTCCCGGCCCAGCGCAAACCGGTGCTGGGTCAACTGCATCATCTGGCGCGTTACAGCCAGTTGCTGCTGGTGGTCACCGGCCCGCAGGGCAGCGGCAAGACCCTGCTGCGCCAGGCACTGGTGGCCAGCACCAATAAACAATCGGTGCAGAGCGTGGTGGTTTCCGCCCGTGGCGCCGGTGATGCGGCCGGCGTGCTGCGCCAGGTGGCGCAGGCGCTGGATGTCGCTCAGGCCGAAGTCGGCGCGATTCTCGAGCAGGTGGTGCAACTGGGTCTGACCGGGCAGGAAGTCTATCTGCTGGTGGACGATGCCGAGCAGCTCGACGAGTCGGCGCTGGAAGCGTTGATGGCGCTGGGTGCCGGCACGCCGGAAGGTCGCCCGCATGTGTTCCTGTTCGGCGAGTCGTCGCTGATCGCTCAGCTCGAGGCTTTGCAGCTTGAGGAAGAGCGTTTCCACGTCATCGAATTGCAGCCGTACACCGAAGAAGAAACCCGCGAATATCTCGACCAGCGGCTGGAAGGCGCGGGCCGGGGTGTCGAACTTTTCACCGCAGATCAGATCTCTGATATTCACGAAAGCTCCGAGGGCTGGCCGGGCAACATCAACCAGGTCGCTCGCGATGCTCTGATCGAAGTCATGATTGCCAGCCGCTCAGCGGTCAAGCGTCCAAGTATGGGGTTCAACATGCCGAAGAAACACGTATTGGCGATTTCCGCCGTCGTTGTGGTCGCGGTTGCCGCCGCCTGGCTGATGCCGGGTCGCAGCAAGGCACCGACCACCGGTGCTCCGGCCAATGAACAGGCGCAACTGCCATTGGGTCAGGGCGCAGCGAATGGCGCCAACCCGTCCGTCGAATTCGCTGGCAACACCCAGCCGATGCCGCTGCCGCTGGTCGGCAACTCGCAGCCGGTCATGCGCGGCCCGCTGGCCGAAGCCGCCGGTGGCATCACCGAAGGCGATGACGGCGTGCCACTGGAAGGCTCCAGCGATACCCCGCCGACCGTGACCACCTCTGCACCGCCTGCAGGCGTTCCGGCTGGCCCTGCGCCGACGCCGGTCCCGACTCCGGCGGCCAAGCCGGCGCCAACCCCGGCACCGACGCAGATCGCCACGGCCAAGCCCGCTCCGGCCACTCCAGCGCCCGCCGCGAGACCGACCCCCGCTCCGGCCAAGCCTGCCGACAAGCCGGTCACCGTGGCCAAGGCCGCCGGTGGCAGCTGGTACGCCGGTCAGCCGACCAGCAACTACGTGGTGCAGATCCTCGGCACCAGCTCGGAAACCGCCGCGCAGAACTTCGTCAAGGAGCAGGGCGGCGAGTACCGTTATTTCAAGAAAGTCCTCAACGGCAAGCCGCTTTACGTGATCACCTATGGCAACTTTGCCAATCGTGATGCGGCCGTTTCTGCCATCAAGGCCTTGCCAGCGAAGGTTCAGGCTGGTAAACCTTGGCCTCGCACTGTCGCCAGCGTCCAACAGGAACTGGCAACAACTCGCTGAAGATTCGGCGGCCTTACCCAGGCCGCCTCTCCCGGCACCTCAAAATCTCCACGAGTGCGCGCTTCCTGAAAAGGTCGCGTGCCTTGTGGTGTCTGCGTCACAGTAGTTTTTGAGTCGTTGCGGTCAGAATTTAAAAAAGTTTTGACTAGCACAGCAGATCGCTTTAAACCTTTCACAAATGCGACATGAATTTGCGACAGTTCGTCGTCAAATTTGTGAGCCTCTGTGTCGCTGTGTACAATGACCACCCTTTTGCCCCCGCTAAGCCGGCGTACGTTCGGCGCGGAACGCAAGTGGTTGAATTGAAAAGAAATTTGCCTCGAATAGAGGCAGCCTGGTGAGAAAGTGTCTATGAAAGCAGGTCTGTACCAACCAGATGAATTCAAGGATAACTGCGGTTTCGGCCTGATAGCTCATATGCAGGGCGAGCCCAGTCATACCCTTTTGCAAACGGCCATCGAGGCCCTGACCTGCATGACCCACCGCGGTGGGATTAATGCCGACGGCAAGACCGGTGACGGTTGCGGTCTGCTGATTCAAAAACCCGACGCCTTCCTGCGAGCCATTGCCCAGGAGAGCTTCGGTGTCGAAATGCCCAAGCAATATGCCGTGGGCATGGTGTTCTTCAATCAGGATCCGGCCAAGGCCGAAGCCGCTCGCGAGAACATGAACCGCGAGATCCTCGCCGAAGGCCTGCAACTGATCGGCTGGCGCAAAGTGCCGATCGACACCAGCGTCCTCGGCCGCCTGGCCCTTGAGCGCCTGCCGCAGATCGAGCAGGTCTATATCGGCGGCGAAGGCCTGAGCGATCAGGACATGGCCGTGAAGCTGTTCAGTGCCCGTCGCCGTTCGTCGGTGGCCAACGCCGCTGACACCGACCACTACATCTGCAGCTTTTCGCACAAGACCATCATCTATAAAGGCCTGATGATGCCGGCCGACCTGGCCG
The DNA here is from genome assembly GCF_024169245.1 of Pseudomonas koreensis. Lineage (NCBI taxonomy): Bacteria > Pseudomonadati > Pseudomonadota > Gammaproteobacteria > Pseudomonadales > Pseudomonadaceae > Pseudomonas > Pseudomonas koreensis. The sequence continues at coordinate 1,755,981 of NZ_JALJWP010000001.1, forward strand.
CGTTCTATCCGGACCTGAGTGACGAGCGCCTGCAAACCGCGATCTGCGTGTTCCACCAGCGCTTCTCCACCAACACCCTGCCGAAATGGCCGCTGGCGCAGCCGTTCCGCTTCCTCGCCCACAACGGCGAAATCAACACCATCACCGGTAACCGCAACTGGGCGCAGGCCCGTCGGACCAAGTTCACCAATGATCTGATGGATCTGGAAGAGCTCGGCCCGCTGGTCAACCGTGTCGGTTCCGACTCCTCGAGCATGGACAACATGCTCGAACTGATGGTCACCGGCGGCATCGACCTGTTCCGTGGCGTGCGGATGATCATTCCGCCTGCGTGGCAGAACGTCGAAACCATGGACCCGGATCTGCGTGCGTTCTACGAGTACAACTCGATGCACATGGAGCCGTGGGACGGCCCAGCCGGCGTGGTCATGACCGACGGTCGCTACGCGGTATGCCTGCTCGACCGTAACGGTCTGCGCCCGGCGCGCTGGGTCACCACCAAAAACGGTTTCATCACCCTCGCCTCGGAAATCGGCGTGTGGAATTACCAGCCTGAAGACGTGCTCGCCAAGGGCCGCGTCGGGCCGGGTCAGATCTTCGCCGTGGACACCGAAACCGGGCAGATCCTCGACACCGATGCGATCGACAACCGGCTGAAATCCCGTCATCCGTACAAGCAATGGCTGCGCAAGAATGCCCTGCGCATTCAGGCGACCATGGAAGACAACGACCACGGTTCGGCTTTCTACGACGTCGATCAGCTCAAGCAATACATGAAGATGTATCAGGTCACGTTCGAAGAGCGTGATCAGGTGCTGCGTCCGCTTGGCGAACAAGGTTACGAAGCCGTGGGCTCGATGGGCGACGACACGCCGATGGCCGTGCTGTCCCAGCGTGTGCGCACGCCGTACGACTATTTCCGCCAGCAGTTCGCGCAGGTCACCAACCCGCCGATCGACCCGCTGCGTGAAGCGATCGTGATGTCGCTGGAAATCTGCCTCGGCGCCGAGCGCAACATTTTCCAGGAGTCGCCGGAACACGCCTCGCGCGTGATCCTCAGCTCGCCGGTGATTTCGCCGGCCAAGTGGCGCTCGCTGATGAACCTCGACCGTCCGGGTTTCGAACGGGCGATCATCGACCTCAACTACGACGAAAGCGTTGGCCTCGAAGCGGCGATCCACAATGTTGCCGATCAGGCTGAAGAAGCCGTGCGCGCCGGGCGTACCCAGATCGTCCTCAGCGACCGTCATATCGCGCCGGGCAAGCTGCCGATCCACGCCTCGCTGGCGACCGGTGCAGTGCACCACCGTCTGACCGAAAAAGGCCTGCGTTGCGATTCCAACATCCTCGTGGAAACCGCCACCGCCCGTGACCCGCATCACTTCGCCGTGCTGATCGGTTTCGGCGCCTCGGCGGTCTATCCGTTCCTGGCCTACGAAGTGCTGGGTGACCTGATCCGTACCGGTGAAGTACTGGGCGACCTCTACGAGGTGTTCAAGAACTACCGCAAGGGCATCACCAAAGGCCTGCTGAAGATCCTCTCGAAGATGGGTATTTCGACCATCGCTTCGTACCGCGGTGCGCAGCTGTTCGAAGCAATCGGCCTGTCCGAAGAAGTCTGCGAGCTGAGCTTCCGTGGCGTACCAAGCCGCATCAAGGGGGCGCGTTTCGTCGACATCGAAGCCGAGCAGAAGGCCCTCGCCGTCGAAGCCTGGAGTCCGCGCAAGCCGATCCAGCAGGGCGGTCTGCTGAAGTTCGTCCACGGTGGCGAATATCACGCGTACAACCCGGACGTGGTCAACACCCTGCAAGCCGCTGTGCAGCAGGGCGACTACGCCAAGTTCAAGGAATACACCTCGCTGGTGGACAACCGTCCGGTGTCGATGATTCGCGACCTGTTCAAGGTCAAGACCCTCGACACACCGCTGGACATCAGTGAAGTCGAGCCGCTGGAGTCGGTGCTCAAGCGCTTCGACTCCGCCGGCATCTCGCTGGGCGCACTGTCGCCGGAAGCTCACGAAGCCCTGGCCGAAGCCATGAACCGCCTCGGCGCGCGCTCCAACTCCGGCGAAGGTGGTGAAGATCCGGCGCGTTACGGCACCATCAAGAGTTCGAAAATCAAGCAGGTTGCCACCGGCCGTTTCGGTGTAACACCGGAATACCTGGTCAATGCCGAAGTGCTGCAGATCAAAGTCGCCCAAGGCGCCAAGCCGGGCGAGGGCGGGCAACTGCCGGGCGGCAAGGTCAACGGACTGATCGCCAAGCTGCGTTACGCAGTGCCGGGCGTGACCCTGATTTCGCCGCCGCCGCACCACGACATCTATTCGATCGAAGACCTGTCGCAGCTGATCTTTGACCTCAAGCAGGTCAACCCGCAGGCGCTGGTTTCGGTGAAACTCGTCGCCGAAGCAGGCGTCGGCACCATCGCCGCCGGTGTGGCCAAGGCCTATGCGGACTTGATCACCATCTCCGGTTACGACGGTGGCACCGGTGCTTCGCCGCTGACCTCGATCAAGTACGCCGGAGCACCGTGGGAACTCGGCCTGGCTGAAACCCACCAGACCCTGCGCGGCAACGACCTGCGCGGCAAGGTCCGGGTGCAGACCGACGGCGGTCTGAAAACCGGCCTCGACGTGATCAAGGCAGCAATCCTCGGCGCCGAAAGCTTCGGCTTCGGCACCGCGCCGATGATCGCGCTGGGCTGCAAATACCTGCGCATCTGCCACCTGAACAACTGCGCCACTGGCGTTGCCACGCAGAACGAGAAGCTGCGCAAGGATCACTACATCGGCACCGTCGACATGGTGGTGAATTTCTTCACCTACGTCGCCGAAGAGACCCGTGAGTGGCTGGCCAAACTCGGTGTGCGCTCCTTGGAAGAGCTGATCGGTCGCACCGATCTGCTGGAAATTCTCGAAGGCCAGACCGCCAAGCAACATCACCTGGACCTGACGCCGCTGCTGGGCAGCGATCACATCCCGGCGGACAAACCGCAGTTCTGCGGCGTTGAGCGCAACCCGCCTTTCGACAAGGGCCTGCTGGCGGAGAAGATGGTCGAGCTGGCCTCGTCGGCAATCAACGACCTCAGCGGCGCCGAGTTCGAGCTGGACATCTGCAACTGCGACCGTTCGATCGGCGCACGGATCTCCGGCGAAATCGCGCGCAAACACGGCAACCAGGGCATGGCCAAGGCACCGATCACTTTCCGTTTCAAAGGCACGGCCGGGCAGAGTTTCGGTGTGTGGAACGCTGGCGGTCTGAACATGTACCTGGAAGGCGACGCCAACGACTACGTCGGCAAAGGCATGACCGGTGGCAAGCTGGTCATCGTGCCGCCGAAGGGCAGCGTCTATAAAACTCAGGAAAGCGCCATCATTGGCAACACCTGCCTGTACGGCGCCACGGGTGGCAAGCTGTTCGCCGCCGGCACCGCAGGCGAGCGTTTCGCCGTGCGTAACTCCGGTGCCCACACCGTCGTGGAAGGCACTGGCGATCACTGCTGCGAGTACATGACCGGTGGTTTCGTCTGCGTGTTGGGCAAGACCGGTTACAACTTCGGCTCTGGCATGACCGGTGGTTTCGCCTACGTGCTCGATCAGGACAACACCTTCGTTGACCGGGTCAACCACGAACTGGTGGAGATCCAGCGGATCAGCGGCGAAGCGATGGAGGCCTATCGCAGCCACCTGCAGAACGTGCTGAACGAGTACGTCGCCGAAACCGACAGCGAGTGGGGTCGTGAACTCGCCGAGAATCTCGACGATTACTTGCGGCGCTTCTGGTTGGTCAAGCCCAAGGCTGCCAGCTTGAAAACCCTGCTTTCCAGCACTCGTGCCAACCCGCAGTGATATGCGCCTGAAGAGTTTGATGAGGTTTTAACAATGGCTGAACGTCTGAATAACGACTTCCAGTTCATCGATGTCGGGCGCAAGGATCCGAAGAAGAAACTGTTGCGTCAACGCAAGAAAGAGTTCGTCGAAATCTACGAACCGTTCAAACCCCAGCAGTCGGCCGATCAGGCTCACCGCTGCCTGGGTTGCGGCAACCCGTATTGCGAATGGAAGTGCCCGGTGCACAACTTCATTCCCAACTGGCTGAAACTGGTGGCCGAGGGCAACATCCTGCAGGCCGCCGAGCTGTCGCACCAGACCAACACCCTGCCGGAAGTCTGCGGCCGGGTGTGCCCGCAGGATCGTCTGTGCGAAGGTGCCTGCACCCTCAACGACGGCTTCGGCGCGGTGACCATCGGTTCAGTCGAGAAGTACATTACCGACACCGCGTTCGCCATGGGCTGGCGCCCGGACATGTCCAAGGTCAAACCGACCGGCAAACGTGTCGCGATCATCGGTGCGGGCCCGGCGGGTCTGGGTTGTGCCGACGTGCTGGTGCGTGGCGGCGTGACCCCGGTGGTGTTCGACAAGAACCCGGAAATCGGCGGTTTGCTGACCTTCGGCATCCCCGAGTTCAAGCTTGAGAAGACCGTGCTGAGCAATCGTCGCGAAGTCTTCACCGGCATGGGCATCGAGTTCCGTCTCAACACCGAAGTCGGCAAAGACGTGACCTTGGAACAACTGCTCGCCGAGTACGACGCGGTGTTCATGGGCATGGGCACCTACACCTACATGAAGGGCGGTTTTGCCGGTGAGGATCTGCCGGGCGTTTATGACGCACTGGACTTCCTCATCGCCAACGTCAACCGCAACCTGGGCTTTGAAAAGTCGCCGGAAGATTTCGTCGACATGAAAGGCAAGAAGGTCGTGGTCCTTGGTGGCGGCGACACGGCGATGGACTGCAACCGCACCTCGATCCGTCAGGGCGCCAAGTCGGTGACCTGTGCCTATCGTCGTGACGAAGCGAACATGCCCGGCTCGCGCAAAGAGGTGAAGAACGCCAAGGAAGAAGGCGTGAAATTCCTCTACAACCGCCAGCCGATTGCAATCGTCGGGGAAGACAAGGTCGAAGGCGTCAAAGTGGTCGAGACCCGTCTCGGCGAACCGGACGCCCGTGGCCGTCGCAGTCCTGAGCCGATCCCGGGTTCCGAAGAGATCATCCCGGCCGACGCCGTGGTCATCGCCTTCGGCTTCCGCCCGAGCCCGGCGCCGTGGTTCGAACAGTTCGAGATCCAGACCGACAGCCAGGGCCGCGTTGTTGCGCCCGAGCAAGGTCAGTACAAGCACCAGACCAGCAACCCGAAAATCTTCGCCGGTGGCGACATGGTGCGCGGTTCCGACCTGGTGGTGACGGCGATCTTCGAAGGGCGCAATGCGGCTGAAGGGATTCTCGATTACCTGGGTGTCTAACTAACGACGCAGTCCCTTGTAGGAGTGAGCCTGCTCGCGATAACGGTAGATCAGTCACCTGATGCAGTGACTGAAACGCCGCTATCGCGAGCAGGCTCACTCCTACAGTTGTTTTTGGGCGCTGCAAATCCTGTATTCCAACACAGTAAATTGACCCGATAGACAAAAGGCTGACCCACATCCGTGCCTTTTGCCTCGCGCTCTGAGAAAATGCCCGCACTTTTTTTCCGGATGCCGACATGACTGCCCTGAAGAACGACCGTTTCCTCCGCGCCCTGCTCAAGCAACCCGTTGACGTCACCCCTGTGTGGATGATGCGCCAGGCCGGTCGCTACCTGCCGGAGTACCGCGCCAGCCGCGCCCACGCCGGCGACTTCATGAGCCTGTGCATGAATCCGGAATTCGCCTGCGAAGTCACGATGCAACCGCTCGACCGCTACCCGCAACTGGACGCGGCGATCCTGTTTTCCGACATCCTCACCATCCCCGATGCCATGGGCCAGGGCCTGTACTTCGAGACCGGTGAAGGCCCGCGCTTCAAGAAAGTCGTCAGCACACTGGCTGATATCGAAGCTCTGCCGATCCCTGATCCGCACAAAGACCTCGGCTACGTCATGGACGCGGTCAGCACCATCCGTCGCGAGCTGAACGGTCGGGTGCCGTTGATCGGTTTCTCCGGCAGCCCGTGGACCCTGGCGACTTACATGGTCGAAGGCGGCTCGTCGAAAGACTTCCGCAAGACCAAAGCGATGCTCTACGACAACCCGCAAGCCATGCACCTGCTGCTCGACAAGCTGGCGCAGTCGGTGACCGCATACCTTAACGGCCAGATCATGGCTGGCGCACAAGCGGTGCAGATCTTCGATACCTGGGGCGGCAACCTGTCGGCGGCGGCGTATCAGGAATTCTCGCTGGCCTACATGAAGAAGATCGTCAGCGGCCTGATTCGCGAGAACGACGGTCGCAAAGTGCCGGTGATTCTTTTCACCAAGAACGGTGGCCTGTGGCTGGAAAGCATCGCCGACGCCGGCGCTGACGCCCTCGGCCTGGACTGGACCTGCGACATCGGCAACGCCCGCGCCCGCGTTGGCGACAAGGTTGCGCTGCAAGGCAACATGGACCCGACCGTGCTCTACGCCAAACCGGAAGCGATCCGCACTGAAGTCGGGCGCATCCTCGCCAGCTACGGCAAGGGCAGCGGCCACGTGTTCAATCTCGGCCATGGCATCACCCCGGAAGTCGATCCGGAACATGCCGGCGCGTTCCTGCGTGCAGTGCATGAGCTGTCGGCGCAGTATCACGAGTGATCAATGCCCGATAAAAACGCCCGGCTAAATGCCGGGCGTTTTTGTTTGCGCGATTGAGTGTCGAGCGCCGTTCAAATGTAGGAGTGAGCCTGCTCGCGATAGCGGCGAGCCAGACGCTGAATGTATTGGCTGACCCACCGCTATCGCGAGCAGGCTCACTCCTACAGGGGGTTTCTGTCAGGCTTTAACACCCTGCAACGGCGGCAACTTCGCCAGCTTCAACGCCACCAGTAGCGCCACGACTAGCAATGCCCCAATAAACAAACCAATCCCGTTCCACCCGCCCAGATGCCAGAACACCCCGCCCGCCGTCCCGGCAATACTCGACCCGGCGTAATAGCTGAACAGATACAGCGACGACGCCTGACCCTTGGCTTTCAACGCCCGTCGGCCGATCCAGCTGCTCGCCACCGAATGCGCGGCAAAGAAGCCGAAGGTAAACACCAGCATGCCGACGACCACCAGCCACAATGAGGTGAACATGGTCAGCGCCAGCCCGGCGAACATCAGCGCAATGGTCGCCCACAATACTTTGCGCCGTCCCAGTTTATCCGCCAGCGAACCGATCTTCGCTGAGCTGTAAATCCCGGACAGGTAGACCACCGAGAGCAAACCGACAAACACCTGATCCAGGTTGTACGGCGCGGCCAGCAAGCGATAGCCGATGTAGTTGAACAGCGTGACAAACGCGCCCATCAACACAAACGCTTCAAGAAACAGCAACGGCAGACCGGCATCGCGAAAGTGCATTGTGAAGCCGTCGAGCAAGCTTCGCGGGTGCAATGAGCGAGAGCGGAAATTGCGCGACTCGGGAAGAATCTTCCAGAACACCGCCGCTGCGACCAGCGCCAGACCGCCAATCACCAGCATCGCCGTGTGCCAGCTGACAAAGTCGATCAGCACGCCGGTGATCAAGCGTCCGCTCATCCCGCCGATCGCGTTGCCGCCGATGTACAAACCCATTGCCAGGCCGATGTGTTGTGGATGGATTTCTTCGCTCAGATAGGTCATCGCCACCGCTGCCAGGCCGCTCAATGACAGGCCGATCAGCGCGCGCATGATCAATACACCGTGCCAGCTCGGCATCATCGAACTGGCGATGGTGCACAACGCGGCAGCGAACAGCGCCGCGACCATCACCGGTTTACGGCCGATGCGGTCGGAAATGGGCCCGGTGATCAGCAGACCAATGGCGAGCATGCCGGTGGCCACCGAAAGAATCAGGCTGCTCTGCGCCGCGTTGATTCCGTACTCGTGGGACAGCAGCGGCATCATCGGTTGCACGCAATAGAGCAGCGCGAACGTCGCAAAGCCGCCACAGAACAGCGCCAGCACCGTGCGCATGAACGCCGGCGTGCCTTTTTCGATGTAGATCTCCTGCAGCTCGGCGAGGGCATCGTCGTCGGCTGCGGGCGGGATTTCGTGGGCAAGGGGCGCGACAGCAGTTTTCACTTCAGACCTCGGAAAGCACAGCCGGGCAGGCAATGAAAAAATCATATAGCTGGCTAATGTTTCTATCCAATATATTGTTCGACCTGTTTGATAGCTTTGACGACCTATTGGAGCTCCCATGGAACTGCGTCATCTGCGTTACTTCATTGCCGTCGCCGAAGAGTTGCATTTCGGCCGCGCCGCGCAGGTGCTGGGCATTTCCCAGCCACCGCTGAGTCAGCAGATTCAGGCGCTGGAGCAACAACTCGGCGCGCGATTGTTCGAGCGTACCAATCGTCGGGTCGAGTTGAGCGAGGCAGGCAGGTTGTTTCTGCAGGAGGCGCGGCTGGTGCTGGCGCAGGTCGATAAAGCGGCTGACGTCGCCCGGCGTGCGCAGCTTGGCGAGCTTGGCGAACTGAAGATTGGCTTCACTTCTTCGGCACCGTTCAACTCGACCATTCCGCAGGCGATCTTTTCCTTTCGTCAGCGGTTTCCGGCGGTGCATCTGAATCTGCGCGAGATGAGCAGCACCATGGTCGCCGATGCCTTGGTGGACGAGTCGATCGAAGTCGGCATCATGCGCCCGCTCGGTTTGCCGGATTCGCTGAGTGTGGTGGAGTTGATGCGTGAGCCGTTGGTGGCGGTGCTCAGCTCCAAGCATCCGTTGGCCCAGGGCAGCGACGAAGGCCTGTTTCTCTCGGCGCTGGCGCTGGAGCCGTTCGTGTTTTTTCCGCGCAGCTACGGCAGCGGGCTGTATGCGCAATTGCTGAGTCTGGCCCGCGATGCCGGATTCAGCCCGCACTTTGCCCAAGAGGCCGGCGAGGCGATGACCATCATCGGTCTGGTTGCAGCGGGGCTTGGGGTTTCGGTGCTGCCGGCGTCCTATCAGCGGATGCGCATCGACGGCGTGGTCTACCGCCCGCTGCTGGATCCCGAAGCGATTTCAGCGGTGTGGCTGGTGCAGCGCAAGGATCAGAAATCGCCGATGGCCAAGGCTTTTGTCGAACTGCTTACGCGCAAGGTTGAGCCGCTGACTGCGTGCAGGTTTTAAAAAACCTCGCTTAAGTTGAGATTGGATTGAAAGCAAAAGGGCGCTTGATTGCTGGCGCCCCTTCACTCGATCGAGGTTCTTCGATATCAGGTCAAGGTGATGATAAGCCTGATCGGTTAGCGATAAGCCTGATCAATGCTATTGGTTTCTCTCGACAGATATCGAGACGGCGCAATACATCGTTTTACCTTGGACTTCGTGCTTGACGTTTTGCTTATACGGTTGATGACCCTCGCGGAACATTTGACCATCATGACTTTCTTGCATGAATGGAGGCTCCTGGTCCAGGTACAGATATTCTTTGATCGTAGATACAAAATTATCAAGCGAGACATTGATATCAGACCCGTTCGCCTCAACCGAAAGGTCGAAGCGATAGCCGATGTTTCCCGCCTGCCGTTGCTCGAAGTACCAGAGCTTCGCGCTTTTGCTTCTTATATCTTTATAGCTATCTCCGGTGACATCCACCATGAGTTTTTGAATTTGTTCTTTGAGCTTTTGCGGGGTTTTCAGAATAATTATTTCGTCGTTCATGATATGTCCTCATCAAAAAATAGTCAGGATGCGTGCCTCGAGCCCATTGCTGAAGGTGTCGGGCTTGGGTTGGCAGGTTAGATGCGCCGTACTGTCATTACACCTGTCAGAAATGACAGTCCTTTAGACCCGTTCGCACTAGCTGTCTGGAAAATTCATCGCGGTCGTTATAACTTGATGAGGAGTCAGATTCGTTATTCGTTATTCGTTATTCGTTATTCGTTATTCGTTATTCGTTATTCGTTATTCGCTATGGGGCGCTTCAGACGCGGATACACCGACAATTTCGATGTGGTTTCGGTACGCGAGCTGAATGCTATTGAAGGACCTAAAGGAACATCAGCATGTTCAGCGTGCTTCATCGATCGCCGATGGCCAAGGCGTTTGTCGAATTGCTTATGCGCAGGGCTGAATCTTTGTGAAGGCTGACGACCCTTCGCGAGCAAAATCTCTCCCACATTAGACCGCCTTCAACTGTGGGAGCGGGCCTGCTCGCGAAGAGCGCAGAAACGGCAGCCGTACGTTTAAACAATGCCGGCTAAGGTAACCGCACAAACCCTAGCTGCAACGCGACAGACGATGAAACTTGCTGATCAATCTACAACGTCGAATTTACCGACGACTCGTAGCAACAGTTTGACGAGAATTATGAATATCGCTCGGCTTGCCTCGCCAGCTTAATCCGTATGGAAACTTCGATTTTGGAGTTAATGTTTCGGGAAGTGCGCGATAGATCCGATTGAAAACCCTGGTTGTGTCTCAGTCAGTTGTTCGCTTATAAATATCTTGCATCTCATTGTGGTAAGGTTGTGAGTTGTTTCGACTTCATATTCAGTTTCAAGCATTGATGAATGAGTGTCTTCATAACAGAATTCCTCAATATACTTGTCGAGAGATATTGGGGCCGAAGAACCATAGGCGGTTACTCTGATTGTCAACAAGGGATGATCTGGAAAGGGGAAGAGCTCATGTTTCCGGGCCGGATTCCGGGCTTCCAGATCGAAGCTGTATGTTACCTTTTTTTCAACTGTTTGATTGGCAGTGTTAAAGTTGCTTGTAGCTGTTTCCATCATTTCTACCAGGCAATCCTTAAGTTGGGCTTTGTTTTGTATATTCATTTCCGATGACTCCAATTAGTTTGTCGGGATTTGTTGTGGGTGATGCGTCCCGAAAATTTAAAATAGGCCGGCAGGGTTTTTTTTACACCTGTCAACCTTGACAGTTTTTTAGAATATATTTTTTATAATTCCGCTTGCTTTGGTGGGTTTTGGCATAAGCGAGTTTCTAGACGTAAGTCGAATGATTGACTAGGCACGCAATGAGGCAATATCGATCAGCGCCCGGTTCATTACTTCAGAAAGTGAGGTCAGCTTGATCGGAACCCCATCAACGCCAGCGCTGGGAGGGCAACAGTTGATGGCGCTGACAAGCTCCTTGTTTTTTCAGATCGCAGAAAAGCGAATGCCCCGAAAAGTCGGGGCATTCGCTTTTAGACGGGACAAATTGCTTTGTACACGTTCTAGTTAGTCAATTATTCAATCCACGTGCGCCAAATCACCACGCAACGCCACGCTCGACACTACCATCCCGGCACGGCACTGGAATTTCTCGGTGTCTTTGTACAGGTCGCGCTGGTCGACGCTGGCGATGTTGATCACGGCATTGGCGTCGGCTTTTTTCGCTGCGTTCTGCAAGGTTGCCAAGGCCGATTGCAGGGCCCAGAAACAGGCGTCTTCGTCGGACTTGTTCGAGCCGTTGGTCTTGCGGCTGCTGCTCACGGTGTCGAGTTTGCGCACCTGTTTTGGCAGGGTTTCGCCGGCCAGGTAGAACTTCACGCTGCCGTCGAGCAGGCCGGCGTCTGTGGCGCGTTTGACGCCTTCGCGGAAGCTCAGGTAGGTCGGCTCGTCCGCGCCTTGTTTGACGATGCCCAGATCGTTGACGAATTCGATGTCCGGGTTGATCGACAGCTCCTTGAGCACATTGTCGCGCAGGCGGTTGACCCAGCGGTTGTAGTTGCCGTGTATCTTGCCATCCCTGGCGTCGAGGCCGTAGCTGCTGCGGTAGTCGATCTCAAACGAAGTCGGGGTAAACGGAATATCGACTTCGGCGTGATGGCGACCGCGTACGGTGATCGCCGCTTTGATCATGCCCGGACGCACCGATTGCACGACCCATTGGCGGTCGTTGAGCGCGGTGACAATGGCGCGGCTCATCTGCTGCTGGGTAAAGCCGAGGTTGGGTGAGAACTCTTCCTTGGCGTTGTAAACCGGTTTGCTGGTGCAACCGCCGAGCACAAAAGCCAGTGCCAACAGAGCGGCGATGCGGTGAAACTGAGTCATTCCCTTCACTCCTAAGGTGTTGCGGTCAGTGCCAGCGGCGGAAAATCAACGAGGTGTTGACGCCACCAAAAGCGAAATTGTTGTTCATCACATAGTCGTGATGCATCTGGCGGAATTCGCCGCGCAGGTAATCGAGCTTGCCGCAGTGCGGGTCGATCTCGTCGAGGTTGAACGTGTGCACGTACAGGTCGCGGTTCATCATCTCGATGCTGAACCACGACTCCAGCGCGCCGCAGGCACCGAGCGTGTGGCCGAGGAAACTTTTCTGCGAGCTGATCGGCATGCGCTCACCGAACAAACTACTGGTCGCCATTGTTTCGGCAATGTCGCCCTGTTCTGTAGCCGTGCCGTGACCATTTACATAACCGATGGCATCCGGTGCCAGGCCAGCGTCTTCCAGCGCCAGCTCCATGGCGCGACGCATGGTCACCTGTTCCGGGCGGGTGGTGTGCTGACCGTCGGCGTTGCTGCCGAAACCGACGATTTCAGCGTGGATGTGTGCGCCACGAGCGAGGGCGTGTTCCAGCTCCTCAAGCACCAGCATGCCGCCACCTTCGCCGATCACCAGGCCATCGCGGCCCTTGTCGTACGGGCGTGGGCTGGTCTGCGGTGCATCGTTTTTCAGGCTGGTGGCGTAGAGCGCGTCGAACACCATGGCTTCGGTCGGGCACAGTTCTTCGGCGCCGCCAGCGAGCATCAGCGGCAAACGGCCGAACTTGATCGCCTCGTAGGCGTAACCGATGCCCTGACTGCCGCTGGTGCAGGCGCTGGAGGTCGGAATCAGGCGTCCGGTGAGGCCAAAGAAGATGCTGATATTGGCGGCGGTGGTGTGCGGCATCATCCGTACATACGAGTTGGCATTCAGCCCCTCGGCCACCGAGTTGAGCAGCATGTTGCCGAAAGCCTTGATCTCGTCAGTGCTGCCGGTGGACGAGCCGCAGGCAACGCCCATGCGCCCGTCCTTGATCGATTCGTCGCCGAGCAGGCCAGCGTCGGCCAGGGCTTGTTCCGCCGCCCCGACTGCCAGTCGCGAGACCCGGCCCATGCTGCGCAATTGCTTGCGGGTCCAGTGCGACGGCACGACAAAGTCATCGATGGGGCCGGCCAGACGCGTGTTGAGCTCAGTGAAACGATCCCACTCGTCCATGCGGCGAATGCCGCTGCGGTTGGCCGCGAAGTTGCCGGCGATGGTCTGCCAGTCGCTGCCCAGCGAGGTGATGCCGGCCATGCCGGTGACGACGACGCGCTTCATCAGCACAGGCCTCCGTTGACCGCCAGGACCTGGCGGGTGATGTACGAGGCTTCCGCCGAGATCAGGAAATTCACCGCAGCGGCCACTTCTTCAGGGCTGCCCATGCGTTGCGCGGGGATCATTTTCATCAGTTCTTCCACCGGTACGTTTTCGTCGAGCATGGCCGTGTCGATCAGGCCCGGGGCGACGCAGTTAACGGTGATTTTGCGCTTGCCCAGCTCGATCGCCAACGCCTTTGCCGCGCCGATCACGCCGGCCTTCGACGCGCTGTAATTGACCTGGCCACGGTTGCCGATCAGGCCCGACACCGAGGTGATGCAGACAATGCGTCCGGCGGCGCGACGACGGATCATCGGCATCATCACCGGGTGCAAAACGTTGTAGAAGCCGTCGAGATTGGTGCGCAGGACCACGTCCCAATCGTCATCGCTCAGGGCTGGAAACGCGCCGTCGCGGGTCAGCCCGGCGTTAAGTACCACGCCGTAATAGGCTCCGTGGTTTTCGACGTCGGCTTCGAGAATGCTTTTGCAGGTTTCGCGGTCGGCGACGTCGAATTGCAGGATGCGCGCACGGCGGCCCAGCGCTTCGATTTCCGCCTGCACCGCTTGGGCTTCGGTCATGCCGCTGCGGCAATGCAGGACGATATCGTACCCGGCCTGCGCCAGACGCAAGGCAATGGCGCGGCCGATGCCACGGCTGGAGCCGGTGACCAGTACGGATTCAGTCATCGTGCGACTCCTTTGTCTGTTGCAGATAGTGGTTGGCTTGCGGCGGACGGTACACGTTCAGGCGAGCGCTGGCATGAATGCCGTCACCGTGGATATGGCACTCGAATACGCCCATGCCGTTATCGTCTTCCAGTGAGCGCAGGCCATGGATGGTCAACTCGCTGCCCGCAGGAAACGTGTCGACGTTGCACTCGAACTTGCGCGTGCCGAGGAGAAAGCCCAGCGCCACCGGATTGCCTTTCTGCCGTGCGTGGCAACCGGCGAAAGCGGCGACGCTCTGCGCCATCAGCTCGACGCCGACCCAGGCCGGCAGGCTGCCGTCGGGCAGGTTGAACAGACCGTCGGGCTTGACCGTGAGGCGGGTGAAAATCTGCTCATCGTCGAAGCGCTCGATCGCGTCGATCAGAATCATGTCGCCGGCATGCGGCAGCAGTTCGGCGAGCGGCCAGTGGCTCATGGAGCGTCTCCGATTATCAGGCTGACATTGTTGCCGCCGAAGGCAAACGAGTTGCTCATCAGGTAGCGCGGTGCAATGGACGTCAGGCGCTCGCTCGCGGTCACCCACTTGAGTGGCGGTAGCGCGGGATCGGCCTGGCCGTCCCAGATGTGCGGCGGCAACGCCTGCTCAGGGTTGTCGGCGCTCAGGCTCAGCCAGCAGAACGCCGCCTCCAGCGCGCCAGCCGCGCCGAGGGTGTGGCCGGTCAGCGGCTTGGTTGACGAGCAGGCGACGCCTTGGGGAAACAGCGCCGCGACCGCCAGACTTTCCATCGCGTCGTTGTGCTGGGTGGCGGTGCCGTGCAGGTTCAGGTAGTTGATTTGCGCGGCTTGCAGAGCGGCGCGGCCAAGGGCTTTTTGCATCGCTTGCAGGGCGCCGCGACCGCTCGGCTCTGGCGCGGAAATATGGTGCGCGTCCGAGCTGGCACCGGCGCCGAGCAAGGCGATGCCCGGGCCGTCGTTGCGCCGTTTGCTCATCACGAACAGCACCGCTGCTTCGCCGATATTGATGCCGTTGCGGTTGGCTGAAAAAGGATTGCAGCGTTCATCTGAAACGGCTTCCAGCGAAGAAAAACCGTTCAGGGTGAGCTTGCACAGACTGTCGACGCCGCCGCACAGCACCGCATCGCACAAGCCCAGATCGAGCAGACGCTGGGCACTCATCAAAGCGCGGGCGCTGGAAGTGCAAGCAGTGGAAATCACGTAGGCCGGGCCGCTCAGTTGCAGCCACTCGGCGAGCAAATTTGCCGGAGCGCCGAGTTCCTGCTGGCGATAGTCATACTCGCGGGGAAACTCTTGCTCGCGGATGTAATGCGCCAGACCACGGCTGGCCTCGTCGATGCCCGACGTGCTGGTGCCGAGCACCACGCCGATGCGTTCACGGCCATAGGTCTGGATCGCGCGGTCGATGTCGTCACGGATCTGCAGGGCGGCTTCCAGCAGCAGTTGGTTGTTACGGCTGCTGTGCTCGATCAGGTCGGCAGGGATTGCCGCCAGTACGCCGTGCACGCCGGCGACGGGCAGCTCACGTTCAGCGACCCAGCCGGACTCGCGGCGCATTCCCGAACAGTCGCCGGCAAACAGATTGCGCGCGACTTCAGACTTGTCGCGGCCCAGGGCGCAGATCACGCCGAGGGCATTCAGGTAAGCGGTCATGGCGTCGATTCACCTAACTGGGAAACGCGGTAGTGCGGGCCTTGAGGCAGATTCAATTCGAAGCTCAACGGTTGTGAATAACGGATGTCCCAGCGCGCCGGCAGTGAACGCTGATCGGCCTGTTGCCGGGCGTCGGGATAATTGCGCAGCAGCTCGGCAGACGGCGTCAGGGCAAACAGCAATGCGGCGAACAACTCCCGCGCCTCGGGATTGGGCGGTAGCAGACCGTCGGCCTGCCAATGCCCGTCGATCAGTTGCTGACGCGCCTGGGGAATGCCCAGCGGATCCATCATCGACCAACGCGTGCCGGCGCCTTCGCGCTGGATCACCAGCAGCCAGTCCTGACGCTGCCCGGCTTGCTCGCGCTCGATGTGCAGTTGCAGTGGCAGAGGCAGTGTAGGGTTGGCCGCTGGCAGCGGTGGCTGGCTGGCGCAGGCGCTGAGCAACAGGGCGCAGAACACCATCATCAGACATGCCACAACCTTTGTAGGAGTGAGCCTGCTCGCGATAGCGGTCATGCATTCAAAATAGTCATTGGCTGACCCACCGCTATCGCGAGCAGGCTCACTCCTACAGGTTATGCGTTGCATCAGATAGCACCTGCAAGCGGCTTGCGCGCGACGACATTCACCAGCGTCTCTTCCCGCTCGCCGAATGGCTTGGGTTTGCTCAACCCCAACCTCTCCAGCAAGCCAAAGTCCTTCGACCGGCTCCACCACAGATACGGATAGGACACATTACGCTCGGCAAACTCGAAACCCTGCTCGCGGATCATCTGCAGATACCCGGCGGCGCTCTTCTGTACGTGCATCGGATGGCGGAACAGCCAGCGAATCACCCAGGTATCAATGTAAGCCTCGGTGGACTCGGCGAACAGCAGATAGCCGCCCGGCTTGAGCACGCGATAGAACTCGGCCAAGGCCTTTTCCTGCTCGACCAAGTGGTGGAAGGTCTGGTGACAGAACAGCAGATCGACACTAGCATCGGCGATCTGGAGCGTAGCGCAATCGCTGCCGATCAACTCGACTGGCAGGCCCAGGCGCGCGGCCTCTTCGGCGCTGAGCTGCAAACTGCGCGGGTCGGCGTCGACGCCGATCAGGCGCTGCGGGGCAAAGGTCTGGCGCAGGTGACCGAACGACTTGCCCTGACCGCAACCGGCGTCCAGCAGCACCGGGTGTTCCGGCAGCGCTTCACTGAATAATCCACGCAAATCGTTGATCGCCACGCGCAGCACGTGGTGCTGCCAGGTGTGGCTGCGCAGGAACCAGAAGCCGAAGCGGGTTTCCTCGACGTAACTGTCGCTCAGGTAATTCATGGGTTGTCCTGCGCGCAGAGTTCGGAAATCATCTTAAGCCGGCGCCGCGCTTCGCTGACGAACGGGTTGCGCTCGTCCCAGGCGTAGCCGGCGAGGATCGAGCAGATCATCCGGCGAATGTCCGCCTGGCCGTCCTCGTAGAAAATCACGTCCTGGAAGGTGCCGGCGTACCAGCCTTCGACGTAGCAGCGAAAGGTGTCGACGCCGCGTTTCAGCGGTTCGGCAAATTCCCGTTGCCAGTCGACCGTTTCACCCTGCAACTGACGATGCAGCACGCCGGCGGCCATGCTCGCCGAACGCATGGCGATGGTCACGCCGGAGGAAAACACCGGATCGAGGAATTCTGCGGCGTTGCCCAGCAGCGCGAAGCCCGGGCCGTGCAGGGTTTTCACGTTGGCCGCGTAACCGCCAAGGGTGCGCGCCGGAGTGTCCCAGACCGCGTTGTTCAGAACCCCGGCGAGGCTTGGCGTTTCGGCGATGAAACTGCGCAGGCAGGCATCGAGATCGCTGTCGCGGCCCTGGAAATGCTCCTCGGCCGCCACCACGCCCACCGAGCAGCGGCCGTTGCTGAACGGAATGGTCCAGAACCACACATCGCGATGCTCGGGATGGGTGGTGACAAGGATCTTTTCGCGGTCGAACGCCGGGTTGTCGATGTGATCTTCGACATGGGTGAACACCGCCTGACGCACCGGGAAATTCGACGGTGCTTCGAGGTCGAGCAAGCGCGACAACACGCGGCCGTAGCCGCTGGCATCGAGCACGAAATCGGCCTCCACGCGGTACTCGCTGCCATCTTCGCGGCGCACCTCGAGTTGTGGTTTCGCCTGATCGAAATCGACGCTGACGATCGCATCGCCATAGCGGATCTCCGCGCCTTGCAGCGCCGCTTGATCGGCCAGCAACTTGTCGAAATCGGCGCGCTGCACCTGGAACGTGGTCGGCTTGCCGGCGGTGAAGGTGTCGCTGAAATCGAAGGCGCTGTAGCGCTCGCCCCAGGCAAACGCCGCGCCGGTCTTGCGCTGGAAACCAGCGGCGTTGACGGCGTCGAGCATGCCGGCTTCTTCGACGAAATCCAGGCAGTGGCTGAGCAGGCTCTCGCCAATGGAGAAACGGGGGAAGTGTTGGCGCTCGAGCACCAGCACATCGTGGCCCTTGCGTTTGAGCAGGGCGGCGGCGATAGCGCCGGACGGGCCGGCACCGATGATCACGACCTGACGGGATTCCATTTCAACGATTGGCACGTGAGCTCCGGGGCAGAGGACTGTTCAGATTCAGGGGCGCGCGATGCAGGCCGATCAGGGCCGGCAGCAGCGTCGCGATCAGGCCCATCAGCATCAGCGCGAAATACAGCGCCGGAGTGATGAGCTGTTGTTGCAACAGCAGATTGAGAAAGACGATTTCGCTCAGGCCGCGAATGTTCAGCAGCACGCTCTCGCGCCAGCGGCTGGCGCCAGCGAACGAGGCGCCAGCCCAACCGAGGCCGAGCCAGTTGCCGAGCAGTTTACTGGCGATCGGCAACAGCAGCAGCGCCGCCCATTGCCCGGCGCCAAGACTGGCCAGGGCGCTGTGCACGTCGATCTGAACGATGCCGAACGTGAGGATCAGCGGGATCGCGATCCACGTTTGCAAACGGCTCATCCAGCGCGCCGGCAGCGGCAGCACCAACGGCACTTTCAGCAGCGCCATGCACAGCAGATAGCCGATGCCGAAAATCAGCGCGTTGAGTTTGTAATGCTCGGCCAGCACCAGCAGGGCGAAGAAGCCGAGGCTGTAAGTCAACGGACGGCGCACTCGCAGCACATACAAGAGCAGCGGCACGCCGGCCATGGCCACGGGCAGTAAAAGGCTGCTGAGGTGCAGGCTCCCCTGGGCGAGGCCGAACAGCGTCCAGCAGGTCAGATCGATGAGGATGGCGGTCTGCACCAATCGACGAGTGGCGGCGGGCGGGTAATCGATGTGGCGCAAGTACAGGTACAACACCGGGATTGCGGTAATCGCGAACACCAGTCCGATGGCCAGCGAGTTGAGCCACGGCTGCGCCGGCAGCAACCAGTACGCGACCGCCAGCCCGCAAGCGAACGGCACAGCGAAACTCGGCACAGCGATTTTCACACTCTGGCGGTCCAGACGCAGGTCGATCACATCGCTGAGGATATGCCCGAGCAACAAGGCGAAACTCAGGCTGTAAAGATTCTTCAGCCAGTGCGGCGCGATCAATTGTGCGCCACCGAGCTGCCAGCCCGGCTCGATCCAGAAGTACATCAACAGCGGCAAACCGAAGCTCGCCAGCAGCAACTGACTGACGATCGGGATCAGGCCGAAACGGCGGCCTAGCCGGGTCGCCAGGGCAAACAGCGCCAGGGCCAGCAACCAGAAGCCGACAACCATCATGCTGCTGTCTCCGCAACCGCTTCATGGCGCCCGGCCCACGGCGCGAGCATGAAGCTGAACGCCAGACCGAGGCTTACCGACAGGCCGAAATTGCTCACCGCAGGCGTGCTGGAAACCGCCAGCAGGCCGAACGACAACCACGTTGTCAGCGCCGCGAGCAGGGTGCCGAGCAGGCTCACCGCCGCGCCGCCAACCTGCTCACGCATGAGGATCGCGTAGTCGACGCTGATCGCCGTCACCAGCAGCAGGCCGAACAGGCTGAACAGGGTCAGCGGCTGCCCGAGCCAGCCGAGGCTGGCCAGACTGCACAGCGCCGCCAGCAGCGGCAGGGCGACGATACGCAGCGCGCCGGTCAAGCCGAACGGCAGGATCAGCACCAGCACGATCAGCACACAGGAGGCCAGTTTCAATTCGGCAGCGCTGATCTGCGTGGCGGCGAACACCTTGTTCAGATCACCGAGGCGATCAACTAGCACCACCCCCGGCAAGTCCAGCGCTTGCACGCGCAGCAACGACGGATTGTTCAAGCCTTGCAGGCTGGTCATCGCCGCAACGCCGTCTTCCGTCGGGCCGAGCCATAGTGTGCGATACGGCTCGCCGAGCGGGCCGGCCAGCGCCGCGTCGATGTCTTCGGCGGGCAGGGTCTGCAATTGCTGCAATTCGTTTTGCAAAGCCGCCGCTGGCACGCCGAGGTCGAGCAGCGGTTGCCAGAACGATGGCAGCCTGTTCAATGATTCGCGCACTTGCTGTTGCTGGCTCGGCGCGCTGACCAGTTGATCGAGTGCCAGAAAGCCCTGCAGCTTGTCCAGGTTGACCAGTTGCTGCAGACGCTCGCTCAGCGCCGCCTGGCGCTCAAGCAATTGCTCCTGATTGGCGGCGCGGATGAGGAAGAACTGGCTGGTCGGTTGGAAACCGGTGATGCGCGCGATGGTCTGCGCTTCGTCGGTCAGATGCTGCGGCGCCCCGACCCATTGGCGGATGTCGTTTTTGCTCTGCAACTGCATCAGGCCGCCAACGCAGAAGGCGATCAGCAGGGCCAGCAGCGCGGGCGTGCTTATGCAACCGAGCAGCGCTTCACGCAGCTGAATCAGGCGTTGGGCCAGACGCAGCGGCCATTGCGCCGGGCGCAGTTCGACATTTTTCAGCAACGCCGGCAGCAGACAGACCGCCGATAGATAGGCACCGAGCAAACCGGCGGCCGAAAACACCGCGATCTGCGTCAGTGCCGGGAACGGTGTCCACGCCAGCGCCAGATAGCCGATGACGCTGGTGATCAGGCTCAGGGTCAGCCCCGGCAAAGTCAGGCGCAGGGCCGGCCAGCTGCGCCAGGGCTTGAGACTCCAGCTTTTGGACAAATAGTGCAGCGGGTAATCGACGGCGACGCCGATCAGGCTCGAACCGAGCACCAGCGTCATCACATGCATGTGACCGAACAGCGCCACGCAGGCCACCGCGCCGAACAGCATGCCCACCAGCACGGGAACGAAGGCCAGCAGCACGCGCCAGCGACGAAACGCCAACAGCAGCAACAGCAGAATGCCGACCGTGGCACCACCGCCGACCCAGGTCATTTCGCGGGTGGCCTGTTGCTGGCCGTTGGCGGCGTAGAGCAGGCCACTGGCGGCGAGCAACTGCACGTCGCTTTGCGCCGCCTGTTCGCGGCTGTGCTGGAGCAGATCCGCGACCTGCAGCGGCAGGTTCATGTCGAAGGCGTTGCCGGTGGTGCGCGCACGCAGCATCACCCAGCTCTTGCCGTCGGCATCGGCGACCAGTGCGCCGCTGCCGATGTCCAGTTGCACCGCGCCGTGTTTCGGCTGGCTGTTCTGGATGCGCCCGGTCAGGCCCAGCCAATCGTCCTGACTCGGCACCAGGGTAAAGCCGTTGAACGGGTCGAACAGCGCCTGCACCCGCTGCTGGACGAAAACCTCGGGGTGTTCGCTGAGCAGTTGCCGATCATCCGCCGAGAGCATCGCCAGTCGCCCTTGCAGCAATTGCGTGCGCAGCGCCGGCAAGTCGGCTTGCAGGTTCCACTGCACGGTTTCGAACAGACCACTGGCCCGCCATTGCTCGCCCAATTGCCGGGCCATGGCCAGTGCTTGCTGGCGATCAGCATGGCCGACCAGCACCAGCATTTCGCGGTTGAGCGGTTCTTGCATACGCTGCTCGGCACGCAATTCCAGCGCGTCGGGATTGGTGCCGGGCACCAGCTCCATGAGATTGGCCGACAGCGGCGCACCGTCGCGCCACTGCCAGGCAGCCAGCGCGACGACGGCCAGCAGCAGGCTCAGAAACAGCCAGGGCAGCCTGCGTTCACTCGGCAAAGTCATGTTGCTCCGCTTCGCTCAGAGGTTGCTCGGCGGTGCTGTCCTGCATGCGCAGCAGAGTGCTGTCGCCCTGGGTTTCCAGCAGCTCGATTGCTTGCACGAGGGCGCCACCGTCGATATTGATTTGCTTGAACACTTGCTTGAGCAGCACCGAGCGCGGCGTCAGGGTCAGTTGCCACTGCTGCGCCGTGCCGCTCAGGGCCAGTTCGAAATCCCGCTGCAGACCGCTGCTGTCACCTTGCAGCACGGCGAGGAACAGGCGGTTCTGCTCGGCGCCGGCGCTCTTGTTCGGCAGCAGTTGCCAGCCGTTGTTGTCGCGGCGTGCGATGCCTTTGGCGGTGATCCGATAATCCTGTTGCAGCGGAGTTTTCAATAGCCACAGCAGGCCATGATTTTTGGCGAGGACGAAACTGCCCTTGCTGATCAGCGGCTGCGGCAGGGCGCGCAGGTGTTTTTCCTGAATGAACTGGCCGTGGATAACGTCCGGTTTCGCCAGTTGTTCACTGAGTTGTTGCAGGTCGAAGGCATTGGCCCATGACGACACGGCCAGCAGCGTCAACACGCCAAGGCTTCTGAAAAACACATTCATCGCAGCATCCTTTCCACGGCATCGGTGAAGACTTTCGGTGAAGCCAGCTGCATCTCGCGGCTGCTGACTTCCACGGCGACCTGCACCGAGCTGGCGCGGGTCAGGCGTTCGCCGCTTTGCAGGTCGGTGATCAGGTAATTGATCTTCAGGCGGTTTTCCCACTCGACCAGGCTGGCGCGCACGTTCAGCCGTTGGCCGAACACCGCGCTGCGCACGTAGCGCAGTTGCAGGTCGATGATCGGCCAGGCGTAACCGGACTCGACCATCTGCGTGTAGTTGTGGCCGATCTTGTCCAGCAGCGCGCAGCGCGCCACTTCGAGGTATTTGACGTAATGGCCGTGCCAGACCACATGCATGGTGTCGACGTCGAAAAACGGCACCAGAATCTCGGTATCGGCGTGAATCACTCCGGCACTACGCATGCAGCCTCCAGTGTTGCGCGGCGATGCGTTGCAGGCACAGGCGCAGTTCGCCTTCCAGCGCGCGGTCTTCGATGACCGGCGGGAAGTCTTTGCCCAGCTCTGCGTGCATCGCCGCCAGTGCCGGCGGCAGCGGACGCGCATCGAAGGCTTGAGCGCGCAGCCACACGCCCTGATTGGCGGCGAGCAGCGTGGCGGCGGCGACCTGCTCGGTCAGCTCCAGCACGCGAATCGCATCACGGGCGGCGATGGTGCCCATGCTCACCTTGTCCTGGTTGTGGCACTCGGTGGAGCGCGAGAACACGCTGGCCGGCATGGTATTTTTCAGCGCTTCGGCGGTCCAGGCACTGGTGCCGATCTGCACCGCCTTGAAGCCGTGATTGATCATCGCCCGATCGGCGGGCGCGCCGGACAGGTTGCTTGGCAAACCGTGGTTGTAGCGCTCGTCGACCAGCAGCGCCAGTTGCCGATCGAGCAGATCGGCGACGTTGGCCACAAGGTTTTTCAGGCTGTCCATGGCGAAGGCGATGTGGCCGCCGTAGAAGTGCCCGCCGTGCAAAACCCGCTCGGCTTCGGCGTCGATGATCGGGTTGTCGTTGGCGCTGTTCAGCTCGGTTTCGATGAAGCCGCGCAGCCAGTTCAGGCTGTCGGCCAGCACGCCGAGCACATGCGGCGCGCAACGCAGCGAGTAACGATCCTGCAGACGATGCAGCGGTGCAGTCGGCGCGTCGATCGCCAGATCCTTACGCAGCCATGCGGCCACCTGCATCTGCCCCGGATGCGGTTTGGCGGCGAACAGGCGTTCGTCGAAGTGCTCCGGATTGCCTTGCAGCGCGACGACGTTGAGCGCAGTGATGCGCGTGGCCAGTTGCAGCAGGTAATCGGCGCGAGCGAAAGCGAGGCAGGCGAGGCCGGTCATCACCGCTGTGCCGTTCATCAGCGCCAGCGCCTCTTTCGGACGCAGCACCAGCGGTGTCCAGCCGAGCTCGCGATGCACGTCGGCAGCCTGACGACGTTCGCCACGGAGCATCACCTCGCGCTCGCCGGACAGGGTTGCGGCGACGTAGGACAGTGGCGTCAGATCGCCGCTGGCGCCGACAGAGCCTTCTTCGGGAATAAGCGGCAGGATGTCGTATTCAAGAAACGCGTGCAGACGCTCCAGCAGCTCGACCCGAACCCCGGAGACGCCGTGACACAACGACTGCAAACGCGCCGCCAGCACCGCGCGGGTGGCTTGCGCGTCGAGCAGCTTGCCGAGGCCGCAACCATGGAAAGTATAGAGATGACGCGGTAGCGCCTCGACATGATGCAGCGGCACCGCGACCACGCAGGAATCGCCGTAACCAGTGGTGACGCCGTAGATCACGCCTTCCTTGTCCAGCAGCGAATCGAGAAACCGCGCGCCCTTGGCGATGCGCTCGCGATAGTCGGCGTCAGCCTGCAACTGCACGGGCGCCTGACGGTTGGCCAGGGCCAGCACGTCTTCGATGCGCAAAGGGCGTTCGCCGAAGGTTACCGGCTCATGGGTTGGCGTCGTCATCGGTTTTCCAGAAAGGGTAAAAGTTGAACCATTGCTGCGGGGCTTCGAGGCAATAGTGACTCAGGCGCTGCGCGTAGCGGGTGGCCCACTGATGAATGACCTGCTCGCGCTCGCGGCGCGTCCACACCACCGCGTCGGCGAACGGTTCGAGGGTCAGGCGATAATGGCCGTCGGGTTGCTTGAGGCACATCAGCAGATTGACCGGGCACTTGAGCAGACCGGCCAGCAACCACGGGCCTTGCGGGAACGGCGCCGGGTGGCCGAGAAAATCCACAGTGACACTGCGCCCGCCGTGCAGCGGCACGCGGTCGCCGGCGATCGCCAGCCATTCGCCGCGCTCCAGGCGTTCGTGCAGTTGCAGCATGATCACCGGGTCGAGTTCGCTGACCTGGATCAGGCGCAGGTTGGTCGCCCCGGCCTCACCAAGCAAGCGGTTGAACTGCTCGGCGTGCTTGGTGTGCACCAGCACGTTCATCGTGACCTTTTCGCCGATCTCCGCCAACGCCCGGCACACTTCGAGATTGCCCAGATGCGCGCCGACCAGCAGTTGCCCGCGACTGCCGCGCAACTGCTTGCGCAGCAGCGCCGGGTCGATGATCTCGATCTGCTCGATGCTCAGTTTGCCGTTCCACACATCGAGCTTGTCGAGCAGCGAATCGGCAAATGTCATGAACTGGCCGAACACCCGCCAGTGGCTCGGGCGCAGGTCGTCACGCTGACTCCACTCGGCCAGACGCTGCTGGTACTGCCAGGCACTGCGCCGGGCGATGCGGCCGAACAGGAAAAAATACAGCACGATGGCGTACAGCAACGGACTCAGCAGGCGCCGGCCAAGCACTTTGGCGGCGAATGCGGTGAATTTCATCAGCAGGAAACTGCCGCGCTCTTCGCGGTCGGCCCAGTGCTTTTTGTCGGCTTCTTCGCTCATGGTTTCCACCGCCGCCAGAGGATCAGCGGCCAACGCAGCAACATGCCGAAGAACAGCCGCGTGTGCATGCTGGAAATCAGCGCGTTGTCGTGGAACAGGCGGAAGTGCGACACGCCGTCCAGCGGGTAGTGCACGCTGGTCTGCAACCAGCGCATCGGCTGATTGCGCCAGGCTAGGCGCACAAGAATGTCCGAGTCGAAATCCATGCGCTTGCCGACCTTGGCCGAGTCGATCACCGCCAGGGTCGGCGCCAGCGGATAAACGCGGAAGCCGCACATCGAGTCGCGAATCTGCAGCGAAAGGGTGTTGATCCACACCATCACGTGGGTCAGGTAGCGCGCGTACAAACGCCCTTTCGGCACGCTCTCGTCGAACAGCGGATAGCCGCAGATCATCGCCTCGGGATGGGCGCGGGATTCGCCGACGAAGCGCGCGACGTCGTGCAAATCGTGCTGGCCGTCGGCATCGACCTGCAAGGCATGGCTGTAGCCCAGACGCGAGGCTTCGCGCAGACCGGTCATCACCGCGCCGCCCTTGCCCTGATTGGCCGTGAGACGCACCAGAAAAACCCTGTCGCCCTGGGCCAGCGCATCGAGCACCCGCGCGCAAGACGGCTCGCTGGCGTCGTCCACCAGAATGCACGGCAGACCTTGCGCGAGCAGGGCATCGACCACGGTAGTGATCGCGGTTTCGTGGTTGTACACCGGGATTACGGCGCAGGGGTTATGCATGGGTAGGCCCCAACAAAATCCGCCCGCTGGAGCAGGTCGCCGTGTCGTTGCGATAAGCGAAATACAACTTGCCGCGCTCGGCATCGAAACGCAGGTGCAGCTGGATTTCATCACCGGGCCGCACCAGTTGCTGAAACTTCAGCACTTCCATTCCCGCAAATGCCCCGTCCAGATTCAGCAACTGCCGACCCAGATTCAGCGCCCACTCCACCTGCACCACGCCGGGCAAAACCGGCGCCTTGGGAAAGTGCCCGCTGAAGTACGCCAGATCCGGCGGTACGCTGAGTTGCAGGCTCCACTCGCCAGCGCTTTCGCTTTGCTCGAGCACTTCTGGAGCTTTCGGCCGCGCGGCCAGTAGCAACGCATCGACAGCGGCTTGCGCCAGTTTGCCCTGGCTGTTCAATGGCATTTGCCGCAGCAGGCGCCAGCGCCGGGGCAGGGCGAGGGCTTCGCAATGTTGGCTGAGATGTTTGCGCAGGGTTTCGGTCAGACCCCGGCGGCCGTGTTCGCGCAGGGCGAACAGACCAGATTCGCTGAGCACCAGCAGTGCACCGAGCGAGGCGCGGTTTTCCTGGACGATACCGAGGCGCGCTTCAGCGACCCAGTCATGAGCGACCAGCGCCTGTTCGAGCATCGGCAACGAGATGCGTTTTTCTTCCAGTTTGACGATTCGGTCGAGCCGCCCCAGCAGTTCGAAGCGACCGTCAGCGGCAATGCGCGCAGCGTCGGCGCTGTGTTCGACGTGGCCGGCAGGCAGGTAAGGCGAGGCGATCAGCAGGGCGCCGTCGCTATCCTGGCTCAGCTCGACGCCAGCGAACGCCTGCCACAACGATTCGCCCTGGCGCCAGGCGATGCCGCCGGTTTCCGAACTGCCGAGAATTTCCGTTGGCCATTGCTGCAAGCGCTGTTGCAGACTTTGCGCGGCCGCCAGCGGCAACGCGCCACCGGAAGAAAACACCCGGCGCACGGCACTCAGGGCCGGCCAGTCGAGGTTGTCGCCCATGCGCTTGAGCAGCGCCGGGCTCGCGACCCAGGCGAACGCCGGCTGTTCGCGGCTGGCGCGCTGCAAGTCTTCGGAGAACGCCAGTTGCCGGCGCACGAACGGGCGCCCGGCGCACAATGGCCACAACACGCGAAACAGCAGGCCATAGATGTGTTGCGTGGCGACACTGCCGATGATGCAAGCCTCACCGAGGTCTGCGCCCCACAGCTGTTCCAGCGCTTCGACTTCATTGGCCAACTGGCGCAAGGTCTTGTCGATGCGCTTGGGTTCGCCGCTGGAGCCGGAGGTGCACAGGCTCAGTCGGCATTGATCGAGATCCAGTTCGGCCCCTGGTAATCCGGGTTGGGTGAAGTCATCGAGCTGTGCGTCCCCCGGCTGATCGGTCAGCCACAGGTCGACTTCATGGGACCAGCGCTGGCGCGTCTGCGCTTGCAGATCCGCCGGCAGCAACACGCTGACGCCGGCACGCCACGCACCGAGCAGAGCGATGGCGAGGTCGGCGGCATCTTCCAGATGCACGGCCAGGCTTTTTACTGCGCGTGCTTGCAGGCCGGCGGCAACGCTCAAGGCCTGCGCTTGCAGTTGCGCGTGATCCAGTGCCGGCGCCTGGCAGATCGCCCGTGCCGGCATCGCCTTGAGCAACAGCTGCTCAAGTTTCATCCAATTCATGTACGGCCTCTTACCCGTTGTCGTATCAGCCATTCAATGGCAAACATCAGGCCGATCAATCCGTAGGAGATCAGGCCGGTGTACAACATCCACCAATCCAGCGGCGCCCACAGGGTGAGGAGGGCGGCGCACAAACCGTTGCAGAAGAAAAACACGCTCCAGGCCAGCGTGACCTTGCGCGTGTAGCGAATGGCGATGTCCGGCAGCTCCGGCTCGCGCAGGCGCGCCAGACGCTCGACCATTGGCGGGCCGTATTTCAGGCTCACGCCGAACAGCACCAGCATGAACGCGCTGATCAGCACCGGGTACCAGCGCAGCAATTGCGGGCTGTCGAACACCGCCAGCAACAGGCAGAACCCGATCGCTACGCAAGCCATCCACAGGCTGCCGGGTTTGCGTTCGCCTGTCAGGGCGCGCGCCAGCCACAGGCTGCCCAGCAGTAGCGCAAATTGCCACGGGGCGAAATGCTCCATGCCGAAATACACCGCAAAGGGGTACAGCAGACCGGCCAGCAGCAGGCCCAGGCCGATCAGGCGGCTCATGCGGCCGGTTGAACCAGACGGAACACCGCCTCGACCACGTCACCGACGGTGCGCACTGATTTGAATTCTTCGGCGGCGATCTTCTTGCCGGTCTGGCGTTTGATGTGATCGATCAGGTCGACGGCATCGATGCTGTCGATTTCCAGATCCTGATACAGATTGGCGTCCATGCTTACACGGGCCGGATCCAGTTCGAACAGCTCGACCAGGGCATCGCGCAGGGTGTTGAAAATATCGTCACGAGTTTGCATGGTCCGGTCTCAAGCTGCCTGTTTTGCCGTGACGAACGCCGCAAGGCTGGCCACGTTGGTGAAATGGTTGCGGGTGTCTTTGGCATCGGCGTCGATCTTGATGCCGTATTTTTTCTGGATCGCCAGGCCCAGTTCCAGTGCGTCCACGGAGTCCAGGCCGAGGCCTTCGCCGAACAGTGTCTGCTCGTCGCCGATGTCCTCGGGGCTGATGTCTTCGAGGCCGAGGGCGTCGATGATCAGCAGTTTGATGTCACGCACCAGGCTAACGGTGTTCAGTTCGCTCATCTGCGGCGAGCTCCTTAATGAAATAGTCATGCAAATAATCGTTGAGCTTGCGCGAGGCCTGCGGTGCGGGGCCTTGCGCGGCGAAGGTCTGTGGGTCTATATCGGCCCCCACGCGGAAACTGAAGTGCACGCGGCGATGGGGGATGCGATACCACGGCTCGGCTTTGGTCAGGGTGGTCGGGCTGACTTTGATGATCACCGGCGTAACGATTTTCGCACCGCGCAGGGCAATCGCCGCCGCCCCCCGATGAAAGGCCGGCGCCTGTCCCGGCTGGGTGCGCGTACCTTCGGGGAAGATGATCAGGGTCTGGCCTTCCTGCAACGACTGCGCGGCGGCGTCGAGCATGTCCATGCTGCCGTCGTTGCTGATGTATTCGGTGCGGCGCAGCGGGCCACGGGTGAAGGGATTTTCCCACAGGGTCTTCTTCACTACGCAATTGGCGTGGCGCACCAGACCGATGAGAAATACCACATCGATCAGCGACGGGTGGTTAGCGATGATCATCTGCCCCGGCCGGCCGAGGCGTTCTGCGCCCTCGATGTCGTAGGTGAGCACGCCGGTGCGAGCCATGAAGCGTACAAAAAACCAGAACAGCCGGCTGACCGTGCGCCGGGCGCGCAGGCGATGTGCCAGCGAGTCACCGGGCAGGCAGCCGAGCAGCGGAAACACCAACAGGCGCAGACACAGCCCGCCGAGCCCGAACAACGCGAAGCTCGCAGCAGTGGCCAGCAGGCGCCAGTAGTAGGCGTCGCGGTGTTTGGCGGTCACGGGTTGCGATGCCAGGTCCATACACGATTTTTCCACGCATGTTGGCAGTCAGGTTGCTGGCCGAGCAGGGTTCGCAGCAGGTTGAGCGCGTGCGGCCAGTGCGCCTTTGACCGGGTTTCGGTGCTGCTGTTCAGGGTCAGCCGCCAGTCGGTACCGGGCGTGAGCAACAAACCCAGTGCATAAGGGAACGGCACATCATCGACCCACTGTGAATAGGCCTCGGGCGGTTGCTCTTCGGTGATCACCAGCAGCACCGCCGGGGCGCCTTCATCCAGCAACGCAGCGGCTTCGAGCATGCCGTGTTCGAGGCCGTCCCCAGCAGCTGCGAGGGCAGTCATTTCGCTGGTTTCGCCGCGCATGATCGACCACAAACCGATGATGGCGTTGTGCACTGAGAGGCTGAATTGGGTCGGCGACAGCGGCTGTTCGGTGGCCAGGTCGCGAAGGATTTCAAAGGTGCGCGGGGTTTCCCCGTGCCGGGAGACGAACACCAGCGGCAGATTGTCCCGTCCGTCGGCCAGCGGCCAGCCAACGCTGAAGGCCATGCGCGCCAGGCGGCTGAGGCGACGGCGTTGCATGGCCGGCAGAAACGACACATCGGGCGCGGCATCACTGCTCTGGAGCACGACCGGTTGTCGGCTCCAGGCCTGCCAGGCGTCCACGCTGTCGAGCCCCGGGGCCCACGCGCGCCATTGGGCGATGTTGAAGTTGATCACGGACATTCATCCCGCCCCTGCGGGCTTTCGTTGACGCGTTGAGTCGCCAGCGCCGCAGCAGGCTTGGCTTGGCGCAGGGCGCCGGGTGGCGCGCATTATCCCGGTGCGACGGGTGTGTAGCAAATGCTGGTTACATTTTGCCCAACAAAATGTACCGAGCGGTTCGCTGGGGTGGCTATCACTTGGCCATTATCCATATTCCCCGCGGCCTGTCTGTCAGGAGTCTCCGCGATGGCTGGCGGTTTTTTCCATGGCTAAGCGTCGATATTTACACCTGACGGCGTAGTCCATGTCCGTGAAGGTAGCGAAGCGCGGTCGACGGCAACTACACTCGGTCATTCTTTGATACACGGAGGTTTGGTCATGCGGCGCGTGGTGTTCAATCAGAAAGGTGGCGTGGGCAAATCCAGCATCGCCTGCAACCTGGCGGCGGTCAGCGCCAGCGAGGGTTATCGCACGTTGTTGGTCGACCTCGATGCCCAAGCCAATTCCACCCAGTACCTGACCGGGCTCACCGGTGACGACATCCCCATGGGGATCGCCGACTTCTTCAAACAGACCCTGTCTTCAGGGCCGTTCTCGAAAAAGAATCAGGCCGACATCTACGAAACCCCGTTCGACAACCTGCACATCATCACCGCCACCGCCGAGCTGGCCGATCTGCAGCCCAAACTCGAGGCGAAACACAAGATCAACAAGCTGCGCAAATTGCTTGATGAGCTGGACGAGGATTACGACAGAATTTATCTCGATACCCCGCCTGCGTTGAATTTCTACGCGGTATCGGCGCTGATTGCGGCGGATCGGGTGTTGATTCCTTTCGACTGCGACAGTTTCTCGCGTCAGGCGCTGTACGGGCTGATCGCCGAAATCGAGGAATTGAAGGACGACCACAACGAAGGCCTGGAAGTCGAAGGCATTGTGGTCAATCAGTTTCAGGCCCGGGCCAGCCTGCCACAGCAGATGCTTGATGAGCTGATCGCTGAGGGCCTGCCGGTGCTGCCGGTGTATCTGAGCAGCTCGGTACGCATGCGCGAGTCGCACCAGGCCAGCATGCCGCTGATCCACCTCGATCCACGGCACAAGCTGACCCAGCAGTTTGTAGAACTGCACAATCTGCTGGAAGACCACTGATTCCCGGAATACACACTGTTCCCCTGTAGGAGTGAGCCTGCTCGCGATAGCGCCCTTTCAGCCAACTCAAATGTTGAATGTTACGGCCTCATCGCGAGCAGGCTCACTCCTACATTGGATTTGTGCTGGGTCAGATCCCTTGGCTACGCAGCCACGCCATCAACTGCGGCAATGGAAACGCACCGCTCTGCCGCGCTACTTCCCTGCCGTTTTTAAACAGAATCAGGCTCGGAATCGAGCGAATCCCCAACTGCGCCGACAACTGCGGGTTCGCCTCGCTGTCGAGCTTGGCCAGCCGACACTTGCCCGCCAGCTGCGCCGCGGCCTGTTCGAACACCGGCGCAAACGACTTGCACGGCCCGCACCAGTCCGCCCAGACATCTACCAGCAACGGCAGATCACCTTTGATCTGACTGGCGTAATCGCCTTGCTTGAGTTCGAACGGTTTGCTCAACAGCACCGCAGACTTGCAGCGCCCGCATTTGGGCTGGTCAGCCAGGCGCTCGGCGGGGATACGGTTGAGGCCGTTGCAGGTGGGGCAGGGTATTAGAAGAGCCATTGTGATACCAACACTGTGTTCGTAATTTTTGTATCTTGGAGGCATAAACGGGGATTTCAAGAATTCTATATTCAGCGCTGCCATCGGCCGGATCTGGTCTTTCTACACGTCAGCTCCATCGCATTTCTAACGCGTAAGAAATTTCTGTCAGATAATGTCGGATTTTCTTCGTTTTGATTGGGGTAGACTCCCGGCAATATGAGGTTGTAAGGTTCTGTTTTTTGGGAAGGTTAGCGAAATGGAGATGCTGGGGCGTATTTCTTTGCCAAAATGGTTGTTTCTTTGCCTGTTGTTGGGTGCAGCTGCTTTAGGCTGGGGCAGTGATAGTTTTTGGGGTGGAGCCAATCAGGTAGGAATTGTATTTACCATATTTGGTACGATTTTTACGGTTGTAACCTTCGTTTATGTCGGCCGAATAAGTAGTTTGCTCAAGAAGAAAATTCGCGTTCCCGAAGTTCATTCTGTATTGGAGGCGCTATTGCCCGCAATACGGGAAGGAATTAAGAATTGGGAAGCGCTCGAAGGTTTAGAGGATCCCGAGGAAGCGAAGAAGCATTTAGAATACAAACATGAGGCTATAACGCTTATCTACAAAGCTAAAGGGCATGTGCAAAGTATCAGGCCTAGCCTCGAAGTGTTGCAAAAGGAATGTGCGGACGAGCTTCTTGCCTTAATGAGTGAAGATAAAACACTATTTCGAAGGGCGCCTGACCTTAATCCGGCCCGTGCATGGCGAGTGCAGCGCGAACTGAATAGATTTTCGGTTTTACTTGACAGTTATGCAAAAGATAATGAGGCAGCTCGAGTATGAAAAATTCTACCGCGAGAAATATGGTCGTTCGCCTAATTGAGGAGACTTCACGGCGCTCAATCAGGTGGGCGGTAAGCGACGTGCCGTTGACAATTAAGCAGGGTACTAATAATTACTTTCCTCTTTTTGTAGAGACTAGATTTAAGGGGAAAAGAATCGCTCTCTACGAGGTTAAATATCGCCACTATACCGATGAAGAGGAGTTTTACTGGTCCTATACGAATGTGATCGCAATCTTGGATGAGAATGATCGGGTCTTATGGGAGTACGATGGTGTTGAAAAGGAGATGAGAGAGCTATTCGCGGATGTTCGACGCTCTATTACAGATGTCGATACTCTTCTCAATTATTTTCGCTGAGCAAGTCGAACGTACGTGGTGAATAGTTGTTTTTCTGAGCGCGCTTGGTTGCAATTTTCCATTGCGACTATATGGCTTTAGGTTATGACCTGCCTTCCGGGCATTCACCTATGAAAAGCTTTAGGAAGAACAACTGATCTCCAAATGCTTGTCCCACTCCGGTGGCCGCTCGGCATAACCTTCCATTCCCGGCTGTTCTTCGAACGGTCTGCTCAGGACTTCGTGCAGCCGGCGCACCTCGGAATAATCGCCTTGCTCAGCTGCATCAATAGCTTTTTGCGCAAGGTAATTGCGCAGGATGTACAGCGGATTGACCGCATGCATCCGTGCGCGGCGTTGTGCCTGATCGGCATCGCCGTCGCGGGCCACCCGGGCGACGTAGCGTTCGCCCCAGGCATCGAAGCCCTTGATATCGACGAAGTCGTCGCGCAGGCGGGCGATGGCCTGTTCGGCTGATTCTTCACCGAGGCGGCGGAAGAACAGCGTGTAGTCGACTCCGCTGTTCTGCATCAGTTGCAGCAGGTTTTCCAGCAGTTGCTGGTCATCGTCCTCGGCGGTGGTGAAGCCGAAGCGGCGACGCATCAGGTCGAGGTAGTGCGCCTGGAACAGCGGCAGGTACAGGCCGAGGGTTTCACGCAGGGCCTCGACGCTGATGAAC
Source organism: Pseudomonas koreensis (assembly GCF_024169245.1). Lineage (NCBI taxonomy): Bacteria > Pseudomonadati > Pseudomonadota > Gammaproteobacteria > Pseudomonadales > Pseudomonadaceae > Pseudomonas > Pseudomonas koreensis. The sequence continues at coordinate 1,789,569 of NZ_JALJWP010000001.1, forward strand.
GGCGTCAGTGCCTGGGCGAGGGCGCTGAGGTTCCACTGGCCGACCGGCACCTGATTGCTGAACGAGTAGCGGCCCTGATCATCCGAGTGGTTGCAGATGAAATGCGCGTCGAAGTCATCGAGGAAAGCGAACGGGCCGAAGTCGAAGGTGATGCCGAGGATCGACATGTTGTCGGTGTTCATCACGCCGTGGCAGAAGCCATAGGCCTGCCACTTGGCGATCAGTTCGGCGTTGCGCTCGACGATTTCGCGGAACATCGCCAGATACGGTTCCGGTTGCTCAAGGCATTCGGGGAAGTGCATCGCCAGCACATGCTCAGCGAGCTGTTTCTGCTGCTCGGGGCGTTTGGTGTAGTAGAAATATTCGAAGTGGCCGAAGCGGATATGGCTCGGCGCCAGGCGCAGCACCAGCGCCGCGCGTTCCTGCTTCTCACGCCAGACCGGCGTGTCGGAGCCGATCACGCAGGCGGCCCGCGAAGATGGAATGTTCAGCGCATACAGCGCTTCAGAAGCGAGAAACTCACGGATCGAGGAACGCAACACGGCGCGGCCATCGCCCATGCGCGAGAATGGCGTCTGTCCGGCGCCCTTGAGGTGCAAGTCCCAATGCTCGCCGGCGTTGTTGTAGACCTCGCCCAGCAGCAGGCCGCGCCCGTCCCCCAGTTGCGGGGTGTAGCCGCCGAACTGATGCCCGGAATACACCATCGCCCGCGGTTCGGCGTCGGCCCAGAGCTTGTGGCCGCCGAACAGTTGCGCGAATTCTTCGGTTTCGGCGCTGGCCGCATCGAGATCCAGCAGAGCCAGGGCGGCCGGGCTGGCGACCACCAGACGCGGATTGTCGATCGGCTCCGGCAGTACGTGCGCAGAGAACGCGTCGCCGAGACGAGCGAAGCGGTTGTCGAAAGTCAGTTCGTCGAGGGCTTTCACGGGCCGGCTCCAGCAGAATGTCCGAGCATTCTGCTGGGATCATGACGGTTAGTCGAGTTTGCCCGGCGGCGGTTCCGACAACGGTTTCTGCCCGTCGACGATCGGCACGATGGTTTTGTTCTCCGGTTCCACCGGCACCATCTTGTATTCCTGACCGTGGAGGTTCTTCAGGTAAACCTCCATCTGCCGGAACGAGATGTTGATGTGCTGCTTCTTGAACTCGCGGTTGATGAAGCGGTTGACCTCATCGAGCACCGGGTTGCGGTCACCGAGATCACGCACATGCATGCGCAGTTCGTGGTCGAGGGTGCTTTCGCCGAAGTTGAGGAAGTAAACGTGCGGCTCCGGTTCCTTCAGCACGCGCGGGTTCTCCCGGGCTGCCTTGAGCAGCAGCTCCTTGACCAGGTCCAGGTCCGAGCCGTAATCGACGCCGAGTTTCAACGTTACCCGGGTGATGGTATCGGTCAGCGACCAGTTGATCAGTTGCCCGGTGATGAACGTCTTGTTCGGGACAATGATGTCCTTGCGGTCGAAGTCGGTGATCGTCGTGGCGCGGATGCGGATCTTGCTCACCGTGCCCGAGAGGTTGCCGATGGTGATGGTGTCGCCGATCCGCACCGGGCGTTCGAAGAGGATCATGATGCCGGAGATGAAGTTGGCGAAGATCTCCTGCATACCGAAACCCAGACCCACCGACAGCGCCGCCACCAGCCATTGCAGCTTGTCCCAACTGACGCCGAGGGTCGACAGGGTGGTGACGAAGCCGACGCCGGCAATCACGTAGGACAGCAGCGTCGTGGTTGCGTAGGCACTGCCCTGGGCCAGATTCAGCTTGGACAGCACGAACACTTCGAGCAGGCCGGGCAAGTTGCGCGCCAGCGCGAAGGTGATGCCGATGATGATCAGCGCGCCGAGCATGTCGCCGATGCTGATCGGCACCATGCTCATGTTGGCACCGGTGCCGCTGGTGTATTCGTAGAGGGTGATGTTGTCCAGATACGAGAACACCGAAATCAGGTCCGACCAGACCCAGTACAGCGCGGCGATGAAACCGCCGAGCAGGGCCAGACGGATCAGGCGCAGGGACTGTTCGTTGACCTTTTCGATGTCCAGCGTCGGCTCTTCGATTACCGCTTCGCCGTCGCCGGCCTCTTTCGCCGCCTGCCGTTTCGCCAGCGCGCGCTGGTAAGCCAGACGCCGTGCGGCAACGCTCAGGCCACGCACGAAAGTCGCCTCGATCACCAGCCAGAACATCAGCAGATACAGGGTATTGATCAAGCGGTCACTGAGTTTCAGCGCGGTGTAGTAGTAGCCGAAGCACACCGCGACGAACAGGGCGATCGGCAGCAGGGTGAACATCACCCCGACTGCCTTGCGGAACAGTGAAGCATTCTGGTGCGTCGGGCTGCTGATCAGCAGGCGACTGAGCAGCCACGCCATCAAGGCGTAGCAGGTCAGCACTACCGGCATGCCCAGCACATCATCGGCCAGCGCCGCCGGTTGCAACTCGGCAACGGCCACCACAGCCACCAGCGCCATGACCACCAGACCCAATCGACGCACCCAGCCCTGAAGGAACTCGACCTGCGGTTTCTCCCAGCGGAAGTGCAATTCCGCCACACCGCCGGGCGCGAGGATCCGGTAAGCGGTGTAGAACACCAGCCAGGCCTGTCCCATCTGCAACAGTGCCGCGCCCATATTGGCGTTCTGCCCGCGCGCGTCGATCTGCAAGGCCAGACCGCACAGCGCCAGACCCAGCGCCACCGGCATCGCCAGCAGAATATTGATCAGAATCGCCTGCGGCGTATGCCATTGGCTGTCGCGCTTGAAGTGGCCGATGTCCTGGTGAACCTTGTTGAGTCTCCCGTACAGTGCCTTGCGTCGCCACAGCAGGGCGCCGATCAGCAATGCTAACGGCAGGAACAGCAAGGGGCGCTGGGTCAGGCCGTCAGTCAGTTCGCTCAGGCTCGACGCCCAGGGCAGGGTGTTGACCTGCCGCTCCAGCCGCTCCGGCACGCCGCGCATCCATTCCACGTCCAGCGGCTTGTTGCTGGGGATCCAGAACATCTGTTCGTCGAGGGTCGCGCGCAGGCTCTGGGCAGTGCTCAGCAGTTGTTTCTGGTTGAGCTGCAGGGTGATCGACTCATTGAGCATCGCGCTCAATTCGCGGTTCAGCCGCTCGAGCAGATCGGCGCGGGTGTTGGCCAGATCGAGCAGGCTCTTGCGCAACTGCGGGGTGACCTGCTCCGGCGGCTGCGTGGCCAGCAGATTGTCGACATAAGTCGCCGGGTTGCTCAGCAGCTCGCGTTGCTGGCTGACATCGAATTGATACAGGCGAATATCGGCAATCTGGTCAGCGAGGTCGCGGTCGACCTTCAAGTGCGGCAACGCCTGTTTCTGCTTATAGAGAATCTTCGACAACAACAGGCTGCCCTTGAGCACGCTAATCTGCTCGTCCAGTGCCGAATCGCTCTGGGTCAGGGTGTCGAGTTGCTGTTTGGTCTGCAGGTTCTGCTGCGTGACTTCGTTGAGACGGTCAGTGCTCTTGAGCAAATAGTCGGAAAGCTTGAGGTTGGTCGCACTCTCGCTTGCCAGCAGGCTGCTGCCGCCGGCCTTCTGCGCTTCGATCGATTGCTGGGTAACGGTTTCCTGTGACTGCGCCAGACGCTTCTGGTTGATCAGGGTTTGCAGTTCCTGAATTTCGCGGTCGAGGCGGTCGGATTTTTCCGAGAGCAAGTCATGCTGGGCATTGCCCAGATCCTGCAATTGGGTGTTGCCGGCCAGTTCCTGACGGCGCAGCGGAATCAACGCATTGAGTGCGGCCAGTTCGGCGTTCAACTGGTCGCGCTGTTCGGCGGTGACCGTTTTGCCCGTGTCCTTGCCGGATTTGAGGATGGTGTTGATCTGCTGGATGCGCGTCTGGCTGGCGGAAATCTCCGCCTGCGCGCGCTCGGGGCGAGTCTGTGCGGTGATGATCAGACTGTTGGCTTCGGCCAGGGCTTTTTGCAGATCGCTTTGCTGGGTGGAGCGGTCGGTGAGGATCTGCTCCAGTTGCTGGATCGACTCTTTCGGAAAACGCTGCGCGACCGGCACTGGTGCGGTGGCCTTGAGGCGGCTGAGTTCGCGGGTGTTCTCGATCGTCAGCTTCGGCGCATTGGCCAGCTGACGCTTGAGATCGATCAGCTTCTGCTCGTAATCACGCTGGTTGTTCAGCTGATTGAGGGTGTTCTGCAGGACGGTCTGCAGGGTCTTCTTGTCAGCGTCCGGCAGTTTGCTGTCGGCCAGCTTGTCGAGGCTGGCCTGCACGGCGTCGCTGGACGGTGGTTCGGCAGCATGCAGCGGGCCGACGACAAGACTGAGGCCCAGCAGGGCCGCGGCGAAAAAGGAGCGCAGGGTAGGCATAGAGACCGGTCAAGCAAGTGAGAGTGGAGGCAGTTTAGAGGAAGAGCCCGGGACCCGGGCGACTTCCTTCGGGGAATCTGACGCCCACTTTGCCGATCTTGTTCCCGTCCATGACCGCGACCGTCCAGTGGGTGTTGTTCCACTCCACCTGGTCACCGACGATGGGTGCACCACCGACTTTCTGGGCAATGAACGCGCCCAGAGTCATGTCCGGATCGATGCCTTCGGCCGGCAAGCCATACAGCGCTGCAACCGCTTTAAGCTGGGCGTCTCCTTCGAGCACGAAGTCGCCGAAGAAACGCAGATCGAGGCCGCGTTGCGGCGCCTGGCTGAACAGTTTGCCGAGGGCCGGCAAGTTGTGTTCGTGGCCAATAACACACAGCAAATCATCGACTTCCAGCACCGTACTACCCGACGGATGGAGCAATTGCTGGCCACGAAACAGGGCGGCGATGCGTGTGCCTTCGGGCATTTTCAGGTCTCGCAGGGGCGAACCGATGCACCATTTCTCCGCGCCGAGCTTGTAAACGAACAGTTCCCACTCGCTGGTCACGTGCACTTCCAGCGCTGCCCGGGAAATCGGTGCGGGCTCCGGCGGCACCGTTACCTTGAGCAATTTGGCCACCCACGGCAGGCTCGTGCCCTGCACCAACAGCGAGACCAGTACGATGAAGAACGCCAGATTGAAATACAGCTGCGCTTGCGGCAATCCGGCCATCAACGGGAACACCGCCAGAATGATCGGCACCGCACCGCGCAGACCGACCCAGGAAATAAAGGCTTTTTCGCGACCATGGAAGGCCTTGAACGGCAGCAGGCCGACCATCACCGACAGCGGCCGCGCGAACAGGATCATCCACAGCGCCAGACCGAGGGCGGGCAGGGCGATCGGCAACAGATCGTGGGGCGTGACCAGCAGGCCCAGGACCAGGAACATGCCGATCTGCGCCAGCCAGGCCATGCCGTCGAGCATGTGCAGAATGCCGTGGCGGCTGCGCACCGGGCGGTTGCCGATGACCAGACCGCACAGATAGACGGCGAGGAAGCCGCTGCCGTGCAGGGCGTTGGTCAGCGCGAACACCACCAGACCGCCAGCGATGATCAGGATCGGATAGAGCCCGGCCGCGAGGTTGATGCGGTTGACCAGTTGCAGCATCACCCAGCCGCCGCCCAGACCGATCACCCCACCAATGCCGAATTCGCGGATCAGGTGGGTCAGCAGGCTCCAGTGCAGGCCGGTTTCGCCGCTGGCGAGCATGTCGATCAGGGTGACGGTGAGAAACACCGCCATCGGGTCGTTGCTGCCGGATTCGATTTCCAGACTGGCGCTGACCCGTTCGTTGAGGCCTTTACCGCCGAGCAACGAGAACACCGCAGCGGCGTCAGTCGAACCGACGATGGCGCCAATCAGCAGGCCCTGAATCAGATTGAGGTCGAACAGCCACGCCGCGGCCATGCCGGTCAGCCCGGTGGTGATCAACACCCCGACCGTGGCCAGCGACAGCGCCGGCCATAACGCCACGCGGAAACTGGAAACCCGCGTACGTAAACCGCCGTCGAGCAGGATCACCGCCAGAGCGAGGTTGCCGACCAGATAGGCCGTCGGGTAGTTATCGAAAATGATCCCGCCACCATCGACCCCGGCACTCATGCCGACCGCGAGGATGATGACCAGAATCGGAATGCCGAGACGTGAAGAAAGTGAGCTGACAAGAATGCTTGCGCCTACCAGCAACGCGCCGATCAAGAACAGGCTGTTGATGGTCGTCGCATTCAAAGGCAGTACTCCAGAAGCGTAAAGACGGGGGCACAAACTGACCATGCAGTCTGCGTGCCAGCGATTCTAACCTGTTGAAATGTGATGCTGTCAAAAAGCTTTTAAGTGTGGCATCAGGATTTGCGGCAGGCGGACGATTGCGGCCCTCACCCTAGCCCTCTCCCGGAGGGAGAGGGAACTGACCGCGGTGTTTGTTCGAATTACGCCGACCTGCAATTGCGCGTCGGACTCAGGTTTGAACAGCACAGAGATCTGCTCCCTTTCCCCCTCTCCCTCTGGGAGAGGGCTGGGGTGAGGGGCTTTTGATCTTGATCTCAAAATTTACAGGCTGAACCGCCCAACCATATTGTTCAGATCCAGCGCCAGGCGCGACAGCTCGTTGCTCGCCGCGCTGGTCTGATTCGCCCCGGTCGCCGATTGCACCGACAGATCGCGGATGTTGACCAGATTGCGATCGACTTCCCGCGCCACCTGCGCCTGCTCTTCGGCGGCGCTGGCGATGACCAGGTTGCGCTCGTTGATTTCAACGATGGCGCTGTTGATGGTGTCCAGCGACATACCCGCGCCTCGGGCGATGTTCAAGGTCGATTCGGCGCGCTCGGTGCTGTTGCGCATCGAATCCACGGCGTGTTCGGTGCCGCTCTGGATGCTGCCGATCATGCGTTCGATTTCGCTGGTCGACTGCTGGGTGCGATGGGCCAGAGCGCGCACTTCGTCGGCCACTACGGCGAAACCGCGACCGGCCTCACCGGCACGGGCCGCTTCGATCGCTGCGTTCAGTGCCAGCAGGTTGGTCTGGTCGGCGAGGCCACGGATGACGTCGAGTACCTTGCCGATATCGCGGGATTCATTGGCCAGATCGCCGATCAGCGATGCCGTGCTCTGCACATCAGCGCTCATGCGTTCGATGGCGCTGACGGTTTCCTGCACCAGATCACGACCGTCGCCCGCCGAAGTGGTGGCGTTTTTCGAAGCTTCCGAAGTGCTGACTGCATTGCGCGCGACTTCTTCGACGGCACTGGTCATCTCGTTGACGGCAGTGGCCGCCTGCTCGATTTCGTTGTTCTGCTGGGTCAGGCCGCGAGCACTTTCGTCGGTGACGCTGTTGAGTTCTTCAGCGGCGGAGGCCAGCTGCGTGGCCGAACCGGAGATGCGCTGCAGGGTGTCGCGCAGCTTCGATTGCATCTTCGCCATGGCGGCCAGCAGGCGCCCGGCTTCATCTTCGCCATCGACATGGATCGGCTGGGTCAGGTTGCCTTCGGCGATGGTTTCCGCAGCCTCAAGCGCCTTGGAAATCGGTTTGGTAATGCTCACGGTCAGTAGCCAGGCGAACAGGAGAGTCAGGCCGCTGGCGATCACCAGCAGGGTGACGACCAGATCGAATGACATCGAGTATTGATCCTTGGCGCCCTGATCGGTCTCGGCAATTTGCTGGGTATTGATCTCCAGCAGACGCGCCAGCGCGGTATTCACCGCTTCCGAATTGCTCAGCAAATCGTTGTTGAGCATCTGCTGCAACTCGGCGATCTGGTTGTTGCGCGACAGGGTTTTCATGCGCTCTTCAAGCTGACGGTACTGCGCCAGCAACTGCACGTATTGATCGTACGCCGCGCGTTCTTCAGGGCCGGAGATCAGCGGCTCGTAGGCACGTTGCGCATCGCTGATCTGGCGGTTGCGCATGTCGAACAGTTCGATGGTTTTCTGCTGCACGTCGGGTTCGCGGTTGATCAGCAAGCGATAGGACAGCACGCGCAGGCGCAGGGTCAGTTGGGTGAATTCGTCGAGGGCCTTGATCGATGGCACGCTGGCGGTGGCGATGTCTTCGCCGGCCGCGCGGATCTTGCTCATCTGGTTCAGCGCAAACACGCCGAGAATCAACATCAGGCCGCCGATCAGGGCGAAACCGGTGAACGCCCGTGGGGCGATATTCATATTGCGAAGGGACATGGGCGGATACCGAAAAGGGCCGCATCCATGCGGGCTGAGACTGCTGTATGGGTGACTTATCGGTCATACGACTAAAGTCTTGAGGTGGTGTGCGTATTTGTCGCAGACAGCCCTGAGCGACGAAGTGCAGGAACCAGATCGACCAATCACAGTCTTTTGAACTCGCGAGAACGCTTGCCCGCCAGGCAAATCAAGGCCTTGCGCCGGTTTAACCCTGGCATCCGTGGTGACTTTTCTTTATCGTACGCGCCCTTTGAAAAACGCTTGGAAGATCAAAATGTTGGAAGCATCCCTCAGCCAATTGGAACAGCTCGTCAGCGATCTGGTGCAACAGAACCAGACCTTGCTGCAGACCAACCAGACCCTGTCCATGGAACTGGCCCAGGCCAAGGATGAAAACGAAAACCTGCAACTGAACCTGATGGAGCAGGAAGAAAAACACGGCGCCACCGCCGCCCGTATCCAGGCGCTGGTTGATCGCGTCAACGCCGGTCCCGTCAGCGCATGAACCACGGCACAGCAGGGGTAAAAGTCATCTCCATTCTCGGCGAGGACTATTCGATCAAGGCACCGGCCGGGGAAGAACAGACCCTGCTCGACGCGGCGATGATGCTCAAGGCAGCGCTGGAAGACACTAAGCGCAAATACCCGACGCTGATCGGCGATCGCTTGCTGGTCCTGGCGGCGATGAATCTGTGCTCGCAGCAGATCGAAATGAAGAAGCAGCACAAAGAAGAACTCGAGCGTTATCAAGAGCAAGTCAGCGCCACGGTCGAGACCATTGCCAAGACGATCAGTCAGGGTTGAAGCAGAGAGAGTAGGCCCGAGGGGGACCGACCTTGTCCTCTTGCGTCATGCGTCGACCTGAATGACTTGTCGATGATGGATTCGGTAAGGTCATTTCAAGTCGGCGTAGTTCTCAAATATCCCCCAATCGGCTCCCTCTCCTTCTGGGAGAGGGCTGGGGGTGAGGGTCACGAACTCACCCCGGTCGTCGATCAGAACCACTCCTCGCGCATCCCCAGACACGTATCATCCCGCGCTTCCAGCAGGTCCAGCTCATGCTGGCACCCTGGCACCTCCCACGTCAGGAAATACCGCGCCGCCTGCAACTTGCCCTTATAGAAGTCGACATCCGCCGCATTGCCTTTGGCCAAGCCTTCCTCAGCGCGAATCGCCTGCTCCAGCCAGCGCCAGCCGATCACTGCGTGGCCAAACACTTTCAGGTACAGCGCCGAATTCGCCAGACTGCTATTGACCTTGCCCTGGGCCAGATCGGTCAGCAGGCCCATGGTCACGGTTTGCAGGCGGGCAACGAGTTTTTCCAGCGGTTCGCGCAGTGCGGTCAGCGAGTCGTACGCAGTGGCGCGTTCGGCGGTGTTGGCGATCAAGCGGATCAATTGCTTCAACCCGGCGCCGCCGTTCTGCGCCAGTTTGCGCCCGAGCAAGTCCAGCGACTGGATGCCGTGGGTACCTTCGTGAATCGGGTTCAAGCGGTTGTCGCGGTAATACTGCTCCACCGGGTATTCGCGGGTATAGCCGTGGCCACCAAGAATCTGGATCGCCAGTTCGTTGGCCTTGAGGCAGAACTCCGATGGCCAGGATTTAACGATCGGCGTCAGCAGATCCAGCAACTCGTGAGCCTGTTTTCGCTCGGCTTCGGACTCAAGCGTGGTGGTGTCATCGAACAGTCGCGCGGCATACAGGCCAAGATCAAATGCGCCTTCGACGTAGGATTTCTGCGTCAGCAGCATGCGTCTGACGTCCGCGTGCTGAATGATCGCCACCGGCGCCGTGGTCGGATCCTTGCTGTCCGGCACCCGACCCTGTGGTCGTTCGCGTGCGTACTCCAGTGAATACAGGTAACCGGCATAACCGAGCATCACCGCCCCCATGCCGACGCCGATCCGCGCCTCGTTCATCATCTGGAACATGTAGCTCAAACCGTGATGTGGCTTGCCCACCAGATAGCCGACGCACTCGCCGTTATCGCCGAAGTTCAGCGCGGTGGAGGTGGTGCCGCGCCAGCCCATCTTGTGGAACAGTCCGGCCAGCAGCACGTCGTTGCGCGGGCCGAGGCTGCCGTCACCGTTGACCAGAAACTTCGGCACGATAAACAGCGAAATGCCTTTCACCCCCGGCGGCGCGTCGGGCAGCTTGGCCAGCACCATGTGCACGATGTTTTCCGAGAGCGGGTGATCGCCGCCGGAAATGAAGATCTTGTTGCCCTTGAGGCGATAGGTGCCGTCGGATGCTGGCTCGGCGCGGGTACGAATATCCGACAGTGACGAACCGGCATGGGGCTCGGTCAGGGCCATGGTGCCGAAGAAGCGGCCGTCGATCATCGGTTGCAGGAAGCGCTGTTTCTGCTCTTCGCTGCCAAAGCTCTCGATCAGGTTGGCCGCGCCCATGGTCAGGAACGGGTACGAGGTCGACGCGGCGTTGGCTGACTGGAAATGCGCAAAGCAGGCTTGCGACAGCAGGGTCGGCAGTTGCATGCCGCCGGCCTCGAAACTACGTGCGGCGTTGAGAAAACCCGCTTCGAGGAAGGCATCCACGGCCGGTTTCACTTCGGGAATCAGAATGGCCTGGCCATCTTCATAGCGCGGCTCGTTTTCATCGCCCTTGCGGTTGTGCGGGGCGAAATATTTTTCGGCGATGTTGCGCGCGGTGCCGATGGCGGCGTCGAAGGTCTCGCGATTGTGCTCGGCAAAGCGCTCACGCCGGGTCAGGCCCTCGGCATCGAGGACTTCGTACAGCTCGAAAGCCAGATTGCGGGAACTGAGCAGCGTCTCGGACATGGCGGCCTACCTGAAATTGGAGTTGGGCCGAGTCTAGGTGTGCTGGTGAGGGCTGAACAGGAAGATTGATGAGCGTGATGCAGAAGCAAAAGATCGCAGCCTTCGGCAGCTCCTACATTTGGAATGCGGTTCCATGTAGGAGCTGCCGAAGGCTGCGATCTTTTGATCTTCTGTGGGAGCGAGCCTGCTCGCGAAAGCGGTGGGTCGGGCAACATTCATGTCGTCTGGCACTCCGTCTTCGCGAGCAGGCTCACTCCTACAGGGGATTTCATTCCAGGCGACCGTTGCGGGCGCCTGGAGTTACAGCGGTTTAGCCGATGGTCATAAGGCTGGCATTACCACCCGCCGCCGCAGTGTTAACACTCAGCGCGCGTTCGATCACCAGACGCTCCAGCGCAATGTTGGTTTCGCCCTGGGACAAGCCCTGAACCCCAATGATCGCGCCGGCACGCTTGGCAATCTGCTGGCAAACGCCGCGCAACTGGTCGGAATGGCCGTGATGCAGAACCGCATCAAACACCACCTCGTCTTTATTCCAGTCGGCAACCAGTTTGATTCGCGCCTGAATCTCCTTCGGCAGGCGTGCGAACAATGCCTTGCTGATGTCGGACTCCGGCCATACCGCCGAACCGCCTACCGCCAATACCGCCGCCAATTGCGTCAGCAGGTCACCTTCAACCTCCGCCAGGCACAGCACGTGCTCACGCGGCAGGATCGCATAGCTGTTTTTCTCACCGGTCGGGCCGGCCAGCACGCGGGTGATGCCGCTCTGCGATTGCGCCGCGTACTGCACGCACAGGGTGCTCAGATCAGCGAACTTGTTGTTGTCGGCCCAGGCTTTCAGAGCGTTCAACGATTGGCTCATGGCATCGCGCAAGCGCACGTCCGGGGCGACGATGGCGTCACCGCGAGCGAAGGATTGTTCGATGGCGTCGGTCGGACGCGTCGACAGCAGACGGTACAGATACAGCGGGCCGCCGGCTTTCGGGCCAGTACCCGACAGGCCTTCGCCGCCGAATGGCTGCACGCCGACCACCGCACCAACGATGTTGCGGTTGACGTAGACGTTACCGGCGTTGACGTTGTCGATCACCTTGGCGATGGTCTCGTCGATGCGCGTGTGCACGCCCAGCGTCAGGCCGTAACCGGAGGCGTTGATCTGGCCGATCAGTTGATCCAGCTCTTTGCGCTTGTAACGAACCACGTGCAGCACTGGCCCGAAAATCTCGCGTTGCAGCTCGTCGAAGCTTTCCAGTTCGATCAGGGTCGGCATGACGAAGGTGCCGCGCTTGACCTCTTCGCTGTCGGCAATCGCCACCTGGTAAACATTGCGACCTTTGTCGCGCATGCCCTGGATGTGCTTGTCGATGCCGGCCTTGGCCTCGGCGTCGATCACCGGGCCGATGTCCACGGACAGGCGCTCCGGGTTGCCGAGGCGGCTTTCAGCCATGGCACCTTTGAGCATTTCGATGACGCGATCGGCGGAATCTTCCTGCAGGCACAGTACGCGCAGCGCCGAGCAGCGCTGACCGGCACTGTCGAACGCCGACGACACCACGTCGATCACGACTTGTTCGGTGAGTGCCGAGGAGTCGACGATCATCGCATTCTGGCCACCGGTTTCGGCGATCAGCGGAATCGGCCTGCCCTGGCTGTCGAGGCGCCCAGCGATGTTGCGTTGCAGCAGGCGCGCGACTTCGGTCGAGCCGGTGAACATCACGCCTTTGACGCGCTCATCACCTACCAGACCAGCGCCGACCGTTTCACCGCGACCTGGCAACAGTTGCAGCACGCCTTCCGGAATCCCGGCTTCGAGCAGCAAGCGCACGGCTTGCGCGGCGACCAGTGGGGTTTGCTCCGCAGGTTTGGCCAGTACCGGGTTACCGGCAGCCAATGCCGCAGCGACCTGGCCGCTGAAAATCGCCAGCGGGAAGTTCCACGGGCTGATGCACACCACCGGACCCAGTGGGCGGTGGGCGTCGTTGCTGAAATCGTTGCGCGCCTGCACTGCGTAATAACGCAGGAAATCGACCGCTTCGCGGACTTCGGCGATGGCGTTGGCGAAAGTCTTGCCGGCTTCGCGAGCCAGCAGGCCCATCAGTGGCTGGATTTCACCTTCCATCAAGTCAGCGGCACGTTCCAGAATTGCTGCACGTTCGGCCGGCGGGGTGGCCTGCCAGATCGGCGCGGCATTCAGCGCGCATTGAATGGCGTTGTCGACGTCTTCGACGGTAGCTTCTTGAACGTGACCGACCACATCGCGGTGATCGGACGGGTTCAGCACGGCGACCGGCGTTTCGTTGCTGGACGCGCCACCAAGCATCGGCGCGGCTTTCCAGTCATTGTGCGCAGTGGCGAGCAAGGCGCAGGACAGCGAGGCCAGACGATGTTCGTTGGCCATGTCGATGCCGCTCGAGTTGGCGCGCTCGGCACCGTACAGGTCACGCGGCAGCGGAATGCGCGGGTGCGGCAGGCCGAAACCACCTTCCACGGTCGCCATCTGCTCGATCTGTGCAACCGGATCGGCCACCAGTTCCTGAATCGAAATCGACTGGTCGGCGATGCGGTTGACGAACGAGGTGTTGGCGCCGTTTTCCAGCAGACGACGCACCAGGTACGCCAGCAGGGTTTCGTGGGTGCCGACCGGAGCGTACACGCGGCACGGACGGTTCAGCTTGCCCTCGGCTACTTTGCCTACAACCTGTTCGTAGAGCGGTTCGCCCATGCCGTGCAGGCACTGGAATTCGTACTGGCCCGGGTAATAGTTCTGACCGGCGATGTGATAGATCGCCGACAGGGTGTGGGCGTTGTGCGTGGCGAACTGCGGATAGATGACTTCCGGCACCGACAGCAGTTTGCGCGCGCACGCAATGTAGGAAACGTCGGTGTACACCTTGCGGGTGTAGACCGGATAACCTTCCAGACCTTCAACCTGGGCGCGCTTGATTTCGCTGTCCCAGTACGCGCCTTTTACCAGACGGATCATCAGGCGATGACGGCTGCGGCGGGCCAGATCGATCACGTAATCGATCACGTACGGGCAACGCTTCTGATAAGCCTGGATAACGAAACCGATGCCGTTCCAGCCAGTCAACTGCGGCTCGAAGCACAGACGTTCGAGCAGATCCAGCGACAGCTCGAGGCGGTCGGCCTCTTCGGCGTCGATGTTCAGGCCGATGTCGTACTGCTTGGCCAGCAGGGTCAGCGACAGCAGGCGCGGATACAGCTCGTCCATTACGCGCTCGTATTGCGCACGGCTGTAGCGCGGGTGCAGCGCCGAGAGCTTGATGGAAATACCCGGGCCTTCATAAATCCCACGACCGTGGGACGCTTTGCCGATCGAGTGGATCGCCTGTTCGTACGAGGCCAGGTATTTCTGTGCATCGACTTCGGTGAGTGCCGCTTCACCGAGCATGTCGTAGGAATAGCGGAAGCCCTTGGCTTCGAACTTGCTCGCATTGGCCAGCGCTTCGGCGATGGTTTCGCCGGTGACGAACTGCTCGCCCATCAGGCGCATGGCCATGTCGACGCCCTTGCGGATCATCGGCTCGCCGCTCTTGCCGATGATGCGGCTCAGCGACGAAGTCAGGCCGGCTTCGTTGTGGGTGGAGACCAGTTTGCCAGTCAGCAGCAAGCCCCAGGTGGCGGCATTGACGAACAGCGAAGGGCTGTTGCCCAGGTGCGGATGCCAGTTGCCGGTGCTGATCTTGTCGCGGATCAGCGCATCGCGGGTGCCTTTGTCCGGGATGCGCAGCAGCGCTTCGGCCAGGCACATCAGCGCCACGCCTTCCTGGGACGACAGGGAGAATTCCTGCAGCAGGCCCTGAACAATACCGGCACGACCACCGGCACTCTTCTGGTTGCGCAGTTTTTCTGCGATGGTCGCCGCGAGCTTGTTGGTGGCTTCGGCCATCGGGGCCGGCAGGCGTGCCTGCTCGATCAGCATTGGCACCACTTCCGGCTCAGGACGGCGGTAAGCAGCGGTGATCGAAGCGCGCAGTACCGATTGCGGCAGGATGCTTTCGGCGAATTCGAGGAAGCATTGGTGAGCGTGATCGGTCTGCACTTCGCCTGCGTCATCGGCGTCTTTGGCGGTCAAACCGTTCAACTCGGTCAGGGTTGCACCACCCTCGAGTTTTTCCAGGTAATTGAAAATTGCCTGCTTGATCAGCCAGTGCGGCGTGCGATCGATCGAGGTTGCGGCAGCCTTCAGGCGCTCGCGGGTCGGGTCATCGAGTTTGACCCCAAGGGTGGTGGTAGCCATATTTTTATCCTCATGGTTGCCACAGTTGCGTGGCATCAGCTGGCCGCAAGATTAGCCGTGCGCCGAATGAGGTGCAACCGGGTGCAACCCTTTTTTTGCCGGAATAATACGCAGCTCGTCAGGAATTGAATTCTGGAACTAAAGTACTGCTCCTGCTTGGTGCTTTTGCTTCTAGCAAAGCGCCATGACTGCCACAAAAGGGAGCAAAAACACGGTGATTGTCGATTAATCCGACTGGGTGCAACTAATTCGGGCGAAACTGGTTGCACCTTATTTGCTTTGTTGCATAGCATTCGCCGCCAAGGTGCAACCGGGAATAACCCGGTGTACCGGCTGATGGCTTTCCTGGGGAAACATCAGTCTTAAATGCGCGGGATCCCGGATCGTCTGCCAAACGTCGTCGTTTGCGAGCGGTTCACCACCGCCGCTACATAAAAACAAAGCCAGGGCGTAACTCAATGAGCGTAAGCAATCCAACCCTGATCACGTTCGTGATCTACATCGCAGCAATGGTGCTGATTGGCTTCATGGCCTATCGCTCCACCAACAACCTTTCCGACTATATTCTCGGCGGTCGCAGCCTCGGCAGTGTCGTCACCGCGTTGTCGGCCGGTGCTTCCGACATGAGTGGCTGGTTGTTGATGGGCCTGCCGGGCGCCATCTACATGTCCGGTCTGTCCGAAAGCTGGATCGCCATCGGCCTGATCGTCGGTGCCTACCTGAACTGGCTGTTCGTCGCCGGCCGTCTGCGCGTGCAGACCGAGCACAACGGCGATGCCCTGACCCTTCCGGACTACTTTTCCAGCCGTTTCGAAGATAAAAGCGGCTTGCTGCGGATTATCTCGGCAGTAGTGATTCTGGTGTTCTTCACCATCTACTGCGCTTCCGGCATCGTTGCTGGTGCACGTCTGTTCGAAAGCACCTTCGGCATGTCCTACGAGACGGCGCTGTGGGCTGGTGCTGCGGCGACCATTGCTTACACCTTCGTCGGCGGTTTCCTCGCGGTAAGCTGGACCGACACCGTGCAAGCCACGCTGATGATTTTCGCGCTGATCCTCACGCCGATCATCGTTCTGCTGGCAACCGGCGGCGTCGATACCACGTTCCTGGCGATCGAAGCCAACGATCCAAGCAACTTCGACATGCTCAAGGGCACCACCTTCATCGGCGTGATTTCGCTGTTGGGCTGGGGTCTGGGTTACTTCGGTCAGCCGCACATCCTTGCGCGATTCATGGCAGCGGATTCGGTGAAATCGATCGCCAATGCCCGTCGCATCTCCATGACCTGGATGATCCTGTGCCTGGGCGGCACCGTGGCCGTCGGCTTCTTCGGTATCGCCTACTTTTCGGCGCACCCGGAAGTGGCCGGTCCTGTGACCGAGAACCACGAGCGTGTGTTCATCGAACTGGCGAAAATCCTCTTCAATCCATGGATTGCCGGTGTGCTGCTGTCGGCGATTCTGGCGGCGGTGATGAGCACCCTGAGCTGCCAGTTGCTGGTGTGCTCGAGCGCGCTGACCGAAGACTTCTACAAGACCTTCCTGCGCAAGTCCGCTTCGCAACTGGAGCTGGTCTGGGTCGGTCGTGCCATGGTCCTGCTGGTGGCGCTGATCGCTATCGCACTGGCGGCCAACCCGGACAACCGCGTATTGGGCCTGGTGTCCTACGCCTGGGCCGGTTTCGGCGCTGCGTTCGGTCCGGTAGTGCTGATCTCGGTCATCTGGAAAGACATGACCCGCAACGGCGCACTGGCCGGTATCCTGGTCGGTGCGATCACCGTGGTGGTCTGGAAGCATTTCGAACTGCTGGGTCTGTACGAAATCATTCCTGGCTTCATCTTCGCCAGCCTGGCCATCTACTTTGTCAGCAAGGCGGGTGAGCCGACTCGCGGCATGGTTGAGCGTTTCCAGGCAGCGGAAAAAGACTTCCATCTGAACAAGTGATGCGCTGAGCTTCGGCTCACATGAGAACGGCCCGTCTCCTACCGGAGGCGGGCCGTTTTTTTATTGCCTGTGATTCCTCTGATTCACAGCGATCCCCTGTAGGAGTGAGCCTGCTCGCGATAGCGGTTCTAAGTTCAACATTGATGTTGGCTGACACGCAGCTATCGCGAGCAGGCTCACTCCTACAGGGATGGTTGGGAGTTCGGGGGATTTGTCTGTAGTCGAAGGCGCCGCGTTCTCAGGTCCTTTCAGCAAACAACGTAGGGCAAATCTGAATTTCCCGTCACCTGCTCATCGTCCCTTGCCCCTCATGCAGAATCGCCCGCCCTCACACTGCAGAGAGACATCGGATGTTCGCGCCTGCCAATCAACCGCGTTTCACGTTGACCCTCGAAGGCGCCCAGCATGACCTCAAGGTCCTTGAGTTCACGGGCAGGGAAGCCATCAGCCAACCCTTTCGCTTCGAACTGGAACTGGTCAGCGAGCGGCCGGACCTGGATCTGGAAAGCCTGCTGCATGGTCAGGCATATCTGAGTTTTGATGCTCAGGGTTGCGGTATTCACGGTCAGATTTATCAGGTCGGACAGGGCGATTCCGGGAAACGTCTGACACGCTATCACCTCAGCATCGTCCCGCGTCTGACGTATCTGGGGCATCGCATCAATCAGCGGATTTTTCAGCATCAGAGCGTGCCGCAAATTGTCACTCAGGTTCTCAAGGACCATTCGATCCTGCGCGATGCCTTTGAATTTCGCCTGGGCAGCGAATATCCGGAGCGCGAGTACTGCGTGCAATACGCCGAAAGCGACCTGGCCTTCATCCAGCGTCTGTGTGCCGAAGTCGGCATTCATTACCACTTTCAACACAGCCCCGAAGGCCATTTGCTGGTGTTCGGCGACGACCAGACCGTATTCCCCAAGCTGCCCTCGCCAACGTTGTATCTGCCGGGCAGCGGCATGTCGGCGGGCGCGCCGGCGATTCAGCGTTTCAACGTGCGCGTGGAAACCCGCACCAGCGTCGTCACGAGGCGCGACTACAATTTCGAGAAACCACGCCTGTCGCTGGAAAGTCGCAGCGACGGTGAACAGCGTCCGGTGCTGGAGGACTATCACTTCCCCGGGCAATTCAATGATCGTGAAACCGGCAAACACCTGACGCGACGTGCGCTGGAACGGCACGTTGCCGATTACCGTCAGGCCGAGGGCAGCAGCGACGAGTCGTCATTGGTCTGCGGCCATTTCCTGCAGCTCACCGAGCATCCGCGCGGCGACTGGAATGATCTGTGGTTGCTCACTGCCGTCGAACATCGCGGCCGTCAGCCGCAGGTGCTTGAGGAGTCGGTGACCAGCGATGGCGAATCCTTCCAGGGCTACCGCAATACTTTCGTCGCCACGCCGTGGGACGTGGTCTTTCGTCCGGCGCTGCTCCCGGAAAAACCGCGCATGTCGGGCTACCAGCCTGCCGTGGTCACCGGCCCGAAAGATCTGGAAATCCATTGCGACGAATACGGCCGGGTCAAAGTGCAACTGGCCTGGGACCGTGATGGCGAATTGAACGAGCACTCCAGTTGCTGGCTGCGCGTCGCGACCGGGTGGGCTCACGATCACTACGGCAGCGTGTTGATTCCGCGCGTCGGCATGGAAGTGCTGGTCGGTTTCATTGATGGCGATGCCGACAAGCCGCTGGTCATGGGGTGCCTGCCCAACGCCGCAACACCGGTGCCGCTGGATCTGCCGGCGGACAAGACCCGCAGCGTTTTCCGCAGCCAGAGCAGCCCCGGCGGTGGCGGTTACAACGAACTGCGCATCGAGGACAAAAAGGGCGCCGAGGAAATCTACCTGCGTGCCCAGCGCAACTGGACCCAGCACGTGCTCAACGACCAACAGCTGCAGGTCGATAATCAGCGCAGTGTGGTGGTCACCGGCACCGCCCGGCATGAACTCAAAGCCGACGAGCAGCGCATCACTCACGGCCAGCGCCAGACCGAAGTCAGGCAGGATGATCATTTGTCCGTGCTCGGCGACCAGCAGGTGCGGGTGAACAGTCAGGCCACCAGCGCCTCGGCGCAGATCCATATCAGCGCAGGCCAGCAAGTGGTCATCGATGGCGGCGCGAGCGCGACGATTCAGGCCGGCGGGCAGTGGATCAATATCGGCCCCGGCGGGATTTTCAGCAGCGTGCCGATTGTCGTGGGCGGCGCGCCGATGGCGGCAATGAGTGCGGCACCAGTGGCGCCGGGATTGCCGGAGAAACTGGCCGCTGCGCCGGCGGCGATTCTCACTGCTGCACAGATCATGAGTCTCAAAGGTGATGCGCCATTCTGCGAAGAGTGTGAGCGGTGCAAGGACGGTGTTTGTGCAGCCTGAAGTATTAACCCCCGAAGATTGGCTGGCGCGTCAGCCGCTGCTGGCGTCGGAACAACTGTTCGCGATTTTCAGCCGCGCCAGCGACGCCGATGCGTTCGAAGCCTGGCAGGGCTCGGCTCACCCGATCTGGGCCGAGACCATTTATGCCGAGTGGGATGCGGTGATGCCCTATGTGGGAATTGTCGCTGCGGACAGTGAGTTTTTACGCTGGGTAGCGGAAACCGACTCGCGGGACTGGGGTTGGCTGGCGGTGTCTTCGGCGGATCCTGAAGTGCTGGTCGAACATTTTCGCAGCCTGACTCAAGTGCTGATGCCGGACGGTAAGGCGGTGTTTTTCCGCTTTTGGGATGGTCGGTTTCTGCTGCCTCTTTTGCAGTCTGACGAGGTCAATTCCGCGCAATTGCTGCCGGTGATCTCGCGAGGTTTGATCAATGGGAAAGCCTTTGAAATCGGCGGTCGGGCGCTGGTTTCGGGGCGGGTCTTTCCGTGGTGGAACGTGCCGAAACCGGTGTTGGCGCAGACTGATGAGAGCGTACGCGTCGCTAACGCTCTGCAATGGCTGAGCGAAGAACAGCCAGCCATGTTCGAGGCATTTCCCGAGGCGGTGCTGCGCTGCAAGGTCGGGCAGTTTTTCAAATTATCGATGTCGGAAGATTCGTCACGATCGACGCTTCTGGAGTTTTTGCTGGCAGAGTCAGAGTGAATTTTCGGGGCAAACGCTTCGGACGTTTCCTTCGAATCGCGGCGGTTTTCATGAACTGGTGCGCGGTGGGTTGCAGGGATAGTCTTTTCGTTGTCGCCACGAGAACGGTGACAGGGGGTAGGATCCCGAACTCTGAAGTGCATAAGTGCCGCAGGCTGAATACGAGGGGCAAAACGTATTCATGACAAGTTGACGGCGGCTGTGTGCGGGACACGTTTCGACGTGGCTGATTTGGAGTTCTCAGTTCCTACTCCCGTACATGGCTGCCACCCAAACCCGTAGGAAGGTCAATGGCGGCTCCACTCAGAACTTCAGGGATGCCAAGAATGACAACGACGAAACATGATCCGCCCTACAAGAAAATCACGCCTCACCCCGACAACCGCTTCATGGCCCTGACCGGCAATTGCAGCGACATGCCCAGCCTGTTCATCGACACCCACGTGCCCCTCGACATCCTCATGGACGCCGCCAACTACCGCATCCGCGCGGTGGCCCAGGTCCTGGAAAACATGTGCATGCGCGGCTCGATCGAATGCGACTCCGTGATCCTCAGCGACTTTGCCTTGCTCTGCGCGATTCCACTGCGCGATGGCTGCGATGTGCTGGACGTCATCGGCAAGCGCCTGCGCAGCTTACCCGCCTGAAAAAGATCAAAAGATCGCAGCTTTCTACAGAGTGAGCGCCTATCCCATGTAGGAGCTGCCGAAGGCTGCGATCTTTTGATGTTGATTGAAATCAGGGAGTCAGTCAGAGATGTACGCATCTTGAGTTTGATAAGCAAAAGCAAAGCCCCTCACCCTAACCCTCTCCCAGAGGGAGAGGGGACTGACCGAGTTGCCTGGGTGATGTACGCCGACCTGCGACTCCAGTGGCGAACTTCGCTTGGCCAGGCCAGGTGTTCTTTCAGGGGACCGACCGAGTCGTCTGTGTGATGTACGCAGACTTGCGACTTCAGCAGTCAACTTCGCTTGGCCAAGGCTGGATGGTGGTGTTCTTTCTGGGGACTGACCGAGGTGTCTGGGTGTTGTACGCCGACCTGCGACTTCAGCGGTGAACTTCGTTTGGCCAAGCCTGAGATCACGTCGATCATTCAGGTCGATGTAACTCGCAAGATCACCACCGTCAGTCCCCTCTCCCTCCGGGAGAGGGCTAGGGTGAGGGCAGGCTTTTGTCCGCTCGGCCGCCAACCCCTGACTTGCCGCCCGGTAAAAGGTAAACTTTGCGCCCTTCGCAGGAGCAGCCATGAATTATCGTCACGCCTTCCATGCCGGCAATCACGCCGATGTGTTCAAACACCTGACCTTGACCCGTCTCATCGCCCTGATGTCGCGCAAGGAGCAGCCGTTTGCCTATCTCGACACGCACGCCGGCATTGGTCTGTATGACTTGCAGGGCGATCAGGCCAATCGCACCGGCGAGTACCTCGAAGGCATTGCGCGGTTGTGGGATAAGCCGGACCTGCCGGCACTGACCGCCGACTACATGAAGGTGCTGCACGAGATGAACCCGGATGGGCAGTTGCGCTACTACCCGGGTTCGCCGGAGCTGGCGCGGCGTCTGACCCGGCCGCAGGATCGGGTGATGCTCAACGAGAAACACCCTGAAGACGGTGTGTTGCTCAAGGACAACATGGCCGGTGATCGTCGGGTGAAAGTGCATCTGGGTGAGGGCTGGCACGTGGCGCGGGCGATGTTGCCGGTGCAGGAGAAGCGCGCGGTGATGCTGATCGATCCGCCTTTCGAGCAGCTCGACGAGATGCAACGTTGTGCGGCGTCGATGAAAGAAGCCATCGGCCGTATGCGTCAGACCGTGGCAGCGATCTGGTATCCGGTGAAGGATCAGCGTGCACTGCGGCGTTTCTATCAGGACCTGGCAGGCACGGGTGCACCGAAGCTGCTGCGTGTGGAGTTGCTCGTGCATCCGCTGGACACGCCGAACAGCCTGAACGGTTCCGGGCTGGCGATCGCCAATCCGCCGTGGGGGCTGGAGGAAGAGTTGCGTGAGTTGCTGCCGTGGTTGTCGAAGAAGCTTGGGCAGACTCAGGGTGGCTGGCAGATGGATTGGCTGATTGCCGAGAGTTGATCAACAGCAAGATCAAAAGATCGCAGCCTTCGGCAGCTCCTACAGTTGAAATGCGTTTCCCTGTAGGAGCTGCCGAAGGCTGCGATCTTTTGCTGTCAGGATTTAATTACCCGCCAGACTCGGTGGCATGCACACGCCGGTGCCGCCAATGCCGCAGTAACCTTCAGGATTCTTCGCCAGATACTGCTGGTGATAGGCCTCGGCAAAGTACACGGTCGGGGCCTGGTCGATCTCGGTGCTGATTTCACCCAGACCAGCCTTCGCCAGTTCAGCCTGATACACGGCTTTGCTCTTCAGCGCTGCATCCAGTTGCTCCGGGGTGGTGGCGTAGATCACCGAGCGGTACTGGGTGCCGATGTCGTTGCCCTGACGCATGCCCTGAGTCGGGTTGTGCAGTTCCCAGAACATCGCCAGCAGTTCTTCGTAACTGACTTGGGCCTTGTCATACACCACCAAGACCACTTCGGCGTGGCCGGTCAGGCCCGAGCAGACTTCTTCATAAGTCGGGTTTGGCGTGAAGCCGCCGGCGTAACCGACCACGGTGCTGACCACGCCTTCGCGCTGCCAGAAGCGTCGTTCCGCGCCCCAGAAGCAACCGAGACCGAAAATCGCGAAGTCGACGTCCTGAAAGAATGGACCGAGCAGCGGGGTTTCTTCGAAGACGAAGTGTTTTTCCGGCAGGGTCATCGGGGTTTCGCGGCCGGGCAGGGCTTGTTCTTTGGTTGGAAGCACGTTTTTGTTCACCAGAATTTCCGAGCGCAGAACCATGATCGTTCCTCTCAGTCAGGTTGGAGGTAAAAGTCAGACCGCCAGTGTGCCGAATGATGCCCGATTTCGCACTATCCAATGTAGGAGCTGCCGAAGGCTGCGATCTTTTGATCTGTCCTTCAAAAACAAGATCAAAAGATCGCAGCCTTCGGCAGCTCCTACAGGGATCTACGGTGTTTCAGAGACAGAGCGGTCCGCGGGGGTAACGCTTGAGGGCCTTGATCAACTCGTCACCGGGAATCGGCCGGTCGAACAGATAACCCTGGCCGACGTCGCAACGATGCCGGCGCAGGAACGCCAGTTGCTCCGCAGTTTCGATGCCTTCGGCAACGACCTTGAGTTTCAGGTTGTGGGCCATGGCGATCACCGCGGAGGTGATTTCCATGTCGTCCTGGTTGTCCGGGATCTCATGGATAAAGCTGCGATCGATCTTGATGATATCGATCGGAAATTTCTTCAGATAGCTCAGCGACGAGTACCCGGTGCCAAAGTCATCCATGGCCAGGGTCAGACCCAGACGCTTGAGCTGATCAAGCTGCAAGTGCGTGTCTTCGGTGGCTTCCAGCAGCAGGCCTTCGGTCAGCTCGAGTTCGAGCAGATTGGCCGGCAGTGCTTCTTCCTTGAGGATGTTGGCGATGGAGGCGACCAGATCCGGATCGGAAAACTGTTTCGGCGACAGGTTGATCGCCACTTGCAGATTGCCCAGGCCAGCGGCGGTCAGCGATTTGCTCATGCGGCAAGCCTGGCGGGCGATCCACTTGCCGATCGGAATGATCAGGCCGGTCTCCTCGGCGACGCTGATGAACTGGTCCGGGCGGATCATGCCGCGCTCCGGATGATTCCAGCGCAGCAGTGCTTCCATGCCCAGCAAACGACCGCTGCGCAGGCACAGTTTCGGCTGGTAGAAAACGTCGAGCTCGTTTTGCGTCAGGGCGCGACGCAGATTGTTCTCAACGAACAGTTTGTAACTGGCCTCGGCATTCAACGCTTCGGTAAATACCTGCACCTGATGCTTGCCGTTGGCCTTGGCTTTATGCAGCGCCAGACCAGCGTTGCGCATCAAGGTTTGCGGGTCGCGCCCGTGCAACGGCGCGCAGGCCAGGCCGACGGAGCCAGTGACGCTGATCAACTGGTTGTCGACGAACATTGGCTTGTCGAGGGTCATCAGCAACTGGCTGGCGATCTGCTGACCGGTCTCAAGATCGGTGTCGTCCAGCAGCACGGCAAACTCGTTACTGGCGAAGCGTGCAAGACTGCCGCTCGGGCTCAGGCTGTTGCGTAAACGCCGGGCGAGGCTGATCAACAGTTTGTCGCCGGTCTGGTGACCAAGGCTGTCGTTGATCCGCTTGAAGTTGTCGATGTCGACCAGCAACAGGCTGATCGGCGCATCGCTGTCGCGGGCAAAACGCTCGTCGAGGTTACGGATGAATGCCGGGCGGTTGCCAAGATTGGTCAGGTTGTCGGTATAGGCGAGGCGCTCGATACGTTGCTGCGCCAGTTTGGTCTGCGTAACGTCTTCGTAAATGCCGATGTAATGCGTCAGCTCACGGTTGTCGCCATAGACCTTGGAGATCGACAGCTGCCCCCAGTAGGGTTCGAGATTCTTGCGCCGGCTTTTGAATTCGCCCTGCCAACTGTTGCTCTGGGCCAGCGCCGAGGGCGCGTCGAACAGCAGCTCGCTGAGATTTTCCAGCGCCGGCAATTCCGACAGGCGCTGGCCGTGGACTTCCTCGGTGGTGTACTGGGTGATCGCGGTGAAGCTGGGGTTGACGTACTCGACAACGCCGTCGCAGTTGACCAGCAAAAAGGCGTTGGCACTTTGCTCGACCGCGCGCTGGAACAGGTGCAGGGCGCTGGTGGCGGTGCGGCGGTTGTGGTTGTTGATGACTTGCGCGAACTGGTCGGCCAGTTCACCGGCAAAGGCAATTTCATCGGACTGCCAGGCGCGGGTGGCGCCAGTCTGTTCCAGACACAGCACACCGACCACTTGGCCGTCGACACGAATACTCGCGTCGAGCATTGCATTGACGTCACGCGGGCGCATCGCCTCGGCCATTTCGCGCGTGCGCGGGTCATGCATGGCGTTGTTCGCATCGATGGCGCGGCTGCTGTGCAGCGCTTCCATGTAATCGGGGAAGCCGCTGATATCGATCGGATCCGGCAGGATGTATTCCTGGGTCGCGCGATGGTAAGCGGAGATCGGCAGCAACTGCTGACCTTCAAGGTTCCACAGGCTGGCGCAGTCGATTTCATAGATGTCGCAGGCGCAACGGGTGATGAGTTCAGCGGCTTCCTGCAATGAGTTGTGCGTGCTGTAACGCTGGCGGGCGAGCAGCAGAATCAGATCCTGCTGCGCGCGTACGCGTTCCAGATGCTGCAGCTGTTCCTGCTGGGCGCGCTGGTTCAGCTCAAGGGCTATTTGCAGACGTGAATTCTGGGTTTCCAGATCGACCGAAGACAGCGCCTGGGCCTCATCGAACATACTGTCGACCGCCAGCAGATAACCGCGCAGCAAGTGCCGGTTGTGCTGTTTATAGGCTTCGCCCAATTCGAGGATGTTCAACGCGCCCGCGGCGGTGTGCAGGGTGTAGCGCACCGCGTAATGCGCACCTTTGCTCAGTTGCTGCTGGATCGCGTCGTGCAGTTGATAGCGCGCTTGCGGTTCCATCAGGCTGGCGTAGGGCGAACCGACCAGCGCGCAAAGCTCGACGGCCGGCTGACCGAACTGGCGTTCGCAATTGGGATCGAGGAACAGCATCGCCCAACTCGCTTCATTCAAGCGCTCGAAACGCAGCATGCCGAGCCGCGAAGGCACCGGCAACTGCGTCACTACCTCGGCCGCCATACGGCTGGCGGCATCGGGTTGGCTCTTCATGAAGGGAACTCGCTTGGAAATATGCTGAATGCGCCGGGCTCTCGCCCTCTTGATTGTTGGCTGCGGCAAGGTTGCATCATTGCGGCCCCGACTGACAAGAGAGATGAAGGCCAAGTGCTATAAGAATATGTCGGCTGCAGTGAACATTTCTCCAGTGCACGAATGAAATGAACAAAAGATCGCAACCTCACCGGGAGCGCATATCCGTGCAGGAGCCGCCGAAGGCCGCGATCTTTCGCGGGTTCAACGCAATTTCATACTGATCGACTGCAGCAGTTTGCCGTCACGATCGTGATACTTGACCAGAATCCGGTCAGCCTCGACGACCACATGAGCGAAATTGTCCTGACTGACTACGACACTGGTCAGCTCGTGCCGGTAGTCACCGGCAGCCGTGCGCACCAGCGGTTCATCAAGGATGAACGTTGAAGCCTTGGCATACGGCAACAGTTTGCTGTTGTGCAGCGGCGAGGACACGATGGTATGCACTTCAAAGTCGGCGTCCTCGCTGTGAGTGAGGCGACTGGTCAGAGAACCATGGACATCGCCGGAGACGAACACCACGTTTTTGATCCGATGGGTGCGGATGGTTTCCAACAGACGCAGTCTCTGCTCGGGAAATGCTTTCCAGGCATCATCACCGTTGAACTTGCGGTCGGGATAGTACATCACGCTGGTCACCACGAACTTTACCCGCGCCGGGCTGTGGATCAGCCATTCAAGCAGCGCCTGTTCCTGTTCAGCGTCGAGAATGCGTCGGTCATCCTTTGACAAGTTGCGCCGGGTGCGACTGTCAGTCACGAACCAGGCGATATCGCTGTCGCCGAACTGATACCAGTAATGCTTCAAGGTATCCCGGTCTATCTGGCCCTCGCTGTTACATGAGTAAACCGGGCCGTGGCTGGCTTGATAAAGTTCATAAGCGGCCATGGCGTTGCGATATAAGTCCCTGTCAGTCGCTTTGGCATTGGCAGGCCAGTTATCTTCGATTTCATGGTCATCGAGTATCATGTAAGTCGATATGTTGGACATCAGTCGTTGAATGTTCGGCTGCGAAAAGGCTGTTCGATATTTCTTCAATATATCTTTTGCTTCGCGATCAGGTGCGATGAGATTCAGATCATCTACGTACACTTGATCACCCGTCATGATCACCGCACTGACCGCTGGTTGACTGTTTTCGATGAGTTGATTGATCGAGCCAAATATCCGATCACCCAGTTGCGGTAAGGAGGCGATGCCAGCGGTGATCCGCAGATAACGACACGAACCGACGATAAAGCCCCGGGGCTGGCTGACTTGTGCGGTGCGGGTGCGAAAGCGGTAGAGCTGGCGCGGCCATTGCAGTGGGAACTCCACTACCGTGTCGATCGTATGCACCGGGTTCATCGGACTCAACCAGCCGGCCTGGTATTCATATTCGCAATCGGCTTCCAGATCCTGCAATACCAGTACACCCGACATGTCATTGGCCGGACTTAAAAGTGCAAATACGCTATTGGACCATTTTTCCGCGCCGGCCTTGCGAGCACGAACTCCGGCGAATACGCGTTTGTTGTCCTGTTGTTCGCCGCGAATGAAAATGCGCACCTCGTTAGTTGTGGTGTGGCCCACGATGGGGCCGATAGTCGGTTTGAACATGATCGATTCCGTTCGAAAGTTTAAGAAATAAGAAATGAATAAGCGGAGCGCGTTGATGCAACTTTCCTGAGCAGAGGTTAGTTGGCCGGCGGCGGAAAATATTGGCGTTAAGTGGACCAGACCTGTGGCCGATATCAGCGCAGGTTGTAGGAAAGGTGCGCGGCCCGGTTTATTTCAGGCAAAAAAAGCCCCGCCAATTGACGGGGTTGAGGTACGAGCGTGTGGCGCTCGAAAGGGTGCAGCAAGCGGCCCTCCGTTACCGGAGGGCCGTTTGGGTTACAGCAGGATGGTGCGGATGTCGCCCAACAGGCTACCCAGACGCTGGGTGAAGCGTGCGGCTGCAGCGCCGTTGATCACACGGTGATCGTAGGACAGCGACAGTGGCAGCATCAGCTTCGGCTGGAAGGCTTTGCCGTCCCAGACTGGCTGGATGGTTGCCTTGGAAACACCGAGAATCGCCACTTCCGGCGCATTGACGATCGGCGTGAAGCCGGTGCCGCCAATGTGACCGAGGCTGGAAATGGTGAAGCAGGCGCCCTGCATCTCGTCCGAGGACAGCTTCTTGGTGCGGGCTTTTTCAGCCAGCGAAGCTGCTTCGGCAGCGAGCTGCAGCAGGCTCTTCTGGTCGACGTTCTTGATCACCGGCACGAGCAGGCCATCCGGAGTGTCGACGGCGAAGCCGATGTTCACGTACTTCTTGCGGATGATCGCTTTGCCGCTTGGTGCCAGCGAACTGTTGAAGTCCGGCAGTTCCTTGAGCAAGTGCGCGCAGGTCTTGAGCAGCAGCGGCAGGATGGTCAGCTTGACGCCAGCCTTCTCGGCCACGGCTTTCTGCGCAACACGGAAGGCTTCCAGCTCGGTGATGTCCGCCGAGTCGAATTGCGTTACGTGAGGCACGTTCAGCCAGCTGCGGTGCAGGTTGGCAGCGCCGACCTGCATCAGACGGGTCATCGGCACTTCTTCGATTTCGCCGAAACGGCTGAAATCGACAACCGGGATCGGCGGGATGCCCGCACCACCGGTAGCGCCGCCAGCAGCGGCCGGCGCTTCCTTGGCCTTCTGCATCATCGCCTTGACGTAAACCTGCACGTCTTCCTTGAGGATGCGACCGTGCGGACCGCTGGCGCCAACAGCGCTCAGCTCGACACCGAACTCACGGGCCAGTTGACGCACGGCTGGACCGGCGTGAACTTTGGCGCCCGGTTTCGCTGGTGTAGCAGCCGGTGCGGCGGCTGGAGCGGCGGCAGCAGGTGCAGCGGCGGCCGGAGCAGCAGCGGCAGGTGCAGGAGCGCTTGGTGCAGCAGCCGGAGCCGGGGCCGCAGCAGGTGCCGCGCCTTTGACTTTGAGCTTGAGAATCAGGTCGCCGGTGCCGACTTCGTCATCCAGCTTGATCGAAACGCTTTCGACCACGCCAGCGGCAGGCGATGGAATTTCCATGCTGGCCTTGTCGGATTCCAGGGTGATCAGCGACTGGTCGGCTTCGACGGTATCGCCAGCCTTGACCAGCACTTCGATGATCTTCGCCTTGCCGGCCGAACCGATGTCCGGGACATGGATGTCCTGAACGCTGTCAGCAGCCGCTGCTGCCGGAGCAGCAGCCGGGGCTGGCGCAGCGGCGGCAGCAGGCGCAGCAGCCTGAGCCGGGGCGGCGGCAGCAGGGGCCGCAGCGCCTGCCACTTCCAGATCCAGAATCAGGTCGCCGGTGCCGACTTCGTCGTTGAGCTTGACGCTGATGGCCTTGACCACGCCAGCGGCAGGCGACGGGATTTCCATGCTCGCCTTGTCGGATTCCAGGGTGATCAGCGATTGATCAGCTTCGACAGTGTCGCCGACCTTGACCTGGATCTCGATGATCTGCGCCTTGCCCGACGAACCGATGTCCGGCACGTGCACTTGCTGTACCGAAGCGGCAGCAGGAGCAGCGGCCGGCGCGGCAGCAGCAGGTGCGGCAGCCGGTTTCTCTTCGGCTTTGGCAGGAGCAGCGGCAGGTGCAGGGGCCGCTTCAGCGGCGCCCTCGACTTCCAGCTCGAGCAGTTCGTCGCCTTCTTTCAGGCGGTCGCCCAGCTTCACTTTCAGGCTCTTGATGACGCCGGCTTTCGGGGCCGGCACTTCCATGCTGGCCTTGTCCGATTCCAGGGTCAGGATGCTCTGGTCGGCTTCGATACGGTCGCCGACCTTCACAAACAGTTCAATTACTTCACCTTCACCGCTGCCGATGTCAGGTACGCGAATGAGTTCGCTCACAAAATGTCTCCTCAGCAGTCCAGTGGGTTGCGTTTTTCCGGGTCGATGCCGAACTTGACGATGGCCTCGGCCACGACTTTAGGTTCGATATCACCACGGTCAGCCAGTGCTTCCAGGGCTGCCAACACCACGAAATGACGGTCGACTTCGAAGAAATGACGCAGTTTCTTGCGGCTGTCGCTGCGGCCGAAACCATCGGTGCCCAGGACTTTGAACTCCTTGGACGGTACCCACTGACGGATCTGCTCGGCGAACAGCTTCATGTAGTCGGTAGAGGCGATGACCGGACCCTTGCGGCCGCTCAGGCACTCTTCGACGTAGCTCAGCTTCGGCTTCTGGCCAGGCTTGAGACGGTTGCTGCGCTCTACAGCGAGGCCGTCGCGACGCAGTTCGTTGAAGCTGGTAACGCTCCACACGTCAGCGCCGATGTTGAACTCTTCACGCAGGATCTTCGCCGCTTCACGCACTTCGCGCAGGATGGTGCCGGAGCCCATCAGCTGAACGTGGTGCGCCGCATCGCGAGTGTCTTCCTCGAGCAGGTACATGCCTTTCTTGATGCCTTCTTCGGCACCGGCCGGCATGGCTGGCTGCTGGTACGACTCGTTCATCACGGTGATGTAGTAGAAGATGTCCTGTTGCTCTTCGGTCATCTTCTTCATGCCGTCCTGAATGATCACCGCCAGCTCGTAGCCGTAGGTCGGATCGTAGGTGCGGCAGTTCGGGATGGTCGCGGCCAGCAAGTGGCTGTGACCGTCTTCGTGCTGCAGACCTTCACCGTTCAGGGTGGTACGGCCAGCGGTGCCGCCGATCAGGAAGCCACGGGTACGGCTGTCGCCAGCGGCCCAGGCCAGGTCGCCGATACGCTGGAAGCCGAACATCGAGTAGAAGATGTAGAACGGCAGCATCGGCTGGTTGTGGCTGGAGTACGAAGTACCGGCAGCGATGAAGGAGCTCATGGCGCCTGCTTCGTTGATGCCTTCTTCGAGGATCTGACCTTTCTGGTCTTCCTTGTAGAACATCACCTGGTCTTTATCGACTGGCTCGTAGAGCTGGCCGACGGAGGAGTAGATGCCCAACTGACGGAACATGCCTTCCATACCGAAGGTACGGGCTTCGTCCGGGATGATCGGAACGATGCGCGGGCCGATTTCCTTGTCCTTGACCAGTTGCGCAAGGATCCGCACGAAAGCCATGGTGGTGGAAATTTCACGGTCGCCGGAGCCATCGAGGATGGCCTTGAGGGTGTCCAGATCCGGAGTCGGTACGCTGAAGCTCTGCGCGCGGCGCTGTGGCACGAAACCACCCAGTGCGGCACGACGCTCGGCCAGGTAGCGGCCTTCGGCGCTGTTCGGCTCTGGCTTGAAGAACGGCAGGTGCTCCAGCTCTTCGTCCTTGACCGGGATGTCGAAGCGGTCGCGGAACAGCTTCAGGCTCTCGACGTCGACCTTCTTGGTGTTGTGCGCAGTGTTTTTCGCTTCGCCGGCACCGGTGCCATAACCCTTGATGGTCTTGGCGAGGATGACGGTCGGTTGTTCCTTGTGGTTGACCGCTTCGTGGTACGCCGCGTAGACCTTGTACGGGTCGTGGCCGCCACGGTTGAGTTTCCAGATCTCGTCATCGGACAAGTCGGCAACCATTGCCTTGAGTTCAGGCGTGTTGAAGAAGTGCTCGCGAACGAACGCGCCGTCTTTGGCTTTGTAGTTCTGGTACTCGCCGTCGATGACTTCGTCCATGCGACGTTGCAGGATGCCGTCGACGTCCTTGGCCAGCAGTGGGTCCCAGAAACGGCCCCAGATGACTTTGGTCACGTTCCATTGCGCACCACGGAACACGCCTTCGAGTTCCTGGATGATCTTGCCGTTGCCGCGAACCGGGCCGTCGAGGCGCTGCAGGTTGCAGTTGATGACGAAGATCAGGTTGTCCAGCTTCTCGCGGCCGGCCAGGGAGATCGCGCCCAGGGATTCCGGCTCGTCGCACTCGCCGTCGCCCAGGAAACACCAGACTTTCTGTTTGCCCGGCTGGATGAAACCGCGATGTTCCAGGTACTTCATGAAACGCGCCTGGTAGATCGCCTGGATCGGACCCAGACCCATCGATACGGTCGGGAACTGCCAGAAGTCAGGCATCAGCCAAGGGTGCGGATAGGACGACAGGCCTTGACCATCGACTTCCTGACGGAAGTTGTTCATCTGGTCTTCGGTGATGCGGCCTTCCATGAATGCGCGGGCGTAAACGCCTGGCGAGGTGTGGCCCTGGAAGTAGATCAGGTCGCCGCCGTGTTCGTCGGTCGGGGCCTGGAAGAAATAGTTGAAGCCGATGTCATACAGGGTCGCACTGGAAGCGAAGCTGGAGATGTGACCACCCAGGTCCGAATCTCGCAGGTTCGTGCGCATTACCATGGCCATCGCGTTCCAGCGTACCAGCGAGCGAATGCGGCGTTCCATGAACAGGTCGCCAGGCATGCGTGCTTCGTGGGTAACGGGGATGGTGTTGCGGTAAGGCGTGGTGATCGCGTAAGGGAGCTGCGAGCCGCTGCGGGTCGCGAGTTCGCCCATACGGGTCATCAGATAGTGAGCACGGTCTTCGCCTTCTTTGTCGAGAACCGATTCCAGGGCGTCCAGCCATTCCTGGGTTTCGACGGGATCGAGGTCTTGCATGGCTTGCTCCAGGGCGGAAAGGCTTCCAGAATCGGTTGCCTGAGTTTGCGACTGGCCTTGTGGGCAGACGATTTAAAATTCTTGGATTGCCGACAGGTTGTTCCGGCGGCGTGTAGTTTTACTACAAATCTTCCGGCATTTCAGCCTTTCGAATGTATAGACGAGTAGTAAAACTACAGATGAAAGGCTTGTGGCCTCCGACTGCGTTGTGAGAATAATCGTTAAGGCGGGTCGTTTTCCATCCGAATAAGGTGAAAGTTTGATGCTGGATGCCAAAGAAGAAGAAATTTCAGCTATTTCTAACTTTTGTTCGACAGTCCTTCACGTAGCGGGTTTTCATCATTCACTACAAGCGGCCCTTTATACGCCGATCAAGGATAGACCATGACCCTGCCCGCGCTTGCCGAACTGCCCGCCATTCTCCTGCCGTTGGTCAGCCGATCCGAGCAGTCGTTCCGTACGTCCGTCGCCGCCCTTGAAGACGATCACGGCCTGTCGAACTGGTCGCCGGAGCGCTGGGCGCAATTCTCCCGCGTCACCGCCGCCAGCGAGTTTGTCATTGAACAGAGCGTTCGTGACCCTTTGATGTTGCTGTCGCTGGTGGCGTCCGGCGAACTCGATCGGCCCTTTGCACCCGGCGAGTTGCGCGCGCAGATCGCCGCCGTGGTGAACAGCGCGCAGAGCGAAGATGAACTCGGCCGTGCCCTGCGCCGCCAGCGTGCGCGCCATCAGGTGCGGATCATCTGGCGCGACCTGACCCGCCAAGCCGATCTGGTGCAGACCTGCCGCGACCTCTCGGACATGGCCGACGCCACCATCGATCAGGCTTATCAGTGGCTGTACAGCCGCCATTGCGAGCAATTCGGCACACCGACCGGGCGGCGCAGCGGGCTGCCGCAGCAGATGGTCATCCTCGGCATGGGCAAACTCGGCGCGGTCGAGCTGAATCTGTCCTCGGACATCGACCTGATCTTCGCCTACCCCGAAGGCGGCGAAACCGTTGGCGTGAAGCGCTCGCTGGATAATCAGGAATTTTTCATTCGTCTCGGTCAGCGTCTGATCAAGGCCCTCGACCCGATGACGGTCGACGGCTTCGTTTTCCGCGTCGACATGCGCCTGCGTCCATATGGATCGTCGGGCGCGCTGGTGCTCAGCTTCAATGCGCTGGAGCAGTATTACCAGGATCAGGGCCGCGACTGGGAACGCTACGCGATGATCAAGGCGCGGGTGGTGGCTGGCGATCAGGTCGCCGGCGCGCAGTTGCTCGACATGCTTCGCCCATTCGTTTATCGGCGCTATCTGGACTTCTCGGCGATCGAAGCGCTGCGCACCATGAAGCAGTTGATCCAGCAGGAAGTGCGGCGCAAGGGCATGGCCGACAACATCAAACTCGGCTCCGGCGGCATCCGCGAAGTCGAGTTCATCGCTCAGGCCTTTCAACTGATCCACGGTGGCCGCGATCTGAGCCTGCAACAGCGTCCTCTACTAAAGGTGCTGAGCACCCTGGAAGGGCAGGGCTATCTGCCGCCGGCGGTGGTCAGTGAATTGCGCGAAGGTTACGAGTTTCTGCGTTACACCGAACATGCCATTCAAGCGATTGCCGACCGTCAGACGCAGATGCTGCCGGACAGCGCGCAGGATCAGGCGCGCATTGCTTTCATGCTCGGCTTCGCCGACTGGGCCGCCTTCCACGAAAAACTGATGTTCTGGCGTGGCCGCGTGGCCTGGCACTTCGCTCAGGTGATTGCCGATCCCGACGAGGAAGAAGGCAGCGAAAGCGAAGTGGTGGTCGGCGGTGAATGGCTGCCGCTGTGGGAAGAAGAACAAGACGAAGAGGCCGCGTGCCGGCAGTTGCAGGAAGGCGGTTTCGTCGATGCCGGCAAAGCGCTCAAGGCGCTGGCCGGTTTGCGCGGCAGTCCGCAGTTGCGCGCGATGCAACGGCTGGGGCGCGAACGTCTGGATGCCTTCATTCCGCGGCTGCTCGCGCAAGCGGTGGAACACGACAATCCTGATCTGGTGCTTGAGCGTGTGCTGCCGCTGGTGGAAGCGGTGGCGCGGCGTTCGGCCTATCTGGTGTTGCTCACGGAAAACCCCGGTGCGCTGCGCCGTCTGCTGACGCTGTGTGCGGCGAGCCCGTGGATTGCCGAGCAGATCACTCGCTTCCCGCTGCTGCTCGACGAGTTGCTCAACGAAGGTCGACTGTTCAAACCGCCGCTGGCGCCGGAACTGGCAGCCGAGTTGCGCGAGCGACTGACGCGAATTCCCGAGGACGACCTCGAACAACAAATGGAAGCCCTGCGCCATTTCAAACTGGCGCATCGCTTGCGCGTGGCTGCCTCGGAAATCGCCGGCAGTCTGCCGTTGATGAAGGTCAGCGATTACCTGACCTGGCTGGCCGAGGCGATTCTCGAACAAGTGCTGGCCCTGTCCTGGCGCCAGACCGTGGCCAAGTACGGCACGCCGCTGCGCACCGATGGCACGCTGTGCGATCCCGGCTTCATCGTTGTCGGTTATGGCAAAGTCGGCGGTATTGAATTGGGGCATGGTTCGGATCTGGATCTGGTGTTCATCCACGATGGCGATCCGCAGGCGGAAACCGACGGGCCGAAATCCATCGATGGCGCACAGTTCTTCACGCGCCTGGGGCAGCGGATCATTCACCTGCTCACGGCACAGACCAATTCCGGCCAGCTGTATGAAGTGGACATGCGTCTGCGTCCGTCCGGTGCTTCCGGGCTGTTGGTGAGTTCCCTCGGCGCGTTCGCGCGCTATCAGGAGAATGAAGCCTGGACATGGGAGCATCAGGCCTTGGTGCGTGCGCGGGTGCTGGTGGGCAGTCAGGATGTCGGCCAGGCATTCGAGAAAGTCCGTGCGCAGGTCTTGGGCAGGGCGCGCGATCTGGCAAAATTGCAACAGGAAGTCAGCGAGATGCGCGCCAAGATGCGCGACAACCTTGGCACTCGCAGCACAGCGGCCGGCACAGCGGCGAATGCCTTCGAGGCGACGGTGCCGTTTGACCTCAAGCAGGACGCCGGAGGTATCGTCGATATTGAATTTATGGTGCAATACGCGGCCCTGGCGTGGTCGCACAGCCATCCGCCGCTGCTGCGCTGGACCGATAACATCCGCATTCTGGAAGAGCTGGAACACGAAGGGCTGATGCCCGCCGAAGATGCCAGCCTGTTGCGCGAGGCCTATAAAGCCTACCGCTCCGCCGCCCACCGGCAGGCCTTGCAGAAAGATGCCGGGGTGATACCGGGCGACCAGTTTGCCGACGAACGCCGGCAGGTTTTGCGGATTTGGCGTGAGTTGGGGCTAAGCTGAAGCCGGTTTATGCAGCACCCAATACCCTGTGGGAGCGAGCTTGCTCGCGAAGACGGAGTGTCAGATGACTCCGATGTAGGATGTGATGGCCCCTTCGCGAGCAAGCTCGCTCCCACAGGAGATCTACAGTGTCTGTAGATCTGAAGCAGGATGAACAAACAATGTAGGAGTGAGCCTGCTCGCGATAGCGCAATGACAGTCGACAGTCATGTTGAAGGAAGTGACCCATCGCCAGCTGCGCCGCTTCCACAATGATTATCGAGGCGGGGAGGCGTAAATGCCTCCCCGGTTCGTTTTTGGAAACT
Organism: Pseudomonas koreensis; assembly: GCF_024169245.1. Lineage (NCBI taxonomy): Bacteria > Pseudomonadati > Pseudomonadota > Gammaproteobacteria > Pseudomonadales > Pseudomonadaceae > Pseudomonas > Pseudomonas koreensis. The sequence goes on from NZ_JALJWP010000001.1 coordinate 1,825,597, forward strand.
ACATGAATATTCTGATCGTTGGACCCAGTTGGGTCGGTGACATGGTGATGGCGCAGACACTCTTTCAGTGTCTCAAGCAGCGCCACCCGCACTGCGCAATCGACGTGCTGGCGCCCGAATGGAGCCGGCCGATCCTCGAGCGCATGCCCGAAGTGCGCAACGCCTTGAGCTTCCCGCTCGGCCATGGCGCGCTGGAACTGGCGACGCGCCGGCGCATCGGCAAATCCCTGCGCGGCCAGTACGATCAGGCGATCCTGCTGCCCAACTCGCTGAAATCGGCACTGGTGCCGTTTTTTGCCGGCATCCCCAAGCGCACCGGCTGGCGCGGCGAATTCCGCTATGGCCTGCTCAACGACGTGCGCACTCTCGATAAAGAACGCTATCCGCTGATGATCGAGCGTTTCATGGCGCTGGCCTATGAAGCGAACGCCGAGCTGCCGAAGCCGTACCCGCGCCCGAGTCTGCAAATCGACCCGGTGACCCGCGAAGCGGCACTGGCCAAGTTCGGGCTGACCCTCGATCGCCCGGTCCTGGCCCTGTGCCCCGGCGCCGAGTTCGGCGAATCCAAGCGCTGGCCGTCCGAGCATTACGCGAAAGTTGCCGAAGCACGCATTCGCGAAGGCTGGCAGGTATGGCTGTTCGGCTCGAAAAACGATCATGCCGTAGGCGAAGACATCCGCGCTCGGTTGATCCCGGGTTTGCGCGAAGAGTCGGTCAACCTCAGCGGCGGCACCTCGCTGGCCGAGGCCATCGATCTGCTGTCCTGTGCCGACTCGGTGGTGTCCAACGATTCCGGCCTGATGCATGTCGCCGCCGCGTTGAACCGTCCGCTGGTCGCGGTCTATGGCTCGACCTCGCCGGGTTTCACTCCGCCGCTGGCTGAGCAGGTGGAAATCGTTCGCTTGGGCATCGAATGCAGCCCTTGCTTCGATCGCACCTGCCGTTTCGGCCATTACAACTGCCTGCGCCAGTTGATGCCGGAAGCAGTCAACGATGCCTTGCAGAAACTGCAGGGCTCCGTGGTCGAGGTTCAATAACTTGCGGGTATTGTTGATCAAGACTTCATCGCTGGGCGACGTGATTCACGCGTTGCCGGCGCTGACCGACGCCGCCCGCGCGATCCCGGGGATCAAGTTCGACTGGGTGGTGGAAGAAGGCTTCGCCGAGATCCCGACCTGGCACCCGGCCGTTGGCAAAGTGATTCCGGTGGCGATTCGTCGTTGGCGCAAAAACATCTGGAAGACCATCACCAGCGGCGAGTGGAAACGCTTCAAGCAAAGCGTGCGCGCGAACAAATACGATCTGGTGATCGATGCCCAAGGCCTGTTGAAGAGCGCCTGGCTGACCCGCTACGTCAAAGCCCCAGTGGCGGGCCTGGATAAAACCTCGGCTCGCGAGCCGATGGCTGCACGCTTCTACGATCGTAAACTCGCCGTCGCCCGTGGCCAGCACGCCGTCGAACGCGTGCGTCAGTTGTTCGCCATTGCTCTGGGATACGACTTGCCCAAAGGCCTCGGCGATTACGGCCTCAGTGTTGAACGGCTGGTCGAGTTGCCACGCAGGAATGCCTACGTGGTGTTTCTGCACGGCACCACCTGGGACACCAAGCACTGGCCGGAAATCTACTGGCGCGAGCTGACCGAGCGGGTCGGCTACCTCGGCGTTGGCGTGAAGCTGCCGTGGGGCAACCCGCAGGAAAAGGCCCGCGCCGAACGTATCGCCGCCGGCTTCAAACACGCCGAAGTGTTGCCGAAGCTGAATCTGGCTGGCGCCGGCAAAGTCCTCGCCGGCGCGCAGGCTTGCGTAGCGGTGGACACCGGACTCGGCCATCTGGCCGCTGCGCTGGATGTACCGACCATTTCGCTGTTCGGCCCGACCAACCCGGGCCTGACTGGCGCTTACGGCAAATTGCAGGTTCATCTGGCCAGCGACTTCCCGTGCGCGCCTTGCCTGCAGAAGAAATGTACTTATCAACCGACCGAGCAGGATGCCCGTCAGTTTGACCTGAAACGCGAGCAGCCTTTGTGCTTCACGCGTGTAAACCCCGAGCGTGTCGCCAGCCGACTGAGCACGTTGTTGATGGCTGAGGAGCTGCGTTGATGCAATTGGCATTCGTCCTGTACAAATATTTCCCGTTCGGTGGCTTGCAGCGCGACTTCATGCGCATCGCCCTCGAATGCCAGAAGCGTGGTCATCAGATTCGCGTTTACACGCTGATCTGGGAAGGCGACGTACCGCCGGGCTTCGAAGTGCTGGTGGCGCCGGTCAAGGCATTCTTCAATCACCGCCGCAACGAAAAACTCAGCGCGTGGATGGCAGCGGACCTGGCCAGGCGCCCGGTCGATCGCCTGATCGGTTTCAACAAGATGCCGGGTCTGGACGTCTACTACGCGGCAGATGGCTGCTTCGAAGACAAGGCGCAGAACCTGCGTAATTCGCTGTACCGCCGCTGGGGCCGCTATCGCCATTTCGCCGAGTACGAGCGCGCGGTCTTTGCCAAAGACGCGAAGACCGAAGTGCTGATGATTTCCGAAGTGCAGCAGCCGCTGTTCATCAAGTATTACGACACGCCGCTCGAACGCTTCCATCTGCTGCCGCCGGGCATCGCCCAGGATCGTCGGCGTCCAGCCAATGCTGATGAAATCCGCGCCGGGTTCCGCGCCGAATTCAGTCTCAAGGACGACGAACTGCTGCTGGTGCAGATCGGCTCCGGCTTCAAGACCAAGGGCGTCGATCGCAGCCTCAAAGCGCTGGCCGCATTGCCGGCCGAATTGCGCAAACGCACGCGGCTGTTTGTAATCGGCCAGGATGACCCCAAATTGTTCCAGATGCAGAGTGCGACGCTGGGCCTGGGCGACAACGTGACCTTTCTCAAAGGGCGCAGCGATATCCCGCGTTTTCTGCTTGGTGCCGACCTGTTGATTCACCCGGCGTACAACGAAAACACCGGTACCGTGCTGCTTGAAGCGCTGGTCGCCGGGTTGCCGGTGCTGGTCAGTGCGGTCTGCGGCTACGCCCATTACATTGCCGAGGCTGATGCCGGGCGAGTGCTGGACGAGCCGTTCGAGCAGGCGCAACTGACGCAGTACCTGACCGAGATGTTGAGCAACGACGCTGCACGTGCGGCCTGGAGCCGCAACGGTCTGGCCTTCGCCGAGACGGCCGACCTCTACAGCATGCCGCAGCACGCGGCCGATGTGATTCTGGCGGAGCACGCTTAATGAAGTTGATGCTGGCTGAACCGTTCAAAAGCCTTTGGGCCGGACGCGACCCGTTCGCCGCAGTCGAAGGCTTGCAGGGCGAGGTATACCGCGAGCTGGAAGCGCGCCGGACATTACGCACGGAAGTCGACGGGCATGGTTTTTTCGTCAAGATCCACCGTGGCATCGGCTGGGGTGAAATCTTCAAGAACCTGCTGACCGCCAAACTGCCGGTGCTTGGCGCCGGGCAAGAGTGGAGAGCCATTCAGCGCTTGCAGGAAGTGGGCGTGCCGACCATGACCGCCGTCGCGTATGGCGAGAAGGGCAGCAACCCAGCGGATCAGCATTCGTTTATCGTCACCGAAGAACTGGCGCCGACCATCAGTCTGGAAGATTACAGCATCGACTGGGTCAAGCAGCCGCCGGCGCCGAAGCTCAAGCGCGCGCTGATTGCCGAAGTCGCGCGGATGACCGGCATGATGCACCGCGCCGGGGTCAACCACCGCGACTGCTACATCTGCCACTTCCTGCTGCACACCGACAAGCCGGTCACGCCGGAAGATTTCAAGCTCTCGGTGATCGACCTGCACCGTGCTCAGACCCGCGCGAAGATCACTCAACGCTGGCGCAACAAGGACCTGGCGGCGCTGTACTTTTCGGCGCTGGACATCGGCCTGACCCGCCGCGACAAACTGCGTTTCCTCAAGGGCTATTTCCAGCAGCCGCTGCGGCAGATTCTGGCGCAGGAAGCGCCGCTGCTGAGCTGGCTGCAAGGCAAGGCCGACAAGCTCTATGAGCGTAAGCAGCGTTACGGGGACGCGCTCTGATGGCGGGCTGGACTCTAGAGCCGCAGTACAGCGACCTTGCCGAAGATTTCGGCAGCCTCGAAGCGGTGTTTGCGTTGCAGGGCGAACGCCTGACCCGCGATCCGCTGTCGGAGGTGATCCGCGTGCAGCGCGACGGTGTCAATTACTACGTCAAGCGCTACGTCGGTGCCGGTAAGGGCCTGCGCCGCTACCTCGGCAAGCCGCGCGTGAAGATGGAGTGGCAGAACCTCAAGCGCTTCGCCAAGTGGGGCATTCCCACCGCCGAAGTGGTGGCCTGGGGTCTGGAAAGGCGTGGTGCGGCCTACGATCGTGGCGCGATGATCACCCGCGAGTTGCCCAACACCGAAGACCTCTCGGCGCTGGCCGAGCGCAAGGATTCGAAGCTCAAGGATCGCGCCTGGGTCGACGGTGTCAGCCGGCAACTGGCCGGTTATACCCGGACAATGCATGATCACCGCTTTACCCATAACGACTTGAAATGGCGCAATCTGTTGATCGACGATCAGGCGCGCATATTCCTGATCGATTGCCCCAACGGTGAATTCTGGCGCGGCTTCTGGCTCAAGTACCGGATCACCAAGGACCTGGCCTGTCTCGACAAGCTGGCCAAATATCACCTGTCCAATACCCAGCGCCTGCGCTTCTATAAGCAATACCGCCAGTGCGATCGGCTCGATGTTGCCGACAAGAAACGGATTCGGCACGTGGTCAGATTTTTTGAGGGACGTGAATGACTGATTTTCTCGCCGAACAAGACCGTGCGCTGCTCGAGCGCCACGGTCTCGGCACTTTCGAGGCGTTGTGGGCCAGACAGCTGGAAGCGGTGGATGAGCCCAATACTTCCGGTGGCGGCTGGAGCAGCGTGTTCCGCCTGGATCTGGAAGGCCAGGGTTATTACCTCAAGCGCCAGAGCAATTACCTGACGCGCACCTTGCATGCGCCGTTTGGCGAGCCCAGCTTTGCCCGTGAGTTTCGCAATATCAGCCGTTATCGCAAGCTCGGCATTCCGGCGCTGCAAGCGGCTTTTTTTGGCGAGCGCAAGGTCGACGGTGAAGTCAGGGCGGTACTGCTCACGCGCGCGCTGGACGGCTGGAGCGATCTGGAATCGTTGCTGGCCCGCTGGGCGCAACTCAGCGTGGCGCAGCATTCGGCCATTCTCAAGGCTTGCGGGCTGTTGGCGCGGCGCCTGCACGGCGCGCGTCAGGTGCATGGCTGCTTTTATCCCAAGCATATTTTTCTGCGCGCTACCGGCGACGGCTATGAGGCGCAACTGATTGATCTGGAGAAGACCCGGCCGTTGCTGTTCGGCATGCGCGACCGGATCAAGGATCTGGAGCCGTTGCAGCGCCGCGCGCCGCAGTGGAGCGAGGCAGACTTGCGCCAATTGCTCGCGGCGTACCTCGATCAGCCGATCGACGGTGATCTGCTCGACAGCTGGCTGGTCCGGCTGACGGCCCGACGCAGTCACAAGGAGACCCGTTGATGCAATTGTCCGAGCTGGCGCGGACAGGGCGCGGCCCCTCATTACCGCTGAGCGTGACCCTGGCGGATGCGGCCGGTACGGCGGATCTGCAATTGTTGAGCCTGCTGCGCGTCTTGCCCGGGCAGCGCTATGTTGGCGCCGGCGTTTGGCGCGGCCGGCCGGTACTGGCCAAATTGCTGGTCGGCAGCAAGGCAGCACGGCATTTCCAGCGTGAACTCGAAGGCGTGCGCCTGCTGGCGGCCCAGGGCATGACCACGCCGCTGTTGTTGGTCGATGGTCTGAAAGACGGAGAAGGTGGCTGGCTGCTCTTTGAGTTTCTCGAAGGCGCGCACAGCCTCGGTGATGCCTGGGCGAAGGTCGAGGCGTTGCCGGCGCTGGCCGATGAGCAAACGGCGGTGTTGGCCGAAGCGCTGGATGCCATTGGTCGACTGCATGGCAAAGGGCTCTGGCAGGAAGACTTGCACCTGGACAATCTGCTGCGCCATGGCGGTCAGCTGTATTTGATCGATGGCGCCGGGGTTCGCGCGGAGACGGCGGGGCAGCCCTTGTCCCGGCAAAAAGTGCTGGAAAACCTCGGCGTGTTTTTCGCCCAGTTGCCCAAATCACTCGAGCCGTTCACCGAAGAGTTGCTGGTGTATTACCTGTTGAGCAACAGCGAGCATGCGTTACCGCTGGAGGCGTTGCAGAAACAGATCGACAAAGTGCGTAGATGGCGGCTCAGGGATTACCTGATCAAGGTCGGCCGCGAATGCACATTGTTTGCAGTGCATCGCGGCGCGTTTGCCCTGCGCGCCATCCGCCGCGAAGAAGAAGCCGCCATGCTGCCGGTGCTCGAACAGGCCGACGCCCTGCTCGATCAGGGGCATCTGTACAAGACCGGCGGCGCAGCCAGCGTCGGCAAGGTTCAGGCGGGCGGACGCACGCTGGTGATCAAACGCTACAACATCAAGGGCTTTGCCCATTGGCTCAAGCGTTTCTGGCGTCCGAGCCGGGCCTGGCATTCGTGGCGTGAAGGCAATCGTCTGGCGTTCCTTGGCATCGCTACGCCGAGACCGCTGGCGGTATTGGAGAAGCGCTTTTTGTGGCTGCGCGGCCGCGCGTATCTGGTAACCGAGTTCCTGCCGGGGCCGGACATCATCGAGCGCTTTGCGCCGTTCGTGGAAAGTGGCCAGGCGCCGGAAGCCGAGTTGCAAGCGCTGGATCGACTGTTTGCCCGATTGATCGCCGAGCGCATCAGCCATGGCGATTTCAAAGGCCACAACCTGTTCTGGCAGACGGATCGCTGGGCGCTGATCGATCTCGATTCGATGTGTCAGCATGCCTCGGTCGGAAGTTTCGCCCCGGCTTATGCCCGCGATCGCGCGCGATTCATGCGTAACTGGCCGCAAAGCAGCGCGTTGTATCGAGTCATCGATCAGCGGTTGCCCAAGGATATCTCCGACGCTGGCTGAGCCTTTTCGCAGCAGGCTGGCTCGCACAATAGCTCGGCCTGCTCTGAGGGCGAGCCTGTTGGCGGCTACGGACAAATAACAGCGACTTGTCCTACAGCTTCTCCAGAAGCCATGAACTGTCTGCTGTTCAGTCTCGATGCTAATTTGCCTGACGATTTCGGATGACGAGCCTCGGGCATGAAAAAAATTATGACGCTAGGCGTCTTGTTCTCGGTTCTATCAGGCTGTGGCAGTGTTTCAACGGTGTTGCAGCACGACGCAGATGCCGCTCGGAAGCTGCGCAAACAGAAGACTTACTGTCAATCCATCCCGCGTATCTACAGCGGCCTGGCCTTTGATTTCTGCATATTGAACGCGCCGCCCAATCCTGGTGGCATTGTGTCCTTCGTATTGTTTGATCTGCCGTTGTCCGCTGCGTTCGACACGGTTTCGCTGCCCTACACGATTTATCGCCAGGCTGCCGACGGAAATCTGAGTATTTACTGGCGCAGGGACGGCTACTGAGGCTTTAGTGCCCGTTGAATCGGGCCAATACCGGTAGTGCAATTCGCACCGGGTAATTCCCCTGATGTTTACGCTATAATCCCGCCCTTTAGCTGTCACTCGCCCTGTGCGAGGGCACATCAATTTTCAAGGCGCATCGCGCCTGCACGCAGACTAAAGAGGCTAGACCCCTGTGGCATTGACGATTCTTGGCCTGTCCGGCGCCCTTAGCCATGATCCTTCCGCAGCCCTGTACATCGACGGCAAGCTGGTCGCTGCAGCTGAAGAAGAGCGCTTCGTACGCGATAAACATGCAAAGAACCGCATGCCCTACGAATCGGCGAAATTCTGCCTCGAGCAAGCCGGCATCAAGCCGTCCGACGTTGATGTTGTGGCAATTCCATTCGCGCCGATCAGCCTGTTCGGCAAGGCCCGCTGGCACTATGCCAAGCGCTACTGGTACGCCCCGGATCGCGCCCTCGATGCGATCCTGATGGGCAACCGTCGCTACAAGCGCTATCGCAACAAGATCGTCTGGTGCCTCGAGCAACTGGGCTTCGATCCGAAGAAAATCAAGATCGAACCGGTCGAGCATCACCTCGCTCACGCCTCCAGTGCTTATCACTGCTCGGGTTTCAAAGAGAAAACCGCGATCCTCGGCATCGACGGTAAAGGCGAATACGCCACGACCTTCTTCGGTTATGGCGAAAACGGCAAGATCCACAAGATCAAGGAATTCTTCGATCCGGACTCCCTTGGTGGTCTGTATGGCGCGATCACCGAATTCCTCGGTTTCGAGATGCTCGACGGCGAATTCAAGGTCATGGGCATGGCGCCGTACGGCGACGCCAGCAAGTACGATTTTTCGCGTCTGGCCTCGTTCGAGAACGGCGAGCTGGTGATCAATACCGACTACGCCAACGTCATCGGCCTGCGTCGTTATAAAGAGAAGGGCAAAGGCTTTTACTTCTCGCCGAAGCTGATCGAGTGGCTGGGGCCCAAGCGCGAAGGCGACATTGCCGACGAGCCGTACATTCACTACGCCGCCAGCATGCAAGCGCTGTTCGAAAAACTGGCGTTGCAGATGATCGATCATTATCTGGGCGATGTGCTCAAGGAAACCGGCAAGCTGGCGTTCGCCGGTGGCTGTGCGTTGAACGTCAAGTTGAACCAGAAAATCATCGCCCGCGACGACATCAAGGAGCTGTTCGTACAGCCCGCGTCCGGCGATGCCGGCACCGCAGTCGGCGCTGCCGCTTACGTGTCGCACGCCCGTGGCGTACCGGTCGAGAAGATGGAGCACGTCTACCTTGGCCCGTCTTACAGCAACGAAGATGTGATTGCCGCCTGCGCTCGTCATGAGAACAAGCCGACCTGGCGCAAGCTCGACAACATGCCGCAAGAAATCGCCAGGATCATGGTCGAAGGCAATCCGGTGGCCTGGTTCCAGGGCCGCATGGAATTCGGCCCGCGTGCACTTGGCGGCCGTTCGATCATCGGTTGCCCGAGCATTCCCGGTGTGGCCGACCGCATCAACCACCAGATCAAGTTCCGCGAGCGCTGGAGGCCTTTCTGCCCGTCGATGCTCGACACCGTTGCGCCGCAGATGATCAAGATCGATCACCCGGCGCCGTTCATGACCTTCACCTTCGAAGTCGCCGAGGAATGGAAAACCCGCGTGCCGGAAGTTGTCCATGAAGACGGTACTTCACGCGCTCAGGTGCTCAAGCGTGAGTACAACCCGCGCTACTACGACATGATGAAGGCGCTGGAAGACCTGACCGGTAACGGCGTATCGCTGAACACGTCGCTCAACCGTCGTGGCGAGCCGATGATCTGCTCGCCGACTGACGCGCTGAACATGTTTTTCGGCTCTGACCTGCAATATCTGATCATGGAAGATATTCTTGTCGTCAAAGAAGGTGTGCAAGGAAACAGTCTTGACTGAGACACTGATCAGCGTCGTGATTCCCGCGTACAACTACGCCAGATCGCTGCCACGTGCCGTGGAGTCGGTGCTGGTGCAGTTGCACGACGCGGCAGCGGAGCTGTTGGTTATCGATGACGGTTCCACTGACTCCACGCCCGAGGTGTTGCAAGCGTTGCTGGCTGAACATGCCGGGCGTTTTCGTGCCATACGCCAAAGCAATGGCGGGCTGTCTTCAGTGCGCAATCGCGGGATCGAGGAAACCACGGGGCAGTTTCTGATTTTTCTCGACGCAGATGACGAGATGGCTCCCGGTGCGCTGGCGGCATTATCGCAACACATCGCCAGTCACCCGGAAACGCGGATGATCATTGGCGCTCATTGGTCGATCTTCTCCGGTGGCAAGCGCAGCCTGCAGGCTGTCAAACCGCTGCCAGCCACGCTGCGACAGCGAGTCAGGGGCTATCTGCTGGACAAGACGGTGTCGATCTCAAACGGTGCCTGTGCCATGCATCGTGAGGTATTCGCGCCGGGCAACTATCCGGAGTGCCTGCGCAACGTCGAAGATCTGCCGGTGTTTGCCCAGGTGTTGGCGCGCTTTCCCTGCACCGTGGTCGAGCAGCCACTGGCACTCATTTACAAGCACGCCGACAGCATGCGCCATGATCTGCGCCAGAGCCTGGCAGCGGGTACTGAGCAGGTGGTCGGTGAAGTGTTTTCCAGTCAACGGATGCCGCAAGAGTTTCAGGATCTGCGCCAGGCCTATCTGGCGCAGCGTTGTCTGTCGTTGTTCCGCGATTGCTATTCGCATGGCGAATATGCGTTGGCGAAAACATTCTATATGCAAGCGCTACGCGCTGACTGGCGCATCCTTGGGCGCTGGTCGTACATGCGCAAAGCCTTGCGTCTGCTGTTCAGATAAGTTGATTGTTGTTTTTTGCGTACCTGTGGCGCGTGATGTGAGGGGGCTGGGTGAAAGGTACGGGCAGTAAATTGGCGGTCAGGGCTGTTCAGTTGATCAGTGAGCGACCGGTGAGTGTGGCCTTCTGGGCAAGTATTCTACTGTCGCTGATTGCCGTGTCGGGTACCGCAACGGTCGGGCGCGATGCCGCGTTGTACATCGATATCGCCCATCAGGTTGTCTTGCATGGACCCGACGTCGCCTGGGTGCATTTCGACTGGCCGTGGTTCTCCATTCTTCTGGCCCTGACCCATCGCTTCCTGCTGCTGCCGCTGGAGTTGAGCGCCTATCTCTGGTGCGGCCTGTTTTTCGCCGGCACCAGTGCCCTGATGGTCGATTGTATTCGCCGACGCTCTCCCGAGCTTGCCGGCTGGGCGTGTCTGATTGTGCTGGCGATGCCTGCGGTCAATGCCTTTCGAAACGACATCATCCGCGAATGCGGTTTCTGGTTTTTCTGCACCCTCGCGTTATGGCAGGCACTGCGTTGGCAGGCCCTGGGCGGCTGGCTCAGAGCCGGTCTCATTCACTTGGCCATTGTGGCTGCAGCGCTGTTTCGGCTTGAGGCATTACTCTTGTTGCCGGCGCTCGGGCTGTGGCAAATGCCGGGGCTCTGGCGCTCTGGCCAGCGCACTCGTTTGCTGCAGTTTGCTCTTTTGCCGGTGGTGGGGCTGTTGGTTGCATCGGCGTTTGGAGTGTTCATGTCGGCGCGCTTCATGCTCTATCTGGACATGATTGCACCGCACAGCGTCTACGCCTCGTTTCAGATGCTGTCCGAACAATTTGGCAACTCGCTGATCAACAAGTATTCCCAGGATGAAGCCGGGCGCATCGTGTTCTTCGGGCTGCTGGCGACGATGACGATCACGTTCGTCAAGCTGATGGGGCCGTTCGCTGCCCCGTTCGTACTGCGCCGCAACTGGGGGGTGTTGGGCGTTTACTGGCGTGACTATCGTCCCTTCGCCTGGGCAGCACTGCTGTATCTGGTCGTGCTGATGCTGTTTTTCATCAAGCAGCAATTCATGAATGCCCGTTATCTGAGCTTTCTCAATCTGCTGGTCGTACCGCTACTGGCGATGGGGCTGGCGGCGTTTGCCCGGCAGTTTCCGCGCTGGACCAAAGTGCTGGTCGTGGCGGCGTTGCTGGTGATGCTGTCGAATGTGATTTCGACCGGCGCAGGCAAGACTCATTACGTGGCCGCCGGGCGCTGGATGTCCGCGCACGTCGAACCTGAGGCCAGCGCCTGGTTCGAAGACGGTCGCATCAGCTATTACGCGGGGCGGGGTTACGTCCTGCCGACGCTGACCCGTGAACAGGCAATGTCGCCGGAGCACGCCGGTGAGTATCGTTATTTTCTCATCGAAGGGAAGGGCGATGAGCCGTGGCTGGGCGAATGGCTGGTGGCGCACAAGATGCGCATCATTGAACGCTTCGCCAATCGCAAGGGTGCGACGATTCTGGTGATCGGCAAGTAAGGCTCAATCGAGCAGCAGGCGCAGGCGTTCGATCAGCGCAGCCTGTCGCTTGCTCGGCAGCGCCTGGCGATAACCTTCCAGAAAAGTGTGCCCGGCGTCGCCGCCGAGCAGCCATTGCCGGTCTTGTTTGTAGCGCAGCAAGTGGGCGAAGTTGCGCAGTCGCTTGCTGTCGCTCAGCGCATGCCTCTGGCAACGCAGGTCGGCGATGTCGATCAATCCGAGCTGATTCTCCGGTGTCTGCACCACATTGCCAAAGTGCAAGGACCGGAAATACACGCCTTTTTCATGCAGCTGTGCAATGAACGCTCCCAGTTGACTGCGCAACGTCTCGGTTTCTTCGGGCGTGCCCTGCAATTGCCGCACGGTTTCGCCCGCCAGCGGCGCGTAATACACGCCGTCGCGCTCGATACTCGGAATCCGATACACCGCGATGACGTTCGGACAGAGGATGCCGCGCTGCTGCAATGCCTTGGTGTTGTTGGCGAAGCGCTGCGCGTAGGGAAAGAACAGCGCCGAACTCAGCAAGCGTTTGCGGCGGAACAGCTTGAGCATGCGACCGTCGGCCAACCTGAGCACCTTGTCGCCGGAACCGTCGGCTTCGAGTACCTGAGCACCTTTGCGCAGTGCCTCGTAAGTGCTGTGATCAATCGATTGCATGCCTGACTCCCCATCATGAGCCGGCTATCTTAACCGACTTGCCCAATGGCTGGCGCCCGGTGATGTTGATCGGCGCAAAAGGGCCTGTGATATCATCGCCGCCTCACTGATTTACGCGGATTACCATGAGCAGTCCTGAACCGAAAGCCCAGTCGACGCTGGCGATCTATTTCCGCCTTTTGGCTTACGTGCGTCCTTACGCCGGCCTGTTCATTCTGAGTATCGTTGGCTTTCTGATCTTCGCATCGACCCAACCGATGCTCGCCTACATTCTCAAGTATTTCGTCGATGGCCTGGCCAACCCGGAGGCCAGCCTGTTCCCCGGCAACCCCTATCTGGGCAAGTTGCAATTGCTCGAGAGCGTGCCGTTGCTAATCGTGCTGATTGCTGTTTGGCAAGGCGTCGGTTCGTATCTGGGCAACTACTTTCTGGCGCGGGTCTCTCTGGGGCTGGTGCATGACCTGCGTGTGGTTCTGTTCAACAAGCTGCTGGATCTGCCCAACAGCTATTTCGACAAGAACAACTCCGGCCACCTGATTTCCCGTATCACGTTTAACGTGACCATGGTCACCGGCGCCGCCACCGACGCGATCAAAGTGGTGATCCGTGAAGGCATGACGGTGATCTTCCTGTTCTGCACCCTGTTGTGGATGAACTGGAAGCTGACCCTGGTGATGGTCGCCATCCTGCCGGTCATCGGTCTGATGGTGAACAGCACCAGCAAGAAATTCCGCAAGCAGAGCAAAAAGATCCAGGTCTCGATGGGTAACGTCACGCACGTCGCATCCGAGACGATTCACGGCTACCGCGTGGTCCGCAGTTTTGGTGGCGAAACCTATGAAAAGGTACGCTTCCATGACGCCAGCCAGAGCAATACCGACAAACAGCTGACAATGACCAAGACCGGCGCGGTGTATACACCGATGCTGCAATTGGTGACGTACAGCGCCATGGCAGTGGTGATGTTTTTGGTCTTGTACCTTCGTGGTGATGCATCGCCGGGTGATCTGGTGGCCTACATCACCATGGCTGGCCTGCTGCCCAAGCCGATTCGCCAGCTTTCCGAAGTCAGCTCGACGATCCAGAAGGGCGTGGCCGGTGCGGAGAGTATTTTCGAACAGCTGGACGAGCCGGCGGAAGTCGATCAGGGGACGGTCGAGCGCGACCGTCTGCAAGGTCGCCTCGAAGTGCGCAACCTCAGTTTCAGCTATCCGGACAGCGAGAAGAAGGTCCTCGACGACATCAGTTTCGTCGTCGAGCCAGGGCAAATGGTGGCGCTGGTCGGTCGCTCCGGCAGTGGCAAGTCGACTCTGGCCGGGCTGATTCCACGCTTCTACCAGCATGAGCAGGAGCACGGGCAGATTTTGCTCGATGACGTGCAGGTGCAGGACCTGACCCTGCGCAGCCTGCGTCGGCAGATTGCCCTGGTGACCCAGCAGGTCACGCTGTTCAACGACACGGTGACCAACAATATCGCCTACGGCGATCTCGCGGGCGCACCGTTCGACGAGGTCAAGCGCGCGGCCACCGAAGCCTACGCCGATGAGTTCATCATCAAGATGCCACAGGGCTATGAAACCCTGGTTGGCGAGAATGGCGTGCTGCTGTCCGGCGGCCAGCGTCAGCGCATCGCCATTGCGCGAGCGTTGCTCAAGGATGCGCCGCTGTTGATTCTCGACGAAGCCACATCGGCCCTCGATACCGAATCCGAACGCCATATCCAGGCGGCTTTGGATCACGTGGTGCAAAACCGCACGACACTGGTGATCGCTCACCGCTTGAGCACCATCGAAAAGGCCGACCTTATCCTGGTCATGGACGAAGGCAAGATCGTCGAGCGCGGCACCCATACCCAGCTCCTGGCGCAGAATGGCTATTACGCCCGCTTGCACACCAAGGAATTCGAAGAAGGCGACGAGCTGCAACCGACCCATGTGACCGACCTATGCTGACGGCGTTTCGCGCCTGGCGTGAGCGCGGCTGGAGCGAGATCGATCAGGCCGCTTATGCCCAAGCCTGGCAGCGCTTCGGCGGCAGTTTTGCGACTCATCCCGACGTGGTGGAGCGGCTGTCGACGTTCGTCGGCATCAAGCTGCACTACCTGGGCTGGATCGTCGATGGTGACGTCGTCGCGGCTGTTGCCTGCTGGGGCAGGCACGCCGCTCTGTCCAAAGAAGTGCTCAAGCGCGAAGGCAAGCGCGGGCTGCTCGATATGGGCAACGCCGAGCTGATTTTGCCAATTGCCGCGGATGCCGTCGTTCCGGTGCGTCAGCGCATGGCTTATGTTTCGCAACTCAACGCCGAGCAGATCAGCACTCTGCGCGTCCAGCCGGAAGGACTGGCATTGGCGCGGCTGCCTGAGGACTATTCGAAGAAGTTTCGCTACAACCAGCGTCGCGAACAGCGTCTGCTGGAAGAGGCGGGTGGTGCGTTGATTCCGATGTCCGACTTGACGCCGCAAGAACAGGCCGCCGCCTATGGTGATCTGTTCCAGCGCCGCTGGGGTTTCGAAGTGCCTGGCAAGGCCGGGCTGGTCGAAGTCTTCACCCTGCTGCGCGAGTTCATGACCGGGTCGGTAGTGATGCTTGAATCGGCGCCAGTGGCGATTCAGATTCTCTACCGTGTCGAAGCGCCGCAATGGGTGTCGCTGGAATACGTCAACGGCGGCGTCGATCCACAGAGCCGTGAGTTCAGCCCCGGCAGTGTATTGAGTTTCGTCAACACCCAGCAGGCCTGGGCGGATGCTCAGGCGCTGGGCAAGACGCTGCGTTATTCGTTCGGCCGAGCCGACCGTGAATACAAGGATCGCTGGTGCCATACGGTGCCGGTCTACAAGGTCTGAAACCATGACTGCTCGCAAGCAACAGCTCCTCAAGGCTCACCGCCGCAGCAAGCGAATGTTCCTGATCGCGTTTGTGATCGCGCTGGTGGCGGCCGGCGTCGGGCTGGGCTGGTGGCTGGTGCCGGTGCTGCTGGTCTTGGCCTGGGTGGCGCACGAAGCGTGGTTTGCCGACCATCTGTTCTATAGCGCGGCCGACGACTATCAATACAACTTTCCCGGTCATACTCCGCGTCAAGCCGTGAAGCTGGATGCAGGTATCGTGCATCTGAGCGAACCGCTGGCTTCGGGAGAAACACTGGTGCTTGAGCTTCAGGTCAAGACCACCTGGCTGGGGCGCTGGCTGGACCCTTATGTCGAGCTGGGTGACGATCGTCAGGACTTCGAGCGTGGCGTCAGCGGGCGGCGCTTTCTCAATCTGTCCGGGCAAGCCGCAGCGCTTGGCGCAAATACGCTGACGCTGCGTGGTCGCCATTGCACGCTGAGTTCCAGCGGTACGCTGTGGGTGATGAGCAATCCCGATTACGCACAGCAACGGGTCATGGTCATCGCGCCTCACGCCGATGATGCCGAGCTGGCGGCGTTCGGTCTCTACTGCCGAACCGAGGAAGCCAGCATCGTTACCCTTACCCAGGGTGAAATCGAAGCTGAAGACTTCCAGCGTCTGGGGCTGGACAAGGCCCAGGCGGCGCGCTTGAAGGGCCGGTTGCGCAGCTGGGACAGCCTGAGCATTCCGCTGTGGGGCGGGGTCCCGGCCAGCCATTGCGTGCAGTTGGGTTACTACTGCCTGCAATTGCCGGCGATGGCCGAGGAACCGGGCAAGGCATTCGGTTCGCGCGAATCCTGCGAAAACGATGTGCGCAGTGTGCGCCAGCACAATCCGCTGAGCTTGCCGGGCGATGTCGATGGCGCGCCGACCTGGGTTAATCTCGTCGGCGATATTCAAGCATTGCTTGAGCACTTTCGCCCCGAAGTCGTCGTCACTCCGCATCCCGAGCTGGACCCGCACAGCGATCACGTAGCCTCCACCCGTGCCGTGCTGGAAGCTATCGCCGCCAGTACGTGGAAGCCGTCGACCTTGCTGATGTACGCCAACCACTTGCATGACAACGATCGATGGCCGATGGGTCCGGCCGGTGCTGGTATCGCCCTGCCTCCGGCGATCGAGCCGTTGCCGGCCGACCATTTGTGGAGTCCGATGCTGTCGGCGGATGTGCAGCTCGACAAGGCCATGGCGCTGGCGATGGAGCACGACCTGCAAGGTTCGCTCGGATTCAAACGCCAGTTGCGTCGTGTCATTCAACAGTGGCTTGCCGGACGACGCTGGCCGGTTACAGGCAGTAACGAGTTTTTCCGCAAGGCAGTGCGGCGCCATGAACTGTTCTGGGTCCGCGACCTTTCAGATTGAGGCGGACGGCGCTTTACCCTGTGTTAATATCGCGCCCCTGTTCATTTGTATGTGGGTTGCTCCATGAAGTTGTCCATGCCGCGTTTCGATCAAGCCCCTGTCTTGGTAGTCGGCGATGTCATGCTCGACCGTTACTGGCATGGCGGAACCTCACGGATTTCCCCTGAGGCGCCGGTGCCGGTGGTCAAGGTCGAGCAGATCGAAGATCGTCCGGGCGGTGCCGCAAACGTTGCCTTGAATATTGCCGCGCTCGGTGCGCCGGCGTCGCTGGTCGGGGTGACC
Organism: Pseudomonas koreensis; assembly: GCF_024169245.1. Classification (NCBI taxonomy): domain Bacteria; kingdom Pseudomonadati; phylum Pseudomonadota; class Gammaproteobacteria; order Pseudomonadales; family Pseudomonadaceae; genus Pseudomonas; species Pseudomonas koreensis. Next base: position 1,842,587 of record NZ_JALJWP010000001.1, read on the forward strand.
GGTGATGACGAAGCCGCCGACAGCCTGGGCAACAGTCTCAAGGGCGCTGGTGTACGCGCGTTGTTCCAGCGCATTGCGCATCAGCCGACGATCGTCAAACTGCGGGTCATGAGCCGGCACCAGCAGCTGCTGCGTATCGACTTCGAAGAACCGTTCGCCACCGATGCGCTGGCCCTTGGCTCGCAGGTCGATGATCTTCTGGAAGGTATCAAGGTGCTGGTCCTTTCCGACTACGGCAAAGGCGCGCTGAAAAACCATCAGGCGCTGATTCAGGCGGCACGGGCGAAAAACATCCCGGTGCTGGCCGATCCGAAAGGCAAGGATTTCTCGATCTACCGTGGCGCCAGCCTGATCACGCCGAACCTCAGCGAATTCGAAGCGATCGTTGGCGGTTGCGTTGACGAACACGAACTCGTCAGCAAGGGCGCGACGCTGATGCACGACCTCGAGCTGGGCGCGCTGCTGGTCACTCGTGGCGAACACGGCATGACTCTGTTGCGCCCTGATCAACCCGCATTGCACTTGCCGGCCCGCGCCCGCGAAGTGTTCGATGTGACCGGTGCCGGCGACACGGTGATTTCAACCCTTGCCGCCGCCATTGCGGCAGGCGAAGACCTGCCTCATGCCGTGGCCTTGGCCAACCTGGCTGCGGGTATTGTGGTCGGCAAGCTCGGTACGGCCGCCATCAGCGCCCCGGAACTGCGTCGCGCCATTCAGCGTGAAGAGGGTTCCGAGCGTGGCGTGCTGGGGCTTGAGCAGTTGGTGCTTGCCGTCGCCGATGCCCGTGCTCACAACGAAAGAATCGTTTTCACCAACGGCTGCTTCGACATCCTTCATGCCGGCCACGTGACCTATCTGGAACAGGCGCGGGCTCAGGGCGATCGCCTGATTGTCGCAGTCAATGACGATGCTTCGGTCAGTCGCCTGAAAGGCCCTGGTCGCCCGATCAATAGCGTCGACCGACGCATGGCGGTGCTGGCAGGTCTGGGCGCGGTGGATTGGGTCATCAGTTTCCCGGAAGGTACGCCTGAGAACCTGCTGCGCGAGGTCAAGCCTGATGTGCTGGTCAAAGGCGGCGATTACAGCATCGATCAAGTGGTCGGCGCCGATATCGTGACCGCTTACGGCGGCACCGTGAAAGTATTGGGACTGGTGGAAAACAGCTCGACGACGGCGATTGTCGAAAAAATCCGCAGTCGCTGATCAGATGAATCTTTACCGTTGTGTACCGCGTGTGAACGGATTTTGCCTTGGGGATCTCACCGTTTCCGTTGAAGTTGGCAGGCTTGAATCCGCTGCGCTTGCCTGCCTACGTTACGTGGTCATTTAACTTATGAAAGTCATGCTCCTGGTGATGGACGAGCAGCGGGTCATTCTCGATCGGCTCTATGACATCGTTCAGCAGAACTGCGATGAATGTTTCATCTATCGTCTGAGCAAGCAGCAGCAGATGAACCTCGGAGCTTTTCTGACTTCGGTCGAGTACCAGACCTTCGACCGCGTGGTGATTTTCTCCCGGGTCAAACGTCTGGCTCCGCAATTGCGGGTGCTCAAGTGTATTCCGGGCCTGGTGTTTCTGGAACACGATGCTTATCAGAACTACATGCCCGCCAGTAAGTATCGTGGCGTGTATTCGCGTCTGTATAGCCGCTTGCCGAGCTGTCGGGCGCTGGTCTCCGGTGCGGTGGTCGCGCGCAAGATGCTGGCGGAGGGCATCGATACGGTGTTCGTTTCCAAAGGCTACGACGAGCAGATGCTACACAACACCGGTGTTGAGCGAGACATCCCGATCGGCTTCCTCGGCAGCTTGAAAAGTACCGAGTACGCCGAGCGCAAGGCCATGCTTGAATCGCTCTCGCGGCGCACCGGCATGCTCGTGACCCGCACCAAGTCCGGCGCCGAGTACCTGGAAACGCTCAATCGCATCAAAATCTTCGTCAGCGCCGACATAGGCATGAACGAATTCATGATCAAGAACTTCGAGGCTATGGCGTGCGGCTGTGTGCTGCTGGCCTGGAGCCAGGGCGAAGAGGACCGATTGCTCGGTTTCGAAGACATGCACAACACCGTGTTCTACCGCAGCGAAGACGAGGCGGTGGCGAAGATCAAACTGCTGCAGGACGATCCCGAACTGGCACAACGCATTGCCAGCAACGGCCAGGCGTTTGCCGAGAGTCGCTATTCGTTTGCTCGGGTCGGCCAGGCACTCGCCGAAGCCATCCAGCGCGAGATGCGCCCATGGCAGCCGCCGTCGGGTTTTACCCGGTTCTGGGTCAAGCTGCGTTACGGCATGAAGGTACCGACCTGAATGACGGATGACGACATGGCGCTGGATGCGCTGCCCGGTGGCGACCAGTCGGTTTTGCAGGCCTTGCCCGATGCACTTCGTGAATGCCTGAGCCGCGCCGCGCGAGTTGTATTGATCGCCAATAATCCCGCCATTACCGCAGCCGACTTCGCGGCGCTGAACATCGGCGTCAATGATGTCGTCGTCAGTTTCAATCATTGCATCAAGGCATCGCTGCTCAACGCGCAAAGCGTCAACGTCTTTGTGCACGGCTACAACGCGCCGGATGCCTACTTTTTCGGGCTGCCCTGCAGCGCGGACGTGCAGCGATTGTTCGACCGCGCGGGCGAGCGCTGCTTCACCATGCTGGTGGGTTGTGCGGCGCCGATGTGCCCGCTGCCCCGCGTGGCAATGTACTGGGATCGCATCCCGTTACCGCCGCTGTGGAACTACCCGGTCGACCGCCCCGGCGGCAAGCGTTATGTCGGACCGTCTACAGGTTTCAACACGCTGGTGCTGTTCGACTGGCTACGCGAGCATGTCGGTTATTCCTATCAGCTGATGACCCTGGGATTTTCCAACGAAGCGGGGAAGTTGTGGGGCGGGCATGCCTGGGATTACGAGCGGGACTGGTTGCAAAAGTCCGCTGTCATTGTCATACCGCTGCAACCTCGCCACTGGTGGCAGAGACTATTTCAGCGCAAATAAGCGACGCTGCAGCCGGGTACCCGCTGGCCCGAATCACTTTTCATAGGTGCAATCGAGTGTTGAAAATTGCCGTGGCATTTTTCGGGATTCCGAGGAATTCCCAGATTTGCTTCCCCTCCATCGAGCAGAACGTATTGGCACAGTTGCCTGCGGGCAGCGATATCCAGTGCTTTTATCACTTGTATAAAGTCGATGAAGTGCAGAATTCGCGTTCCGGCGAGAAGGGGGAGCTGGCGGCTGACAACTATCAGCCCTTCGAATCGATGACCGGCGCTCTCACCTCGACCGAAGGTGTGCTGGAGCGTTGGGATTTCGATCAGGTCAAGGCACAGGGCGATACCTGGGCCGATGACTATGCGTCGTTGCGCAACCTGATTTATCAGCTCAACTCGTTGTACACCGTCACCGGCGAAATCGAATCCTTCAATCCGGATTTCGTTGTTTTTGTGCGGCCGGACAATTTCTTCCACACCCCACTGCCAGCCTACGTGTTCAACCATGCCGAGGCGCGGCGGCACAACGTTTATATTCCGGACTGGCAGTGGTGGGGCGGTCTGAATGACCGGTTCGCCGTATGCGGGCGCGATGCGTATGTCGCCTACGGCAAACGCATCGAACGCATCTTCGATTTCTGCCAGGCGACCGGCCGCAAGCTGCACTCCGAGCGCTTGCTCAAATACGCGCTACTGGAGGCGGGCGCCAAGGTTTGCACACTGCCGATCCAGGCCTCTCGCGTGCGCATCACCGGCGCATTTGCCGAAGAGTCGTTCTCACCCAAGCGTGGCATGGGCAAGCGCGAAAACCGTTACTTTCACTTCTTCGCGACGTTGCGCACCTGGTGGGATCGCCGCCGCTAGCGGCTTGCGCGTTTCCTGCCCAGCCCGACCAGGCGCAGCGCCTTGATGCTCAACTGCTTGAGGCCGGTGCGGGGTGCCTTGGCCGGTTGCAGGCCCTGTTGCACCAGCCAGTCCTTCCAGCGAATGCGCTCATCGTGCACGACCCAGCCCTGTTGCGTCGCGAAGCTCTCGGCCAGATGAATGCCGCGAGTGCTGGCCGGTATCAACTTGTCGCGTTTGAGGATGAACAGCTCCGCAGTTGGCGCGCCGTCCTTAAGGGGCATCAGATACAGGTCGGGCCGCTTGCGGTCGAGCCGCGCGACCAACTGATCGCCCTCCAGGCGTTCATCGACATGAAACAGACTCAGGGACTTGGCTTCCTTGGGCACTTCCAGGCGCAAGTCGTAGATCAATTGCAGCGACGCGGTCGGTAGGTGCACGTAGGCCCGTGGTCGCTCCAGCAATTGCAGGTTGGCGCAGCGCACCGGACGCGCCGAACCGGACAATGGAGTCAGGCGAAACGGCAGCGCCTCACGATAGTGCAGCGCAGCGGAGTAGGGTGCCGGCAGCCAGGTTTCGTTGAAGCGCCCGCCGAGCCAGCCTTCCGGGGTTTCCAACAGGCATTCTTCGGCAATTTCCTGAATTGCTGTGTGCAGCGGAATGTTCAATTCGTGGGCCGGCACGTAGCCGGAAATCAGCTTCAGCACCACATCGCCGCGATCCTGCCGGCGTTGGCGTACCAGCACCCAGTAATCGCGATTCTGCCAATGCAATGTCAAGCGCACGGATACGCCGAGGTTGGCCAGTTCCAGCGCAAAGCGCTCGCTGTCGGCGACGCTGACCGGTTTGCGCCGTTGCAGGGTCTGGGCGAAATTCAGCGGCATGCCGACGCTCTGATAGCTCAGGCCCTCGGGCGTGGCTTCGACGAATAATGGCAGCGTCTTGAAGTTGCTCGGGTTCTTGCGGATGAGCGTGCGCGGCATATCGGCTCCTGCTTAAGGCCGCGGGGCGGCGTCAGTGACCACGCAGGACCTGGGCAACGGTCGCGGCGTTATGGGCGAGGTGCAACGGATTGATCGTGCCGACAATAGCACTGGCGACGCCGGGCTGAGCGAACAGCAACTCGAAGCTGGCGCGCACCGGATCGACTCCGGGGCTCAGACAGACATGCCCGCTGGCCAGGGCTTTTTTTACCAGAATGGCTTTGGCGTGGGCAGCAGCATAGTCAATGACTGCCTTTTCGTTTTGTTCGTTCAGATTGTAGGTGACCATCGCGCAGTCGCCTTGCTCCAGCGCTTTCAAGCCGCCTTCGACGGTTTTGCCGGAAAACCCGAAGCCGCGAATCTTGCCCTCGGCCTTCAGCGCCGCGAGGGTGGCGTACACCTCTTGGTGCTCGAGGATGGCCATGTCGTTGCCATCGGAGTGCACCAGAATCAGATCGATAAAATCCGTTTCCAGACGTTGCAGGCTGCGCTCGACCGACATCCGCGTGTGCGCGGCGCTGAAGTCATGGCGCGACACACCGTCGGCAAACTCTTCGCCGACCTTGCTGACGATCACCCAGTCCTGACGCTGACCACGCAGCAGCGGGCCGAGACGTTCTTCGCTGCGCCCGTAGGCCGGCGCGGTATCGATCAAGTTGATGCCCAGATCCCGCGCCTGACGCAGCAGCATGCGCGCTTCGTCATCACCGGGAATCTGGAAACCATTGGGGTATTTCACGCCCTGGTCGCGGCCGAGTTTGACCGTGCCCAGACCCAGCGGCGAAACCGACAGGCCGGTGCTGCCCAGCGGGCGATGCAGCTCGTGCAGAGTAGCGATGGTCATGGCAGCAGTTGCTCCCAGGCGGGCACGCCGAGCGGCGGTTTCGGCAGTGGCGGCAACGGCTCGGTCGCTTGCGGCTGGATGCCGTCGCGTTGCAAGGACGCGATGACGCGATCGGCGAAGTCCGGCGCCAGGGCCAGTTTGGTCGGCCAACCGACGAGCAGACGACCTTCCTCGGCGAGGAACGCGTTGTCCGGGCGGGTCAGGCCGGTTTGCAGCGGTTCGGCGCGGTCGACGCGCAGCGTGGCCCATTGCGTGGTGCTGAGGTCGATCCACGGCAGCAATTGGGCGATTTCCTGTTGCGCGGTGGCGATCTGTTCGGCCGGCTCGCGGGCCACGCCTTCGCTTTCGGCAATGTCGCCGCCCATGTACCAGACCCACTGGCCGTCAGCCGCCGGGTGCGTGGTCACAGTGATGCGCGGCTTGGTGCCGCCGCCCAGGCAGTGGGCGTACAGCGGTTTCAGCCCGGGGCCTTTGGCGAGGATCATGTGCAGCGGCCGGCGTTGCATGGCCGGCCGGCTCAGGCCCAGGGCTTCGAGCAATTCGGCGGTACCGGCGCCGGCGCTGAGGACGATGCGCTGGGCGCGGATCTCGCGGCCGTCGACTTTCAGGCCCACCAGCACGCCCGCTTCCAGCAGCGGCTCGATGACCTGACCGGCGAGCAGACCGTCACCGGCCAGCTCGGCCAGACGCTGGATCAGGCTCGGTACGTCGACCACCAGTTCGGCGAGACGGTAGACCTTGCCCTTGAAACGCTTGTCTTGCAGGGCCGGCGGCAGTTCGTCGCCCTTGACCTGATCGACCCGGCCACGCACGGCTTTGCTGGCGAAGAAACTGGTGAGGTTGCCGGCGAGGGTGCCCGGCGACCACAGGTAATGCGCTTCGGACAGCAGGCGCACGCCGGACAAGTCCAGCTCGCCATTGCCGGCCAGCGCCTCGCGCCAGCGGCGCGGCATATCGGCGATGGCTTCCGAGGCGCCGGTCAGCGCACCGTGCAGCGCGTATTTTGCGCCGCCATGGATGATGCCCTGGGACTTCACGCTCTGCCCGCCACCGAGGCTGGCGCTTTCCACCAGTACGGTCGAAAAACCCTGGCGGCGCAGGCGCGCATTCAGCCAGAGGCCGGCGACACCAGCGCCGACAATCAGAACGTCGGTGGAAATAACGGATGGCATGCAGCGACCTCAGTGTTCAAGACGAGGGCGCAGTATACAGACTCGGGAAAAGGGCGGATTTGTCGATGATCAACTGGCTGAGCGCGAAACCTGTAGGAGTGAGCCTGCTCGCGATGGCGGTGTAGCAGGCGACATGAATGTTGAATGACAGACCGCTATCGCGAGCAGGCTCACTCCTACAGGGGAGATGTGTTTGTGGTTAATGCCCCGCGGTCTTGGAGAACAGCTGAATCACAACGACCCCCAGCACGATCAACGCCATCCCCAGCATTGCCGGTACATCGAGCTTTTGCCCGTAGATAAACAGCGCCGCGACGCTGACCATGACAATGCCCATCCCCGCCCAGACAGCGTAGGCAACGCCCACCGGTACGGTGCGTACCACCAGCGTCAGCATCCAGAACGCAATCGCGTAACCGACAATGACCAGAATCAATGGCAGTGGCGTGCTGAAGCCTTTGACCGCTTTCATCGAAACGGTGGCGATCACTTCGGCGCAGATGGCGATGGCCAGATAGACGTAGGCGTTCATGATTTCAATCCCTCAGATAAATCGTTGCTTGCTAAGGCGACATTCTAGGGATTGCTCAGATGGGGTAAAGTCATTACCTATCTGTTCTGAAGATGGGTTTGAAGCCGGCATGCAATGGAATCTTGAGCAGTTGCGCATATTTGTCGACGTTGCCGAGCAACGTTCGTTTTCCGCCGTGGCGCGGCGGCAGCGCAAGGCGCAATCGGCGATCAGCAGCGCTGTGGCGATGCTCGAAGCGGATTTGGGCGTGAGCCTGTTCGAGCGCAGCAGTGGCCGCCAGCCGACTCTTACCGAGGCGGGCGCGGCATTGCTGGAAGAGGCCCGCGAAGTGTTGCGCCAGTGCGAGCGCCTCAATGGCCGCGCCATGGCCATGCTGCGCGGCCAGGAGGCGCAGCTACGTGTGGCCCAGGACGAGGCGATGCCGTATCAGGCACTGGTGGAAAGTTTCGGCGAACTGGCCGAGCAGTTTCCCAGCCTGGAAGTGCAACTGACCAGCGCCGCCCAGGGCGAAGTCGCGCGAAAACTGGTCGAGCGTCGCGCCGATCTCGGCCTGCTCTTCTATCACGATGAAATCCCCGAGGCCCTTGAGCGCCGCGTGCTCGGCAGCGTTGAAATGGTCACGGTCTGCGGCGTCAAGCATCCGCTGGCGCAGCAGCCTTACGTGACCTGTCAGCAACTGGCGCAACATCGGCAACTGCTGATGTCGACGCAGACAAGCGTCTACCCCGGCAACGAGCCGGCCAGCCCACAGGTGTGGCGCGCCGACAGCTTTTACGTGATGTCCGAATGGCTGGTGCGCGATCTCGGTTGGGCGTGGTTGCCGCGCCACGTTGTGCAGTACTCGGCGTATCAGGGCCTGATGGTCGAGCTCGACAGCGAATGGACGCCGCCGGCGCTGGTGGTGGAGCTGGTCTGGCGCCGCGACGAACCGCTCGGCCCGGCCGCACGCTGGCTGGCGGAACGTTTTGCCGTGCACTTGCGGGCGATCGGCGACAAAAGCCGATAAACTCCGCCGCCATGAATAGAACTCTCTACACCGCGCTGTTTTATCTGGGGCTGCCATTGGTGGCGATTCGGCTGTGGCTGCGCGCGCGCAAGGCGCCAGCGTATGCCAAGCGCATTGGCGAGCGCTTCACTTACGGCATGCCGACCTTGCAGCCCGGCGGCATCTGGGTGCATGCGGTGTCGGTGGGCGAAAGCATTGCTGCCGCGCCGATGATTCGCGCTCTGCTGGAACGCTATCCGACGCTGCCCATCACCGTGACCTGCATGACCCCGACCGGCTCGGAACGTATCCAGGCACTGTTCGCCAACGAGCCGCGCATCCAGCATTGTTATTTGCCGTACGACTTGCCCTGCGCAGCGGCACGCTTTCTTGATCGCGTGCAGCCCAGGCTTGCAGTGATCATGGAAACCGAGCTGTGGCCCAACCATATTCATCAATGTGCCAAGCGCGGGATACCGGTCGGGCTGGCCAATGGACGCTTGTCCGAGCGTTCGGCACGTGGTTATGGGCGCTTGCGCAAACTCACTGCGCCGATGCTGGCGGAAATAAGTTTGTTCGCCATACAGACCGAGGCCGAAGCCCAGCGCTTCCGTGATCTCGGCGCACGTGCGGAAACAGTGGAAGTCACCGGCTCGATCAAATTCGATCTGACAATCGACCCGCAACTGCTGCAACGTGCGGCCGAATTGCGTAGCCAATGGCAGGCTCAGGATCGTCCGGTGTGGATCGCCGCCAGCACCCACGAAGGCGAAGACGAAGTGGTATTGAATGCCCATCGTCGCCTGTTGGCCTGTCACCCGGATGCATTGTTGATTCTGGTCCCACGCCACCCGGAACGTTTCAACTCGGTGTTCGAACTGTGCCAGCGCGAAGGCTTCGCCACGGTGCGCCGTTCGACTGGGGCCAATGTCGATCCACAGACTTCTGTGCTGCTTGGCGACACCATGGGCGAGTTGCTGTTTCTCTATGCCCTGGCCGACAGTGCCTTTGTCGGCGGCAGTCTGGTCCCGAGCGGCGGGCACAACCTGCTCGAACCTGCCGCGCTGGCAAAACCGGTGCTCAGCGGCCCGCACCTGTTCAACTTCCTCGATATCGCCGCGCAGATGCGCGAAGCCGGGGCGTTGGTCGAAGTCGATGACGCCGAAGGCTTGGCGATTGAAGTGCAGCGCTTGTTCGAATTGCCGCGTGATGCGCAGCGCATGGCTGAGGCCGGGCTGGCGGTGATGCGCCGCAATCAGGGCGCGTTGCAGCGTTTGCTGGATGGCTTGGGCAGGTTGATCAAGTAAGTGAAAAGATCGCAGCCTTCGGCAGCTCCTGCAGGGAAATGCATTCCAACTGTAGGTGCTGTCGAAGGCTGCGATCTTTGCTTTTAAGGCTTAAGGCCGCGCCTTGAGCTGCGCCTCGGCAGCCTTGGCCAGATCCGGCGGCAGGAAGTCCTTGTCCGGGTTGTAATCGGCTTTCAGATAGCGCCGCAGATCTTCCAGATCACCCGGGTTCAGCGTGCCCGCCGCCTGCTTCAGGCGCAGGTTGTCGAGAATGTAGTCGTAGCGCGTGTTGTTGTAGTTGCGCACCGAGGTGTACAGCTGGCGCTGCGCGTCGAGGACGTCGACGATGTTGCGCGTACCGACCTGATAACCGATTTCAGTGGCTTCCACGGCGCTCTGGTTAGAGATGATCGACTGGCGACGCGCCTGCACCTGCTCGACGTCGGTGTTCACCGCGCGGTGCAGATTGCGGGTGTTTTCCACTACCTGCCGGCGCAGCGATTCGCGCTGCTGTTCGCTCTGATCCAGTTGCGCATAGGACTGACGCACTTGCGAACTGGTCAGCCCGCCGCTGTAGATCGGAATGTTCAACTGCAGGCCCAGGGTGCTCTGCTCGACGTTGCCGCCGTAGGGCACGCCGAAGGAATTCGGGTTGCCGAAACCCAGTGCGTCGTTGTCGCCTTTCTCGTATCTCGCCACCGCGTCGAGGGTCGGCAAGTGGCCGGCCTTGCGCTGCTTGAGCGTCTGCTCGGCGGAGCTGACCGCGTAGTTGCTGGCGAGCAGATTGAGGTTCTGCCGCGCCGCCGTATCGACCCAGGATTTCGCATCGTTGGGCGCTGGCGGCAGGATCGGCAGCGTATGGACGATGCCCTGAATCGAGTTGTACTGACGGTTGGTCAGGGTGATCAGCGCTTCGAAGGCGTCATCGACCTGACGCTGGGCAACGATGCGGTTGGCCCGTGCGGTGTCGTAACTGGCCTGCGATTGCAGCACATCAGTCTTGTCCGAGAGGCCGACATCGAAGCGCTCGTTGGATTGATCGAGCTGACGTTTGAACGCCGCTTCTTCAGCCTTGGTCGAGGCCAGATTGTCCTGGCTGCGCAACACATTGAAGTAGCTTTCGGCGCTCTGCAGGATCAGGTTCTGTTCAGTGGCCGAGAGCTGCAGCGCGGCCTGTTCGTTGACGTCCTTGGCGGCCTGGTACTGGAACCAGCGATCGGCGCGGAACAATGGCTGCGCCAGCGTCGCCTGATAGGAGTGCGCGCTGCGGTTGGCAATGGCCGAGGGCTGGTCGATCGAGGTGCGCACGTCGGCGACTTCGGCGCCACCGGACAGGTTCGGCAACAGACCGGCGCGGGCCTGCGGCACCACTTCTTTCTGCGCACCGTACTGGGCGCGAGCCGCCGCCAGATCGGCGTTGTTGTCGACCGCTTCCTGGTAGACGCTGACCAGATCGGTTTTGGTCGACAAGGGTGCTTCCGCTGCCCAGGCCATTGTGTTGGACGCACAGGACACGGCAACAGCCAGTGAAAGTTTGCGCAGCATGAGGCGATCCCTAGCATGAATATTATGGAAGTAATCCGGGCGCCAAAGGTAAGGCGCAGCCCGCACAGCGTCAAGGCTGAGCGGGGCAAAGCGAGTGTAGTTGCGCATTGCTCCGGCAACAATCGGGCAAGTCTGTGTATTTACGCCATTCATCATGGCGTTCGCTGCGGTGTTGGCGTTCCTCGGCGGTTGTGTCTAGACTGGCCGGGTTCTTGTCGGGGTGCCTTGCTATGAGGCTGAGATCGAATAATTTCGGATCCCGTTGAACCTGATCAGGTTAGCGCCTGCGTAGGGAACAAGATTTCTCGTCACCCGGCGAGTCCTCTTGTGCTTCGTCCGGGATATTGTTCGACAATCGAACGCTCGACGAATGCACAGCACCGGTCCTGGTGCGTCCGTGCCTTTCAGGTTCTGCTCCGACAATCCACTGCTGGATGCTGTCTGGAGAGCCCGTGATGACAACAAAAGAAAAAAACGCGATCAACCTGAGTGACTCGGCCAAGGTCGACGAGCAATCGGTCAAGCCGTTCACCCGTTCGCAAAAAATCTACGTTCAGGGCTCGCGCCCGGACATCCGCGTGCCGATGCGCGAAATCAGCCTCGATGTAACCCCGACCGACTTCGGCGGCGAGATCAATGCGCCCGTCACTGTCTACGACACCTCCGGCCCGTACACCGATCCGAATGTCATCATCGATGTGCGCAAAGGCCTGGCCGATGTGCGTTCGGCGTGGATCGATGATCGCGGCGACACCGAGCGTCTCGCCGGTCTGAGCTCCAACTTCGGCCGCGAACGCCTGGCCGATCCGGAGCTGACCAAACTGCGCTTCGCCCACGTCAACAATCCGCGCCGCGCCAAGGCCGGGCACAACGTCACGCAGATGCATTACGCACGGCAGGGCATCATCACGCCCGAGATGGAGTTCGTGGCCATCCGCGAAAACATGAAGCTGGAAGTGGCTCGCGCCGCCGGCCTGCTCGATCAGCAACACCCCGGCCACAGCTTCGGCGCCAGCGTGCCGAAAATCATCACCCCCGAATTCGTCCGTGACGAGATCGCCCGTGGCCGCGCAATCATCCCGGCCAACATCAACCACACCGAACTGGAACCGATGATCATCGGCCGTAACTTCCTGGTGAAGATCAACGGCAACATTGGCAACAGCGCCCTGGGTTCTTCGATCGAAGAAGAAGTGGCGAAACTGACCTGGGGCATTCGCTGGGGCGCGGACAACATCATGGACTTGTCCACCGGCAAGCACATTCACGAAACCCGCGAGTGGATCATCCGCAACTCGCCGGTGCCGATCGGTACCGTGCCGATCTATCAAGCGCTGGAAAAAGTCGGCGGCGTTGCCGAAGACCTGACCTGGGAGTTGTTCCGCGACACGCTGATCGAACAGGCCGAGCAGGGCGTCGACTACTTCACCATCCATGCCGGAGTTCTGCTGCGTTACGTGCCGCTGACCGCCAAACGCGTGACCGGCATCGTCTCCCGTGGCGGCTCGATCATGGCCAAGTGGTGCCTGGCGCATCACAAGGAAAACTTCGCCTACACCCATTTCGAAGAAATCTGCGAAATCATGAAGGCCTACGACGTCAGCTTCTCGCTCGGCGACGGCCTGCGTCCGGGCTCGATTGCCGACGCCAACGACGCCGCGCAATTCGGTGAGCTGGAAACCCTCGGCGAGCTGACCAGGATCGCCTGGAAGCACGATGTGCAAACCATGATCGAAGGCCCGGGCCATGTGCCGATGCAATTGATCAAAGAGAACATGGACAAGCAGCTCGAGTGCTGCGACGAGGCACCGTTCTACACCCTCGGCCCGCTGACCACCGACATTGCCCCGGGTTACGACCACATCACTTCCGGCATCGGTGCGGCAATGATCGGCTGGTTCGGTTGCGCGATGCTCTGCTACGTGACACCGAAGGAGCACCTCGGTCTGCCGAACAAGGATGACGTGAAAACCGGGATCATCACTTACAAGATCGCCGCGCACGCAGCGGACCTGGCCAAGGGACATCCGGGCGCGCAGATTCGCGACAACGCACTGAGCAAGGCGCGTTTCGAATTCCGCTGGGAAGACCAGTTCAACCTCGGCCTGGATCCGGACACCGCGCGTTCCTATCACGACGAAACCCTGCCGAAGGACTCGGCCAAGGTCGCGCATTTCTGCTCGATGTGCGGGCCGAAATTCTGCTCGATGAAAATCACCCAGGAAGTCCGTGAATACGCGGCCAACCAACGCATCGATGCGGTCGACGTGGACGTCGCCAAAGGCCTCGCGGAACAGGCCGAGCGGTTCAGGAAGGAAGGCAGTCAGCTGTACAAAAAAATCTGACCTGGCCTGAGAAGGCCCCTTCGCGAGCACGCTCGCTCCCACTTTGGAACGCGTTCCTCTGTAAGAGCGAGCCTGCTCGCGAATGCGGTCGACACAACAACAATTGTCCCTCTGAGATAACACCCTTGAGCATTCAACCCGGCACCTATTCTCCCGACCTCGCCGTACCCGCCGATCGGCGTGTCTTTGGCGGGCGCGATCTGTTTTCCCTGTGGTTCTCCCTCGGCATCGGCCTGATGGTTTTGCAGACCGGCGCATTGCTCGCGCCGGGTCTGGGTCTGTCCGGTTCTTTGCTGGCGATCTTCCTCGGCACGCTGGTCGGCGTGCTGTTGCTGGCTGCAGTCGGCGTGATCGGCAGCGACACCGGCCTGTCATCGATGGCGGCGCTGAAGCTCAGCCTCGGCCGCAAAGGCGCGAGCCTGCCGGCATTGCTGAATCTGCTGCAACTGATCGGTTGGGGCTCGTTCGAAATCATCGTCATGCGCGATGCTGCCAGCCTGCTCGGCACCCGTGCCTTCAGTGAAGGCTCGCTGTGGGCCAATCCGATCCTGTGGACGCTGTTCTTCGGGGCGCTGGCGACCTTGCTCGCGGTGAGCGGGCCGTTGACGTTCGTGCGGCAGATTCTGCGCAAATGGGGCATCTGGCTGCTGCTCGCGGCGTGCCTGTGGCTGACCTGGAACCTGTTCGCCAAAGCCGACCTCGCGGCACTGTGGGCGCGCGCCGGTGACGGTTCGATGCCGTTTGCCGTGGGCTTCGACATTGCTATCGCCATGCCGCTGTCGTGGCTGCCGCTGATTGCCGACTACTCGCGTTTCGGCAAACGTGCGAAGAACGTATTCGGTGGCACGGCGGTGGGTTTTTTCATCGGCAACTTCTGGCTGATGAGCCTTGGCGTGGCCTACACCCTGGCGTTCGCGCCGAGCGGTGAAGTCAACGCGCTGCTGTTGGCCTTGGCTGGCGCCGGTCTGGGCATTCCGCTGTTGCTGATTCTGCTCGACGAGTCGGAAAACGCTTTCGCCGATATTCATTCGGCAGCGGTATCGAGCGGGATTCTGTTGCGCCTGAAAGTCGAGCACCTGGCCTTGGCTATCGGCGTGATTTGCACGCTTATCGCTCTGCTGGCGCCATTGGCGCAGTACCAGAATTTCCTGTTGCTGATCGGCTCGGTGTTTGCGCCGTTGTTCGGCGTGGTGCTGGTCGATCACTTCATCCTGCGCAAGCGCAGTGCTCAGGTCGCTTCAGCCGCATTGCGCTGGCCGGCGTTGCTGGCGTGGCTGGGTGGGGTCAGCACTTACCACTTGCTGGCGAATCTGTATCCGGATGTCGGCGCCACCCTGCCGGCGCTGGTGCTGGCAGGGCTGCTGCAATTAATCCTGGGCCGGGCTTTCAGTTACGGCCGGGAAACAGCTCAGGCTTGAGAATGCCGTTCAGGCGCGGATAAGGAATCTTCAGTTCGACGTGGCCCAGCGCGTAAGGCGCGATGGTGGTCACGTCGTACTTGAGGATCACGCCACCGTAGGTCAGCGCCACGTGCGGGGTTTTCACGAACGGCCAGTTCGCGACGAATTCAGCCTCCTGATCGAGTTTGGTGCTGATCAGCCAGCTGTTGTGCGCCACTTGCGCGGCTTTCCAGAACGCCTCTTCCTGACCCGGCAGCAACATGTCCGACAGGTTCAGCACCTTGTGCTGCTGGCGCGAATAGTTGATGAAACCGCGACCCGGAGTGCCATGGGCGCCGCCGGTGTCGAGGTAGCTCGAGAGCTCGATGATCACCAGTCCGTCATGCTGCTCGCGTACTTTCGCTTGCAGGTAGCTGCTGTTGCGCGGGCCGGCGCTGGCCAGGAACTGCTCGCGGTAGGCGGCCAGGGTTGGCGCTACGGGTGCGTTCTTCTCGGTGCGGGTCATTTGCAGCAGACGCTTTTCGATGATGCCGTCCAGTGCCGGCTCATCCGGGAAGCGCAGGGTGTCGATGTTCACCAACGGGCAATCGGGGTTGGAACAGCCGGGTTTGAGTTGTTCCGAGGCGTCGCGGGTGGTTTCCAGCGGCGTGCGATAGTTGGGCTGGAACAGGCTGGCACAGGCGCCCAGAGTCAGGGCAATAGCGGCCACAGAGGCGATTTTGAAAAGCGACATGGGCGTCCTTTCGAAAGCAGGGGAAGGCGAAAAGTTACCGCTTCGACTCTCAACGAGGCAGTCAGTTCGCCACTAAGCTAATTAGAGTGGGTTTCACTGTCACCGTCCATCCCGCTGACGGTAAAGGGGCTGCATCAAACGGTGCGGGCGCGTTAGGATGGCGCGAAGTCGAGGTTGCCGGTAACGCACGCAGCCTCGTGATGGATGTGCAGTAAAGAGGATGCTTATGACTGACTTTGCCAACGCCATTCCGACCGCCGTCGATATCGTGCGGCGCGAAAAATGCTACGAGGGCTTCTACAAGCTCGACCGTGTGCACCTGCGCCATGAGTTGTTCGCCGGTGGCATGAGCCGCGAGATCAACCGTGAAATCTTCGTGCGCCATGATGCCGTCTGCGTGCTGCCTTACGATCCGCAGCGCGATGAAGTGGTGCTGATCGAGCAGTTTCGCGTCGGCGCCATGGGCAAGGCCGACAACCCGTGGCTGGTCGAACTGGTCGCCGGTCTGATCGACAAGGATGAACAACCGGAAGAAGTTGCTCACCGCGAGGCGCAGGAGGAAGCTGGGCTGGACATCAAGGCGTTGTGGCCGATGACCAAGTATTTTCCGTCGCCGGGTGGCAGCAACGAGTTCGTGCATTTGTATCTGGGGCGTTGCAGCACCGACGGCGTCGGCGGTCTGCACGGGCTGGAAGAAGAGGCTGAAGACATTCGCGTAACGGTCTGGGCATTCGAAGATGCCTTGCAGGCCGTTCGTGACGGACGTATTGCCAACGCGGCGAGCATCATCGCCTTGCAGTGGCTGGCGCTGAACCGCGCCGAAGTGAGGGGGCTATGGTCGTAAACAAGCTGCGCGATCGTTATCGGGTTGACCTCGTGGGGCTGCAAGCCGCCTGCGAGGCCAACTACGCGCGCCTGATGCGACTGCTGCCGGACATGCGCAACGAACCCGAGGCGCGGCGTATCGCCGTGACCCAGGGCGAGCAGATGCTCGGCGTGCTCGCCCTCGAAGTGCTGCAGACCTGCCCGTACACCACGACGTTGCAGGTGCGCCAGGAGCACAGCCTGCCTTGGTTGCCGGTGCCGCAGCTGGAAGTGCAGGTCTATCACGACGCGCGCATGGCCGAAGTGGTCAGCGCCGAACATGCACGACGCTTTCGCGGCATCTATCCTTACCCGAACGCCGCCATGCACCAGCCCGATGAGAAGGCCCAGCTCAATGTGTTCCTGGGCGAATGGCTGAGTCATTGCCTGGCGCTGGGGCACGAGTACGAAGTCGTTCGCTAGTTGTGAACTGCGTCCGCTTCGGCGGTTTCCCCTTTGTGTCATCCCCCAGCATAATTGCCGCACCCATTCATTGCGTGCCTTAGCCCGGGAGAACGCTTTGTCCAGCGTATCGACATTGACCAGCGCCGACCCGGCGCTGCTGGTGCAGTTGTCCGACAGCCACCTGTTCGCCGAGGTGGACGGCACGCTGCTGGGCATGAAGACCCGCGAGAGCCTGCAAAAGGTCATCGACCTGGTGTTGGCGCAACAAGCGCAGATCGACCTGGTGCTGGCCACCGGCGATATTTCCCAGGACGGCACGCTGGAGTCCTATCAGGCCTTCCGCCAACTGAGCGCGCAGATCGATGCACCGGCGCGGTGGATTCCCGGCAATCACGACGAGCCGATGGTCATGGCCGAGGCGGCGGTGCAGAGCACGTTGCTGGAGCCGGTGGTCGATATCGGTAATTGGCGGGTGACGATGCTCGATTCGGCCGTGCCGGGTTCGGTGCCGGGGTATCTGCAGGACGACCAGTTGCAGTTGCTGGCCCGGGCGCTGAGTGAAGCGCCGGAGCGCCATCATCTGGTGTGCTTTCATCATCATCCGGTGTCGATCGGCTGCGCGTGGATGGAACCGATCGGCCTGCGCAATCCTGAAGCGTTCTTTGAAGTGCTGGATCGCTTTCCGCAGGTTCGCGCGGTGCTGTGGGGACATGTGCATCAGCAAATCGACTGCGAGCGCAATGGCGTGCGCTTGATGGCCTCGCCTTCGACGTGCATCCAGTTCGAGCCGGGGAGTGCGGATTTCAAGGTCGGCGAGCAGGCGCCGGGGTATCGCTGGCTGCGGCTGTTGCCGGATGGGCGTCTGGAAACCGGGGTTGAGCGCGTTACTGATTTCGAGTTCACCATTGACTACGGCTCCAACGGCTACTGAACTGACAATCAAAAGCCCCTCACCCCAGCCCGGAGGGAGAGGGGGCCGACCGAGGTGTCTTTCGCGATCCGCCGACCTGCAACGGCGGTGGCGATTATGGATTCGCCAAATCACTTTCAGGTCGGTGTATCTCTTCAATATCCCCCAATCAGTCCCCTCTCCCTTTGGGAGAGGGCTAGGGTGAGGGCCGCTCCCGCTGAATGACCAATTTCTCGAAACCACCCCCAATCCCATCTTCTCTCCCTGTAAACTCCGCAAACCCAAACCGACAGCCAGGGAGCTCAAATGTCCGGTTCGATCCTCTATATCCACGGTTTCAACAGCGCGCCGGCCTCGAAGAAGGCCTGTCAGCTGGTCGCGGTCATGGAGCGGCTGGGCTTGAGCGAGCAATTGCGCGTGCCGGCGCTGCATCACCATCCGCGCGAAGCCATCGGTCAGCTCGAACAGGCAATCGCCGAGCTGGGCCGGCCGTTGCTGGTGGGAAGTTCGCTCGGCGGCTACTATGCGACTCATCTGGCTGAGCGCCATGGCCTGAAAGCCCTGCTGGTCAATCCGGCGGTCAGCCCGCACCGGATGTTCGATGGTTATCTGGGCACGCAGAAAAACCTCTACACCGATGAAACCTGGGAACTGACCCACGACCACGTAACGGCATTGGCCGAACTGGAAGTGCCACCACCGCAGGATCCGCAGCGTTACCAAGTCTGGTTGCAAACCGGCGACGAAACGCTGGATTATCGCCTCGCCCAACAGTATTACCGCGCCTGTGCCTTGCGCATCCAGGCTGGCGGCGACCACAGTTTTCAGGGCTTTGCCGGGCAATTGCCGGCGTTGCTGAGTTTTGCCGGCATGGCTGCCGATATGTATCAGGCAATCGATTTCATCACGCTGTGAAGTCTTGCCCCTCTTTCATGAATGACTGACGACGAGACCTTATGGCCACTCCCAGCGCTAGTTCTTATAACGCCGACGCCATCGAAGTCCTCTCGGGCCTCGACCCGGTGCGCAAACGCCCCGGCATGTACACCGACACCAGTCGGCCGAACCACCTCGCCCAGGAAGTCATCGACAACAGCGTCGACGAAGCCCTGGCCGGCCACGCCAAATCGGTGCAGGTGATCTTGCACGCCGACCATTCGCTGGAAGTCAGCGACGACGGCCGTGGCATGCCGGTCGACATTCACCCGGAAGAGGGTGTATCCGGTGTCGAACTGATCCTCACCAAGCTGCACGCGGGCGGCAAGTTTTCCAACAAGAACTACCAGTTCTCCGGCGGTTTGCACGGGGTGGGTATTTCCGTGGTCAACGCCCTGTCCACGGAAGTGCGTGTACGGGTCAAACGTGACGGCAACGAATACCAGATGACCTTCAAGGACGGCTTCAAAGCCTCCGAGCTGGAAATCGTCGGCACCGTCGGCAAGCGCAACACCGGCACCAGCGTGTACTTCGCGCCGGACCCGAAATACTTCGACTCGCCGAAATTCTCCATCAGCCGCCTCAAGCACGTGCTCAAGGCCAAGGCTGTGCTGTGCCCGGGCTTGCTGGTGAGCTTCGAAGACAAGGGCACCGGCGAGAAAGTCGAGTGGCATTACGAAGACGGCCTGCGCTCCTATCTGGTGGATGCGGTCAGCGAATTCGAACGGCTGCCGAACGAGCCGTTCTGCGGCGCCTTCGCCGGTAATAAAGAAGCGGTCGACTGGGCGCTGCTGTGGCTGCCGGAAGGCGGCGACGCGGTGCAGGAGAGCTACGTCAACCTGATCCCGACCGCGCAGGGCGGTACCCACGTCAACGGTTTGCGTCAGGGCCTGCTCGATGCGATGCGCGAGTTCTGCGAATTCCGCAGCCTGCTGCCGCGCGGCGTGAAGCTGGCGCCGGAAGACGTCTGGGAGCGCATCGCGTTCGTCCTGTCGATGAAGATGCAGGAACCGCAATTCTCCGGCCAGACCAAAGAGCGCCTTTCATCCCGTGAAGCGGCGGCGTTCGTCTCCGGGGTGGTCAAGGATGCGTTCAGCCTGTGGCTCAACGCCAACCCGGAAACCGGTCTGGCCTTGGCCGAACTGGCGATCAACAATGCCGGTCGCCGCCTCAAGGCGAGCAAGAAAGTCGAGCGCAAACGCGTCACCCAGGGCCCGGCACTGCCGGGCAAACTGGCTGACTGCGCCGGGCAGGATCCGATGCGTTCCGAGCTGTTTCTGGTCGAGGGTGACTCCGCCGGCGGTTCGGCCAAGCAAGCGCGGGACAAGGAATTCCAGGCGATCCTGCCGTTGCGCGGCAAGATCCTCAACACCTGGGAAGTCGACGGCAGCGAAGTGCTTGCCAGCCAGGAAGTGCACAACATCGCTGTGGCCATCGGCGTCGATCCGGGCGCGGCGGACATGAGCCAGCTGCGCTACGGCAAGATCTGCATCCTCGCCGACGCCGACTCCGACGGTCTGCACATCGCCACGTTGCTGTGCGCGCTGTTCGTCCAGCACTTCCGCCCGTTAGTGGATGCCGGTCACGTCTATGTGGCGATGCCGCCGCTGTACCGCATCGACCTCGGTAAAGAGATCTACTACGCCCTCGACGAAGCCGAACGCGACGGCATTCTCGATCGCCTGGTGGCCGAGAAGAAGCGCGGCAAGCCGCAGGTCACCCGATTCAAGGGTCTGGGTGAAATGAACCCGCCGCAACTGCGTGAAACCACCATGGATCCGAACACCCGGCGCCTGGTGCAGTTGACGCTGGGCGAAGACTTCGCCGAAACCTCGGAAATGATGGATATGCTGCTGGCGAAGAAACGCGCCGGCGACCGCAAATCCTGGCTGGAATCCAAAGGCAACCTCGCCGAGGTGCTGGCCTGATGCAGTTTGGCTGGGCCTTGGCGGGTGCGTTGCTGCTGAGTGCGCTGAGCGTGTCGGCCGAGCCGCTGCAAGAGTTGCGGCTGCTTTCCGAGCACCCGGTGGAGGGCATGCGTGGCGGCAACCTGTCGGGTCTGGCCATGTGCGGCAACGAGCTGTGGACGGTGTCCGATCGCGATGATGAGCAGATTTACCGGCTCGATACCCGCGATCCGGTCTGGCAAGCGCAAACCGTGCACATCGACGTGCCGCCCGTGCCCGAGAGTGGCTTGCCGTGGGGCTTGAGTTCGCGCACCTGGGCGGCGTCGTTCATTCGCGGGGGCGATCTGGATTTCGAAGGCATCAGTTGCGACAGTGCCGGTAATCGCTACATCGTCAGTGAAGCGCATGCGGCGGTATTGCAGGTGCCGGTCAGCGGCCCGGCGAACTGGCTGAAAATCTCGCCGCTGCTGGTTCACGAAGCGCGGGCGAGCGGCCTGCTGCTGAAGTTCAATTCGATCTTCGAGGGCCTGGCGATCAACCCGGCCGGTGATCAGATCTGGCTGGCCGCTGAACGGCAAAAGCGCGGCCTGCTGCTGATCAAGCGCCAGCAGACGGTGTGGGATTGCGACGGTCGCTGCGTGCTGCTCAGTGAGGGCGGCAAGGAGATGCAGCCGCCACAGTTTCCCAAGGCGAAAGCGGTTCATCGCGACTTTTCCGACATTTCATTGTTCAACGGCAAGCTGTTTACTCTTGAACGCAATGCTTATGAGATCTGTCGTCGCGATGCACAGACGGCCAGGGTCGAGAAATGCTGGTCGTATGCCGGTGAACTGTTGCAGGAAAAACGACGCTACTCGCAGAACTACGGGCTGGAAGAAGCGCTGATCGTTGACGCCGAGGGCGCGTGGATCGGCGTCGATAATAATTTCGGCCCGCGTGCCGACGGCGAGGCCCGCCCGGTGGTCTGGCGCTTCGCCGCACCGGACGGTGGCTGGAGCGCCAGGCCATGAGTCGGCAACCGCCGGGCAAGCGTGCCGGTCGGGTGTTGATGGTTCTCGCCTGGTGCGCGGCGCTGTTTCTCGCGACGAAATTTTTCGGGCAGTGGGAACAGCGCCAGCAGAATCCGAACATCGTGGTCACGTCGGAGCAGGGCGAAGGATTTATCGAGGTGAAACTGGCGAGCAATGCCCAAGGGCATTTTGTCGCCAGCGGCCAGATCAACGGTGAGCCGGTCGAGTTCATGCTCGACACCGGCGCTACCGATGTGGCGATTCCGGCGGATCTGGCCAAGCGTTTGAAGCTGCAAGAAGGTTTCGGCGTGACCCTGAGCACGGCCAATGGCCTGAGCCAGGGTTATCGAACGAAGATTGCCCGCCTGCAATTGGGCGACATTGTGCTGCGGGATGTCCGCGCACTGGTGGCGCCGGGGCTGCATGGCGATCAGGTGCTGCTCGGCATGAGCGCCCTGAACAAACTTGAATTTACCCAGCGCGGTGGCACCATGCTGCTGCGCCAGACAACGAACCGATGAGGCCCGCATGAGCGACTCCCTTGATCTCAGCCTGGACGGTGTAGAACGCCGCTCGCTGGCTGACTTCACCGAAAATGCCTACCTCAACTACTCCATGTACGTGATCATGGACCGCGCCCTGCCGCATATCGGCGACGGCCTGAAACCGGTGCAGCGGCGTATCGTCTACGCCATGAGCGAGCTGGGGCTGGATGCCGACTCCAAGCACAAGAAATCGGCGCGTACCGTCGGTGACGTGCTCGGCAAGTTCCACCCTCACGGCGACTCGGCTTGCTACGAAGCGATGGTGTTGATGGCGCAGCCGTTCAGCTATCGCTACACGCTGGTCGACGGCCAGGGCAACTGGGGTGCGCCGGACGATCCGAAGTCCTTCGCCGCGATGCGTTACACCGAAGCGCGGCTGTCGCGTTATTCCGAAGTGCTGCTCAGTGAATTGGGCCAGGGCACTGCCGACTGGGGCCCGAACTTCGACGGCACCCTGCAGGAACCGCTGGTGCTGCCGGCGCGCCTGCCGAACATTCTGCTCAACGGCACCACCGGTATCGCCGTGGGCATGGCCACCGACGTGCCGCCGCACAACCTGCGCGAAGTCGCCACCGCCTGCGTGCGCTTGCTGGATGAGCCGAAAGCCACGGTCGAGCAGCTCTGCGAACACATTCAGGGGCCGGACTATCCGACCGAAGCGGAAATCATCACGCCGCGCGCCGACCTGCTGAAGATGTACGAAACCGGTAAGGGCTCGGTGCGCATGCGCGCCGTTTACCATGTTGAGGACGGCGACATCATCGTCACCGCGCTGCCGCATCAGGTCTCCGGGGCCAAGGTGCTGGAGCAGATCGCCGCGCTGATGCAGGCCAAACCGTCGAAAGCGCCGCAGATCGCCGACCTGCGCGACGAATCCGACCACGAAAACCCGTGCCGCATCGTGATCATCCCGGTCAACAGCCGCGTCGATCACGAAGCGCTGATGCAGCACCTGTTCGCCAGCACCGAGCTGGAGTCGACCTACCGGGTCAACGTCAACATCATCGGTCTGGATGGCAAGCCGCAGCTGAAAAATCTGCGTGCGCTGCTGGTCGAATGGCTGGAATTCCGCGTGCTGACCGTGCGTCGCCGCCTGCAATTCCGCCTCGACAAGGTCGAGCGTCGCCTGCACCTGTTGGACGGCTTGCTGATTGCCTATCTCAATCTGGATGAAGTGATCCACATCATCCGTACCGAGGAGCACCCGAAAGCCAAACTGATCGAGCGTTTCGCCCTCAGTGAGATTCAGGCCGACTACATTCTCGACACCCGTCTGCGGCAGTTGGCGCGACTGGAAGAGATGAAGCTGCGCGACGAGCAGGACGAACTGCTCAAGGAACAAGCCAAGCTGCAAGCCCTGCTGGGCAGTGAAGCGAAGCTGAAGAAATTGGTGCGCACCGAGCTGCTCAAGGACGCCGAAACCTACGGCGATGACCGCCGTTCGCCAATCGTCGAGCGCGCCGAAGCCAAGGCGCTGACCGAGCACGATCTGCTGCCGAACGAGAAAGTCACCGTCGTGTTGTCGGAAAAAGGCTGGGTGCGTTCGGCCAAGGGCCATGACATCGACGCCACCGGTCTTTCCTACAAGGCGGGGGACGGCTTCAAGACCTCGGCGGCGGGGCGTTCGAATCAGTTTGCCGTGTTCATCGATTCCACCGGTCGCAGCTATTCGGTCGCCGCGCATACCTTGCCGTCGGCCCGTGGCCAGGGCGAACCGTTGACCGGCCGCCTGACGCCGCCACCGGGCGCCTCGTTCGAATGTGTGCTGATGCCCGAAGACGATGCGCTGTACGTGATCGCTTCCGATGCCGGTTACGGCTTCGTGGTCAAAGGCGAAGACCTGCAAGCCAAGAACAAGGCCGGCAAGGCTCTGTTGAGTCTGCCGAACAACGCCAAGGTCATCGCGCCGCGCCCTGTGGCCGATCGTGAGCAGAACTGGCTGGCCTCGGTCACGACCGAAGGTCGCCTGCTGATCTTCAAGATCAGCGATCTGCCACAATTGGGTAAGGGCAAAGGCAACAAGATCATCGGTATTTCCGGTGAGCGGGTGGCCAGCCGCGAAGAATATGTCACGGACATCGCCGTCCTGCCGGAAGGCGCCACCCTGGTGTTGCAGGCTGGCAAGCGGACCCTGTCACTGAAGGCCGACGACCTCGAACATTACAAAGGTGAGCGAGGACGCCGTGGTAACAAGTTGCCAAGGGGCTTCCAGAGAGTGGATGCGCTGCTCGTCGAAAACCTCAATTAGGCGAGAACGCCACCCTAGAGCGTTCGATCTGCGATTAAACGCGTAGATCGACGCTTTGGCGCTGGAGTCGGAACGCATATTCACGGATGATATGGCCTTTCAAGCGCCGGCGTGGTCGAGCGTTCTTCATATTTATTGAGTATTTTCACTGTGGTCAGCCTTGTGGCGGCCACCTGGACGGGATGATGACTGCTCTACGCCCCCTTATTTTGTTGCTCGCCGGCGTTCTTGGCTTGGCGGGTTGCAGCGTTCACCAGCCGGTGTCGCTGTATCAACTGGACAGCGGAAGTCCGGTTCAGCCTGCGCAAAGCGCGGGCATGGCGGTTTTGCTGGGGCCGGTGGTGGTTGCCGATTACCTTCAGCGCGAGACTCTTCTGCAACGTCAACCGGACGGCAGCCTGCAAGCGGCGACCGACGGTCGTTGGGCTGGCAGCCTTTCGTCGGATATCGATCAGTTGCTGATGCGTCAGGTCGCGGGCCACCTGGACAGCCAGCGAGTGGTGCTGGCGCCTGCGACCGCCGGGTTCACACCGGATGTGCAGGTGCTGCTGACCATCACCCGTCTGGATTCCGGGGCGAAACAACCGGCCATTCTCGATGCGCAATGGCGTTTGATCGATCGCCGGGGCAAGGTGCGCGATAACCGCATCATTCATCTGCAGGAATTGCACGCAGGCAGCACCGCTTCGCAGGTGCAGGCACAGGGGATCCTGTTGCAGCGTCTGGCCGAGCAACTGTCGGTGGCGCTCAAGCCGCTGGCCAACCAGCCGCCAGTGGCGGAGGCAACACGCAAAGCCGCGCCGAAACCTGCTGCGCCAGCGGCGGATGCCGAGAAGCAACCGAAGATTCCGATGGCCTCGCCGATTCGTACGGATATGGAAGTGTTTCGCTTCTGAGCCTGGAACGAGTCAGAACAGAGCCCGCCTTGTGCGGGCTTTGTTGTGTCTGGGGCCGCGTAAAAATCCAAAGCAACCCCTCACCCCAGCCCTCTCCCGGAGGGAGAGGGAGCCGACCGAGCTGTCTTTCGCTATACATTGACCTGAAAGATTTTGGCGATTATGGATTCAAGGCAGGGCGTTCAAGTCGGTGTAACTCTGGAATATCCCCCAATCAGTCCCCTCTCCCTCTGGGAGAGGGAGCCGACCGAGGTGTCTTTCGCTATACATTGACCTGACAGATTTTGGCGATTATGGATTCAAAGCAGGACGTTCAAGTCGGTGTAACTCTGGAATATCTCCCAATCAGTCCCCTCTCCCTCTGGGAGAGGGCTAGGGTGAGGGGCTTTTCAGGGATGCACACGATTCCAATTACGCCGTGCACAAAAAAGCCCGCAGACCATCACTCGTCTGCGGGCTTTTGCGTATCGGATCTAAGCCCTACGCCCGGCGCTCATGCATCCGCGCCAGCTGTCGTTCGAGCATCGACGGATAAGGCTCCATCAACCGCTCGACACAGCAAGCGCCTTCAGGGCTGGCGATCGGCCGGATCCGCGCACGCTGGCGGATCAGCGCGTCGTCACTGATCTTGCGCTCGACCAGGAGCAGGTTGCGGCTGTGTTGCGACAAGGCCAGTGCATCCTGCGCAGAATCGGTCAGCAGCAAATCAATCTGGCTCAAACCGAACAACTCATCGCCCAAGGTCAGGCCCAGTTGCAATTGCAGGGTAATGCCGCTGTCCGCAACCTCGATCTGCAACTGATGACCCAGCGCACGCAGCAGTTCGCCGCAGCAGATGGCATTGGTCAGGTAGTCGTCGCCGCAATCTTCGGTGTGGAACAGCAGCAGTGTGCTGCCATCGTTGAGGGTTTCGATTTCGCCCTGATACAGCGAAGCGGCCTGTTCAAGGCAGTCGCGATAGCGTTCCTGCAATTCTTCCAGACGTGCGCGAGGCAAGCGGCGCAATTGTTCCTGCGAGCCCAGTTGCACGGCCAGTACGGCGGTGTGCTGCGGGACGTCAGGGGTCGGTTTGCGCGCCAGCGGTTGGGCGGCGCTGTTGAGCGATTCGTCGCGCAGGTCGGCGAAGGCGTCATCGTCATCATCGTCTTCGACGGTGCTGACCAAGTGGCGCGGTGCCGGTTTCTTCGCGGCCAGCGGGCGGCTTTCGTCGAAGCTCGGATCGCGCAGGTTGCGCACCTCGAATTCCGGCTCGTCTTCATCCTCGGCGAATTCCGGCTCGGGTTCAGGCTCAGGCTCAGGCTCCGGTTCCGGGGCGTAGCTGGCGTGCAGCTGACGCGCCAGATCGCCGATTTCATCCTGCCGATCGATGCCCGGCGTGTGTGCGTCGATCCGGCGCAGCCACACGCGCAATTGCAGCAGCGGCGTCGACAGATAACGACCCATGCGCAAGCTCAGGGCCAGCGACAGTGCCAGCAGAATCGCGCTCAAAATGCCCATGCTCTGCAGGCTGATGGTCATCGGCTGCTGGAACTGATCCATGTCCAGGCTGATGCGCAGTTGCCCGGCGGTCACGTCCTGGAAAGTGATCTTGCTCTCGTACATGCCCTCGGCTTCGCCCAGCAGGCTGTGCTTGGGACGCTGACCGGACTCGGCGAGGATGCGGTTGTCGACACTGTAGATCGCCGCGTGAGCGACCAGCTTGTTCTTGGTCAGGTTGTTGAGCAGCACGTTGAGGCTGAGGATGTCGTTGGACACCAGCAGCTCGGTGGCGGAGGTGGCGGTCTGCGTGGTCAGGCTTTCGCCCAGCGCATCGGCCTGCTCGTGCATGGCCTGCTTGAACTGCAGACCCATCACCCCGGCATAGATCACCAGGGCCAGAGCGACCAGGATCACGTTGTGGCTGGCAATGCGCAATGCAATCGGTACACGGCGGTGGCGCAGTGCACGGAAGATCAGCAGGAAGAAGTTATCGGTTTTGACTGGCGTGGGCCGGTTCACTTGAGCTCGGCTCTTTGTCCGTGAAGTTGACGCGCAGTATAGCGACAGGCCCCAGACCGGCAAAGCGCTCGCGGTGCCCGATGGTCACTGAAAGTGGGTAGAATGCGGTTTTTTTCCAGTTGCGGGGGTGCGCGTTGCGCGAAATCGTCCTGATTAACATCACGGGAGTCGACCGTCCGGGTCTGACGGCGGCCATCACCGGTGTTCTGGCACAAGGTGGTGTGAATATTCTCGACATCGGTCAGGCGGTGATCCACGACACCCTGTCGTTCGGCATCCTGGTTGAGATTCCCGATTCCGAGCAGGGCAAGTCGGTGCTCAAGGACATCCTGTTCAAGGGTTATGAACTGGATCAGCAAGTGCGCTTCACCCCGGTGTCCGAAGAGGATTACCAGCAGTGGGTGGGCAATCAGGGCAAGAAACGCCATATCGTTACCCTGCTGACGCGCAAGGTCACCGCTGGCCAGTTGCAGGCGGTTAGCGCGATCACCGCCAAATATGGCCTGAACATCGACCATATCGACCGTCTGTCGGGGCGCATGCCGCTGGACACGCCGGCCGACAAGGGCAAGGGGTGCATCGAGTTTTCCGTACGTGGCGAAGCGGCCGATCCGCAGGCCCTGCGCGCCGAATTCCTCAGCGTTGCGCAGGAATTGAACGTCGATATCGCCTTTCAGGAAGATTCGCTATTCCGCCGTAACCGCCGTCTGGCTGTTTTCGACATGGACTCGACGCTGATCGAAGCGGAAGTGATCGACGAATTGGCCAAGGCGGCCGGCGTAGGTGATCGGGTTTCGGAGATCACTGAACGCGCCATGGCCGGCGAATTGGATTTCCGCGCCAGCTTCAAGGAGCGTCTGGCGCTGCTCAAGGGCCTCGACGTCAGTGTGCTCGACTCGATCGGCGCCTCGCTGCGCCTGACCGAAGGCGCTGAAACCCTGTTTGCCGAACTCAAGCGCCTGGGTTACAAAACCGCGATTCTCTCGGGTGGCTTCACGTATTTCGCCAAGCAGCTGCAAGCCAGGCTTGGCATCGACTACGTGTTCGCCAACGAGCTGGAAGTGGTCGACGGCAAGTGCACCGGCGTGGCGATCGAGCCGATTGTCGATGCACAGCGCAAGGCTGACTTGCTTAAGGAGCTGGCGCACAAGGAAGGCTTGCGCCTGGAACAGACCATTGCTGTCGGCGACGGTGCCAACGACTTGCCGATGCTGGCGATTGCCGGGCTGGGCGTGGCGTTCCGCGCCAAGCCGCTGGTGAAGCAATCGGCGAAGCAGGCGATTTCAACGCTGGGTCTGGATGGTGTGTTGTATCTTCTGGGTTTCCGCGATCGCGACGGGCAGCTCTAAGATCTCGATAAGCTGATCTGGCCTCTTCGCGAGCAAGCTCGCTCCCACATTTGAAATGCATTTGAATGTGGGAGCGAGCTTGCTCGCGAAGGCCGCACCTCGGTCTAAAGCGAATTCCACAACGAATCGAAATCCTCTTCACCCCCGCCATTCTGCGCAGTATCCAGCGAGCGATAGGCGAACTGGTTGAAGCTGTGCGTACTCGCCACCCGCCGATCCAGCCCCGCGCGGTGTTCCTCGCCCTGAGTGTTGATCAAAACCTTGTTGCCTTCCTGAAAAGGCAGGCGCGGGGCAAGTACGGTGGCCGGCACGTCGATCGCGCTGATCTCCGGCAGCAGCAAAGCGCGCAAATAATGGCCGTGATCGTCCTTTGAACGCACCAGTTGCAGCCCACACGGCTGGGCGTGTGGCGCGACCAGTTCGATGCCCATCTGCGTGCCGCTGCCGCGTACCTGGCGGATCCAGCGAATCACTGCAATGCTCCAGCCTCTGCTTTCGCTGTCCTGAATGCCGAGCATTTCCCCGGCCTGCAATTCGGCGGGCACCTCGCTCGGCCAGGCCAGGCAATAACCGCCGGGGCTATGATTGATCACGGGCAAGGCATAAAGCGGATAGTTTGGCGTGTTGCCGGGGCTTTCGTCTTCTACCAATTGGTCGTACTGGATTTCCTCGTACGGCAACAGCTCATCGTTGCTTTGCGGTGCCGCGTCGAATGCCTGGCTCCAGCTGTCCTTTTCCCCGTTGGCTACGACGCGGCTGAAATTCGCCGCGCGGGCCACCGGATGTTTAAGCAATTCGCTGAAGGTGCGCTCGCCGCCGAGGTAGAAGTGCAGGGCGCTCATGCCGACGCACACGGTCAACGTGCCTTGGCCGGCGCTGCGCTGAAAGCTGCGCTCGGCGGCCTGCCCCCAGGTGGCGTGCAGATGTTGCAGGGTGTCGACGCTGAGCCCTGCAGAGAGGGGCAACGGCGTGGTTGTCGGTTGCTGCTGTAAATGCGCTTCGAGGTTATTCACCAGCGGTTGCGGGTCGAAGCCCATCAGCTCGCTCTGTTGTTCGCTGCGAAACATCTTGCGGTAACGCGGGCCGACATCGAGTTCCGCGCTGACCGCAAACAGACCGTCATTGGCGCGATCGGGATACAGCGTGAGCAGCGCGCTCCACGGCTCGATCACCTCGGCGAGTCTGGCAATCTGGCTCTGGCGTAACTGATTGCAACGGGCGCTGCCCAAGAGCAGAGCGGCAATGTAGGTCTGTTCGACGCTCAGTTCGCTGGTCAAAAACGCCAGATCATCGCGCAGCCGCCGTTGTTGCAGCTGTAATTGCGCAGCGCTGCGATACAACTGATGCAATTCGAGCCACACGTGTTCCGGCGGTGAACTGTACAGCTGCGTGGCGCGTACCAGTTGCGCCTTCAGGGCATGCGCGGCGCGCTGCAAGGCGGTGCTGACCAGCGTCGCGCGGTCCTTGCTGTATTTCGGCAGGATACGCAGGACGATCTGCTTATAACCGATGGCCAACTGGCCTTGCAGCGCCTGGCACAGGTTGCTGACCTTACGCGAACGCTCGTCGAGCATGATCGCCTGATGCAGGAAATGCCGTTCCAGATGCAGGCAGACGAAATACACCTCGGGCCGCAGCAACTCCAGCAGTTGCAGGCGATTATCGCTGGGGGTGAGCAGCAGGTTGAGTTCGCCCAGGCCCTGATAGAGCAGGCGCGCGGTTTCGCCGATGTTGGCCTTGGGCAGGCCGGCGATCCAGCGCTTGAGGTCGCGCGGGCTGGCGTCGCAAAACGACAGGCGTGTTTGCGTAGGAGTCGGAGCGCGTAACTTGGGAGAGAAGAGGGTCTGGCTCATGCCCAAACCATAGCAGCAAATGCCGCAGTTTGCGGAAGCAGCACTGGCCGCTTCCGCAAAGACCGTCACATTTTCGGCAGCGCCAGACCCTGGCCCATCTGAACTGGCGAGCCGGCCACCAGCTCTTCGGCCCACTTCACCTGATCCGGGCCAAACAGCACAATCGCCGTCGAGCCCAACTTGAAGCGCCCCAGTTCCGCGCCTTTTTCCAGGTGAATCGGTGCGCGGGCGGCTTCGTCGTAGCGGAAGGTTTTCAGCTCGCGCTTCGGGGGCGTGACCAGACCGGCCCATACGGTTTCGATCGAAGCGACAATCATCGCACCGACCAGCACCACGGCCATCGGCCCGCGCTCGGTGTCGAAAATGCACGCCACACGCTCGTTGCGGGCGAACAGCTCGGGAACGTTTTCGGCGGTGGTCTGATTCACCGAGAAAATTCGTCCCGGGATGTAGACCATTTCCCGCAGGGTGCCGGCCAGCGGCATGTGCACGCGGTGGTAATCCTTTGGCGACAGGTAAATGGTGGCGAAGTCGCCGCCCATGAACGGCGCCGCGTTTGCCGCGTCACCGCCGAGCAATTCGAGGACGCTGAAGCTGTGACCCTTGGCCTGGAACACGCGGCCGTGCTCGATCGGGCCGAGCTGGCTGACCGCACCGTCGGCCGGGCTGAGGATCGCGCCCGGAGTTTCGTCCAGGGGACGCGCGCCGTCTTTCAGGGCGCGGGTGAAGAAGGCGTTGAAGTGCTCGTAAGCGGTCAGGTCTTCGACCAGTGCTTGCGACATGTCCACCTGATAACGCTTGGCAAACCATTGGGTGAAGGCATTCTTGAACCAGCGCACGCGGCATTCGGCGATGCAGCCGGCCAGGCGCGACAGCAGGTGATGCGGCAGCAGGTATTGGCTGAGGATAAACAGACGCTCTTTCATTAGTTGTCCTTGGAAGCTTGAATCTCGACAGGCGTGTCGGGGTGGTTGCCCCATTCGCCCCAGGAACCGGCGTAGCCCTTGACCCGCGGATAACCGAGGGATTTGGCCACCAGATAAGTGAAGCCCGACCGGTGATGGGTCTGGCAGTGGGTGATGATTTCCTTGTCCTTGGTGATCCCGAGGTTATCGAGGATCTGCGGCATGTCGGTGCGGATGCGCAACTGGCGTGCCT
Source organism: Pseudomonas koreensis (assembly GCF_024169245.1). Taxonomy (NCBI): domain Bacteria; kingdom Pseudomonadati; phylum Pseudomonadota; class Gammaproteobacteria; order Pseudomonadales; family Pseudomonadaceae; genus Pseudomonas; species Pseudomonas koreensis. Next base: position 1,874,322 of record NZ_JALJWP010000001.1, read on the forward strand.
GATCCATGCCGGCGGTCCATTCGAAATTGACCGCGCCAGGAATATGGCCGCCCTTGGCTGCGAGAACTTTCTCGCCGGAATATTCCAGCGGCCCGCGCGCATCCCAGATCGCCAGATCGGCCGCGCCGAGACGGCTTTGCAGGTATTCGCGGGTGGCGGTCGGTTCGTCGTGCAGGGTCAGCGAGACCGGTCCACCGACCGGGGCCGGCACCTGAATCGACATGGGCATGCCGTCCGCCAGCCAGGCCGGCAGGCCACCGTCTATATAGTGGTACTTGTCGTGGCCAATGACATCGAGCAGCCAGATGAAGCGCCCGGCCCAGCCGCCGCCTTCATCGTCATACACGACGTAGACCGCATCTTTGCGATGACCGAGCTCACCAAACAACGCTTCCAGATCGGCCTTCGCCGGCATCAGCCCGGGCGCTGGTGGCTGGCCGAGCTGAGTGCGCTTCGGGTCGACAAAACGTGCGCCGGGCAAGTGACCTTCGGCATACCGGGCAGGGCTGGTCAGGTCCACCAGAATCAGTTCCGGGGACTCCAGACGCGGCAGCAGGTCGCTCGGCTCGATGACGAGCGGCAAGCCAGAGAAGTCAGACATGTGAGGTCTCCAGAGCACAAAGGGGAGGATTGTAGCGCAGGCTCATTGGCCACGGCTGCTAAAGCTGTGCAGGGCTTTTTCGATGCACTGCGCGGTCTTGCCGAAGGCTTGCACGGTGATGTCGGCAAACGGCCCGCCGCCCTGATCGGCGACGACGATCATGATCACCCGGCCGTTGTTGACCAGTGACCGCAGGAACAGATGCTCGCCGCGAAACAGTGTGCGCAGGCTCGCGGGTAACAAGGCAGAGAACTGCGCGTTGTTCTCTGGCGTGATGCGCACCTGCGCCTGCTGCGCGAGCAGGCGTTGCAGTACCTTGCTTTGGCTGACGACAAAACTCAGAGCCGCCGCGTCCTTGGGCAGGCCGGCGGTTTGATGTACGCGCAGAGTCGAGTGCGTGCGGTCAGCCATCAGAATCATCACCCGGCGCATGCCGCTGGCCACCAGTGCCTCGCGGGCAGCGACGGTCAGGCTCATCGCATTGGTGAAGCGACTGGGCTCGGCGAGCAGTTCGGCGCATTGCCGACGCCACTGGCTCAAATCTTCGACATTCGGTGCCGCTGCCGGCAGCATTCCGGCAGGCAAACGACGGCTGCCCCACGGCCAGATCAGCGAAACCGCCGGATGCCACAAATCAGGCATTGCATGCTGGCGCGCGCTGTTCGCGGCTTGCTGGTGCAACTGTTGCTGCACTTCGTCCATGGAAATCTGCAAATACAGGCTGGTCAGGTATTGCCAGCGCTTGCTGTGCGGACTGTCCCAGGCCTGTTGCGCCGACAGCGCCAGGCCGTTGGCCAGCAGCACGGTATTGGCCGGCTGATTGAGCCAGCGCCGCAGCGTCGGGTCATCGTCGAGGCGATTCTGCTGGCGCAGCGGGTGTTCGCTGTCACGGGCGATGCGCAATACCTTGACCAGTTCGCGTTGTTCGCTGAGCAGCAATTTGTAGCCTTGCTCGACCCAGATCGGCAAATGCCAGGCATGCACCAGTGCTTCGGCAATTCTCAACAGGCGCACGCCGAACAACTGCTTTTCGACCAAACGCGCCGACTCGCCCTTGTGGATCACCCGCAGTTCCCATTCTTCGAGCAACTGTGGACAGGTCAGTGCCAACGGCCACAGCGGCGACAAGAACAGAAGGCTGCCCCAATGAATGTCCTGCCACAATCGCGCCAGGCGACTGGCAAAAAAGCCGTTGGCCTGTTGTGTCGCGTGTTGGCTGATCAGTTGCAATTGGCGCAAGGCCTTGGGGATCTGCCTGTGCGGTTCTGCAGGCAGGCGCGCGAGCAATTCTTCGGTACGCGCAAGGCCGAGGCGATTGATCGCTACCTCAAGATTTTCCGCCGGCGCAGCCATGGTGCCGTGGGTGTGACGATTCGCCTCACGAATGATGCTCAAGGCCAGCGCCGGGCTGTCCTGCATCAGGTCGGCGATGTCGCGCAGCGAGCTGCGATTGTCGCGGATCGCCCGGCAGACCTTGTCGTGAGCCTCTTGCGGCACGGGCAGGAGGACGCTGTCGAGAAGCTTGACCCAGCCGTCGAGGGTGGTCGGTTGTGCGTGTGGGACGTTCGTTTCATTAGCCATGTCTGGACGAGATCTTCACTGACTGTAGACGCGCCCGGCATGGGCTAAATTGGCTTTTCGCCTGAACTGGCTATAGTCTGGCGCAGTTTTGCCGATAAGTAGAAGAAGAGATTTTTTAACTTCCGAATATGACCTTGAACCCGACTTAAACAAGTACCTTCTACCTATGGCTAAAATTATCGGCATCATCGTCGTATTCGCGAGCGTGCTCGGCGGATACGTGCTTTCCCACGGCAAGATTGCCGCCCTGATCCAGCCCTTCGAGGTGATGATCATCGGCGGTGCGGCCCTCGGTGCATTCCTCCAGGCCAACCCCGGTTACATGACGATGCACGTGCTCAAGAAATCCCTGAGCATGTTCGGTTCGCGCTTCACCCACACCTTCTACCTGGAAGTGCTCGGGCTGATCTACGAGATCCTCAACAAGAGCCGCCGCGAAGGCATGATGGCCATTGAAGGCGACATCGAAGATGCCGCCGCGAGCCCGATCTTCGCCAAGTACCCGGCGGTGCTCAAGGATGAACGCATGACCGCGTTTGTCTGCGATTACCTGCGCATCATGTCCTCCGGCAACATGGCTCCGCACGAACTGGAAGGCCTGTTCGACATGGAGCTGTACAGCCTCAAGGAAGACCTCGAGCACCCATCGCACGCGGTCAACGGCATCGCCGACGGCATGCCCGGTTTCGGTATCGTCGCGGCGGTACTCGGTATCGTGGTGACCATGGCCTCGCTGGGCGAGGGCGACCAGGCGTCGATCGGTCTGCACGTGGGTGCGGCACTGGTCGGTACTTTCTTCGGTATTCTCGCGGCATACGGTTTCTTCGGCCCGTTGGCGCACTCCCTGGCGCACGATGCCAAGGAAGAGCTGAACGTCTACGAAGCCATCAAGGCCTCGCTGGTGGCTTCCGCGTCCGGCATGCCGCCGTCGCTGGCGGTCGAGTTCGGCCGCAAGGTTCTGTACCCGGCGCACCGTCCAAGCTTCGCCGAGCTGGAACAAGCGGTTCGCGGTCGTTAAGTCATGGAAAATAATCAGCCGATCATCGTCAAGCGCGTCAAGCGCATTGCCGCCGGGCACCACGGCGGGGCGTGGAAAATCGCCTTCGCCGACTTTGCCACGGCGATGATGGCGTTCTTCCTGGTGCTGTGGCTGCTGTCCACCGCCACGCCAGAACAGAAGATCGCCATCGCCGGTTATTTCAAGGACCCGGTCGGCTTTTCCGAAAGCGGCACGCCGTACATCATCGATCTCGGTGGCACGCCGACCTTGGCGCCGGAAAACACCCTCAACCCGGAAGTGAAATCGCAGCCGCAACCGGACAAGGTCACGGTCGACACTGAACAGGTGGAAGGCATGGCCGAGCAGGTGGAGAAGGAGCGTCTCGAACTGCTGCTGCAAGAACTGCAGAACAAGGTCGACGAAAACCCGCAGCTGCAGAAATTCAAGGATCAGATCCTCTTCGAAATCACTCCGAACGGCTTGCGCATCCAGATCATGGACGCCGAAAACCGGCCGATGTTCGACTCCGGTTCCGCGCGCCTGAAACCGTACTTCGAAGACATCCTGCTGGCCATGGCCGACACCATCAAAGCGGTGCCGAACAAGATCAGCATCAGCGGCCACACCGACGCCAAGCCATACATCGGCACTGGCGATTACGGCAACTGGGAGCTCTCGGCCAACCGCGCAAACGCGGCACGTCGCGCGCTGGTCGCTGGCAGTTATCCGGATGCACAGGTGGCGCGGGTGGTCGGTTATGCCTCCTCGGCGTTGTTCGACCGGGAAAACCCGTTCAACCCGGTGAACCGCAGGATCGACATTGTCGTGCTGACCAAAAAAGCCCAGGCGGCGATTGAAGGTGCGCAGGGTCCTGAGGCGGCGAAGCCGGCGGATCAGGGTCAGAACGGTGCTGCTCCGGCAGCCCCGGTTGATCCGAATGCGTTGCCGGCGGACAGGCAGCCGGTGCCGGCGCATGAGTTGCGCGAACGCTTGAATCTGTTCGATGACGCCGCGCCGAAGCCGGCTGAGCCGGGTGGGGCCGCGCCAGCGCCTGCGCCGAAGCAGTAAGTGACAAAAAAGCCGACAGTGATGTTGGCTTTTTTGTCAGGATTTTTTTTCGGCTTGAGAGTTGTGTTGCCAGACAGACCTCTGCCCCTCACCCCAGCCCTCTCCCGAGGGAGAGGGAGCCGATTTTCCGGGGGGCCAAAACCTGAGTTCGACTGAGTAATTTCAAGTCGGCGTTATTCTTGAACGCGACACGGTCAGTCCCCTCTCCCTCTGGGAGAGGGCTAGGGTGAGGGGCCTTTCGAAAGTGACGACGTTCTAGAACCCGCGACGAATCCGGTTCTTCAGCTGTTCATGAAACATCTCTGCATCGCGCTTGTAAGCCCCTTTCACCGAGTCGCTGAACGAGTCCAGTGTGATCGAGCGCTGGTTCGACACCTCATCCCGATACGCATCGATGAAAAAATCCAGATCACTGGCCGTGCTCAGCTTCGGCCACTTGTCCAGGTAGATCGGCAGTTCGGCCGGCCCGGTTTTGAACGTACAGATCCGCCGGTTACTGATCGTCGCCTCGCCAATTTCAAATGGTACCCACCACGACAGCGCGGTCTTCTCCGACACCACCGCCAGCAAGTGCGTGCACTCGGTGATGTTGCGGGTGATCACTCCGGTAATGTCATCGGTGGTTTGCGATTCCGGGTCGAGGACATCAAGGTAAGTCCTGATCTTCGCCTGGGTCAGACGGGTATTGATGGCGATCGCATGCGCGCGATCCAGGTGGCGGTAGCTGATAAAGACTGGCATCAGAAATGTCCTTTGAGGGCGAGTTCGCGGTAATAGGCGCCGAGTGCCGTCAGGCGGCAGCCGGTCGAATGAATGGCGGCGTAATACATGTGCTCGGCGTCGACCGGCTCGATCAGGCTGTGGCGGTTGCACTTCTGCAACTGGGCGAAAACCTCGCCATGTTCTGGCACGAACGCTTTTTCAGTGGGCTCATAACTGGGGTCGAGGGGGAACACCGATTCGGCTTCGGCGAACCAGTCCGGCAATTTGCGCAGGATTTGCTTGGGGATCAGCGGCGAGACTTCCCGCAGGGAAATGAACTGCGACACATTGGTCTTGAACACCGGGCGCTGTTCCCAGGCACCGAGAGCGTTATCGACGAAGGAATACAGACTGCCGGGAGTGATCCTGCCGAGGATGTTCGCTGCGCCGCCATGCAGCGCTTGCAGGAGCAGGCCGGTGAACACACCGTGCTGCACGCCCTCCATCGCCGGCTCGGCTTTTTTGCAGGCGGTCAGGATCGTCATGCCTTGGCTGACCATGCTGCTTTCGCTGCGCAAGGCGCGGACTTCGCCGGCTGAACCGCTCTGGCAGCAGTCGAGGATGATCACCTTGTTTTTGATCCGCGTGGCTTTGTCCGCCCAGTTGAGGATGTCGCTGATGCGGATGCCGTCCTTAGCGTTGCGGTAATCCTGCGCGATCAACATGCCTTCGTCAGTGTCGGCATCGAAACCGCCATGGCCGGCGAAGTACAGCAAAGCCACGTTGCAATCCCCGGAAAACAGTTCGCGTATCTGGTCTTCGAGCTTTTCCCGGCTGAGATAATCCTCGGCGGACGTCAACACGACATTCTTGAAGTTGGGGTCGCCATTGGCGTTGGTTTTCAGTACCGAGGCCATGGCCATGGCGTCGTTGCAACAGCCGCTCAGCCCGGAAATATGCGCATAGTCATTGATGCCGATAAACAGTGCCTTGCGCATGGTTACACCACCGTGAGCAGGCTGTTCGCGCTGACGATTCTGTGCGGATTACACACATGGGCGATACGCGACGATTGGCTGATGAATGAATGACAGCTTTGCATTGGATTCCTCTGAGATCGCGGTATGCGAAGGAGGAAACGAATGTAGGCCGCTGGCAAAGACCTACAAGGTCTGCGCGACAAAACAGAAAGGTCCTGCGAGCAGTCGCGCAAAAGCCTACAGAAGAAGCTGATGTTTAAAAGGCAGAGGCGTGAGTCAGATGCAGTCCGACAACCGGCAACCCATGGCGAAGGGCTGCCGGCGCGACTGTTTAATAGCCGTTTTCAGGCAGGCTGGCGATGATCGAGCGGTAGCTGTTCATCCGCTGCTGCTGGATGCGGCCGTCTTCAAGGGCCTTGAGCAACGCGCAACCCGGTTCACGGTCATGCTTGCAGTCGCGGAAACGGCAAGTGCCGAGCAGGTCGTCGAACTCGATGAAACCGGCTTCGACGTCGGCGCGGCTGACGTGGCCGAGACCGAATTCGCGGATGCCCGGGGAGTCGATCAGTTCGCCGCCGCCGGGGAAGTGGAACAGGCGCGCGGTGGTGGTGGTGTGCGTGCCCTGGCCGGACAGCTCGGATAACGGCCCGACACGGGTTTCGACCTCCGGCAGCAGGCTGTTGACCAGCGACGATTTGCCGACGCCGGACTGGCCGACGAATACGCTGATGCGCCCGTCGAGCTGCTGCTGCAACTGTTCCATGCCGTTGCCGTGGTGGGCGGACACTTCCAGCACCGGATAACCCAGCGTGCGGTACACCGCCAGCAACGCGTTCAGCGCCGGGGCGTTCTGCTCGTCGATCAAGTCGAATTTGTTCAACAGCAGAAGCGGGCGGATACCAGCGTGTTCGGCGGCGACCAGATAACGGTCGATCAGGTTGGCGTGGGGCTCGGGCAGCGGCGCGAAAACGATGACGATCATGTCGACGTTGGCAGCAACCGGCTTGAGCTGGCCACGGCTGTCGGGGCGGCACAGTTCGGTGCTGCGCGGCAGTTGCGCGACGATCACGCCGATGCCCTGGTTGCCGGCGCGCCAGACGACTTTGTCGCCGGTGACCAGCGCCGGCAGGTTGGCGCGCAAGTGGCAGCGGAACACTTGTCCTGCGAGTTCGCCGTCGACAGCCTCGACTTCGACCTGCACACCGAAGTGGGCGATCACCAGGCCGTGTTGTTCAGGACCAAGGTCGCCGCCCTCGAGGGCTTCGACCGCCGAGGACTCGCGTTTGGCGGCGCGTGCGGCGCGCTCGCCCTGGATCTTTTCGATGCGCCAGTTTTGACGACGATTGAGTTGGCGTTTGGCCATGGGTGTTCCGTCTGAAGAATGCAGCGATTAGGTAAAACGGCCGCGAGTTTAGCACGCCCGGGCACCGGCCTAGGCTAAACTGCGCAGCATTGCCTAGGAGCCCGAATATGCAAAACCCGCAGAACCTGATCTGGATCGACCTGGAAATGACCGGTCTGGACCCGGACAACGACGTCATCATCGAAATGGCCACCATCGTCACCGACAGTGAGCTCAACACCTTGGCCGAAGGCCCGGTGATCGCCATCCACCACAGCGACGCAGTGCTTGCGCGCATGGACGAGTGGAACACCCGCACCCACGGCAACTCGGGCCTGACCCAGCGCGTGCGCGACAGCCGCATCAGCATGGCTGAGGCCGAGGCCGAAACCATCGCTTTCCTGGAACAATGGGTGCCGAAGGGCAAGTCGCCTATCTGCGGCAACAGCATCTGCCAGGACCGTCGCTTCCTTTATACCCACATGAAGGCGCTGGAAAGCTACTTCCACTATCGCAACCTCGACGTCTCCACGCTCAAGGAACTGGCCGCGCGCTGGGCGCCGGATGTGCGCGACAGCTTCAAGAAGGGCAGCACCCATCTGGCGCTGGACGACATCCGCGAATCGATCGCCGAGCTGCAGCACTACCGCAAGCATTTCATCAAGTTCTGACGCGATCGCTGTGTAGGAGCCGCCGCAGGCTGCGATATTTTGATCTTGTTTAAAATCAAATTCAAAAGATCGCAGCCTTCGGCAGCTCCTACATTGGATCGCATGACCGAAATGGCTAGACTGCGCGCCTTCCTGCCTGGACTGCCATCATGCTGCTGATGCTCTATCTGATCGCCATCACCGCCGAAGCCATGACCGGCGCGCTGTCTGCCGGGCGACGCGGCATGGACTGGTTTGGTGTGGTGCTGATCGCCTGCATCACTGCGCTGGGTGGCGGTTCGGTGCGTGACGTGCTGCTCGGGCATTACCCGCTGACCTGGGTCAAACACCCTGAGTATCTGGTGCTGACGTCGGTGGCGGCGATGTTCACTGTGTTTGCCGCACGCTGGATGCGTCACTTGCGCTCGCTGTTTCTGGTGCTCGATGCCGTGGGACTGGTTGCGTTTACCCTGATCGGCTGCATGACCGCGCTGGAAATGGGCCATGGCATGTTGGTGGCCTCGGTCAGCGGCGTGATTACCGGCGTATTCGGCGGCATTCTTCGCGATATTTTCTGTAATGACATTCCGCTGATTTTCCGGCGCGAGCTGTACGCCAGCGTCTCGTTTGCCGCCGCGTGGTGCTACATGCTGTGCCTGTATCTGAACGTGCCGGGCGAGCAAGCGATTCTGATTACGCTGTTTGGCGGCTTCCTGCTACGCCTGCTGGCGATCCGTTTTCACTGGGAAATGCCCAAGTTCGTCTACAACGACGCGCCGTGACGCGATCCCTGTGTAGGAGCTGCCGAAGGCTGCGATCTTTTGATCTTGCCCTTAAAAACAAAATCAAATGATCGCAGCCTTCGGCAGGCTCCTACAGGGGTTACCCGATTCCGTGTTGTTTCAGTGCCCACTCAACATGTTCCTGCACCAGCTCTGAAGGAAAATCGCGGCGCGCCTTCAAGGCTTCCAGCACCGGGATCGTTGAAGGCGCATTACCCAGCCCCACCGCCAGATTTCTCAACCAGCGCTCATACCCCGCCCGTCGTAATGGCGAGCCTTCGGTACTGCTCAAGAATTTTTCCTCATCCCACATGAACAGCTCAGCCAACCCGGCGTTGTCGAGATTGTGCCGTGGCTTGAAATCGCTTTCTCCGGAAGGCCGGGCGAAGCGGTTCCATGGGCAGACGATCTGGCAGTCATCACAGCCGAACACCCGATTACCAATCAGCGGGCGCAACTCTTCGGGGATGGCGGTCTTCAACTCGATGGTCAGATAGGAAATGCAACGCCGTGCGTCCAGCACGTGCGGGCCGACGAAGGCGTTGGTCGGGCAGATGTCCAGACAGGCCGTGCAGCGCCCGCAATGTTCGGTACTGTGTGGTTCGTCCACCGGCAACGGCAGGTCGACGAACAGCTCACTTAGAAAGAAGTAGCTGCCGGCATTGCGATTCAGTACCAGGGTGTTTTTGCCGATCCAGCCCAGTCCCGCCTGCTCGGCGATGGCTTTTTCCAGCACCGGCGCGCTGTCGACAAAGGCACGGAAACCGAACGGGCCGATCTGCGCCTGAATCCTGTCGGCCAATTGTTGAACACGTTTACGGATCAATTTGTGGTAATCGCGGCCCAAGGCATAACGCGACACGTAAGCCTTCTCCGGCTCAGCCAGGCGTTTGGCCATTTCGGTATCGCCCGGCAAGTAGTCCATGCGCAGGGAAACCACGCGCAACGTGCCCGGCACCAGCTCTTCGGGGTGCGAGCGTTTGCTGCCATGGGCGCCCATGTAGTCCATGTCGCCGTGATAGCCGGCCTCAAGCCAGCGTTGCAGATGCTGCTCGTGCTCGGCCAGGTCCAGACCGCTGATGCCGACTTGCTGGAAGCCCAGCTCGCGGCCCCAATCCTTGATCGATTGGGCGAGGGCAGGCAGGTCTGTGGTGATGGCGGACATGAGGCGAGAGAAACCGGAGCTGAGGTGCGTATAATTCTGCCAGACATCGGAGCCCGAAGACGCATGCCGCAGACGAAAGATGAATTACCCGACGCGCTGTACCGCGCCGCGCAGGTGCGCGAACTCGACGCCCGGCTGATCGCCGCTGGCACGCCGGGCTTCGAATTGATGCAGCGCGCCGCCCGCGCGACCTGGCGCGCGCTGGTGCGCAAGTGGCCCACAGCGAACGAGCTGACGATATTGGCCGGGCACGGCAACAATGCTGGCGACGGTTATCTGGTCGCCGCGTTGGCGCTGCGGGCCGGTTGGGCGGTGCGAGTTCTCGCCGTCAGCGATCCGCAACGTTTGCAGGGTGATGCCGCACTGGCCTATGCCGAATCCGTGGCCGCAGGCGTTGTGGTGCAGGGCTGGCAGGCGCAAAGCGAACTGTGCGGTGTCGTCCTCGATGCCCTGCTCGGCACGGGGCTCAGTGGAGAAGTGCGTGAACCGTATGCCGCTGCCGTCGCCGCCATCAATGCCAGCGGGTTGCCGGTGGCGGCCGTCGATATTCCATCCGGGCTGTGCGCCGATACCGGTCGGGAACTGGGTGTCGCGGTACGCGCCGATCTCACGGTGACGTTCATTGGTATGAAGGTCGGGCTGTTGACCGGCGATGCGGCAGATCATGTCGGTGAACTGGTCTTCAACGATCTGCAGTCCACTGCCGAAACCTTCAGTGACATCCCTGTCTGCGCTCGACGCCTCAGTGCCGCTAATCTTCCAGCACTTGTGCCCCGCGCGCCGACCTCGCACAAGGGCCGCTTTGGCCATGTGCTGCTGATTGGCGGCGATCACGGTTTCGGCGGGGCGATTCTGCTCAGCACTGAAATGGCCTTGCGCAGCGGCGCGGGCATGGTGTCGCTGGCGACTCGCCCAGAGCATGTGCCGCCGGCGCTGACCCGGGTGCCGGAGGCGATGGTGCTCGGCACCTCGTCAGCCAATCAACTGATGGGCCTGCTGGAAAAGGTTTCAGTGCTGGTGGTCGGGCCGGGCCTTGGCCAGGCAAGCTGGGGTCGCGCCCTGTTGTCGGCAGCTGCCAATGCTGCGTTGCCGCAGGTGTGGGACGCTGACGCGTTGAACCTGCTTGCCAGCGGTTTTGTCCAGTTGCCCAAGGATTGCGTGATCACCCCGCATCCGGGCGAGGCGGCGCGCTTGCTCGGCATCAGCACTGCTGAAGTGCAGGCCGATCGCCTGTCCGCTGCATTGGCGTTGAGCAAAAAGTATTCAGCGGTAGTGGTTCTGAAAGGCGCCGGTAGTCTGATCGCCCATCCCGATGGGCGTCTGGCCCTGTGTCATCAAGGCCATCCGGCGATGGCCACTGGCGGGCTCGGCGATGTGCTGGCGGGTCTGACCGGCGCGTTGCTGGCGCAAGGCATGGACGCGTTCGCCGCTGCAAGTCTGGCCGTCTGGCTGCACGCCAATGCCGGCGTGCAACAAGGGAAATTCGGCCGTGGGCTGGCGGCCAGTGATCTGATTCCAGCCATCCGTCAGTTGTTGGAGGAGCATGCACCGTGTCTGAAGTAACCCTGTATCTGGCCGACGAACAGGCGATGAGCGACTTTGGCGCACGGATCGCCCGCGTGACCCAGGGCCATGGCCTGATTTTTCTCGAAGGCAACCTGGGCATGGGCAAAACCACCCTGTCGCGGGGCATCATTCGTGGGCTGGGGCATGTCGGTGCGGTAAAAAGTCCTACCTTCACTTTGGTCGAGCCCTACGAAATCGGTGACATTCGCGCCTTCCACTTTGACCTGTATCGTCTGGTCGATCCGGAGGAACTGGAGTTTCTCGGCATCCGCGACTACTTCGAAGACGATGCCCTGTGTCTGATCGAGTGGCCCGATAAAGGTGCAGGCTTTTTGCCAAAGCCTGACCTGACCATTACCATTGGCCCGCAAGACAGCGGGCGTTCGCTGAAAATTTTAGCCCAGGGCTCGCGCGGCGAGGCCTGGTGTGCCGCTTTGGCATTGGAATCCAATTAAATGATGGGGTTTGGTATGCGCTTTCGCGCGTTGGTGGCTGCCGCTGGACTGATGTTGATGGCAGTAACCGTCAACGCTGTGGCCGATTCAAAGGTCAACAGCGTGCGCCTGTGGCGGGCGCCGGACAACACGCGACTGGTCTTCGACCTGAGTGGCCCGGTGCAGCACAGCGTTTTCACCCTGACTGCCCCGGACCGGCTGGTGATCGACATCAACGGCGCCACCCTCGGCGCGCCGTTGAATGTGCAGACTGCGAACACGCCGATCACTGCAATGCGTTCGGCCCAGCGTACGCCGACCGACCTGCGGGTGGTCATCGACCTGAAAAAAGCCGTCACTCCGAAAAGCTTCTCGCTGGCGCCGAACGCGCAGTACGGCAACCGTCTGGTGGTCGATCTGTTCGACAATCCGGCTGATGCCGCGCCGCCGCCGGCCCCTACGCCATCGGTGGCGACCGTGCCGGCTGTGCCAGTGACCCCGACTGAACCTGCAATCAAGCTGCCGCCAGCCCCGGCCGGCAAGCGCGACATCATTGTCGTGATCGACGCCGGCCACGGTGGCGAAGACCCGGGCGCGTCCGGCTCGCGCGGCCAACGTGAGAAAGACGTGGTGCTGCAGATCGCCCGCGAACTGCAGCGTCAGGTCAACGGCATGAAAGGCTTCCGCGCCGAACTGACCCGTACCGGTGACTACTTCATTCCATTGCGCGGACGTACCGAGATCGCCCGCAAGAAGGGCGCCGACCTGTTCGTCTCGATCCACGCCGACGCCGCGCCGTCCGCCGCTGCTTTCGGTGCGTCGGTGTTCGCCCTGTCCGATCGTGGGGCTACGTCCGAGACTGCGCGTTGGCTGGCCGACAGTGAAAACCGTTCCGACCTGATCGGCGGGGCCGGCAACGTCAGCCTCGACGACAAGGACCGCATGCTCGCCGGTGTGTTGCTCGACCTGTCGATGACCGCGTCGTTGACTTCCAGCCTGAACGTCGGCCAGAAGGTCCTGACCAACATTGGCCGGGTCACGCCGCTGCACAAACAGCGGGTGGAACAGGCCGGCTTCATGGTGCTGAAGTCGCCGGACATTCCGTCGATCCTGGTCGAAACCGGGTTTATCTCCAACGCCAACGAAGCGAACAAACTGTCCGCGTCGAGCCATCAGCAGGCGCTGGCCCGTTCGATCAGCAGCGGCGTGCGCCAGTTCTTCCAGCAGAATCCACCGCCCGGCACTTATATCGCCTGGCTGCGTGATTCCGGCAAGATTGCCCAGGGCCCGCGCGACCACCGGGTCGGCCCCGGGGAAACCCTGGCGATGATCGGCGTGCGCTATCAGGTTTCGCCGGCCACCTTGCGTGCCGCCAACAACCTGAAAAGCGATGAGCTGAAAGTCGGTCAGCACCTGACGATTCCAGGCACCGAATTGGCGTCGAAAGAATGAACCAGGTATTGAACACTGCGCGCATCGAGCTGCTCAGCCCACGACTGGCGAACCAGATCGCCGCTGGTGAGGTGGTCGAGCGCCCGGCTTCGGTGATCAAGGAGCTGCTGGAAAACAGCCTCGACTCTGGCGCCAAGCGTATTGACGTCGATGTCGAGCAGGGCGGCGTCAAGTTGCTGCGCGTGCGCGATGACGGCAGCGGTATTTCCGCCGATGACCTGCCGCTGGCCCTGGCCCGTCACGCCACCAGCAAGATCCGCAACCTCGAAGACCTTGAACAGGTGATGAGCCTCGGGTTTCGTGGCGAGGCGCTGGCGTCGATCAGCTCTGTGGCGCGTCTGACCCTGACCTCGCGCACCCGCGATGCCGATCAGGCCTGGCAGGTCGAGACCGAAGGCCGCGACATGGCGCCGCGCGTGCAGCCGGCGGCGCATCCGGTCGGCACTTCGGTGGAAGTTCGCGACCTGTTCTTCAACACCCCGGCCCGGCGTAAATTCCTCAAGACCGAAAAAACCGAGTTCGATCACCTGCAAGAAGTGATCAAGCGTCTGGCGCTGGCGCGCTTCGACGTGGCCTTTCATCTGCGTCACAACGGCAAGACCATCCTCAGCCTGCACGAGGCCCACGATGATGCTGCCCGCGCAAGGCGTGTGGCGGCGATCTGCGGTTCGGGTTTCCTTGAGCAGGCGCTGCCGATCGAGATCGAACGCAATGGCTTGCACCTGTGGGGCTGGGTCGGTTTGCCAACCTTCAACCGCAGTCAGGCGGATTTGCAATATTTCTTCGTAAACGGCCGGGCGGTGCGCGACAAACTGGTGGCCCATGCGGTGCGCCAGGCTTATCGCGACGTGTTGTTCAACGGCCGGCATCCGACCTTCGCGTTGTTTTTCGAGGTCGATCCGGCAGCAGTAGACGTCAACGTCCACCCGACCAAGCACGAAGTACGCTTCCGTGACGGGCGCATGGTTCACGACTTCCTGTATGGCACGCTGCACCGCGCGTTGGGCGATGTGCGTCCAGAAGATCAACTGGCCGGCTCGGTCACCACGGCGATCGTTCGGCCGAGCGGAATCGAGGCGGGCGAATTCGGCCCGCAGGGTGAGATGCGTCTGGCCGCCAATGCGCTGCTCGAGCAGCCGCAGGCGCAACCTGCGTTCAACACGTCATCCGGGGCCAGCGCTGGCGGCGCTTATCAGTATCAATACACGCCGCGCCCGCAGTCGACAGTGCCTGCTGCCGAGGCGCAAGCTGCTTACAAGGAGTTTTTCGCGCCGCTGCCTGAAGCCAATGCCAGCGCACTGCCGACCGGTCAGGAAGATATCCCGCCGCTCGGCTATGCACTGGCGCAGCTAAAAGGCATCTATATCTTGTCCGAGAACGCCCATGGCCTGGTACTGGTGGACATGCATGCCGCCCACGAGCGGATCATGTACGAGCGCCTGAAAATCGCCATGGCCAGCGAAGGTCTCAGTGGCCAGCCGTTGCTGGTGCCGGAGTCGCTGGCGGTCAGTCAGCGCGAGGCCGATTGCGCCGAAGAACATGCGGCGTGGTTTCAACGACTTGGTTTTGAATTGCAGCGACTGGGGCCGGAAACCCTGGCGATCCGGCAGATTCCGGCATTGCTCAAGCAGGCCGAAGCCAATCGACTGGTCGGCGACGTGCTTTCGGATCTGATGGAATACGGCACCAGCGACCGTATCCAGGCGCATCTCAACGAACTGCTCGGCACCATGGCGTGCCACGGCGCGATCCGCGCCAACCGGCGCTTGGCCCTGCCGGAAATGAACGGCCTGCTGCGCGATATGGAAAACACCGAGCGCAGCGGTCAATGCAACCATGGCCGACCGACCTGGACCCAACTGGGTTTGGACGATCTGGACAAACTGTTCCTGCGCGGTCGTTGATGAGCCAGCTGCCTCCAGCGATTTTTCTGATGGGCCCGACCGCTGCGGGCAAGACCGATCTGGCCATCGAGCTGACGAAGGTGCTGCCGTGCGAATTGATCAGCGTCGATTCGGCGCTGGTCTACCGCGGCATGGACATCGGCACGGCCAAACCGTCGAAAGACCTGCTGGCCGAGTACCCGCACCGGCTGATCGATATCCTCGACCCCGCTGAGGCGTACTCCGCTGCCGATTTCCGCCGCGACGCCCTGCAAGCCATGGCCGAGATCACCGCGCGGGGAAAAATCCCGCTGCTGGTCGGCGGCACCATGCTCTATTACAAGGCACTGGTCGAAGGTCTGGCCGACATGCCGGCGGCCGATGCCGAGGTGCGCGCGCAGATCGAGGAAGACGCTGCACGTCTGGGCTGGCAAGCGCTGCACGATCAGTTGGCGCAAATCGATCCGGTGTCGGCGGCGCGCATTCATCCAAATGATCCGCAACGCTTGAGTCGCGCACTGGAAGTGTATCGAGTCAGCGGGCAGAGCATGACCGCCCTGCGTGAGCAACAATCTGCGCAAAGTACTGAAGCAGCCGCTTCGGGACGCCAACAATTGCCCTATACTGTCGCGAACCTGGCCATTGCTCCGGCGAATCGTCAGGTTCTGCACCAGCGAATTGAACAAAGATTCACAAATATGTTGGAACAGGGATTCATCGACGAGGTCGTAGCCCTGCGTAAAAGAAGTGACCTGCATGCCGGGTTGCCGTCTATACGTGCGGTAGGCTACCGCCAAGTCTGGGATTACCTGGACGGCAAGCTGACCTTGGCCCAGATGCAGGAGCGGGGCATCATCGCCACGCGCCAATTGGCCAAGCGCCAGTTTACCTGGCTGCGCAGCTGGGACGATTTACACTGGCTGGACAGTCTTGATTGCGACAATCTGCCACGCGCCTTGAAATACCTCGGGACCATCTCCATATTGAGCTGAGTCCTTGCAATTGCCGTCTATCCTTGGGGGTGTGACGGCCGAAGCCATCTGAATTTACCTGTTTTTATTATTGAATCCTTAAAGGAGTGCGGCACATGTCAAAAGGGCATTCGCTACAAGACCCTTACCTGAACACTTTACGTAAAGAGAAAGTCGGGGTTTCCATCTACCTGGTCAACGGTATCAAGCTGCAAGGAACGATCGAGTCGTTCGACCAGTTCGTGATCCTGCTGAAAAACACCGTCAGCCAGATGGTCTACAAACACGCTATCTCGACCGTCGTGCCGGTTCGTCCAATTCGTCTGCCTAGCGCAACCGAAAACGAACAGGGCGATGCCGATGCAGCGCCGGGTAACGCCTGATAGGAGTCTCCTTTGTTCTTTGAGCGCCACGGTGGTGGTGAGCGAGTCATCCTCGTTCACTTGGATGGACAGGACCCTGAGGCGCGCGAAGATCCGCAGGAGTTTCAGGAGTTGGCAAATTCGGCTGGCGCCGAGACCGTTGCGTTTTTTAACGTGCCGCGTCATCGGCCAACCGCCAAATATCTGATCGGCAGCGGCAAGGTCGAGGAACTGCGCGACCTGGTCAAGGCTGAAGAAGCCGATCTGGTGATTTTCAATCACATCCTCACGCCCAGTCAGGAACGCAACCTCGAACGTGTTTTCGAGTGTCGCGTGATCGACCGCACCGGGCTGATTCTCGATATTTTCGCTCAACGCGCACGTACCCATGAGGGCAAGCTGCAGGTCGAACTGGCCCAGCTTGACCACATGAGCACGCGGCTGGTTCGCGGCTGGACTCACCTTGAACGTCAGGGTGGCGGCATCGGTATGCGCGGCCCGGGTGAAACCCAACTGGAGACCGACCGCCGTCTGTTGCGGGTCCGCCTGCGCCAGATCAAGGGGCGGCTGGAGAAGGTGCGCAGTCAGCGCGAGCAGTCGCGCCGTGGTCGATCCCGTGCGGACATTCCCACCGTTTCGCTGGTGGGCTACACCA
Source organism: Pseudomonas koreensis (assembly GCF_024169245.1). Classification (NCBI taxonomy): domain Bacteria; kingdom Pseudomonadati; phylum Pseudomonadota; class Gammaproteobacteria; order Pseudomonadales; family Pseudomonadaceae; genus Pseudomonas; species Pseudomonas koreensis. The sequence goes on from NZ_JALJWP010000001.1 coordinate 1,891,516, forward strand.
ACGCCGGCAAATCGACACTCTTCAACAACGTGACGAAATCCGACGTGTACGCGGCCGATCAACTGTTTGCCACACTCGACCCGACCCTGCGCCGCCTTGAGCTTGACGACCTCGGTCCGATTGTCCTGGCCGACACCGTGGGTTTCATTCGTCACCTGCCGCACAAGCTGGTCGAGGCATTTCGGTCTACGCTCGAAGAGTCGAGCAATTCCGACCTGTTGTTGCACGTGATCGATGCGGCCGAACCGGATCGCATGTTGCAGATCGAGCAGGTGATGGTGGTGCTGGGCGAGATTGGTGCCCAGGACTTGCCGATCCTCGAGGTCTATAACAAACTCGATTTGCTCGAAGGCGTCGAGCCGCAGATCCAGCGCGATGCCGATGGCAAGCCGCAACGGGTCTGGCTGTCGGCGCGTGATGGCAGCGGTCTGGAGTTGCTTGAACAGGCCATCGCCGAGTTGCTCGGCAGTGATCTGTTCGTCGGTACCTTGCGCTTGCCGCAACGATTCGCTCGACTGCGTGCGCAGTTCTTCGAACTCGGGGCGGTGCAGAAAGAAGAATACGATGAAGAAGGTGTCAGCCTGCTGGCCGTTCGTTTGCCCCGGATCGAGCTGAATCGATTGGTAAGCCGCGAAGGATTGCAGCCGATGGAATTCATCGAGCAACACACTTTGCAATAAAAGCCTGACAAAGCGGTTGTGCCGCAACGGCAGGCATTCTGTAGCATTGGTCGGCGCGCCGTGGGTGCGTCTTTGCTTTATCAGATGGAGAGCGCTATGGCTTGGAATGAGCCGGGTGGCAACTCGAATAATCAGGATCCCTGGGGTGGCAAGCGCCGCAATAACGGCGACCGCAAGGGGCCACCGGATCTCGACGAGGCCTTCCGAAAGCTGCAGGAAAGCCTGAACGGGTTGTTCGGTGGTGGTAAGAAACGCGGTGATGACGGCGGCGGTTCGGGCAGGAGCAGTGGCGGCTTCGGCGGTCTGCTCGGCATCGGCCTGGTCGTGCTGGCGGCCGTCTGGCTGTACAGCGCGGTTTACGTGGTGGACGAGCAGGAGCAGGCCGTGGTGCTGCGCTTCGGCAAATACTACGAGACTGTCGGCCCCGGCCTGAACATCTACTTCCCGCCGATCGACAAGAAGTACATGGAGAACGTGACGCGTGAGCGTGCGTACACCAAGCAGGGCCAGATGCTGACCGAAGACGAGAACATCGTCGAAGTGCCGCTGACCGTGCAGTACAAGATCAGCAACCTGCAGGACTTCGTGCTGAACGTCGATCAGCCGGAAATCAGCCTGCAGCACGCGACCGAAAGTGCACTGCGTCACGTGGTCGGTTCCACCGCCATGGACCAGGTGCTGACCGAAGGCCGTGAATTGATGGCGAGCGAAATCAAGGAGCGTCTGCAACGTTTCCTCGATACCTATCGCACCGGTATCACCGTCACCCAGGTCAACGTACAGAGCGCAGCGGCACCGCGTGAAGTACAGGAAGCCTTCGATGACGTGATCCGCGCCCGTGAAGACGAGCAGCGTTCGCGCAACCAGGCCGAAACCTACGCCAATGGCGTGGTGCCGGAAGCCCGTGGTCAGGCCCAGCGCATCATCGAAGATGCCAACGGTTACCGCGACGAGACCATCTCGCGCGCCAAGGGTGAGGCCGATCGTTTCACCAAGCTGGTCGCCGAGTATCGCAAGGCACCTGAAGTCACCCGCGAGCGTCTGTACCTGGACACCATGCAGGAAGTCTTCAGCAACACCAGCAAGGTGCTCGTGACCGGCAACAAGAACGGCCAGAGCAATCTGCTCTACCTGCCGTTGGACAAAATGATCCAGAACAGTTCGGGCAGCGCACCGGTGACCGGTTCGGCCGCCAGTAACAACACGGACGTCACGCCGCATGTCACTGACGTGCCGCAGACGCGTACAAGGGAGACCCGCTGATGAGCAATAAATCGCTGATCGCCCTGATCGTCGGCGTCGTCGTGGTACTGGTGGGCTGGAATTGCTTCTACATCGTCGCTCAGACCGAGCGCGCGGTGCTGCTGCAATTCGGTCGTGTGGTTCAGGCCGACGTCCAGCCGGGTCTGCATGTGAAAGTGCCTTACGTTAACCAGGTGCGCAAATTCGACGCGCGTCTGTTGACGCTGGATGCACCGACGCAACGCTTCCTGACTCTGGAAAAGAAAGCCGTGATGGTCGATGCCTATGCCAAGTGGCGGGTGAAGGATGCCGAGCGCTTCTACACCGCGACCTCGGGTCTCAAGCAGATTGCCGACGAGCGTCTGTCCCGTCGTCTGGAATCCGGCCTGCGTGACCAGTTCGGCAAGCGCACCCTGCACGAAGTGGTGTCGGGTGAGCGTGATGCGCTGATGGCCGACATCACCGCGTCGCTGAACAAGATGGCGGAAAAAGAGCTGGGCATTGAAGTGGTCGATGTCCGGGTCAAGGCCATCGATCTGCCGAAAGAAGTGAACCGCAGCGTGTTCGAGCGTATGAGTACCGAGCGTGAGCGTGAAGCTCGCGAGCACCGCGCCAAGGGTAACGAGCTGGCCGAAGGCATCCGTGCCGACGCCGATCGTCAACGCCGCGTACTGCTGGCTGAAGCCTATCGTGAATCCGAAGAGGTTCGCGGTGACGGTGACGCCCAGGCTGCTGCGATCTACTCCAAGGCCTACGGTCAGGATCAGGAGTTCTACGGTTTCTACCGTAGCCTGCGTGCCTACCGTGAAAGCTTCGCGAACAAATCCGACGTCCTGGTCCTCGACCCAAGCAGCGACTTCTTCCGTTACCTGGAAAAAGCCAAGCCTTGACACGCCGTTGACCTGAATCATTCCGCCCGGCGGCTAAAACCTCGGGCGGGGTGATCCTTTCGGAAAACGTGTGTATGATGCGGCAGCCGGGAAATTCCCGGCTTTTTTGCGTCTGCACGTTTGATTGCTGTTTTTGTTGCAGGCTTCGGGTTTGTACGGCCCGAGCGTTTTTCGAGGAAAGTGATGGGCGAAGCCGGTAACAGGCCTTTCGCTGCGTCGTTCATGCGCGTGCGTTTTGAACGCTCCGGTCATTTTCTGCTTCACTCAAGGCTCGCCCTCGTGCTGGCCGCCCGGATCAAAGGGGAATGGCGTAATGGCAACGGTAGACCGCTGGCTGCTGCCAGATGGCATCGAAGAAGTACTGCCACCGGAAGCGGCGCGCATTGAAGTCGCGCGTCGTCAGGTGTTGGATCTGTTCCAGAGCTGGGGTTACGAGTTTGTCGTGACTCCCCATATCGAGTACCTGGAATCCCTGCTGACCGGCGCGGGCCAGGACCTGGATCTGCGTACTTTCAAGGTCATCGACCCGCAGTCGGGCCGGCAGATGGGGTTCCGTGCCGACATCACGCCGCAAGTGGCGCGGATCGATGCGCACACCCTGCGTCGCGAAGGCCCGAGCCGTTTGTGCTATGCCGGTAGCGTGCTGCACGCCCAGCCGCGTGCACTGTCGTCCTCGCGCAGCCCGATCCAGTTGGGCGCCGAGTTGTACGGCGACGCCAGCCCGAGCAGCGACGTCGAAGTCATCAGCCTCATGCTGGCCATGCTGCAACTGGCCGACGTGCCGGATGTGCACATGGACCTCGGGCATGTCGGCATCTACCGTGGTCTGGCGCGCGCCGCCGGTTTGTCCGGTGAGGTCGAGCAGCAGTTGTTCGACGCGTTGCAGCGCAAGGCCATCGATGAAGTGATTACCCTGACCGAAGGTCTGCCTGCGGATCTGTCGGGCATGCTGCGCGCACTGGTTGATCTGTGCGGCGGCCGTGAAGTGTTGAGCGCTGCCCGCGAGCGTCTGGCCAATGCGCCGGCGCCGGTTCTGGCGGCGCTGGAAGATCTGCTGGCGATTGCCGAGCGGCTTTCCGTGCGCTTCCCGCAGTTGCCGTTGTATTTCGACCTCGGCGAATTGCGCGGCTATCACTACCACACCGGTGTGGTGTTCGCGGTGTTCGTGCCGGGCGTTGGTCAGTCCATTGCTCAGGGTGGTCGTTACGACGACATCGGCGCCGACTTCGGTCGCGCGCGTCCGGCGACCGGCTTCTCTACCGATTTGAAAACCCTGGTGACCCTGGGGCGTGCTGAGATCGAGCTACCGTCTGGCGGTATCTGGATGCCTGACAGTACGGATGCGGCACTCTGGCAGCAGGTTTGCCAGTTGCGCAGTGAGGGTCAGCGTGTCGTTCAGGCGTTGCCTGGACAACCTTTGGCCGCCGCCCGTGATGCGGACTGCGACCGGCAATTGATTCAGCAGAACGGGCTTTGGCAAGTATCGCCACTGGCTTCTTGAGTTTTCCTGCCGGCCATCGCCGGCACCAAGTTTGCGCGAATGAGGACAAGTGTTATGGGTAAGAATGTCGTAGTCCTGGGCACCCAGTGGGGTGATGAGGGCAAAGGCAAGATCGTTGATCTGCTGACCGAACATGCTGCCGCCGTAGTGCGCTACCAGGGTGGCCACAACGCGGGTCACACGCTGGTGATCGACGGCGAGAAAACCGTCTTGCACCTGATTCCGTCGGGCGTGCTGCGCGAAGGCGTGCAATGCCTGATCGGCAACGGCGTGGTGGTTGCACCTGACGCCCTGCTGCGCGAGATCACCAAGCTGGAAGAGAAAGGCGTGCCGGTGCGCGAGCGCCTGCGTATCAGCCCGTCCTGCCCGCTGATCCTGTCCTTCCACGTCGCGCTGGACCAGGCCCGTGAAAAGGCCCGTGGCGAGCTGAAGATCGGTACCACCGGTCGCGGCATCGGCCCGGCTTACGAAGATAAAGTTGCCCGTCGTGGTCTGCGTGTCGGCGACCTGCTGAACATGCCGCGCTTCGAAGACAAACTGCGTGAACTGGTGGACTACCACAACTTCATGCTGGTCGGTTACTACAAGGAACCGGCCATCGAGTTCGAAAAGACCCTGGCCGAGTGCAAGGAATACGCTGAGCTGCTCAAGCCGCTGATGCTCGACGTGACCGCCGAGCTGCACGACCTGCGTCGTGCCGGCAAGGACATCATGTTCGAAGGCGCGCAAGGTTCGTTGCTCGACATCGACCACGGCACCTACCCGTACGTGACCAGCTCCAACACCACCGCGGGTGGCGTGGCGACCGGTTCAGGCGTTGGTCCGATGTTCCTCGACTACATCCTGGGCATCACCAAGGCCTACACCACTCGCGTTGGTTCCGGCCCGTTCCCGACCGAGCTGTTCGACGACGTCGGCGCGCATCTGGCCAAGCAAGGTCACGAGTTCGGCGCCACCACTGGCCGCGCCCGTCGTTGCGGCTGGTTTGACGCCGTCATCCTGCGTCGTGCTATCGATGTGAACAGCATCTCGGGTATCTGCCTGACCAAGCTGGACGTGCTCGACGGTCTGGAAACCATCAACATCTGCGTCGGCTACAAAGACGCGCAAGGCAATGCCGTTGCGCCGACCGATGCGGACAGCTACGTAGGCCTGCAGCCTGTGTACGAAGAAGTACCGGGCTGGAGCGAATCGACCGTGGGTGCCAAGACCCTGGAAGAGCTGCCGGCCAATGCTCGTGCCTACATCAAACGCGTTGAAGAGTTGATCGGCGCGCCGATCGACATTATTTCGACGGGCCCGGATCGCAACGAAACCATCGTTCTGCGTCATCCGTTTGCCTGATAAGTCGTTGATGTAAAAAACAAAGGCCCCTTAATCGGGGCCTTTGTCGTTTATGCCTGTTGGACGGCATGACCTTTGCTGTGAATCTGTCTACAAGAGTGCCATCAAATTAATGGCGTCAGAAGTAGAGGGATTTAAAGTGTCAGCCGTTCTCTCACTGTTACAAAGCCGTTTGTTGCGGCCGGTGTTCGTTACCCTTGGTATCGCCCTTTTGGTGCAGGTGTTGGTGGCGGTTGCCCTGACGCGGAGCACGGTCACGGCGCTGGAAGCGGATCTGGCCGTGCGCCTGGGTGCCGACAGCCAGAAGCTCTCCGGTGAGCTGGAGCAGGCCGGGCGTGAAGTCACTTCAAGTCTTGATGCGCTCTCAGCCAGTACTCGTCAGCGCCTGACCGCCGGTTTGTCCGCGCGCCTCAAAGAAGAGCAGGCGCAACTGCGCGCAACTTTGGAAAAGGATCTGAAGGATTCGGCCAACGACATGGCGCAGTTGCTTGCATCCGTAGCGCCGCGTGCCATGTGGGACAGCGACGTGCCGACGCTCTCGGAGTTCGCTCGTCGCGCCCAGCGCAATCCCAACGTGCTGTTCGTGGTGTATGACGACGCGACTGGCCAGCATCTGACCCGTTATCTCAATCGTGAAAACCCGATCAACAAGGCCTTGCTGGAAAAAGGTCAGGGCGAGCGTGCGCTGGATAAAGTCCTGGATGCGGCGAAAAACGATCCTTCGGTCTACTACCTTGAAGCCTCGATCAATCCCAATGGCGTGGAAATCGGCAAGGTGCTGATGGGCGTGTCCACGGCCTCGGTGGAAACCGATCTGGCCGAGCTCGACAAACGCTTTCTGGCGCTGATTGCCAGCAGCGATCAACTGGTCGGCGACAGCCTCAAAGGCGCAGCAGCGGACAGCGCCAAGGCCATGCAGGCACGCCTGCAATCGGCGCAGGCCACCGCTGGCGAAATGAAAGCCAACACCGCGCAAACCGTTCAAGAGGCGGCCGCGACATTGCGCTGGCGCATCGGTCTCGGTCTGGCGCTGGTCGGCTGTGGCGTGCTGCTGTTGCTGGCGGTGGTGCTTGGTCATCGAGTGGTCAATCGTCTGAAAATGCTCAACGCGGCGATGGACGATCTGGCGGCAGGCGAGGGCGATCTGACCAAGCGTGTGCAGATCAACAGCAAGGATGAGATCGGCGACATGGCCTCGGCGGTCAATCGCTTCGTCGACAAGTTGCAGCCGATCGTGCGTGAGGCGGGCGACGTCGCTCAACGTACTGGTGTGGAAATTGGCGCAATGACCCTGCGCAATGCTGGCGCCGATGCGGCTGCCGGAATGCAGCGTGATGAGGTCGCGGAAAGCCTGCGTGCTCTTTCGCAAATGGCCGATGAAGCGCAGTCGGAAAGCCAGGCAATGCAGGCGGCATTGAAACAGGTCGTTGAAATTCGTCAGGCCACCGATGAAAACACCCGAACCTCGGCGAAGGTCGGCGGCCTGATCGAAGCACTGGCCGGGCAGGTCGATACCGGGGCGAAAGTCATCGAGCGACTGGCGCAGCAGAGCGAACAGATCGAAGTGGTATTGACGGTGATTCACGGCATCGCCGAACAGACCAATCTGCTGGCGTTGAACGCGGCGATCGAGGCGGCGCGGGCGGGCGAGACCGGTCGTGGATTCGCCGTGGTCGCGGATGAAGTGCGCGCGCTGGCGAGCAAAACGCAAAGCTCCACCGGCGATATCCAGGCGCACATCGTCGCGCTGCAGCAGGGCGCGCGTGAGGCGGTCGAAGCGATTGGTCAGGCCGGACGGCAGGCCAGCGAAGGTTTGCTGGTATTGCGCGACAGTGCGCGGCTGCAACAGTCGGTGCAGGCTTCGGTCGAGCAGGTGCACGCGGCGATCGGTCTGGCGACGCAGGCAGCTGCGCATCAGGCGCAGGGAGCGCAGGCAGTGCGAGGGCGGGTCGAGACGATTCATGCGCAGGCCGAGAAAGCGGCGCAGGCAGTGGTGGAAACCACGGCCAGTGGCAAGGTGCTGGATGGTCTGGCGGCGCAATTGAAAGCCAGCCTGGGGCAATTCAGGGCTTAAGATCAAAAGATCGCAGCCTGCGGCAGCTCCTACAGGGAAACGCAAATTCCGATGTAGGAGCTGCCGAAGGCTGCGATCTTTTAGCGGCTCAGATACATCCGCGTCGTCAGCAGATAAACCGGCAGTCCGGAAACCAGAATCAACAACGCCGCATACGGCGCCGCTGCCGCAAACTCGACATTCGCCGTGTGCGCCCAGACCTCGGTCGCCAGCGTATTAAGCCCGGTCGGACTCAGCAGCAACGTCGCCGTCAATTCCTTCATCGCATCGAGAAACACCAGCGCAAACGCCGCGCCCAATGCCGGGAAAATGATCGGCAAGGTCACCCGGCAAAACGCCGTAAACGACGATGCGCCCAAGGTCCGCGCCGCTTCTTCCAACTGTGGCGCGGCCTTGTTCAGTGCCGTACGTATCGGCGCCTGCGCCAGTGGCAGAAACAGCAGCGCATAGGCGATCAACAACAGGCCCGAGGTCTGGTATAGAACCGGCACGTAATGCAGAGCGAAATACACCAGCGTCAACGCAATCACCAGGCCCGGCAGCGCGTGCAGCAGATAAGGCAGGCGTTCGGCCCAGATTGCCAATTGGCCTTTATAGCGCACCACCAGCAGCCCGACCGGCACTGCCAGCACCAGACACAGCGCCGCGCCGCCCAACGACAATGCCAACGACGACAACAGCGCCTCAGTGATCGCTGCTACCGGGAACGCCGCCGACGAACCGACCGCCAGCCAGTAGGTCAACATTCCCAGCGGGATGCCGCTGCCGATAATCGCCAGCAACAGGCAATACAACTGACCGAGTGCCGCCCACGGTCCAAGCTTTACCTGTTCAGCCTGTCGTGCAGCGCCCTGGCCGGTGCGCACATGCCGGCCCTTGCCGCGCACACGCAACTCCAGCCACAGCAACAGCAGACACAACGCCAGCAACACCGCCGAAAGCATCGCTGCGTTGGCGTTACTGAATTCCAGTTCGAATTGCTGGTAGATCGCGGTGGTAAAGGTCTGCAGGCCGATGATGGATAGCGCGCCGAATTCCACCAGCATGTGCAGGGCAATCAGCAGCGAGCCGGCCAACAGCGATGGCCACAACAGCGGCAGGGTGACGCGGAAAAACACGCCCCAGCGATTCTGTCCCAGCGTGCGGGCGGATTCTTCGAGAGAGGGATCGAGATTGCGCAGGGTCGCCGCGACTGGCAGGAAGATCAGCGGATACTTCGACAGGCTCATCACCAGAATCGCTCCGCCGAGGCCTTCGAACTGTGCACTCAGCGACACCCAGGTGAAGCTGCTGACAAACGCCGGCACCGCAAACGGCAGGCACAGGATCACGCCCCACAGGCGTCGCCCCGGCAGGTTGCTACGCTCCAGCAGCCATGCCAGCGACAGGCCGATAACGCCGCAGGTAATCGTTACGCCGACCATTAACGCCAACGTGTTGCGCAGCAAGCCAAACACATACGGACGCCACAACAAATGCAAAGCCTCGGCCCAGCCGGCCTGCCAGGCTTTCACTCCGACATAGGCCAGTGGCAACAGGCTTAGTACCACCAGTAGCAATACCGGCAGCACCAGCCAGATCGACGGCCGTTTGCGTCTTGGTACGTAACCCCCGCGCGCGGCGGGGGCCGATAACGATGCTGCCATCAGTTCAGGCCAACTTCGCGTTCCAGCTCCAGCGCTTCTTCAGCATTGCCCAGATCCGCCGGAGTGACGTTCGGCGCTTCCAGTTCGCTGAACGGCTTGAGACCGCGGTCCGACTCCATGCCTTTGTGCAGCGGGTATTCGGCGGTGGTCTGGGTGATCACGCGCTGACCTTCTTCGCTGGCCATGAAGGCGAGGAATTGCTGGGCTTCTTTTGGATGTTTGCTGTATTTCAGCACGGCAGCACTGGACACGGTGATCAAGCCGCCAGCGTCGCCGCCGTTGAAATAATGCAGCTTGGAGTCGAGCTTGCCTTTCTCGCGTTGCAAGGCGAACCAGTAATAATTGTTCACCAGCACCGTGGCGACTTCGCCGTTCTCTACGGCTTTGAGGGCGACCATGTTGTTGCTGTAGGTCTTGCCGAACGCGCGCAGGCCGGTCAGCCATTCTTCGGCAGCGTCGCGACCGTGCAGTTTGATGATCGCTACGGCCTGCTCCTGGAAGGCGCCGCTGGTCGGCACGAAACCGACCTTGCCTTGCCACTGCGGCTCGGAAAATTCCATTACCGATTTCGGCAGATCTTTTTCATCGATCAGTTTCGGGTTGAATGCCACCACGCGGACGCGGGCGGTAACGCCGATCCAGGTGCCGTTGGCCGCTACATATTTTTCCGGCAGAACCGCCAGGGTGGCGTCATCGGCCTTGGCCAACAGGCCCTGTTCGCCGAGGTTGTTCAGTGGTGGCGATTCTTCGGTGTAGATCACGTCGGCAGGAGAGCGGTCGCCTTCTTCGATGATCTGGCTGGCGAGCTGATTGCTGCTGCCTTTGCGCACGTTGACGTGGATGCCGGTCTTGGCTTCGAAAGCCTTGGCAATCGCATCGCCGACTTCCTTGTGCTGGCCGTTGTAGAGAGTCAGGGAAACCGCATCGGCAGCCTGGGTGAGGGGAGTGGCGAGCGCCAGGCCGAGGAGGGTGAAGGTCAGGCCTCGGCGCAGGGTAATTCGAAACGTCATTCGCAGGGTTCCTCACTGTCGCATTGCAAAAACTTGCAACAATGATAAACGATATTGTTTCTCAAGTGCGCCTTGTGCGGGGCGAGGTGATCTTGTAGGCGCTGCCGAAGGCTGCGATTTTGTGATCTTGCTGTTGAAAGCAGGATCAAAAGATCGCAGCCTCGTTGCACTCGTCAGCTCCTACGAGCTCCTACCAGACCTACGGGAAATTCAGGAGGCCAGAAACGCAAAAACCCGCTTTCGCGGGTTTTTGTGAAATCCAAGGCCTGAACCTTGAATTTGAATTGGTGCCCAGAAGAAGACTCGAACTTCCACGACCGTAAGGTCACCAGCACCTGAAGCTGGCGTGTCTACCAATTTCACCATCTGGGCAATCATCGCAAGCGTTGCCGCTGTTGATGTGGCGCACTATACGGAGGCCTTTTTGATCTGTAAACCCCTGATTTGGTTTTAATAAATCAGTACGAACAAAAGCTTTCCCGCAAATGCAAAAAACCCGCTTTCGCGGGTTTTGTGTGAGTCTTGAAACTGATCTAGTCTCAAACTCGAAATTGGTGCCCAGGAGAAGACTCGAACTTCCACGACCGTAAGGTCACCAGCACCTGAAGCTGGCGTGTCTACCAATTTCACCACCTGGGCATCATCGAAAGCGCTTGTGCGTCGTCGATGGCGCGCACTATACGGAGCGCCTTTTTAACTGTAAACCCCTGCTGCAGAAAAAACTGAATTTTTTTACCAGCGGTGTTCAAAACCGTATCAGAGCGTCGACACAGGGCCTTGTAAAGCCTTATAGAGTCGGAAATTTCCCGTTTCCCGGCGCCTATGCCAAACTAACCCGCATATAGACAAGGTGAAAACTCTCTAATGGCCGATTGGCAGTCCCTCGATCCCGAGGCCGCTCGTGAAGCGGAAAAATACGAAAACCCTATTCCCAGCCGCGAACTGATCCTGGGGCACCTCGCCGATCGGGGTTCGCCTGCTGCCCGCGAGCAACTGGTAGAAGAGTTTGGTCTGACCACAGAAGACCAGATCGAGGCCCTGCGCCGCCGCTTGCGCGCCATGGAGCGCGACGCTCAATTGATCTACACCCGCCGTGGCACTTACGCGCCGGTGGACAAGCTCGACCTGATCCTCGGCCGCATCAGCGGTCACCGTGACGGCTTCGGCTTTCTGGTGCCGGACGACGGCAGCGACGACCTGTTCATGAGCCCGGCGCAAATGCGCCTGGTGTTCGATGGTGACCGCGCACTGGCGCGGGTGTCCGGGCTCGACCGTCGTGGTCGCCGCGAAGGCGTGATCGTCGAAGTGGTGTCCCGCGCTCACGAAACCATCGTCGGCCGCTATTTCGAAGAAGGCGGTATCGGTTTCGTCGTTGCCGACAATCCGAAGATCCAGCAGGAAGTGTTGGTGACGCCGGGCCGCAACGCCAACGCGCAGATCGGTCAGTTCGTCGAGGTGAAAATCACCCACTGGCCAACGCCGCGCTTCCAGCCGCAAGGCGATGTGGTCGAAGTGGTCGGCAACTACATGGCGCCGGGCATGGAAATCGATGTTGCCCTGCGCACTTACGACATTCCGCACGTCTGGCCTGAAGCCGTGCTGAAAGAAGCGGCCAAACTGAAGCCGGAAGTCGAAGAGAAGGACAAAGAAAAGCGCATCGACCTGCGTCATCTGCCGTTCGTCACCATCGACGGCGAAGATGCCCGCGACTTCGATGATGCGGTCTACTGCGAAGCCAAGCCGGGCAAGCTGCGTCTGTTCTCCGGCGGCTGGAAGTTGTATGTGGCGATTGCCGACGTTTCCAGCTACGTGAAAATCGGCTCGGCGCTGGACAACGAAGCTCAGGTTCGCGGCAACTCGGTGTACTTCCCCGAGCGCGTGATTCCGATGCTGCCGGAGCAACTGTCCAACGGCTTGTGTTCGCTGAACCCGCAGGTCGATCGTCTGGCCATGGTCTGCGAGATGACCATCTCCAAGTCCGGCGAAATGACCGACTACTGCTTCTACGAAGCGGTGATCCATTCCCACGCCCGTCTGACCTACAACAAGGTCAGCGCGATGCTGGAAACGCCGAAAGCTACCGAGGCGCGCAAATTGCGCGGCGAGTACACCGACGTCGTGCCGCACCTCAAGCAGCTCTACGCGTTGTACAAAGTATTGCTGGCCGCCCGTCATGTGCGTGGCGCGATTGATTTCGAAACCCAGGAAACCCGGATCATCTTCGGCTCCGAGCGCAAGATCGCCGAAATCCGGCCGACCGTGCGCAACGATGCGCACAAGCTGATCGAGGAATGCATGCTGGCGGCCAACGTCGCCACTGCCGAGTTCCTCAAGAAGCACGAAATTCCTGCGCTTTATCGCGTTCACGCCGGTCCGCCGCCAGAGCGTCTGGAAAAGCTGCGCGCCTTTCTGGGTGAGCTCGGCCTGTCCCTGCACAAGGGCAAGGACGGTCCGTCGCCGAAGGATTACCAGGCCCTGCTGGCCAGCATCAAGGATCGTCCGGATTTCCATTTGATCCAGACCGTGATGCTGCGTTCGTTGAGCCAGGCGGTGTACAGCGCCGAAAATGACGGTCACTTCGGCCTGAATTACGAAGCCTATACCCACTTCACCTCGCCGATCCGTCGTTACCCGGACCTGCTCACTCACCGCGCGATCCGCAGCGTGATCCATTCCAAACAGGACACCCCGCACGTTCGTCGTGCCGGTGCGATGACCATTCCGAAGGCGCGCATCTATCCGTACGACGAAGCCGCGCTGGAGCAGCTCGGCGAGCAGTGCTCGATGAGCGAGCGCCGCGCCGACGAAGCGACCCGCGACGTGGTGAACTGGCTCAAGTGCGAGTTCATGAAGGATCGCGTCGGCGAGTCGTTCCCGGGCGTGATCACCGCAGTGACCGGGTTCGGTCTGTTCGTCGAGCTGACCGATATCTACGTCGAAGGCCTGGTGCACGTCACCGCGCTGCCGGGCGATTACTATCACTTCGATCCTGTGCATCACCGTCTTGCGGGCGAGCGCACCGGCCGCAGTTTCCGTCTTGGCGACACCGTTGAAGTGCGGGTCATGCGTGTCGACCTCGACGAGCGCAAGATCGACTTCGAGATGGCGGAAAAAACCATCAGCGCGCCGATCGGTCGCAAGAAACGTGGCGCCGAAACCGCTGCGCCTGCTGCCAAGGCTTCGGAAGAAAAGGCTCCAGCAAAAACCGCCAGCCGTCGTCCGGCCAAGGAAAAGGTTGCCGAAGCCTATCGCCCGAGCGATGCCGTGGCGAAAAACGCCGAGCTGCGCAAAAGCCGTGAATTGAAGAAGGCCTTGCTGGCCGATGCGAAAAACGGTGGTAAAGCGGCGTCCGGGGGAAAGACCGGGCGGTCGGCGCCTGACAGGGCGACCGACGGCAAGCCAGCCAAACCGAGCAAACACCGTAAGGGCCCGCCAAAAGCGGGCTCCGCTCCAGCCAAAAGCGGCGGGGCGCGTAAACCGAAGGCGAAGTCATGAGTCAGTTGGAAAAAATCTACGGCGTTCACGCGGTAGAAGCGTTGCTGCGTCACCATCCCAAACGCGTCAAGCAGATCTGGCTGGCGGAAAGCCGCAACGATCCGCGTGTGCAGACGCTGGTCGAACTGGCCAATGAAAACCGTGTTCAGGTCGGCCAGGCCGAACGTCGCGAAATGGACGCCTGGGTTGAAGGCGTACATCAGGGCGTGGTCGCGGAAGTCAGTCCGAGCCAGGTCTGGGGCGAGGCGATGCTCGACGAGTTGCTCGACCGCACCGAAGGCGCGCCGTTGTTGCTGGTGCTCGACGGCGTGACCGATCCGCACAACCTCGGCGCCTGCCTGCGTTCGGCCGATGCGGCCGGTGCGCTGGCGGTGATCGTGCCGAAAGACAAGTCGGCCACGCTGACCCCGGTCGTGCGTAAAGTGGCTTGCGGCGCGGCGGAAGTGATCCCGCTGGTGGCCGTGACCAACCTGGCGCGTACTCTGGAGAAGCTTCAGCAGCGCGGTCTGTGGGTTGTCGGCACGGCCGGTGAGGCCGAGGTCAGCATTTATGACCAGGACCTGACCGGGCCGACCATCCTGATCATGGGCGCCGAAGGCAAAGGCATGCGTCGCCTGACCCGCGAGCATTGCGACTACCTGGTAAACCTGCCGATGGCCGGCAGCGTCAGCAGCCTCAACGTCTCGGTCGCCACCGGTGTTTGCCTGTTTGAAGCACAGCGTCAACGCGGTGCAAAAGCCAAGGCTGCCGCGAAGAAGTCCTGAGTCGTACACGATTCAAATGTGGGAGCGAGCTTGCTCGCGAAAGCGGAGTGTCAGTCGACGTATTTGTTGGATGACAGACCGCATTCGCGAGCAAGCTCGCTCCCACATTTGTTCAAGGTGTCTGGAAGATCGGTGGTTGTTCAAATATTCACCAATTGCCTTGCACCTCTTCTGTCCCTTCTCTACAATTGCGCCCCTTGCTGTGACGGCAGGCACGCATGTGCCCCGCGCCAGCAAGTCCATAAGTGTCATTCACTCCTTGTCTGACCGTTTTTGAGCGGCAGGCTACAACCCGTAAGGAGCATTCATGCGTCATTACGAAATCATCTTTCTGGTCCACCCGGATCAGAGCGAGCAAGTCGGCGGCATGGTTGAGCGTTACACCAAGCTGATCGAAGAAGACGGCGGCAAAATCCACCGTCTGGAAGACTGGGGCCGTCGTCAACTGGCCTACGCAATCAACAATGTTCACAAGGCTCACTACGTGATGCTGAACGTTGAGTGCACTGGCAAGGCCCTGGCCGAGCTGGAAGACAACTTCCGCTACAACGATGCAGTGATCCGTAACCTGGTCATCCGTCGCGACGAAGCCGTTACCGGCCAGTCCGAGATGCTCAAGGCTGAAGAAAACCGCAGTGAGCGCCGTGAGCGTCGCGACCGTCCTGAGCACGAAGGCGCTGATAGCGCTGATAGTGATGACAGCGACAACAGCGATAACGCTGACGAGTAATCCACGGACCTTATTAAGGAGCCTATCAAATGGCACGTTTCTTCCGTCGTCGTAAATTCTGCCGCTTCACCGCTGAAGACGTGAAAGAGATCGATTACAAAGATCTCAACACTCTGAAAGCTTACGTATCCGAGACCGGCAAAATCGTTCCAAGCCGCATCACCGGTACCAAAGCTCGTTATCAGCGTCAGCTGGCCACCGCTATCAAGCGCGCCCGCTTCCTGGCCCTGCTGGCCTACACCGACAGCCACGGCCGCTGAGACCGGGCAGTCGACAAGTAGCAAAGGATTGAATGCATGCGCGCCTTAGCTGAGTTCATCATGCGAGGCCGAATGCAGGCCACTCTCGTGGTGGCCGGATGTGCAACATTGCCGTTGTTGTATTGGTTGGGTGCTGCCGCCGGGAGCCTTGTGCTGCTGCGGCGCGGATTGACGGACGCCCTTGGCGTTCTGTCGCTGGGACTGCTGCCAGCTTTGATCTGGTGGCTGTATGCCGATGACCCACGGGCACTTCTGGTGCTGCTGGGGTCTTCGGGGCTTGCGTTGGTTTTGCGCGCAAGCGAATCCTGGGTCCGCACGCTGCTGGTCAGCGTAGTGATCGGAGTGGTGTTTTCAGTGGTGCTCGGGGTCGCGTTTGCGGCCCAGATCGAGATGCTTGCACAGGCCCTCATAAAGGTCATGCCAGCGCTCCTCGGTGAGACCTACAAGCAATTGTCGGTCGATGAGCAAGCGCGTTTCGCGTCCCTGATTGCACCGGTCCTGACCGGACTGATTGCGGCCTTGTTGCAGATCGTCAGCGTGCTGAGCCTGATTGTCGGGCGGCATTGGCAGGCGTTGTTGTACAACCCGGGTGGTTTCGGTCGCGAGTTTCGCGCCATCCGCATCCCGTTGGGGCCGGCGATGTTACTGCTGGCGTTGATGCTTCTGGGCCCGAATCTCGGTGCACAGATGGCCATGTTGACGCCGTTGTGCAGTGTACCGCTGGTGTTCGCCGGGCTGGCCCTGATGCACGGGCTGGTCGGGCAGAAGCGACTGGCCGGTTTCTGGCTCGTGGGGTTGTACGTCACGCTGCTGTTGTTCATGCAGCTGATCTATCCGTTGCTCGTGGTTCTGGCCATTGTCGACAGCCTGATTGATTTTCGCGGTCGTCACGTGTCGAAAGACACCGACAGCGCGAACGGTGAAGGTTAAAAGTTAGAGGATTTTCACATGCAACTGATCCTTCTGGAAAAAATCGCCAACCTGGGCAACCTGGGCGACAAAGTAAACGTTAAGGCCGGTTACGGCCGTAACTACCTGCTGCCTTTCGGCAAGGCTACCGCTGCGACCGCTGCCAACCTGGCTGCGTTCGAAGAGCGTCGCGCCGAGCTGGAAAAAGCTGCCGCAGACCGTAAAGCATCGGCTGAAAGCCGTGCTGCCCAACTGGCCGAGCTGGAAGTGACCATCACTGCCACCGCTGGCGACGAAGGCAAGCTGTTCGGTTCGATCGGTACTCACGACATCGCTGACGCACTGACCGCTTCCGGCGTTGAAGTGCAGAAGAGCGAAGTTCGTCTGCCGAACGGCACCATCCGCAACGTGGGTGAATTCGACGTGGCCGTGCACCTGCACGCCGAAGTTGAAGCCACCGTACGCGTTGTCGTGGTAGCAGCTTAAGCAATATCGATCGGCTGGCGGCTTGTCCGTCAGGCGGTTAACATCGGGCACGATCCTGTTTACAGGTCGTGCCCTTTGTCTTTCTGAATTCCCTGCTTTTCACTAATACTCAAGTGGCCATGAACGATATTTCCGCTCCCGAGCAATACGATCTGCAAACCGCTGCCCTGAAGGTGCCGCCGCATTCCATCGAGGCCGAACAGGCCGTACTCGGTGGTCTGATGCTGGACAACAACGCCTGGGAACGCGTGCTCGATCAAGTCTCCGACGGCGATTTCTATCGACATGACCACCGCCTGATCTTCCGCGCGATCGCCAAACTGGCCGATCAGAACTCGCCGATCGACGTCGTGACCCTTGCCGAACAACTGGACAAGGAAGGTCAGACGTCGCAGGTCGGCGGCCTCGGCTATCTTGGCGAACTGGCAAAAAACACGCCGTCCGTCGCCAACATCAAGGCCTATGCGCAGATCGTCCGCCAGCGTGCGACGTTGCGCCAACTGATCGGCATCAGCACCGAGATCGCCGACAGCGCCTTCAACCCGGAAGGCCGCACTGCCGAAGAAATCCTCGACGAAGCCGAACGGCAGATCTTCCAGATCGCCGAAGCGCGGCCGAAGACCGGCGGCCCGGTCGGCGTCAACGAGCTGCTGACCAAGGCCATCGACCGCATCGATACCCTGTTCAACACCGCCGACGCGATCACCGGCCTGTCCACCGGCTACACCGACCTCGACGAGAAAACCAGCGGCTTGCAGCCCTCCGACCTGATCATCGTTGCCGGTCGTCCGTCGATGGGTAAGACCACCTTCGCGATGAACCTGGTGGAAAACGCCGTGCTTCGCAGCGAAAAGGCGGTGCTGGTGTACTCCCTCGAGATGCCAGGCGAATCGCTGATCATGCGTATGCTGTCCTCGCTCGGCCGTATCGATCAGACCAAGGTGCGTTCCGGCCAACTCGAAGACGATGACTGGCCGCGCCTGACTTCGGCGGTCAACCTGCTCAACGATCGCAAACTGTTCATCGATGACACCGCCGGTATCAGCCCGTCCGAGATGCGCGCGCGGACCCGGCGTCTGGTGCGTGAGCACGGCGACGTCGGTCTGATCATGATCGACTACCTGCAACTGATGCAGATCCCCGGTTCCAGTGGTGACAACCGTACCAACGAGATTTCCGAGATCTCCCGATCCTTGAAGGCCTTGGCCAAGGAATTCAACTGTCCGGTGGTCGCCCTGTCGCAGCTCAACCGTTCCCTCGAACAGCGTCCCAACAAGCGCCCGGTTAACTCCGACTTGCGGGAATCCGGTGCGATCGAGCAGGACGCCGACGTGATCATGTTCGTTTATCGCGACGAGGTGTATCACCCGGAAACAGAGCACAAGGGCATCGCCGAAATCATCATCGGCAAGCAGCGTAACGGCCCGATCGGCTTTATTCGCCTGGCGTTCATCGGTAAATACACGCGCTTCGAAAACCTGGCGCCGGGCAGTTACAACTTCGACGACGACGAATAAGTGTTGGCCGAAATCATTCGGCCAACACGTCGTCTTTAGTTGCCTTATGCGTCTTCGCGCGCGGCTTTCTCGACAGTGCCGAGGCTCGCTTGCTCGCCCAGTTCTTGCCGGGTCAGCGCTTCGATCAGTGCGGCTTCCTCGATCGCGAGCGGTGCCTGCAGTGCTCTGGATTGCGCATCGTAATCGTCAAACGACAGGGTGTTGGCGGCATACGACTCGTCGAGAATTGCCTGTCGCTCCTGAAACGGCTGCCGCTGCTTTTCGAATTGAGACTGGTATTTATGGATGACAAATTCCTGCCAGAACTCCCTCGATAACAAAGCCTGAAACTCTTCCGGCGAGTTATCCAGTGCGATGACTTTTTCGTACGCCGCATCCATTTGTGCTTTCGATACATTGACCAGATGCCCGAAACCCATGCGCTCAGGCTGCCCCGGCAGTTGCAAGCGGTCTTTCAGACCGTGGCGATAGAAAAGCCTGATCTCGACTTCCTCAGGCACATGCGGTGCCGCAAGCGACGGCGCACCCTGGCCCTGCCTGGATTCGAGGATTTTCGCCTCTCGCTGTGCAATGTCCGCCGATGCGATCTTGTCCACTTCATGCAAGCGAAACAACGCCTTGGACAGTGCTGTCAGTTGCGGGCCTTGTGCTTGATCGCGAGCCAGGCTACGTGCGTTATGCATCATCATCCGGGTTTCCAGATTGGCGAACGTGAAAGCGGCCCGATCGCAGCAGGCCGCCTCGCCCGAACGTTCGAACAGCTCGCTGCGCAGGCGTTCGGATTCCGGACTGTTTTCGGTAATGCTGTCGATCAGCTTCCAGACCCGTTGCTGAAGGTCGTTATGGCCGGCGGGAACATGCAGCAGGCGGTCAAGGGTATTGAACAGGCCATCCGACCCTGGCAGGTCGCGCAGTGTTTGCCATTGCACTCGTCGGGCTGACAGTTGATCGATCGACATTCCGACAGTCCAGCGAGCCATTGGATTATCTGTGGTCATTCGTGGCACCACAGGCACGTGGCCGTCTGCTGTGTCGATCAGGTTGTTCGGGCCGGTCAGCGGCATCTCTGCTTCTATCAATCGAGCGTTGTAACGGTTCAACCGGGCACGCGTCTCTGGCAACAACGGATTATGAGAGATATCGGTTACGTTGTTGACGCGGGCCGTGTGGGCAAGTCGCTCGTCCGGCGGCGCGATGACGGAATCGGGGATTTCCTCGATCCGGTTGTTGCTCAGATTAACGGTATCCAATAGCGGCTGATCGGCAATGCCCGCAGGAAAGGTGGTGATGCCCGTGTTGGCCAGGCTCATCGAGCGCATGTCGATGATCCGGCTGAAGTCAGGGACGACGGCCAACTGTGGATTGTCATGCAGGCCCAATGCTCGCAGTGTGGTGCGCGCTGACAGAATGCGGGCAGTCTCGTCGGTCAGGACAATCTGGTTTTTCTCCAGGAACAGTCGGGTCAGACCATTCATATCTCCCACGGCCGGGGGCAACTCGCGCAGTTGATTGCGCGAGAGGTCCAGCCAGCGGACGTGGCGGAATCGGGTCAGAAAACCTTCTGGCGAGGTGCTCAGGCCCATACTGCTCAGGTTGAGTGAGCCAACGTGACTGAAGTCCACATCGATATCCGGCAGGCTTTGCAACCTCAGGCCGCTGAGATCCAGTTCAAGGCCGATGGGGGTTCTGTCATTGGCCAGTTTTTGCGGTGTTTCACGTCGCCAGCAACTGATGATCCGTCGACTTGCCGCCGTTCGATCGTGGCGGGTTTCTGCGTTGATCAACAACCGGTTCGCGCGAACATACCGTTGGCGGTTGCCGCCTCCAGAAAAAACCCAGGCGTCCAATTGAGTTTTCAGGGTGCTGAACTCCAGCTCGAGACTCGCCAGTCTTGTGCCGACGGTACCCTTCTCCAGGCTCCAGATATATTCCCTGCACATCTTGATACTTTTGAGCGGATACAAACGCCGGTATCGCTGTGCCCTGGAGTTATCGCTGTCAAATGCCGCGGGATGTGCCGGGTTCATCAGTTCGGGGTGTGCTGCGTGCACGCGTCGCCAGTAACGATCGAATGTTTTCCAGTAGCCGGAAGGAAAGTCATTGCCCTCCAGTAATGTGGCACTGTTGATTTTCGCGGTCGAGGCCAATTGTTCAGGTACCGGGTTGATGAGGGCCTCTGGTATTTCAGTCAAGTGGTTGTTGCGCAAATCAAGGGCCGTCAACGCCGTGTTGCCCAGCAGGCCGGCGGGCCACTGGTCGATCCCCGTGTCATGCAGGTCCAGGCCTGTCAGCTCGGACATCGCACTGAAATCGGGGGATTTTTTCAGTGGGTTCTGGGACAGATTGACGATCTTCAACCGGCTCAACGCACTCAGTTTTGCAGCACTGGATTCATCCAGCTCAAGGCTGTTCGAACTCAGATCCAGGTAAACCAGTTTGTCCATATCACCTATGCAGGCCGGCAATTTGCGAAGACTGGAGTGATTGATGGAGAGCGTTTCCAGTTGGGTGAAATTGGCGAGGAATGTCTCGCCAGCATCCGACCAGTGGACGGCCTGAAGGTCCAGCGTCCGGACATGACTGAAGTCCGCCGTCAGTGCCGGCAATGGTCCACTGCCGGGCGGTATCCTGAGGATTGCGCCCGACTCTTGCAGCCAGCAGGCCTTGATGATTCTGGCCAGACGTCGCGGCGCCCAGACGTTAACGGTGCGACCTTCCACATCTATCGATACGCGGTTGTGATTATCGGCCACATGATTTTCAAGTTGCGATTCAAGCAACTCGAACTCTTGCAGGCGTCGGGTCAGTGCTTCATCACTCAGATGCAGAACATAATCCCTGGCGGCCTGGGTATCCTTGTCCGGGTACATCCTCTGCACCATCGCCAGTTCGGCAATGTCTTCGGCCAGCCTCAGACCCTGCGGGTGAGCGGGGCCGGGCAGTGCCGGATGATCCGTGGCGAGGCGGCGCCAGTACAGTTCCAGGGTTTTCCAATAGCCGGGCGCAAAGTCGTTGCCCTCGATGAGGGTGACGCCGTTGAGTCTGACGGTGGCTTCGAGCTGCGCGGCGGGGGGATCGAGCAGTGTCTGCGGTACTTCCTGCAATCGGTTATTGCGCAAGTCGACGATGTGCAGACCCGTCAGGTTGCGCAATCCTGCAGGCCACTGATCCAGCTGCGTATTACTCAGGTTCAACGCTTTCAAACCGGTCAGTGCGCTGAAGTCGGGCGCGATACTCAGCGGATTGTGCGACAGGTTGATGCTTTCAAGATTGCCGAGTGCAGTAAGTGTCGCTGCGGTTGGTGTGTCCAGCCGAATCCGGTTTGCGCTCAGATCCAGCGTTCGCAGGTCGCCCATCTGCGCCAGGGCTACGGGCAGTCTGTCCAGCGTGGCGCGGGTGATCGTCAATTGCTCCAGGCGCGAGAAGCCGGTGAGAAACGTGTCGGCTGCGGGCGTCCATGTCACAGAGTCCAGGGCCAGGTCGCGGACATGGCTGAAATCAGCCTTCAACGCGGGCAGGGTGCCGCTGCCAGGTGCAAGTCTCAACGATGTGCCGGTCTCGCGGCGAAAGCAGCGTTTGATTTCGAGGGCGACCTGTTCTGCCCGGTCTTTTGCTGCGCCTGGCATCGTGGACGACGCTTTGCGCCAGAGCGTCAGTTGGTCCTTGAGCGTTTTGTATTCTGTTTCGCGTCGACTCAGCCCGCCTTCGATGTCGCTGCCCAGCGAGCGCAGGTATGCGTCAATCTGTTCCTCGCTCATGGAGGGATACAGCCTTTTTGCGCGAGCGTGCGGACTGCGCAGTCGATTGACGATGGCGGCAACCCGGTCTGCCAATCGTCGCTGAACCGGCCGCGCATGTCCTGCGCCGGGCCGAGGCAATCCACTTGTAACAGGTTCGGTCGATGCAGGCGGGGCTGGTCTGGAGGCATCCTGTGGATGCCAGAGCCCGCTTTCGGCGTCACGCAGCAGTACCGGGCCGAGGGCCTCCAGATCGGTTGATAACCGGGCTCGATACTGACGGGTAAGCGTGTCGACTCCAAGGAGCACCGTACCGCCATTGGGAACATCGACGTACCGGCGTCCCTTGTGCATCCGGAAACCCTCGGCGTTCGGACCTGGTAAATCAGGGGGGACGGTGATCCAGTAATGTTCCAGGGGCCATTGCTCACGCGTGAGTGCGGCCTTAGGGGGCGCTGACTCACGAATCGTTACCGCCGGTATCGGCGTGACGGTATCCGGATCAGCGTCGTTTGCAGGTCTGCCGGGCCCTTCAGGGGTTAGTGTTCCCCGTGAAGTCGACGGGCCGAAATCGACACGCGGCGGCGTCTCGGGTCTTGCTGTTTCCGAGCCTTGCCGGGGCGGTCGTGCAGAGTGTTCAACGGTTCCTTTGAAGGGTAGTCGTGGTGACATTTTTACTTCCTTGCAAGTTTGCTTGTCAGGCGCCCGCGAACGGGCGCCGATAACGTTCGGCGTCATTGCCTGTTGGTTGTTACAGGAGGCACAAGCCCGTTGCCCGGGCATGGCCATTTAGCTGGAGAGCGCAGCGGCGTTGTCCGCCATGGTGAATATTTTTTGCGCTGTCTTGCCATCGAAATGATTGCGCCAGATCTCGGTATGCGGCCGACCGGCCAGTTCATCGCGGCGCTGCGACTTGACCCCGAGTCTGCTCTGTTCAAGGGTTTTCAAATGACCGCCTCTGGTTTTGAAGCCCAGCGGGTGGCTGTCCTGCCTGTCATAGTGAAAATGCGCTTCCCACAACGGCGCACCGTCAGTGCTATCGCTGATGGAATAAACGTCCAGGAACTCCCTTTCCTTGCCTTTGCCCAGCGCCTTGCGATTAACCGTCCTGCGGACATTGACTTCGGCGCGATCCATCAGATAGTTCAGGCGCATGATGTCCAGCACGTCTTTGTCCTTGTACATCCGCACGTGGATCTTCTGCCCCAGGTCCGTCAAGGCATCGGCTGCGGTTCGCAGGCGTGCGGCCAGATCGACGATCACGCTATCCTCGACCTCGCTTGCGTGGTCCTCCAGCCGTCTGGCCTGCTCATTGAGCCGGTCGCTTTCGGTGCCCAGAGTTTCCATGATGTTCGTCGGGTTGGCTTTTTGGGCTTCCTGGAGGCGCGCATCGGCCATGTGGTGCTCATGGCTGTCCAGTGACGCGGTTGCTTCGCGGATCAGTTGCGCGCGCGGTACGCGGACGATTGGCGGCAGCACTGGCAGCCACTCTTCCTGTCTTTTTTCGTAGCGCCGGGGGGGCGAATCGGGTCGCAACGGATCGGCAACCTTGATGATGACGCTCCCGTCCGGGGCGGTCTCGGTCTCCCCGACCAGTACCCTGTAAGTGCCGTGCCGGCGCGTTCGGAACATTTTCCTGGCGGGGGCGGGACGCCCTGTCTCGGCGTAGACGGGTTGCGCCGGAATGAAGTCGAAATCGATGTCCTGGTCGAGGCTCGGCAGATCGGAATGGGGCATCGCAACGTCAAGGATTTCGTTCAAAGTGCTGTCAATCTTCTTCTCGATCGGTTCGATCAAGGCAATGATCTGCTCAAGGTATTGGTCCTTGGGGCTTTGCGAGCTCAGCAGCATTTCGAAGCGACTCTTGTCTCCTCTGATCTGGTCAAGGGCCAGCAGGAGTGCCATGGTGTGCTCTCGTTCTGGAACACTGCTCAGATCCCCGGTGATCAGGTCTATGGCAGACAGCGAAGGCATGGTGGTGTCTGGCGGCTGGTCGGGAGTGCCTGCAAACAGGTGCACATAAAGCGTCAGTTTGTTGAAGTTGATGCGCTCCGCCGTCGGTACCTGTTGGCTGAGCTCCGCCAGTTGTGCGGCCGCGCCGGGGGAGGCTTTTCTGATCTGCTCCATCACCACCTGACGCTCGTCGAGGATCTTCAGCTTCTTGTTCAGGTGAGTGAGGATTTTCCTGCAGCTGTCGGCACTCAGGTCTGTCGTCTCAGGCCTGACCCTGAGGTCCATGACGGCCATGAGCCTGTTGAGGGACTCGACCTGTTCTACCCGGAAGGTGTGCAGTTCTTCCTTGAATAGCCCGCCTGCTTTGACGATCGTCATCCAGTCCTTGTTGTCGACGAGCGACTGAACGAAGGCCGTCTGTTTTCTGATGTGCCTGAGCAAATGCACCTCAACGGCAACCAGGGCCGCGGTCCTTGTGGGACTTTCCGCCTGTTGTCGGGCCTCGCTCCACAAGGCGTCGTACTGCGTGGATGACTCGATCAGAGCGGTGTGGGCATTCTGGAAGGGTTCATAACGTTGCATCAGCAGGGCCATATTGACCTGCCTCGGGTTATTGCGCGGCATTCCGCCCCTCAGCCCCGTCAGTACAGAAACCCAGACGCCAGCCTCGTTGCGAGTGATGGCCCGGGTTTCGCCGCTGCGACTGGCCCGGTAGATGTTCGCGCTGTCGGTGGCGACCGGATCCTTGGCGTTAATGATGCGCCACACCTTGTGCGCCGGACTCGACGCGTCGAGATCCTGCATCGCCTGGTACGCTTGATTGTGGATGACCACGTAGAGCTTGCCGTCGTGGCGAAACAGCCCATCGCTGCCGGGTTCGGATGTGCTGAAATCCAGCTCAGTGCGAAACGGTTGAAGGCTTGCGTCGGTCAGCGGTACATGGGTTGCGTCGACATCATTGAGTGGATGCCAGAGTCCGCTGTCGACATCGCGCAACAGCAGCGGCCCAGAGGCATGCAGTTCGCTTGATAGCCGGGCCCGGTACTGTCCGGTGGCTGGCTCCACCGCGACCAGAACGACGCCGCCATCGGAGACGTCGACGTACTGTCGTTTGTTGTAGGTCCTGAATCCTTCGCTGTCGGCGTGCGGCAGTTTTGCCGCGGTTTTGATCCAATAGCGCCTTAACGACTGATCGTGGAAGAGACGAGTTTCAACAGGGGCCAGTGTCCGGTGGAGGATGACAGGCGGGGCGGGCAGAATTGCATCGGGGTCCGCCACCCCGGGCGACGGTGCCCGCGGTTTCGGTTTTTCGCCAAGGAGCCACGGATCGAGGTTTTTGCGGCCCGGCGTACCACTGGTTTCGGTCCTGCCGTCCATCTGTCGGTTCGAGCGGATGTGGACGTCCACGTCCACATGGATGTTGCCATTGCGAGGCGGTTTTACGGCCATGTTTCTTCATCCTTGAAAAAGTGGCGGTTGCAGAACTCCGGTCATCGGGTTCTGCAAGGCGTTCAGCGTCATTGCTGATGTCTGGCGGGTGAAACTCACCGGAGATTTTCTGCTGGAGGCGCGCAGGGCACGTTGTCGTGAAAACCGACCATTACCGTCGGAATTGGTTAAATTTTGTGCTATATTCCGCGCCCGCGATTTTTCACTTCAACACCGGTCGTCGACATGCAAGCAGCCAAGCCGTTATTTGACTATCCAAAATATTGGGCCGAATGTTTCGGGCCAGCGCCATTCCTGCCGATGAGCAGGGAGGAGATGGATCAGCTTGGCTGGGATTCGTGCGACATCATCATTGTTACCGGTGATGCTTACGTCGATCACCCGTCGTTCGGTATGGCGATCATCGGCCGGCTGCTGGAGTCTCAGGGCTTTCGCGTCGGGATCATTGCGCAGCCGAACTGGCAGTCCAAAGACGACTTCATGAAGCTCGGCGAGCCGAACCTGTTCTTCGGCGTCGCGGCGGGCAACATGGACTCGATGATCAACCGCTACACCGCGGACAAGAAAATCCGTTCCGATGACGCGTACACGCCCGGCGGCATGGCCGGCAAGCGTCCGGATCGCGCCAGCCTGGTTTACAGCCAGCGCTGCAAGGAAGCCTACAAGCACGTGCCGATCGTGCTCGGCGGCATCGAAGCCTCGCTGCGCCGCATCGCCCACTACGACTATTGGCAGGATCGCGTGCGCAATTCGATCCTGATCGACGCCAGCGCCGACATTCTGCTGTACGGCAACGCTGAACGTGCCATCGTCGAGGTTGCCCAGCGTCTGTCGTGGGGCCACAAGATCGAAGACATCACCGACGTGCGCGGCACCGCGTTCATCCGTCGTGACACGCCGCAGGGCTGGTACGAAGTCGACTCGACGCGCATCGACCGTCCGGGCAAGGTCGACAAGATCATCAACCCGTACGTCAACACGCAAGACACCCAGGCCTGCGCCATCGAGCAGGAGAAGGGGCCGGTCGAAGATCCGCAGGAAGCCAAGGTCGTGCAGATCCTCGCCAGCCCGCGCATGACCCGTGACAAGACCGTGATCCGCCTGCCGTCGATGGAAAAGGTGCGCAACGACCCGGTTCTGTACGCCCACGCCAACCGCGTGTTGCACCTGGAAACCAACCCGGGCAACGCCCGTGCGCTGGTGCAGAAGCATGGCGAGCTCGATGTCTGGTTCAACCCGCCGCCGATTCCGATGACCACCGAAGAAATGGACTACGTGTTCGGCATGCCTTACGCCCGTGTGCCGCACCCGGCGTACGGCAAGGAGAAGATCCCGGCCTACGACATGATCCGTTTCTCGGTGAACATCATGCGTGGCTGTTTTGGTGGTTGCACCTTCTGCTCGATCACCGAGCACGAAGGGCGGATCATCCAGAACCGTTCCGAAGAGTCGATCATTCGCGAAATCGAAGAGATCCGCGACAAGGTGCCGGGTTTCACCGGCGTCATTTCCGACCTCGGCGGCCCGACCGCGAACATGTACCGCATCGCCTGCAAGAGCCCGGAAATCGAATCCGCGTGCCGCAAGCCGTCCTGCGTGTTCCCGGGCATCTGTCCGAACCTGAACACCGACCACTCGTCGCTGATCCAACTGTACCGCAGCGCCCGCGCACTGCCGGGTGTGAAGAAGATTCTGATCGCGTCGGGTCTGCGTTACGACCTCGCAGTCGAGTCGCCGGAGTACGTCAAGGAGCTGGTGACCCACCACGTCGGCGGTTACCTGAAGATCGCCCCGGAACACACCGAGGAAGGCCCGCTCAACCAGATGATGAAACCGGGCATCGGCAGCTATGACAAGTTCAAGCGCATGTTCGAGAAGTACACCAAGGAAGCGGGCAAGGAGCAGTACCTGATTCCGTACTTCATCGCCGCCCACCCGGGCACCACCGACGAAGACATGATGAACCTTGCTTTGTGGCTCAAGGGCAATGGCTTCCGCGCCGACCAGGTGCAGGCGTTCTACCCGTCGCCGATGGCCACAGCCACTGCGATGTACCACTCGGGCAAGAACCCGCTGCGCAAGGTGACCTACAAAAGCGATGGCGTGACCATCGTCAAGAGCGAAGAGCAGCGTCGCCTGCACAAGGCGTTCTTGCGTTATCACGACCCGAAAGGTTGGCCGATGCTGCGTGAAGCGTTGGTGCGCATGGGCCGCGCCGATCTGATCGGCCCGGGCAAGGATCAGCTGATCCCGGCGCATCAACCGGCGACCGACAGCTACCAGAGCGCCCGTCGCAAAAACTCGACTCCGGCCGGCAGCCACAAGGTCGCCAAAGAGAAGACCACCAAGATCCTCACCCAGCACACCGGCTTGCCGCCGCGTGCCAGTGATGGTGGTAATCCATGGGACAAGCGTGAACAGGCCAAGGCCGCGGCATTCGCCCGCAACCAGCAGGCGGCCAAGGAGCGCAAGGATGCGGCGAAGGGCAAAGGACCGAAGCCGACGCGCAAGCCGGTCGTGCCGCGCTAAAGAAAACGCCAACCTTCGGGTTGGCGTTTTGCTGATCGTTCCCACGCTCCGCGTGGGAATGCCTCTCGGGACGCTCCGCGTTCCAGCCGTTACTCGCAGTATTGTCGAACATGGTTGTGACGCGGAGCGTCACGGGCTGCATTCCCACGCAGAGCGTGGGAACGATCAAATTAGTTGTTGCCGCTGGCCTCTTCGCGAGCAGGCTCGCTCCCACAGGGGAACGCATTCCAAATGTGGGAGCGAGCCTGCTCGCGAAAGCGTCCGGTCAAACACGGCAAGAATCAGCGTCCGCAACATTTGCGTGCAACTGAGCGAAAGCATTTCCTCGCTTCGCCCGGTTTTGGTGCTGTACTGCCTTGAGCATTTCGAGAAAGCGCGCAGGCCTGTGCATGGCATAAGTCTTGCGCGCTTTCCTCTACGCCCAGGCTCGCAGGAGGCACGCCGTGTCGATTCATGTCGCATTGCATCACGTCACGCATTATCGCTACGACCGCGCTGTCGAACTCGGCCCGCAGATCGTACGCCTGCGCCCGGCGCCCCACAGTCGCACGCGGATTCTGTCCTATGCGCTGAAAGTCTCGCCCGAGCAGCATTTCATCAACTGGCAACAAGACCCTCAGGGCAATTACCTGGCACGTCTGGTATTCCCCGAGAAAACCGCAGAGCTGCGCATCGAAGTCGATCTGCTCGCCGAGATGGCGGTGTTCAATCCGTTCGACTTCTTCCTTGAACCCTACGCCGAAAAAATCCCGTTCAGCTACGCCGCCGACGAGCGCAAGGAGCTGGCGCCGTACCTCGAAACCTTGCCGCTGACCCCGACCTTCAAGGCTTACCTGGACAGCATCGACCGCACACCGTTGCCTGCCGTGGATTTTCTGGTGGCGCTCAATCAGCGCCTCAGCGAAGACATCGGTTACCTGATCCGCATGGAACCGGGCGTGCAAACCCCGGAGCACACCCTCCAGCACGCTTCCGGCTCCTGCCGCGACTCGGCATGGCTGCTGGTACAGCTGTTGCGCAATCTCGGTCTGGCGGCGCGGTTTGTCTCCGGTTACCTGATTCAACTGACCGCCGACATGAAAAGCCTCGACGGCCCATCCGGCACCGACGTCGACTTCACCGACCTGCATGCATGGTGCGAGGTGTATCTGCCCGGCGCCGGCTGGATCGGCCTCGATGCCACCTCCGGGCTGTTCGCCGGTGAAGGGCATATCCCGTTGGCCTGCAGTCCCGATCCATCCTCGGCGGCGCCGATCAGTGGTCTGGTCGAACCTTGCGAAACGCAGTTCAGCCACGAGATGTCAGTCGAGCGAATATGGGAAGCGCCGAGGGTCACCAAGCCCTACACCGATGAGCAATGGCGAGCGATCCAGGCGCTGGGCCGGCAGATCGATGCCGACTTGCTCGAAGGCGACGTGCGCCTGACCATGGGCGGCGAACCGACCTTCGTCTCCATCGACGACCCGGACGGCGCCGAATGGAACACCGCCGCGCTGGGGCCGGACAAACGTCGGCTGTCCGCCGAGCTGTTCCAGCGCATGCGCAAGCAATACGCACCACAGGGGCTGGTGCATTTTGGCCAGGGCAAGTGGTATCCCGGCGAGCAATTGCCGCGCTGGTCGCTCAATTGCTACTGGCGCCGCGACGGTCAGCCGATCTGGCACAACGACGCATTGATCGCCGACGAGCAGCAGGACTACGGCGCCGATGGCGACCTGGCCGGACGCTTTCTCGCCAGTGTTGCCGAGCGTCTGAAGTTGCCTGCGCGCTTTGTGTTCCCGGCCTACGAAGATCACCTCTACTACCTCTGGCGTGAGGGCGCGTTGCCCGGCAACGTCAGCGCTGAAGATTCGCGTCTGGAAGAACCGCTGGAGCGCGCGCGGCTGCGCAAGGTCTTCAGTCAGGGTCTGAACAAGGTGATCGGTCAGGTGCTGCCGCTGGCGCGCACGGCCAAGGGCGATCAATGGCAGAGCGGGCGTTGGTACCTGCGCGATGAGCACTGTCGTCTGGTGCCGGGGGATTCGCCGCTGGGTTATCGCTTGCCGCTGGCGTCGCAGCCTTGGGTGAAGGCGGCGGAATATCCGTTCATCCATCCCAACGATCCGAATCAGGACTTCGCTCAACTGCCGGATCCCGCGCAGCTCGGTGTGCACGGCGAACCTGCTGTGATGGATGAGCGCGTGCCGAAAATCGATGAGTCCGCCGACTGGCTGACCCGCACTGCGTTCTGCGCCGAGGCCCGCGAAGGGCGGCTGTATCTGTTCATGCCGCCGCTGGAGCGGGTCGAGGATTATCTGGAACTGGTGTCGGCCATTGAGGCCACCGCCGAAGAACTGCATTGCCCGGTGCTGCTGGAAGGTTATGAGCCGCCGAGCGATCCGCGCCTGAGCAATTTTCGTATCACCCCGGACCCGGGCGTGATCGAGGTCAACGTGCAGCCGTCGGCGACCTGGGACGAGTTGGTCGAGCGTACCGAGTTTCTCTATAAGCAGGCGCGGCTAACCCGCCTGACCACCGAAAAGTTCATGATCGACGGGCGCCATACCGGCACCGGCGGCGGCAACCATTTTGTCCTTGGCGGCGCGACACCGGCGGACTCTCCGTTTCTGCGGCGGCCGGATCTGCTGCGCAGTCTGATCAGTTATTGGCACAATCATCCTTCGCTGTCGTACCTGTTTTCCGGCCTGTTCATTGGTCCGACGTCCCAGGCGCCACGGGTCGACGAGGCGCGCAACGATGCCTTGTACGAACTGGAAATCGCCTTCGCGCAGATGCCCGAGCCGGGCGAGGAGTGTGCGCCGTGGCTGGTTGACCGACTGTTGCGCAATTTGCTGATCGATGTCACCGGCAATACCCATCGCGCCGAATTCTGCATCGACAAACTGTATTCGCCGGACGGCGCCACCGGGCGCCTGGGTCTGCTGGAACTGCGCGCTTTTGAAATGCCGCCCCACGCGCAGATGAGTCTGGCCCAGCAGTTGCTGTTGCGGGCATTGGTTGCAAGGTTCTGGCGCGAGCCTTACGCGCCGCCGAAACTGGCGCGCTGGGGCACGGAGCTGCATGACCGCTTTCTGCTGCCGCACTTTATCGAGCAGGATTTTGCCGACGTCATCGTCGAGCTCAACCATGCCGGCTATCCGTTGCGTGCGGAATGGTTCGCTGCGCATCTGGAGTTTCGCTTTCCCAAGGTCGGCGACTACGCTGTCAATGGCATCGAGCTGGAGCTGCGCCAGGCCCTCGAACCCTGGCATGTGCTGGGCGAGGAGGGCTCGGCGGGCGGCACGGTGCGCTACGTCGATTCTTCGCTGGAGCGCTTGCAGGTCAAGCTCAACGGCCTGCCGCCACAGCGCTATCTGCTGACCTGCAATGGCGTCGCGGTGCCGTTGCACCCGACCGGACGGGTGGGCGAGTTTGTCGCCGGAGTGCGCTTTCGGGCCTGGCAACCGGCCAACTGTCTGCACCCGACCATCGCGGTGCACGCGCCGTTGGTGTTCGACCTGCTCGATACCTGGATGGGGCGTTCGCTGGGTGGTTGCCAGTACCACGTCGCCCATCCCGGCGGGCGCAATTACGAAACGTTGCCGGTCAATGCCAACGAAGCGGAGAGCCGGCGCATGGCGCGGTTTTTCCGCCAGGGACATACGCCGGGGAAACTTGCGATACCGAAAGTCGACATCAGTGACGAGCTGCCGATGACCCTCGATTTGCGACGTTTCTAAGTCTCACGTGACACGCGGATTTTTCGTATATCCGCGTGTCACGTGCCTGCGTTAGTCTGACCGTTCCCTGCTGTCTGCCGAGCTTTCCATGCCTGACCTGCTAGACCGCTACCCGCTGAACGCGGGCACCTACCACGAACTGCTCGACGGCAGCGGCGCAGTGCGTGCGCATTGGCAGCGGCTGTTCGATCAGTTGCAGCGCAGCAGCCCCGCGCAACTGGTGCAGCGCCAGGCTTTGCTGGCGCGGCAGATTCAGGAAAACGGTGTCACCTACAACGTCTATGCCGACCCCAAAGGCGCTGATCGGCCATGGGAGCTGGACCTGCTACCCCATGTGATCGCGGCGGATGAGTGGCAGCAGTTGTCCGCCGGCATCGCTCAGCGGGCACGCTTGCTCAACGCGGTGCTGGCGGATCTGTACGGCCCGCAACGGCTGATCAGCGAAGGCCTGCTGCCGGCCGAGCTGGTCTTCGGGCACAACAATTTTCTCTGGCCCTGTCAGGGCATCAATCCGCCGGAATCAGCCTTTCTGCACCTGTACGCGGTGGATCTGGCGCGCACGCCGGACGGCCGCTGGTGGGTCACCGCCGATCGCACCCAGGCGCCGTCCGGTGCCGGTTATGCGCTGGAAAACCGCACCATCGTCTCCCGCGCGTTTCCCGATTTGTACCGTGATCTGAAGGTTCAGCATCTCGCTGGCTTCTTCCGCACCTTGCAGGAAACCCTGGTGCGTCAGGCACCGGAGGGTGATGACGCACCGTTGGTGGTGCTGCTGACCCCGGGGCGTTTCAACGAAAGTTATTTCGAGCATCTTTATCTGGCCCGCCAGCTCGGCTATCCGTTGGTCGAGGGCGGCGATCTGACCGTGCGCAATGCCACGGTGTACCTGAAAACCCTCAGCGGCCTGCGCCGCGTACACGCGATCATGCGCCGCCTGGACGATGATTTCTGCGACCCGCTGGAGTTGCGTACCGACTCGGCGCTGGGCGTGCCCGGCCTGCTCGAAGCGGTGCGTCAAGGGCGGGTGCTGGTCGCCAATGCGCTGGGCAGCGGGGTGCTGGAATCGCCGGGTCTGTTGGGGTTTCTGCCGAAGATCAACCAATTCCTGTTCGGCGAAGAGCTGATCCTGCCGTCGATCGCCACCTGGTGGTGCGGTGAAGCGCCAGTGTTGGCGCAAGCGCTGGAAAAGCTCCCTGAGCTGTTGATCAAACCCGCTTTCCCATCGCAGAGCTTCGCGCCTGTTTTCGGCCGTGACTTGAATGAAAGCCAGCGCCTCGAGCTGGCGCAGCGCATGCAGGCACGGCCTTATGCCTACGTCGCGCAAGAACTCGCGCAACTGTCCCAGGCGCCGGTCTGGCAAGCCGAAGACGGTCATCTGCAACCCCGGGCGATCGGCATGCGCATGTATGCAGTGGCCAGTCACGACGGTTACCGCGTGTTGCCGGGCGGTCTGACCCGAGTGGCGGCCGATGCCGACGCCGAAGTGGTGTCGATGCAGCGCGGCGGGGCAAGCAAGGACACCTGGGTGCTCAGCGATCGTGCACCGAGTGGCGAGCAGTGGAAGGCGCAGCGCAATGTCGGCGTGCATGATCTGGTCCGCCGCGATCCGTACCTGCCGTCGCGGGTGGTGGAAAATCTGTTCTGGTTCGGCCGCTACTGCGAACGCTGTGATGACAGCGCGCGGCTGCTGCGCATCATGCTCACGCGCTATGTCGATGGCGATGATCCGCATGCGTTGCAGGCGGCGGTCGATCTCGGTGAGCGACTGGCGCTGTTGCCGGAGGAAGGCGAACTGCCGGAGCGCCTGCTCGCTGCGTTGCTGGGCGAGGACTGGTCGTTCAGCCTGCGCTCCAACTTGCAGCGTTTGCAGTGGGCTGCGTCGCAAGTGCGCGGCAAGCTGTCCCGCGAGAACTGGCAGGCGCTGGTGGAATTGCAGCGCGAGGCGCTGGAGCTGGAAGTCGATGAACCGGACTTCGGCGAACTGCTGGATTTTCTCAATCGTCTGGTGATGTCGCTGGCGGCGCTGTCGGGGTTTGCCCTGGATGACATGACCCGCGATGAGGGCTGGCGCTTTCTGATGATCGGCCGACGCATCGAACGTCTGCAATTTCTCAGCAGCAGCCTGGCCGCGTTTCTGGGCGGTGCGGGTGCGTTCGATCAAGCGGGGCTGGAGTGGTTGCTGGAACTGGGCAACAGCAGCATCACCTATCGCTCGCGCTACCTGGCCGTGGCGCAGTTGATTCCGGTGCTCGATCTGCTCTTGCTGGATGAGCAGAACCCCCACGCCGTGCTGTTTCAGCTGAAACTGGTCACCCGCACGCTGAAGCGTTTGAACGACGATTTCGCTGCGCCTCGCGAGACCGGATTGCCGCAACTGATTGAACGCTTGGCGCGATTCGATCTGGGTTGTCTGGAAAATCCGCTGTTCGGTAAATCCAGCGTGCGGGCTGCGCTGGATGGTCTGGCCGATCTGTTGCAGGAAATCGCCGAAGCGAGCGGTCAGGTATCGGATCGTCTGGCGCTGCGCCATTTCGCCCATGTCGATGATGTCAGCCAGCGCACGGTGTCGGTCTGATGAGCGCTCAATATCAGATCTTTCACGACACCTGTTATTACTACGACAGCCCGGTTTCCCTCGCGCAGCAACTGGCGCACCTGTGGCCGCGCGAGTGCAGCTGGCAGCGCACCACCGAACAGCAGTTGCTGATCAGCCCGGAGCCGACCATGCGCCGGGATGAACGGGATGTATTCGGTAATCCGCTGACGCGGCTGGCATTTGAACGGCCCCATGACCAATTGCAGGTCAACGCCCGCCTGACGGTTGAGGTGCTGGCGCGATCGGCGCTGGATTTCAATCAGTCGCCACCGTGGGAGCAGACCCGCGATGCGCTGACGTATAGCAGCCAGCCGTTGACCGCCGACCTGCTCGAAGCCTGTCGGTACCGGTTCCAGTCGCCTTATGTGCACTTGAAGCGCAGCTTCGTCGAGTTCTCGCACAGCTGTTTTCCGCCCGGGCGACCGTTGCTGCACGGCGTGCAGGCGCTGATGCAGAAGATATTCAGCGAATTCACCTTCGATGCCGAAGCCACCCAAGTGGCGACGCCGCTGGTGGAAGTGCTGGAGCGTCGACGCGGCGTGTGTCAGGACTTCGCTCATCTGATGCTGGCCTGTGTGCGCTCGCGCGGTCTGGCGGCGCGTTATGTCAGCGGCTATTTGCTCACTCAGCCGCCGCCGGGCCAGCCCCGCCTGATCGGCGCCGACGCCTCGCATGCCTGGGTTTCGGTGTTCTGCCCGGTGCTGGGTTGGGTGGATTTCGATCCGACCAACAATGTGCAGCCGGCGCTGGAGCACATCACATTGGCGTGGGGCCGGGATTTTTCCGATGTATCGCCGCTGCGCGGGGTAATTCTCGGTGGCGGTAATCACGACCCTGAGGTGCGGGTTACCGTGATGCCACTGGAGTAACGCAGATCAAACTGTAGGAGTGAGCTTGCTCGCGATGGCGGTGTGTCAGGCGATAAATATTGTGACTGACACACCGCTATCGCGAGCAGGCTCACTCCTACAATGGGATTCGGGTGTGCTTGGGAGGGAAGGGCTGTGAGGGCCGGCGGCAGAACCGCCAGCCCCGTCACAAATCCGCAGGGCCTGATTCGATCATCAAACCCGGTGGGGCTCAGGCGTCGGGCGTCTGATCTTTCGGTGCATCGGGTGCATCAACATCATCATCGGTCGCCACTTCACCGTCAGGGTTCAGTGCCGCTTCTTCAGCGGTTTGCTTCTTGCGCTGAAGCTTTTCCTCTTTCTTCTGTTCCTTTGCCAGGTCTCGTTGACGTTTGGCGAAGGAGTAATTGGGTTTGGCCATGGGCGATCCTCTGGGGTCGAAGGTGAGGTTGAGCGGCGCGTATTCTGCCCTGTATCGGTGTCCGGGGGTTAACCGGGTTTTTGGTCGACCCACTTGGGCGTGACGGTCGGCTGCCACTGATCGAGGGCGTCGAGCAGGGAATCTGGCGATTCGCTCACTTGCAGCATGTCACGGTGTGGCGCGCGAACGAAGCCTTCGCCGACGATATGATCGAGAAAAGCCGTGAGTTTGCTGTAGAAACCGTTCACTTCCAGCAGCCCCAAAGGCTTGCCGTGGTAGCCGAGCTGGCCCCAGGTCCAGACTTCGAACAGCTCTTCCAGCGTGCCGAGGCCGCCGGGGAGGGCGATGAATGCATCGCTGAGTTCGGCCATCCGCGCCTTGCGCGCATGCATGCCGTCGACCACCTCCAGGCGCGTCAGGCTCTTGTGGCCAATCTCCTTGTCCATCAGGCTTTGCGGGATGATGCCGATCACTTCGCCGCCAGCAGCGAGGGCAGCATCAGCGACAATGCCCATCAAACCGACGGCGCCGCCGCCGTAGACCAGCGTCAACTTGCGTTCGGCCAGTGCCCGGCCAAGGGAGACGGCGGCTTCGGTGTAGGCTGGAACAGTGCCGGCGTTGGCACCGCAAAACACACAAACGGATTTCAGCGACATGGGTTACTCCTGGGTCGATCAGTCGCACAGGGTAACGGCTGGCGCGTCACGGTCCAAGGGCTAGACTTCGCGTTCGGGCGATTCGAAAGTACCGCTGGCGCCACAGGCGTAGGCGGCGAGCAAGCTGCACAACAGGCCGTTGAAGAACATGACAGGCACTCCGTTTCAGTAGGTGGGCCGATCATAGGGCTGGCCAAATAAAAAGGCCGTTAGATTGTGTCGATGAGTGTCATAGCCTGAAAGTTGTATACAATTTTTGACTCAAGTCATAGGAACTTGCGAAGATTTCAGGCAGTCTTTGCACCACTAGTGTTTTTGTTAACCCTGCCTTGGAGATTCACCATGTTTTCCAAAGTTGTTGCGGTATCCCTGCTGGCGCTGGCCAGCGGCCAATTGATGGCTGCCGAGTGCAAAACCACCGTTGATTCCACCGATCAGATGTCCTTCAACACCAAGGAAATCGTGATCGACAAGAGCTGCAAGACTTTCACCGTCGAACTGACCCACTCCGGCAGCCTGCCGAAGAACGTAATGGGCCACAATCTGGTGATCAGCAAAGAAGCTGACATGCAGCCAATCGCCACCGACGGCCTAGCAGCCGGGATCGACAAGAGTTACCTGAAGGATGGCGATGCGCGCATCATCGCGCACACTAAAATCATCGGCGCCAAGGAAACCGATTCGGTGACTTTCGATGTGTCGAAGCTGGATGCCGCTGAAAAATACGGCTTCTTCTGCTCGTTCCCTGGCCACATTTCGATGATGAAAGGCACTGTAACCCTGAAATAAATCGGGGATAGGGAATCAAAATAAAACGCTGCTGCGGGATGATCGCAGCGGCGTTTTTTGCATCAGCGTCCGTCATTTATGTGGAAAGCCGTTACCGTTCGTCCGAAGTGGGCTCATACCTGTTATTTCTGACAGTAGACCGATCTTTAAAACAGGGGGCTAGATAGAACCTTCTCAGGCTAGGCGAAGAAGGAGTCCTTCATGATTGGCAAAATCAGAAAATCTACACTCCTGCCGCTGGAAATCACCCAGGTGGTTTCTGGTGGACAGGCGGTTACCAGTGGCAGCGTGATTTTTTCCCAAAGAGCCAGTTTCAGCGTTACCGGGCCTTCGTCTGTAACGTTGAGTTTTCTAGTGGACGATGCCCTGAAATACACCGGTGATACGAGCACAGACGGGATCGGATTCTTTCTCATAGATGACATGCCAGAAGGAAGGCACGAATTTCGAGTGACCTTCGAGGACGAGTCCACTGATGCATTCGTATTGATTTCAGTTGTAACAAAGCCATTCATCAGAACGCTGAAAGATTCCAGCGGGGATGATATCGAGCACGAAGGCACTACCAAGGACACCAAACTGGTCATTAGCGGCCTGGCAAAAGAAGGTCAGATAAAGATCCTGAACGATTCAGCCCCTGACGTGATCGCCACTTTCACGGTCGAGAGGGATCGTAGCTGGGGCGGCGATCTTGAACTGCAAGCAGGGAAAACCTACGCACTGAAGGCCCGGGCGGATGACGGCAAGGAATCCAATCTCTACTCAGTGACCGTGGAGCCAGCGTCTGGAGGCGAGGTGGACATAACCTCTCTGACAGACTCCTCCGGCCCGGTAGGGGACGAAACCGCTACGCCGGACACCAATCTATCAATTGCCGGGACAGCGACGTCCAACTCGGTAGAGATATTCGATAATGACGACCCGACACCGATCACAAACTTTCCGGTGGTGGGAGGCAATTGGGGGGGCGAGCTGGATTTGTCTGTCGACAAACGATATTCGCTGACGGCCAAGGCCCCGGGCGGTCAAGCGACCGAACCGCGGAGTTTCTATGTCGGGACGCCGAAAAAGCCTGAGATTACTCGCGTCTCGCCCGCGAGTGGCCCAGATCTTGAAGATGGTGACACCACCACGTCTACTCTGCTTACGTTTCACGGCGTTGCTGCTGGGCATTTCAAATTGTCGATTCGTGATGGCGACAAGGGTATGGCCAACACCTCCGTCTATTACAAGAACGACTGGACAGAAACGCTCAAAGATTTACCTCCCGCAACATACATATTCAACGTCAAACCGCCGTCGGACGACCCGTCCGATAACTTCACGATCACAATCGAATCCGTTACGGATGCCAAGCTCGCCGATTGAAGGATGCTGAAACCCACTGTGCTGCAGGTCCGAAGCGGCTGGCAGTGATCGTCTGGTTTTGATGTTCCAAACACAGACATCGCTGCCAGTGGCAACGTTGCGGTACGTCCGTTCAAGGTGCGAACGGCATGACTCGTTTGTGATGGGTCTTGTTGTACGTGTCGACAATGATCCTGAACGCCTCGTCACGCACCGGCTCGCCA
Organism: Pseudomonas koreensis; assembly: GCF_024169245.1. Taxonomy (NCBI): domain Bacteria; kingdom Pseudomonadati; phylum Pseudomonadota; class Gammaproteobacteria; order Pseudomonadales; family Pseudomonadaceae; genus Pseudomonas; species Pseudomonas koreensis. The sequence goes on from NZ_JALJWP010000001.1 coordinate 1,930,332, forward strand.
TGCAGGAAGGCGTCGATCTCGGCATAGGTCACGCCATGGGCCGCTTCGTCCGGTTTGCCCGGCGACAGGTCTTCCAGATCCGCCGTCGGTACTTTCTCGACCAAAGGCTCTGGCGCGCCGAAACTGCGCGCAATCGCACGAACCTGATTTTTCACCAGACCGCTGAGCGGTGCCAGGTCGCAGGCGCCATCGCCGAATTTGGTGAAGAAGCCCATCACCGCTTCTGCCGCATGGTCGGTGCCGATCACCAGACCGCCCGCCACCCCGGCAATCGTGTACTGCGCGACCATGCGCATCCGCGCCTTGGTATTGCCCAGGACGAAATCCACCGACGCCGCCGGTTTGCCTTCGAACGCCGAAACCTGAGCAGCCAGCGCCTTGACCGCCGGGCCGATGTTCACGGTGTGGATTTCGTCAGGGGCGATGCAATCGAGCGAAGCCTTGGCGTCGTGCTCGTCGAACTGAGTTTCGTAGGGCAGGCGCACGGCGATGAATTTGTAGCGGTCGTCGCCGGTTTTTTCGCGTAGATCACGCACCGCGCGCTGGGCCAAGAGGCCTGCGGTCAGTGAGTCGACGCCGCCGCTGATGCCCAGCACCAGGGTCTTGAGCCCGGAATTGACCAGGCAATCCTGAATGAACGTCAGGCGTCGGGCGACTTCGGCCTGCAGGGCCTGATCGTCGGCGAACGGTGGTTGCACCTTGAGCTGCTCAGCAATCTCACGCTGTACGGCTTGCATGAATTCACTCCTTGCTAGATAGACTGGATTCGGCAGGAACCTGAAACACATGTCGCAAATAGGCGACGAAATTCGGATCTTTGCAGTGGGTCTTGCCAGGCTCGTCGGAAATCTTCGCCACCGGCTGGCCGTTGCAGGCGGTCATTTTAAGCACGATGCTCATCGGTTCGACACCCGGGATGTCACAGGTGAGGTTGGTACCGATGCCGAAGCTCACATTGATGCGACCGTGCAGCGCGCGGAAAATCTCCAACGATTTGGGCAGGGTCAGACTGTCGGAAAACACCAGGGTCTTGCTCATCGGGTCGATGCCGAGCTTGTGGTAGTGCGCGATGCACTTCTCGCCCCACGCCACCGGGTCCCCGGAATCGTGGCGCAAACCGTCGAAAAGCTTGGCGAAGAACAGATCGAAATCGCCAAGAAACGCATCTGTGGTAATGCAGTCGGTGAGGGCGATGCCGAGCAGGCCCCGGTACTCGCGAACCCAGCAATCGAGCGCAGCGATCTGGCTGTCGATCAGCCGCGGGCCGAGTTGCTGATGGGCCATGATCCACTCGTGAGCCATGGTGCCCAGCGGTTTCATGTCCAGCTCGCGGGACAGATGCACGTTGCTGGTGCCGACGAAACGACCCGGGAAATCGTGCTTGAGGACGTTGACCACTTCGGCCTGCACACCAAAGGAAAAGCGTCGGCGGGTGCCGAAATCGGCGACCTGCAGTTGCGACAGTTCATCGGCCGAGGCGTTGGCGGTCAGCCAGTCGAACTTGCGATACAGCTGTTCGCGGGCCTGCTCCAGCGAGGTTTCCCGATAGCGATAGCGGTTACGCACCTCGCTGACGATCGCCAGCAGCGGCACTTCGTAAAGGATGACGTGCAGCCACGGCCCGCGCAGGCGGATGAACAACTCGCCGTTCTCGATGCCGGTATGCAGGTAGCGCAGGTTGAAGCGGAACAGGCCGAGGAAACGCAGAAAATCCGGTTTCAGGAAAGTGATGCGCTCAAGAAAACTCAACTGATCGGCACTGAGACTCAGCTCGGCCAGGCGCTCGATCTGATGGCGAATCTCGGCCAGATACGGGCGCAGGTCCTCAGCGTTGCGGCAGCGGAACTCCCATTCGACTTCGACGTTGGGGTAGTTGTGCAGCACCGCCTGCATCATCGTCAGCTTGTAGAAGTCGGTGTCGAGCAGGTTCTGCACGATGCGATCGGCAAACACACTCTCGCTCATAAACGGGTCTCCAGTTGCGCCGCGCCTGGCGCGGTCTATATCGATGGCGCTAGTGGCGCATATCGGCGGTAGGGATTGCCAGCATTTTTTAAGCACACCGCAGATCGAATGTGGGAGCGAGCCTGCTCGCGAATGCGGTGTGTCAGTTAAAGATGATGTGGCTGACCCGACGCTTTCGCGAGCAGGCTCGCTCCCACAGGGATCCCCGGTTGACTCAAGCCGGATTGTCGATCTGCTCCAGCATCCACTTCACAAAATCCCGTACCTTCGGCACTTCCGCCGCGTGTTCGGGGTAGGCCAGGTAATAGGCATCGCTGCTGGGCATCGCATGCTGCCAGGGTATGACCAGTTTGCCCTCGGCCAATTCTTCTTCCACCAGAAACCGTGGCAGCAGCGCCACGCCACAACCGACCTGGGCGGCGCGGATGCACATATAGAAGGTTTCGAAACGCGGCCCGTGGTAGCTGTGTTCGGTGTGGTAGCCCTGGCTGTCGAACCAGTCGTGCCAGGCCTGCGGTCGCGAGGCATTTTGCAGCAGTACCAGATCGGTGAGTCGCGTCGGGTCGGTGAAAGGCGTGTCGGGCAGGCTGCCCGGGGCGCAGACCGGTACCAGTTCTTCGCCGAACAGTTTCAGGCACTCGGTGCCCGGTCGCGACGCCTGGCCGAAATAGAAGGCCAGATCGCTGCGCCCTTGCAACAGATCATCGGCTTCCTGTTCGTTGCACAGATCCAGATGAATCGCCGGATGACGCAGGCGCCAGCCTTTCAGGCGCGGCACCAGCCAGCGTGCACCGAAGGTTGAAGGGGTGGAGACGCGCAGGACTTCGGTCTCTCCGCCGTAGGAACGCAGGTAATGCGTCGACATCTCCACTTGAGTGAGGATTTTTCTGACCTCGACCAGATACAAATCTCCGGCCGGAGTCATCTGCAAGCGCCGACGCACGCGGCGGAACAGCAAGTGCTGCAACAGTTCTTCGAGCTGTGCGACCTGCTTGCTTACCGCACTTTGGGTCAGGTTCAGCTCTTCGGCGGCGCGGGTGAAACTCAGGTGCCGGGTCACCGCCTCGAAGCACTGCAGGGCGGTGATCGAGGGCAAGTGGCGTTTGTTCAGCATGGGCAGTCCTTTTTCTTGTCTTTCTGTACGCAGCATGAATAAACGGAATGATATCTGGCGTAAAGGTCGTTTGTTGCTTCGCCTTTGTGACGCTACAACTAAAGGCCTGCCCGGCCATGAATTAATGGCCGCACACATTCTGTTTTTGCTTGAGGAGAGACCGATGGTTGCCGCATTGCTTGATCGTCTGGGAGTCAACCCGGCCCTGTACCAGAACGGCAAAGTGCCGGTGCATTCGCCCATCGATGGCAGTCAGATTGCCTCGGTGAACTGGGAAGGCGCTGCCGAAGTCGAGCAGCACATCAGTCGCGCAGATCATGCATTCGAGCACTGGCGCAAGGTCCCGGCGCCGCGTCGTGGCGAACTGGTGCGTCAGTTCGGCGAAGTGTTGCGCGAATACAAGGCCGACCTCGGCGAGCTGGTGTCTTGGGAGGCCGGCAAGATCACGCAGGAAGGTCTGGGTGAAGTGCAGGAGATGATCGACATCTGCGACTTCGCCGTCGGCCTGTCGCGCCAGTTGTACGGTTTGACCATCGCTTCCGAACGCCCGGGCCACCACATGCGCGAAACCTGGCATCCGCTTGGCGTCGTCGGGGTGATCAGCGCGTTCAACTTCCCGGTCGCGGTGTGGGCGTGGAACACCACACTGGCGCTGGTTTGCGGCAACCCTGTGGTGTGGAAACCCTCGGAAAAAACCCCGCTGACGGCGCTGGCCTGTCAGGCGCTGTTCGACCGCGTGGTGAAGAACTTCAGCGATGCTCCGGCGAGCCTGTGTCAAGTCGTGATTGGCGGTCGTGATGCCGGCGAAGCGCTGGTCGATGATCCGCGTGTCGCGCTGATCAGCGCTACCGGCAGCACGCGCATGGGCCGCGAAGTGGCGCCGAAAGTCGCCGCGCGTTTTGCCCGCAGCATTCTCGAGCTGGGCGGCAACAACGCGATGATCCTCGGCCCGAGCGCCGATCTGGACATGGCGGTCCGTGCGATTCTGTTCAGCGCCGTGGGCACCGCCGGGCAACGCTGCACGACTCTGCGTCGCCTGATCGCTCATGAGTCGGTCAAGGAAGAAATCGTCACTCGCCTGAAGGCTGCCTATTCGAAAGTACGCATCGGCCATCCGCTGCAAGGCAATCTGGTCGGCCCGCTGATCGACAAACACAGCTTTGAAAACATGCAGGATGCGCTGGAGCAGGCACTCAGCGAAGGCGGCCGGGTGTTCGGCGGCAAGCGCCAATTGGAAGAGCAATTTCCCAACGCCTACTACGTGTCGCCGGCCATCGTGGAAATGCCCGAGCAGAGCGATGTGGTCTGCAGCGAAACCTTCGCGCCGATTCTGTATGTGGTCGGCTACAGCGATTTCGAGGAAGCGCTGCGCCTGAACAACGCCGTGCCGCAAGGCCTGTCGTCGTGCATCTTCACCACCGACGTGCGCGAGGCCGAGCGGTTCATGTCGGCGGTCGGCAGCGACTGCGGCATCGCCAACGTCAACATCGGCCCGAGTGGTGCGGAAATCGGCGGCGCCTTCGGTGGCGAGAAAGAGACCGGCGGCGGCCGTGAGTCCGGTTCCGATGCCTGGCGCGCGTACATGCGCCGGCAGACCAACACCGTCAACTACTCGCTGGAATTGCCGTTGGCGCAGGGCATCACTTTCGACTGACAGGTGGAGATCCCCTGTAGGAGTGAGCCTGCTCGCGATAGCAATCTGTCAGCCGGCATTGATGTTGAATGTGCCGACGTCATCGCGAGCAGGCTCACTCCTACATTGATTTGTGTGTTTGTTGGGTTTCTGTTGGAGTCTGGCAATGCCGTTACGCGAAGAATGTCTGTGGGAACAGCTCACGCCACAACGTCCGGATCATTCGGCGCTCAGGGGCGAGGTCAAGGTCGATGTCTGCGTGATCGGCGCCGGGTTCACCGGGTTGTCGGCGGCGCTGCATCTGTTGGAAAAGGGCAAAAGCGTCTGCGTGCTGGAGGCTCATCGCGCAGGGCACGGAGGTTCCGGGCGCAACGTCGGGCTGGTCAATGCCGGCATGTGGATTCCCCCGGATGAAATCGAAGCCGGGTTCGGCGAGGCGGTCGGCAGTCAGCTCAACCGCATGCTCGGGGCGGCGCCGGCGCTGGTGTTCAGCCTTGTGGACAAATACAACATCGATTGCCAGTTGCGCCGCGAAGGCACTTTGCACATGGCGCATAACGCCAAGGGCGAGGCGGATCTGCGCAGTCGCGAGCAGCAGTGGAAGCGCCGTGGCGCGCCGGTCGAACTGCTGACCGGCAAAGCCTGCGAGCAAGCCACCGGTACGCAGAAAATCGCCGCTGCGCTGCTTGATCGTCGTGCCGGTACGCTCAATCCGATGGCCTATGTGACCGGGTTGGCCAACGCCGTGCTGGGTCTCGGCGGGCAGATGTTCGATCATTCGCCGGTGACTCGCCTCGAGCACGTCGGGCCGAAGTGGTCGGTGCAGACCGCGCAGGGTTCGGTACTCGCCGAACAAGTGGTGATCGCCTCCAATGCCTACACCGAAGGCGACTGGACCGAACTCAAGCGCAATTTCTTTCCCGGTTATTACTACCAGGTCGCCTCGGTGCCGCTCAGCGAGGATGCCGCGCAGGAAATTCTTCCGGGCGGGCAGGGCTCGTGGGATACCCGCCAGGTGCTGAGCAGTATTCGCCGTGACAAGGATGGCCGCCTGCTGCTTGGCAGTCTCGGTAATGGCAATCAGAAACCGACCTGGTTTCTCAAGGCCTGGGCTGATCGAGTGCAGCAGCATTACTTCCCCAATCTGAAGCCGGTCGAGTGGGAATGCACCTGGACCGGGCGCATTGCGTTTACCCCCGATCACCTGATGCGCCTGTTCGAACCGGCGCCGGGACTGGTGGCCGTCACCGGTTATAACGGTCGCGGAGTCACCACCGGCACTGTGGTCGGCAAAGCCTTCGCCGATTACCTGTGCAACGGCGATGCGCAGGCGCTGCCGATTCCCTTCGCACCGATGCAGCCCCTGGCGGGAGTGGGCTTGCGCAGTTGCCTGTACGAGGCCGGGTTTTCGCTGTATCACGCGGGCCAGTGCCTGCGCATCGTCATTTGAGTGTTGAAATTTGTTGCCGGAAGCGGCGCTTTTGCAGCCAGCGACTAGCCTGTAATGGTGCGGGTTGTAGCAGTCCCGCACCAGCAGTGTGCAGTTCGGTGACGCGGGCTGTTACAGGCTGGTTGCACGTCGTTTGTGGCTGCGGTTGCAATGATGGCGCGTGCGGGTTGCGCCTGAAAAAACAAATGGTTTCACCTTCCGCGGTTTAGACGGTTGCACGCCCAATGAAAATGGGACCGAAACAGTCGAAATAACAACAATGCAGCGACTTTTTGAAGAATAAAAAACCGATGGCACGGGCCTTGCTCTGCGCTTTGAGTGAAGTGAAGTCGCAGTGCCAACTAAAAAAAACCTTGGAGCACCACCTCATGTCCCAGACGTTTTACAAGAAAGGCTTTCTGGCCCTCGCAGTGGCTACTGCGCTGGGTGTTTCTGCGTTTGCTCAAGCTGATATCAAGATCGGTGTAGCGGGTCCGATGACCGGTGCCAACGCGGCATTCGGCGAGCAGTACATGAAGGGTGCACAGGCGGCGGCCGATGCGGTCAACGCGGCGGGCGGCGTCAATGGGGAAAAAATCGTCCTGGTCAAAGGCGATGACGCCTGCGAACCGAAGCAGGCCGTGACGGTCGCCAAGGACCTCACCAACCAGAAAGTCGCCGGCGTGGTCGGGCACTTCTGCTCTTCGTCAACCATTCCAGCGTCGGAAATCTACGACGAAGCCGGGATCATCGCGATCACCCCGGGTTCGACCAACCCGCAGGTGACCGAGCGTGGCCTCAGCGCGATGTTCCGTATGTGCGGCCGTGACGACCAGCAAGGCATCGTCGCCGGCGACTACATCGTCGACATGCTCAAGGGCAAGAAAGTCGTGGTCCTGCACGACAAGGACACCTACGGCCAAGGCCTGGCGGACGCGACCAAGGCTCAGCTGGAAAAACGCGGCGTCAAGCCTGTGTTGTACGAAGGCCTGACCCGTGGCGAGAAAGACTTCAGCACCATCGTCACCAAGATCCGTGGCGCCGGCGCCGATGTCGTCTACTTCGGCGGCCTGCACCCGGAAGCCGGTCCGCTGGTTCGTCAGCTGCGTGAACAGGGTCTGAAAGACGTCAAGTTCATGTCCGACGATGGCATCGTTACCGACGAACTGGTGACCACCGCTGGCGGCCCGCAATTCACCGATGGCGTGCTGATGACCTTCGGCGCCGACCCGCGCCTGTTGCCGGAAAGCAAGACCGTAGTGGACGCCTTCCGCAAGGCCGGTACCGAGCCTGAGGGCTACACCCTGTACGCCTACGCCTCGGTTCAGACCCTGGCTGCCGCGTTCAACGGCGCGAAGAAAAACGACGGCGAAGCCGCTGCCAAGTGGCTGAAGGCCAACCCGGTGAAAACCGTGATGGGCGAGAAGACCTGGGATGCCAAAGGCGACCTGAAAGTCTCCGACTACGTGGTTTACCAGTGGGACAAGGACGGCAAATACCACCAGCTGGAAAAGCAGAAGTAAGGGCTGAAGCGATCAGTTAACCCACGATTTCCTGTGGGAGCGAGCTTGCTCGCGAATCCGGGGTGTCAGTCGCCATAAACGGTAGCTGATGCACCGCTTTCGCGAGCAAGCTCGCTCCCACAAGGGCCGGTTGGTTTTTCTGGACGCGCTCCGACATTGCTCCGACGTACATCTGTATTTTTCCTAGAAGAACCGCGCACCCTTGGCGCGCAGGTTCTCACTGCGTGAGATTGCGTTATGGATGGTATTTTCCTGCAGCAACTGGTCAATGGCCTGACCCTCGGGTCGGTCTATGGCCTGATCGCCATCGGCTACACAATGGTCTACGGCATCATCGGCATGATCAACTTCGCCCACGGCGAGGTTTACATGATTTCCGCTTACCTGGCGGCAATCAGTCTGGCTCTGCTGGCTTACTTCGGTATCGAATCCTTCCCGCTGCTGATGCTCGGCACGCTGATCTTCACCATCGTCGTCACGGCGGTGTATGGCTGGGTCATCGAGCGTGTTGCCTACAAACCCCTGCGCAACTCGACCCGCCTGGCGCCGCTGATCAGCGCCATCGGTATTTCGCTGATTCTGCAGAACTACGCACAGATCGCTCAGGGTGCCAAACAACAGGGCGTGCCTACCCTGCTGAGCGGTGCCTGGCGCGTTGAAGTTGGCAGCGGCTTCGTGCAACTGACCTACACCAAAGTCTTTATTCTGATTGCCGCGTTTGTCGGCATGGGGCTGCTGACCTACGTCATCAAATACACCAAGCTCGGCCGGATGTGCCGCGCGACCCAGCAAGACCGCAAGATGGCCTCGATCCTGGGGATCAACACCGACCGGGTGATTTCCTACGTGTTCATCATCGGTGCAGCCATGGCGGCACTCGCTGGCGTGCTGATCACCATGAATTACGGCACGTTCGACTTCTATGCCGGCTTCATCATCGGCATCAAGGCGTTCACCGCAGCGGTACTTGGCGGCATCGGCTCACTGCCCGGCGCGATGCTCGGCGGGATCATCCTCGGCATCTCCGAGTCGCTGTTCTCCGGTCTGGTCAACTCCGACTACAAAGACGTGTTCAGTTTCTCGCTGCTCGTCCTCGTACTGGTCTTCCGGCCGCAGGGCCTGTTGGGCCGTCCTCTTGTGTCGAAGGTGTAAGCGATGTCTGCAACCACTGAAAAATCCATCGATATCAAAAAAAGTCTAGTCGAGGCAATTCTTGCCGGCCTGATTGCCCTGATCGTGTTCGGGCCGATTGTCGGCGTGGTCCTCGACGGCTACAGCTTCAACCTCGAAGCAACCCGAGTGGCGTGGATCATTGCCATCGTCATGGCCGGTCGCTTTGCCCTCAGCCTGTTCCTGCAGACGCCCAAGGGCCTGAAGATTCTCGACGGGTTCGAGAGCAGCGGCTCCGGCGTGCACGTGCTGCCGGCGGACTACAAATCACGGCTGCGCTGGATCATTCCGTTGATCATTGTGCTGGCGATCATCGTGCCGTTTGTTTCCAACTCCTATCTGCTCGGCGTGGTCATCCTCGGTTTGATCTACGTGCTGCTGGGGCTGGGCTTGAACATTGTGGTCGGTCTGGCGGGGCTGCTCGATCTGGGTTACGTGGCGTTTTACGCCATCGGTGCCTACGGTCTGGCGCTGGGCTACCAGTATCTGGGGCTGGGCTTCTGGACCGTGCTGCCACTGGCGGCGATCACCGCAGGCCTGGCTGGCTGCATTCTCGGTTTCCCGGTGCTGCGTCTGCATGGTGACTATCTGGCGATCGTGACCCTGGGTTTCGGTGAAATCATTCGTCTGGTGCTGAACAACTGGCTGTCGCTGACTGGCGGGCCGAACGGCATGCCGGCACCGCTGCCGACGTTCTTCGGTCTGGAGTTCGGCAAGCGCGCGAAGGATGGCGGGGTGCCGTTTCACGAGTTCTTCGGCCTGACCTACAACCCGGACGTGAAGTATTACTTCATCTACGCGGTGCTGTTCCTGGTGGTGCTGGCGGTGCTGTACGTCAAGCATCGGCTGGTGAAAATGCCGGTCGGTCGCGCCTGGGAAGCCCTGCGTGAAGATGAAATCGCCTGCCGCTCGATGGGCCTCAACCACGTGCTGGTCAAGCTCTCGGCGTTCACCATCGGTGCGTCGACGGCGGGTCTGGCCGGGGTGTTCTTCGCCACTTATCAAGGCTTCGTCAACCCGACCTCGTTCACCTTCTTCGAATCGGCGCTGATCCTTGCCATCGTCGTGCTCGGCGGCATGGGCTCGACCATCGGCGTGGTCATCGCCGCATTCGTGCTCACCGTCGCCCCGGAACTGCTGCGCGGTTTCGCTGAGTATCGAGTGCTGCTGTTCGGCATCCTGATGGTGTTGATGATGATCTGGCGACCGCGCGGGCTGATCCGCATCAGCCGCACCGGGGTCAAACCACGCAAAGGTGCCATTCACTACGAGAGGACTGCGCCATGAGTGAAGTCGTACTCTCTGTGGAAAAACTGATGATGCATTTCGGTGGCATCAAGGCTTTGAGCGATGTCAGCCTGAAGGTCAAACGCAATTCGATCTTCGCCCTGATCGGCCCCAACGGCGCTGGCAAGACCACCGTGTTCAACTGCCTGACCGGTTTCTACAAGGCCACGGGCGGCAAGATCGAACTCAATGTGCGTGGCCAGCAGACCAACGTCATCCAGTTGCTGGGCGAGTCGTTCAAACCGACCGATTTCGTCTCGCCAAAATCCTTCCTCAGCCGCATGTACTACAAAATGTTCGGCGGTACTCACCTGGTGAACCGTGCAGGTCTAGCCCGTACGTTCCAGAACATTCGCCTGTTCAAGGAAATGTCGGTGCTGGAAAACCTGCTGGTCGCGCAGCACATGTGGGTCAACCGCAACATGCTCGCCGGTATTCTCAACACCAAGGGTTATCGCAAGGCGGAGAGCGAAGCGCTGGATGTCGCGTTCTACTGGCTCGAGGTGGTCGATCTGGTCGACTGCGCCAACCGGCTCGCCGGTGAACTGTCCTACGGCCAGCAACGGCGTCTGGAAATTGCCCGCGCCATGTGCACCCGGCCGCAGATCATCTGCCTCGACGAACCGGCCGCCGGCCTCAATCCTCAGGAAACCGAAGCGCTCAGCGCGATGATCCGGCTGCTGCGCGACGAGCACGATCTGACCGTGGTGCTGATCGAACACGACATGGGCATGGTCATGAGCATTTCCGATCACATCGTGGTTCTCGACCACGGCATCGTCATCGCCGAAGGCGGACCGGAAGCGATCCGCAACGATCCGAAAGTGATCGCAGCCTACCTGGGCGCCGACGAAGAGGAGCTGGTATGAGCCAACCGATCCTCGAATTGCGCAATCTGGACGTGTTCTACGGCCCGATCCAGGCGCTCAAAGGCGTTTCGCTGCAGATCAACGAAGGCGAGACCGTCAGCCTGATCGGCTCCAATGGCGCCGGCAAGTCGACCTTGCTGATGTCGATCTTCGGTCAGCCCAGAGCGGCAGGCGGGCAGATTCTTTATCAGGGCGTCGACATCACCCACAAGTCATCGCACTACATCGCCTCTAATGGCATCGCGCAGTCGCCGGAAGGGCGGCGAGTGTTCCCCGACATGACCGTCGAGGAGAACCTGCTGATGGGCACCATCCCGATTGGCGACAAGTACGCCAAAGAGGACATGCAGCGTATGTTCGAGCTGTTTCCACGGCTGGAAGAGCGGCGCAATCAGCGGGCGATGACCATGTCTGGCGGTGAACAGCAGATGCTCGCCATCGCCCGTGCGCTGATGAGCCGGCCGAAGCTGTTGCTGCTCGATGAACCGAGCCTGGGACTGGCGCCGATCGTGGTGAAGCAGATTTTCGCCACCCTGCGCGAACTGGCGAAAACCGGCATGACCATTTTCCTCGTCGAGCAAAACGCCAACCATGCGCTGAAGCTGTCGGACCGGGCGTATGTGATGGTGAACGGCGAGATCCGTCTGACTGGCACAGGTAAAGAGTTGTTGGTGAATGAGGAGGTGCGTAACGCTTATTTGGGCGGGCACTGAATCTTCGCGCGGTTATACACAGCCCCGGCGACGAGAGTCCCGGGGTTTTTTTATCCCTCCAATTCACCACCTCCCTGTGTAGGAGCTGCCGAAGGCTGCGATCCTTTGATCTTGAAAAACAAAATCACAAGATCGCAGCCTTCGGCAGCTCCTACATGGAATCAAGGCATGACATCAAGCGGAATTGAGAATTGTGGAAAACAAATTCCCCAAGCTGCCAAAGCGCGACATATAGACGCTGCAAATGGCTGTTTTTCCACAGTTTTGACTTGTCCCCGGTTACTGTGGAGCTGGCTGTGAATAACGTGGGTGTATATGGTTGCAGCCCTTGTAATACGTGGCTTTCAAGCTTGTGGTTGTTTTTTGATCAGGCGATCTAAAGCAAGCGCGAGGTGCCATTGTCAACCTTTTTATAACGTAAACACGACGCATGATTTTGTGTGTCACATCCTGTGGATAAGTCTGTGACTAAACTCTGGAAAGACCCCGCTGAGCGGCGTGATTGCTGGCCTCGCGCGATCACGCCGGTGAACCGTCCGTCGTGCAAAATGCCCTGTCCCGCACATTCATGACTTCATGGTCAAGCAAAAAACTTTCCATTTCGCCCGCAAAGCCTTGTGTGGCGCGGCTTTGCCCGTTTGCACTTGCCCCCGGAAACTGTGGAGCAGACTGTGGATAACGTGCGTGCACATGGCTACAAGCCACGGTGGCTATGGTGTCGGTGCGGTTGGTTGTTTTATGTACAGCTTGTAGGTGTTGCCCGTGAAAGCGAGGGCGGGCATGCTGCCTGCTGATTTTCTATTCCAAGGGCTGCCGTGGCGGCCGAAGCAAGGAGAACACGATGTCCAACACCCTGTTTATCACCGGCGCGACGTCCGGGTTTGGTGAAGCCTGTGCCCGTCGTTTCGCCGAGGCTGGCTGGAAGCTGGTGCTGACCGGCCGTCGTGAAGAACGCCTCAATGCCCTCTGCGGCGAGCTGTCGAAGCAGACCGAAGTGCACGGTCTGGTCCTCGATGTGCGTGATCGCAAAGCGATGGAAGAGGCGATCGCCAACCTGCCGCCGTCCTTCGCCAAACTCCGTGGCCTGATCAACAACGCCGGCCTGGCGCTCGGCGTCGATCCGGCGCCCAAGTGCGATCTGGATGACTGGGACACCATGGTCGACACCAACGTCAAAGGCCTGATGTACGCCACCCGCCTGCTGCTGCCACGGCTGATCGCCCATGGCCGTGGTGCCGGTATCGTCAACCTTGGTTCCATCGCCGGCAACTACCCGTACCCGGGCAGCCACGTGTACGGCGCAACCAAAGCCTTCGTCAAACAGTTCTCGCTGAACCTGCGTTGCGACCTGCAGGGCACTGGTGTGCGGGTCAGCAACATCGAGCCGGGCCTGTGCGAAAGCGAGTTCTCGCTGGTGCGGTTTGCCGGGGATCAGGAACGCTACAACGCCACTTACGCAGGCGCCGAGCCGATCCAGCCGCAGGACATCGCCGAAACGATTTTCTGGGTGATGAACACCCCGGCGCACATCAACATCAACAGCCTGGAGCTGATGCCGGTGAGCCAGACCTGGGCCGGGTTTGCCATCGAGCGTGACAAGGCTTGATACGCCACTGAACCCTTCGCGAGCAAGCTCGCTCCCACATAAGGCTGCGATCAAGTGTGGGAGCGAGCTTGCTCGCGAAGGGGCCATAACAGGCAATGAATCCCGATAAGGTAAACTCCCCTCGCAACAACCCAACCGCACCCCGCGGTTTTCAAGGTGTTTCGAGGAGTTCAAGTGAGTAACCGAGGTGAGCAGGCACTGCTCAAACAATCGACGCTGCTGATGCTGGCGGTGTCGATTGCCGGGATCGTCACCGGTTTTGTTTCAGGTTCGCAATCCATCCTGTTCGATGGTTTTTTCTCGCTGATCGCAACGTTTATCAAAATCCTGATGCTGATCACCGCCCGGTTGATCGCCAAGCAAAGCAATCAGCGTTTCCAGTTCGGCTTCTGGCATCTGGAGCCGATGGTGTTGCTCATCGAAGGCAGCTTCCTGCTGCTGATTGCGATCTACGCGTTTCTCAACGGCGTGTTCGGCATCATCAACGGTGGTCGAGATATCGAGTTGGGTCTGGTGATCGTCTACGCGGCGGTGTTCACCGTCGTCGAGTTCGCTTATTTCTTCTACGTGCGCCGGCGTAATCGCAAGCTCAGATCCAGCCTGATCCAGTTCGACAACATCAGTTGGCTGGTCGACGCGATGCTCTCGGTGGGCTTGTTGATCAGTTTCCTCGCCGCGCTGCTGCTCAAGTCTCAGGGCTATGGCGAGTGGGCGGTGTATGTCGACCCGCTGATCCTCATCGTGCTGGCGCTGACCATGCTGCCGCCGGCGTTCAAGATCCTCGGCCCGGCATTGCGCGATGTGCTGGGTATTGCCCCGGACACGCTGGATGAGCAGGTACGGCAGGTGATGGAGGTGGCGAAGGTCGAACATGGTTTCGACGATTACGTGACCTACGTGCAAAAGCACGGTCGGGCGCGGTTCATCGAAATTCATGTGGTGTTGCCGGCGGATTATCCGCTGCGCAATGTCGCACAGCTGGATGCGTTGCGTGAGCAGATTTCCGCGCAATTGGGCGAGCCGGATGCGGCGCGGTGGCTGACCATCAGCTTCACCGGGGACAAGAAGTGGATTGCCTGATCACCGCGTAACGGCTATTCGCGAGCAGGCTCGCTCCCACAATTTGAAATGCGTTCCCCTGTAGGAGTGAGCCTGCTCGCGATAGCTGTTTGTGTATCAACGAAGGTATTCAGCCAGTCCGCTATAGCAAGTCGCCAAATGATAAGGCGTGGTCGAAGGCATGTCCTTGCGACTGACTTCACCGTTTCCATCCCGGCATTCATGCCAGCCCCCGGCGTGCAGAAACCGCTGCTGCAGCGCTTGCAACTGGCGCAGCACCACCGCTTCGCTGTCCGCCCGCAGCGTCAGGGCACGCAGATATTCAGCCTGAGCCCAGATGCGCTGGGTCGAATCCCTTGGTCGGCCATTGCTTTCCAGATCAAGCATCGCCCGTACCGCGCCGCATGATTCCAGCACGCCATATTGTTCGGTAAAGACAAACGCCCGATCCAATGCCCGATGCAGTTTCGAATCGCGCAACAGCGGCGACGATTCGAGCAGGAAATACCATTCGAACTGATGCCCGGGCTCGTACCAGTTATCCACAGCACCCAGTGGCTTCTCCATCAACACACCATGCTGCGGATCGACGAATTGCTTGTGCATGGCTGTGCATAACTCAAGCAGGGCTTGCTGTGTCTGCGGATCTTCGCGCACCGCAAGGGTGGCCAGAAAGGCTTCAGCCAAATGCATCAGCGGGTTTTGCAACGGGCCGGTCTGCAAGGTGATCCAGTCACGTTCAAGGCAGGCTTCGTACAAGCCGTCACCGGTGGCGAAACGGCGGCCGATGATTTCCAGCGCGGCGTTCAAGGTCGACTCCGCCAGGGAATCGCCGGACTTGTTCCAGTAATGCGCGCAGGCAAACAGGATGAAGGCGTGAGTGTAGAGATCCTTGCGCTGATCCAGCGGCTTGCCCTGTGCATCGATGCTGTAAAACCAGCCGCCATGCTCGGCATCATGGAAATGCCGTTGCAGGGAACGAAACAGCGCCGCCGCACGGACGTCGGCGTTATCCACAACCCCGATCAGACTGGAAAACAGATACAGCTGCCGTGCGCAGGCCATCGCCCGATAGCGCTGCACTGGCAACGGCTGGTGTGTAGCGTCCAGCGCCTCATAGGGCAACGCCATGTCGGCGTTCCAGCCCGGGCCTTGCCACAGCGGCACGATGACATGCAGAAAATGCTTCTGCACCTCGGCAAACAGGGCGGTCAATTCGGGCAGGGCGGTGGAGCGGGAAGCGTGGGGCATGGGCGGATGTCGTCACGGGCTGGGGCGATTGCGCGACATGGTAGCAGAGAGCACTGCTTGAGAGATGCGGTGTCTGTCAGGCCGTCTTCGCGAGCAGGCTCGCTCCCACAGTGGATTTTGCAGCGTACATAAAACCTGTGGGAGCGAGCTTGCTCGTGAAGAGACCAGTGCAGTCGCTAAACAATCATCCTGCCAACAACCAAACCCCAGTCGCCGCCGAAGCCGCACCCGCCAGTCGCACAAGCGGTGCCGCTGCCTGCGGAAGAACTCGCACCACGCCATAACCGAGCGCATGCAAAACCGCTGTCGCCGCGACAAACCCGGCCGCATACGCCCACGGGCTGCTCATTTCCGGCAACTCCAGCCCATGCGCCACGCCATGGAACAGCGCAAACAGAGCCGTCGCTGCCACCGCCATCACCAGCGGCGGACGTACCGCCAGTGCCACGGCCAGGCCCAGTGCCAATACCGACGCGGCAATCCCGCTTTCCAGCGCCGGCAATTCAAGCCCTTCAAATCCGAGCAGACCGCCCAGCAACATGGTGCCGACAAAGGTGCACGGCAGCGCCCAGCGCGCCGCGCCTTGTTGCTGCGCCGCCCATAAGCCGACGGCGAGCATTGCCAGCAAATGGTCGAGACCGCCGATCGGGTGGCTGATACCGGCGACGAGGCCACTGTCGCCATGGCCTGGGTGAGCAAAGGCCAGCGCTGGCGTCAGCAGTAGCGCTAGAGCGCCAAGAATGCGTTTGAGTGTCATGGATAAGCTTCCTTGTTGATAAGTGAGTCAGGCGGCGGTCAGCAAGCCTTGGCGCTCGATGAAGGCGATGATTTCTTCAAGGCCCTGACCGGTTTTCTGGTTGCTGAACACGAACGGCTTGCCGTTGCGCATGCGTTTGGTATCGCTGTCCATCATTTCCAGCGAGGCGCCCACCAGCGGCGCCAGGTCGATCTTGTTGATCACCAGCAGGTCGGACTTGCAGATACCCGGGCCGCCCTTGCGCGGCAGCTTGTCGCCGGCGGAAACGTCGATCACGTAGATGGTCAGGTCGGACAGCTCGGGGCTGAAGGTCGCCGAGAGGTTATCGCCGCCGGACTCGACCAGAATCAGATCCAGCCCCGGAAAGCGTCGGTTCAGTTGGTCGACCGCTTCAAGGTTGATCGAAGCGTCTTCGCGGATCGCCGTGTGCGGGCAACCGCCGGTTTCCACGCCGATGATCCGCTCTGGCGCGAGGGCCTCGTTGCGCACCAGAAAGTCGGCGTCTTCGCGGGTGTAGATATCATTGGTGACCACGGCCAGGTTGTAGCGCTCGCGCAGGGCCAGGCACAGGGCCAAAGTCAGCGCAGTTTTGCCGGAACCGACCGGGCCGCCGATGCCGACGCGCAGAGGTTGTGTTTGCATTTCATTCTCCAAAATAAACAGGCCTAAGAGCGGAAGAGACGGCTGTACTGGCGTTCATGGGCCATGCAGGCCAGGGACAGACCGAAAGCGGCGCTGCCGATGTGTTCGGGGTTGATTTGGCTTGCGTCGTGCTGCGCCTGTTGCAGCAGCGGCAGCAGTTCGCTGGTCAGGCGCTGCGCGGCTTGCTGGCCCAGCGGCAGGGTCTTCATCAATACGGCGAGCTGGTTTTCCAGCCAGCTCCACAGCCACGCGGCGAGGGCGTCCTGGGGGCTGATGCCCCAGGCGCGTGCGGCCAGGGCCCAGCACAGGGCCAGATGGGGTTCTGTGATCTGTTCAAGAAAATCGCGGGCGGACGCGTCGAGTTCCGGCAAACCGTTTAACAACTGCTGCAAGGAGTAGCCCATCTGCCGGCTCTCCAGATGCAGTTCGCGGGTCTCGCGGCTGGCACGATGGTTTTCGCAAAGTAGCTGCAGGTCGGCCCAGTTTTCGTCCGCCGCCGCCTGGCAATGCGCCAACAGCAGCGGCGCTTCGAAGCGTGCGAGATTCAGCAGCAATTGATCACTGATCCAGCGTCGTGCGCTGTCCGGGTTGTTCACGCGGCCGTTATCCACCGCCATTTCCAGGCCTTGGGAATAGCTGTAGCCGCCAATCGGTAATTGCGGACTGGCCAGACGCAGCAGCGCCCAGGCCGGATTCACAGGCGCACGCCGAACTGATGGAGTTTCGGCGCGTAGTTAAAGTCTTCGTCACCGTGGCGGGAGTGATGATGACCGCCGCCGTAGGCGCCGTGTTCTGGCTGGAACGGCGCTTCGATGGCTTCGACCTGCGCGCCGAGCTGTTCGAGCATGGCCTTGAGCACGTAATCGTCGAGCAGGCGCAGCCAGCCATCGCCGACCTGCAGGGCGACATGGCGGTTGCCGAGGTGATAGGCCGCGCGGGTCAGTTCGAACGCATTGGCGCAGGTGACATGGAGCAGTTGTTCGGGACGGGCGCAGACGCGCACGACGCGGCCGTCTTCGGCCCGCAGGCATTCGCCGTCATACAGCGGTGGCTGGCCGCGCTCCAAAAACAACCCGACGTCTTCGCCTTCGGCACTGAAACAGCGCAAACGGCTTTTGCTGCGCGCTTCGAAGGTCAGGTGCAACTCGGCGGCCCAGACGGGTTGAGGGTCGATTCTGCGATGAATCACCAGCATCGGAAAGCTTCCAGCAATGGACGTTGATTGGGCTAGAGCAAGGGCCGCGCCAATCGCACGAGATGTAGGAAATAGCTGTCGGCGCCTGCCTGATCTTTCAACAGGCGCGGGGATTCTGGAAGGTTTTGGTGCATGAAGAATTTGTCATGCACCAAAGAGAGGCTGTTGCCACGAACCAAATGTGGGAGCGAGCTTGCTCGCGAATTCGGTGCGTCAGCGTCATGGATGCAGGCTGACACGACGCCTTCGCGAGCAAGCTCGCTCCCACATGGGAATTAGGTCGGGGATGAATAAAGGGGGATTACTCGGTACTGCCCAGCCCTTGCCAGTGCTTGAGGCCGATAAAGATGAAGCGCAGTTGTTGGGTGATCTTCGCCTGTGGGGTCAGATGCTCCGGCAAGGCTTCGGCCGGTGGGTCGATGATGTCGGGTAGGGTGGCGAATACTGATTTGACGATCAGGTCGGCCATCACGCTCAGACCGGCAATGTCCAGATGTTGCAGCTTGGGCATCAGCGCCAGGTCCGCCGCGAGGTCGGCGCTGATGTTCTCGCGCAAGCGTCCGATTGCCTGCCGGACCGGCAGCGAGCCGCCGTATTGCTCGCGGGCGAGAAACAGGAATTGCGAGCGATTGGCGTTGACCACATCAAGGAAGATGCGCACCGACGCGTCGATGATGCCGCCCATGACGAATTCATTGTGCCGCACCAGGCGGATGGTCTCGCGGAAGGTCTGGCCGACTTCGCTGACCAGCACCAGCCCCAACTCGTCCATGTCGGCAAAGTGACGATAGAAACCGGTGGGCACGATGCCGGCGGTCTTGCTCACTTCGCGCAGGCTCAGGCTGCCGAATCCTCGGCCGCTTTCCATCAGGTGGCGGGCAGCGTCCATCAGGGCGTTGCGGGTCTGTTGTTTCTGTTCGGCGCGGGGCAGCATCGCAGGGTATGTTCTTTGGCAGGACAAGCGCCGCACTCTAGCAAATCGGCTTTGTCGGCGTCGAACGGGGAGTCGTGCAGCGAGGAGTTTACAGACGCTGAAAAGTCAAAAGCCCAATCCGCTGATTGGGCTTTTTTGCCGGGCCGTCATGGGCTCAGCTCAGTTTGCTGTTGCGTTCGATCACACGGTCACCACCGCCTTCAGCGAGGGCTTGACCCAGTGGGGTTTTATCGAAGCCGTCATCAGCCAGGGTCTGGCCCTGTGGAGTGCGCTCGGAACCATCGGAAGCCAGGGTCTGGCCTTGTGGGGTGCGCTCGGTGCCGTCGGAGGCGAGGATCTGACCTTGTGGTGTGCGATCCGAACCGTCTTGCACCAGACCTTTTTCTTCGAGGCGATTGCGACCGTTTTCAGCCAGGGCCTGGCCTTGTGGGGTGCGATCCGAGCCGTCTTGAACCAGGCCTTTTTCTTCGAGGCGGTTACGGCCGTTTTCAGCCAGGGTCTGACCTTGTGGGGTGCGCTCGGAACCGTCGGAAGCTACGGTCTGGCTGAACACCGAGTGGTTGGCTTTGATTTGCGGGGTAGCCTGATCGGCAGCGGGCAGGGCGAAAGCAGTGCTGGCTAGCATCGACAGGGTAAGGCTGAGCAGTAATTGGCGTTTCATGATAGTGGCTCCTCGGGAGGGCGATAAAGTGGGTACGAGGGCAATGCTACTCTCGATAAGTCGATATAAAAGTTCATAAACGCAATGGTAATAATCAACAGAATTGATTGTTCCACGCGAAGGCTCTAGCTCGGGCGTTTGCGGGCGACGGTTTTGCACCGTCGTGGGTATTTTCGACTCACTCGCGCCTCGCAAAAGTGCGCGTCGCGGTAACACTGCTCGACCGATCGGTCAGTTTTGCTGCGCTTTTTATGGCTTAAACTGCCTTTCGATTAAACCTGCGGGCCTTTCGCCAGTCACAGACTGCATAGGGGCCGCTTCGGTCTGCCGTTTCAGCTGTGCGTCGGGTAATCGGCGTGCAGTCGTGATCAGGAGCTTTGTGCATGACGCGCACTGGAAAAATCTTCAGCTGGACCTTCGCCATCCTCGTGCTGCTAATGGCAGCCTTGATTCTGATCATCGTGTTTTTCGACTGGAACCGGATCAAACCCACCATCAACGCCAAAGTCTCGGAAGAATTGCACCGGGCGTTTGCCATCAATGGCAACCTCGCGGTGATCTGGCAGCGCGAGCCGGAAGAAGGCGGCTGGCGTGCCTGGGTGCCGTGGCCGCACGTGGTCGCCGAGGACTTGAGCCTGGGCAACCCGGACTGGTCGAAGCAGCCGCAGATGGTCACGCTCAAACGCGTCGAGCTGCGCATTTCACCGCTGGCCCTGCTGGCCCAGCGCGTGGTGATTCCACGCATTGACCTGACCGAGCCGAATGCCGAGCTGCAACGTCTGGCCGATGGCCGCGCCAACTGGACCTTCAAATTCGATCCCAAGGACCCGAACGCTGAGCCTTCGAGTTGGGTGGTCGATATCGGCGCGATCGGTTTCGACAAGGGCCACGTGACCCTCGACGATCAGACGCTGAAGACCAATCTCGATGTGCTGATCGACCCGCTCGGCAAGCCGATTCCATTCAGCGAAATCGTCGGCGACAAAGCGGCGAAAACCGCCGAGGACAAGGGCGGCGCACCGCAGGACTATGCCTTTGCCCTCAAGGTCAAAGGCCAGTACCACGGGCAGAATCTCACCGGGCAGGGCAAGATCGGCGGACTGTTGGCGTTGCAGGACGCAAGCAAACCGTTTCCTTTGCAGGCCCAGGCGAAGATTGGCGACACCCGTATCGAGCTGGCTGGCACCCTGACTGACCCGCTGAATCTCGGTGCGCTCGACCTGCGCCTGAAACTCGCGGGCGATAGCCTGGGCAATCTCTATCCGCTGACCGGCGTGACCCTGCCGGACACGCCACCGTATTCCACCGACGGCCACCTGATCGCCAAGCTGCATGACGAGGCCGGGGCGAGATTCACTTATGAGAAATTCAACGGCAAGATCGGCGACAGCGACATCCACGGTGACCTGACCTATGTGGCCAGTCAGCCACGGCCGAAACTCAGTGGCGCACTGGTTTCCAATCAATTGCTGTTTGCCGACCTTGCGCCGCTGATCGGTGCCGATTCCAACACTGAGCAAAAGGCCCGTGGCGGCGCGAGCAAGCAACCCGCGGACAAGGTCCTGCCGGTAGAAGAGTTCAAGACCGATCGTTGGCGCGCCATGGATGCCGACGTCGAGTTCACCGGCAAGCGCATCGTCCATAGCGAGAAGCTGCCGTTCGAAGACCTTTATACCCATCTGAAACTCAACGACGGCGAGCTCAGTCTCGAGCCGCTGCGCTTTGGCGTGGCCGGCGGCACCCTGGACGCGCAGATTCGCCTCAATGGCCGCACCGAACCGCTGGAAGGCCGGGCGCGTTTGACCGCACGCAAGTTCAAACTGAAAGAGCTGTTCCCGACTTTCGAACCGATGAAAACCAGTTTCGGCGAGCTCAACGGTGATGCCGACATCAGCGGCCGTGGCAACTCCGTAGCGAAGCTGCTCGGCGGCGCCAACGGCAATCTGAAGATGCTGATCAACGACGGGGCGATCAGCCGTGAGCTGATGGAATTGGCCGGGCTCAACGTCGGCAACTACGTGGTCGGCAAGATCTTTGGCGACAAGGAAGTGAAGATCAACTGCGCGGCGGCGGACTTCGATATCAAGACCGGCCTGGCGACCACGCGGCTATTTGTCTTCGATACCGAGAACGCGATCATCTACATTGATGGCACGGCAAACATGGCCACCGAGCAATTGGACCTGACGGTGACACCGGAATCCAAGGGCTGGCGCCTGATCTCACTGCGCTCGCCGTTGTATGTACGCGGCAAGTTCATCAAACCGGATGCCGGCGTCAAAGCAGTGCCGCTGATGCTGCGTGGGGCGGGGATGGTCGCGTTGGGCGTGATCGCCGCACCAGCGGCGGGATTGCTGGCGCTGGTGGCGCCGAGCGGTGGCGAGCCGAATCAATGCGCGCCGTTGCTTGAGCAGATGAAGCAGGGCAAGGCGCCGGTGACAGTCAAACCGACCAAGTAAGCAGGGCAGATCAAAAGATCGCAGCCTTCGGCAGCTCCTACATTTGGAATGCGTTCCCCCTGTAGGAGCTGCCGAAGGCTGCGATCTTTTGCTGTTAAGGATTACAGATCGTTGAGGATGTCCGCCATGTCGTCGGCGTGCTCTTCTTCCTGGGCGAGGATGTCTTCGAAGATGCGCCGAGTGGTCGGGTCCTTGTCGCCGATGTACTGGATGATTTCGCGATAGCTGTCGATGGCGATACGCTCGGCCACCAGATCCTCGTAAACCATCTCCTTGAGCGAGTTGCCCGCCACGTACTGCGCGTGGGACAGCTTGCTCAGCAGGTCGGGGTTGAACTCCGGCTCGCCGCCCAGTTGCACAATGCGTTCAGCGAGGCGATCGGCGTGCTCGGCTTCCTGGTTGGCGTGCTCGAGGAATTCGTCGGCGGCGACGTTGGCTTTCAGGCCGTTGGCCATGAAGTAGTGGCGCTTGTAGCGCAATACGCAGACCAGTTCGGTGGCCAGCGACTCGTTCAGCAAGCGCAGCACCTCCTCACGGTTGGCACTGTAGGTCTCGGTGACCGCGCCGTTTTCCACGTGTTGCCGTGCGCGTTCGCGCAGGGTTTGAACATCAGACAAATGCAGGTCACTCATTTCATTCTCCTGGAGGCTAATCCGATAGGCGCCACGTTCTGAAGACGTGGTCGCTACCCAGGTTGTGAGTCTCGAGCGAAGCGAAAAGTTTTATGCGATTTACGCCGGACTCCGTGCAGGAACTGCTGAAGACTGTGATCTCGGCGTCAGTCCGGACAACCGCGCTTCCTCCTGCAACCAGCGAAAAAATGCCCGCACCGGCGGATGGCGCTCGCGGCCGGGCACGCACAGCGCGCTGTAACCGGCGCCGTCGACCTGCACCTCACCCCGGTAGGGCACCAGCAAGCCGCTGGCGACGCTTTCCGACACCAGAATGTTGCTCGCCAGCACCAGACCCTGACCGGCGATCGCCGCTTGCAGCGCGTAATGTTCCTCGTCGTATGCGCGATTGACCGGATTTTGCTCCAGCCATTGCTCACCCGCCCTGGCACACCACGCCTGCCAGCCATGGGCGTAGAGCTTGGAATTGTGCCAGTGCACGCTGATCAGCGTCGGCGTGCGCCGCGCGGCCAGCGCCACTTGCTCGGGCGAGCCGTAAACGCCGAAGGACTCGTCGAACAGACACAGTCCATACAGGTTCGGGTAATCGTCGAGGCTGTAGCGCAAGACCAGATCGACGCTGGCGTCCTGATGCAAATCGATGACCTCGCAATGGGTATCGAGGCGCACATTGATCGTCGGATGCTGCGCATAGAAGCGCCCGAGGCGCGGCACCAGCCACAACGCGGCAAACGCCGCCGTGGTCGACAGTGTCAGGGTGCTGGCATTGCGTTGCGGGCGCAGGGTGTCGACGCTTTGCGCCACCTCCAGCAGCGCGCCGTGCACGCTGTGAAACAGACGCTCGCCAGCCTCGGTCAGGCGCACCTGGCGCGGCAAGCGTTCGAACAGGGCCACACCGAGCCAGTCCTCCAGCGAACGAATCTGATGAGAGATTGCCGTCGGCGTCACCGCCAGTTCTTCTGCCGCAGCCTTGAAGCTCAGCAGGCGCGAAGCGGATTCGAAAGCGCGCAGGGCAGTCAGCGGCAACGAAGCAAACATTGAAAACTCCATGGATGAAATGGATTCATCCCGACTGATTTTTGCTCATTTGAATGGGCGCAGCTGTGGGCTTCAAGCTGCGAGTCACAAGTGAACTGATTGTAGTCGGAGAATTTATACATGAGCAGGATTCTTGTGGTGCATGGCAGTCCGCGTGGTGATCGGTCGACTTCGCGGCGTTTGGCGGAGGGATTTTTGGGTGCCTGGCAGGGGCGTCATCCTGAAGGGCAGGTGACCCGTCGTGAGGTTGGGCGGGTGCCGGTTCCTGCGGTCAATGAGGCTTTTGTCGCGGCGGCGTTTTATCCACAACCGCAGGCGCGGCCATTAGCGATGCAGGCGGATCTGGCGCTCAGCGATCAATTGGTCGACGAGTTGTTCGCGCACGATCTGCTGCTGATTTCCACGCCGATGTACAACTTCAGCGTGCCCAGCGGCCTCAAGGCCTGGGTCGATCAGATCGTGCGGCTGGGGCTGACATTCGATCACACGCTGGACAACGGTGTTGCGCAATACACGCCGCTGTTGCAGGGCAAGAAAGCCTTGATCGTCACCAGTCGCGGCGGTTTCGGTTTCGGCCCGGGTGGTGAACTGGCGGCGCTCAACCATGCCGATCCGTGGCTGCGCACCGCGCTGGGCTTCATCGGTATCAATGACGTCAGCGTGGTCGCGGCCGAGGGCGAGGAATCCGCTGAGCGCACCTTCGCGGTGTCGGTGGCCGAGGCCGAGCAGCGGCTGCTCGAGCTGGCCCGGGAGTTCTGAATGGCCTGGCTGTTTCTGCTGATCGCCGCCGGCTTCGAAGTGACCTTTGCCATGGGCATGAAGTACGCCGAGGGCTTCACTCGCTTGTGGCCATCATTGATCACTGTGATTGCGGCAGTCGGCGGCATCGGGTTTCTGACCCTGGCCATGCGTGACTTGCCGGTGAGCATCGCCTATCCGATCTGGACCGCGATCGGTTCACTCGGCACGGTGTTTCTGGGTTTCGCGCTGCTCGGCGAAAGCCTGACACTGGTGAAACTGGTTTCGGTGGGGCTGATTGTGGCGGGAGTGGCGGGGCTGAAGTAGGCTCACCGTTGAGTTGTCATCGTCACGGTGGATGCTTGGCGGGCGTCTTGCACGTCTGGCATCCACTCATCGCGCACAAGGATGTAACCATGTCGACACGTTATCCACTGGTGCTGGTGCCGGGCATGCTCGGCTTTGTCCGGCTGGTGCTTTACCCGTATTGGTTCGGCATCATCAAGGCCTTGCGCCGAGGTGGTGCGACGGTGGTCGCGGTGCAGGTCTCGCCACTCAATTCCACTGAGATGCGGGGCGAGCAGTTGCTGGCGCGGATTGAGGAAATCCTCCGCGAGACAGGGGCGCAAAAGGTCAACGTGTTCGGGCACAGCCAGGGCGCGTTGACGGCGCGATATGCGGCGGCGAAGCGTCCGGATCTGGTGGCGTCAGTGACGTCGGTGGCCGGGCCGAATCACGGTTCGGAGCTGGCCGATTATCTGGAAAAACACTATCCCGGCAACAGTGCCAAAGGGCGCTTGCTCGAGGCTTTGCTGCGCCTGATCGGCTGGATCATGGCATTGCTCGATACCGGCTACCACGGGCCGAAACTGCCGGTGGATATCCACGCTTCCCATCAATCGCTGACCACGTCGGGCGTCGCCCTGTTCAATCAACGTTATCCACAAGGTTTGCCGCAAACCTGGGGCGGGCAGGGGCCGGAAGAGGTCAACGGTGTGCGCTATTACTCCTGGTCAGGGACGCTGCAACCGGGCAAGACCGATCGAGGCGGCAATCTCTTTGACGGTACCAATCGCAGTTGCCGATTGTTCGCCAAGACTTTCGTCCGCGAACCGGGGCAGTGCGATGGCATGGTCGGTCGCTACAGCTCGCATCTGGGCACGGTGATCGGTGATGACTATCCGCTGGATCATTTCGACATCGTCAATCAGTCGCTGGGTCTGGTGGGCAAAGGGGCGGATCCGGTGCGGCTGTTTGTCGAGCATGCGGCGCGGCTGGAAGCGGCCGGGTTATAGAAGCAAGATCAGAAGATCGCAGCCTTCGGCAGCTCCTACCTTGAAATGCGCTCCCTGTAGGAGCTGCCGGAGGCTGCGATCTTTTCAATCAGGCGACGCTGATTTTGCGGCCCAACACCGTGGTCCAGCGCTCCGACAAAATCACCCCACCCAACGTCAGCAATCCACCCACCAGGTGGTACATCGCCAACTGCTCCTTGAGCACCACCGCCGCAATCAACGCGGTAATCAGCGGCAGCAGATTGAAGAACAAGGTTGTCCGGCTCGGCCCCAGCCGCTGCACCGCCTGCATCCACGCCAGCGGCGCGACCATCGAGGCCAGCAGGCACGCATACAGCACCAGCGGCACGTTATGCAGATTCAGCCCGGTTTTCGGCGACACCGCGAACAACGGAAACAACACGACAATTGCCACCAGCACCTGCAAGTACAGCAGCACCAGCGGCGGCAAACGCAGTTGCCATTTTTTCAGCAGGGTGCTGTAAACCGCATAGGCCAGCGTGGCGATCAGCATCATCGCGTCGCCCAGATTGACCCCGTGTTGCAGCAGCGCACCGAGGCTGCCGGCCGACACCACCACCAGTACGCCAGCGAACGATAGGACTGCGCCGACCAGGGCGCCAGCAGTCAAACGTTGGCCGAGGCTGACGATCGCCATGGCCAGCGACATCAGCGGCATCAGCGAGAGGATGATGCCCATGTTGGTCGCCGTGGTCAGGGTTGCAGCGAAGTAGGCGAGGCTCTGATACACCGCCATGCCGAGCACGCCGAGAATGAAAATCCGCCCGAGATTCGGCCGAATCTGCGGCCAGTGGGCGAAGACTTTCCTCAGCATGAACGGCGTGAACAGCACGCCGGCCAGCAGCCAGCGGTAGAAGCCGATCTCGGCCGGGAAGATCGCGCCGACCGCCAGTTTGTTGATCACGGTATTGCCGGCCCAGATGAAAATCGCCAGCAGGGGAAACGCGTATTGCATGGGACAAAAACCAGTACGTTGATGAAGCGCAATTATCGCCTGTCTGGATACCGGCCTATACTGCGAACCGGACAACCTGCCTCTGCATCCGGACAGCATGAACAGCAAACACATCGATCTGCTCGATTTCAGCGAACTGCCGTCAGCGGTGTACTTTCGCTACGCCGATTTCAACGCCCACGAATATGCCGCGCCGCATCGGCATCCCTGGGGCACGCTGGAATACGCGGCCCACGGCGTGCTGCACATGGATGTCGACGGCAGTCGCTTCATGTCGCCGCCGCAATACGCGGTGTGGGTGCCGCCCGAGGTCGAGCACAGTTTCTACAGTCATCAACCGGTCAACTATCGTGCGGTGTGCCTGGATCCTGGCGTCTGCGCGCGCTTGCCAGCGCGGGCCTGCACGTTGGCAATCAGCGACATTCTCAAGGCGATTCTCAAGGACTTCGCCGCCCGCGATGTGAAGATCCCCGAGCACGAAGCCGATCAGCGTCTGGCCCAGGTATTGGTCGATCAACTGCAACAGGCGCCGGTGCAGGAATGTTACCTGCCGTATGCGAGCAGTCCTGGCTTGTTGGCGATTCTCGAAGCCTTGCAGGCCGAACCCGGCAGCAATCTGCCGCTGGCGCATTGGGCCGCGCAGGTGCATGTCAGCGAGCGCACGTTGGCTCGGCAATTTGTTCGGGAACTGGGGATGAGCTTCGGCGAGTGGCGCCAACGCTTGCGATATCTGGCGGCGATCGAAGCGCTGGAAACCTCGCGCTCGGTGCAGGAAATCGCTTTCGACCTCGGCTACAGCAGCGGCTCGGCCTTCATCGCCATGTTTGCCCGCCAGGCGGGTTGTACACCGGAGCAATATCGGCGCAGTCACTTCGAGGGCAGGAAGGTGTAACAAGCTTTGACTACACTGCGACAGAGGCCGCATCCATCGGTGCGGCAACAAGGAGAAAACTCCATGAAGATCTTGCGTGTGCCGTTGTTGATTATCGGGCTGCTTGTGTGTTCCCAGGGTTTCGCCGCCACGGCGCAACAGAACAAGATGACCACCTGCAATGCCGATGCGACGGCCAAGAGCTTGAAGGGCGATGAGCGCAAGGCGTTCATGAGCACCTGCCTGAAAGCGGCGCCAGCGGCCAACGATGGCAAGGTGCTGACCCCGCAACAGCAGAAGATGTCCACCTGCAATGCCGATGCGAAAACCAAGGCGCTGACCGGTGATGCGCGCAAGACGTTCATGAGTGAGTGTCTGAAGAAAAAGTGAAACGGTAAATAATGTGGTGAGTGTGCCGGCCTCTTCGCGAGCAGGCTCGCTCCCACATTTGACACGCGTACTACTGTGGGAGCGAGCCTGCTCGCGAAAGCGCCTGTGAGTGCACCGCCAATCCCACGCCCCGCATATCCCTAGTGCTAACCCCGGATCGCTGGCAGACTGCCCATCCTTTCACGCCGTTCGTTTTGAGGCTGTATGCCAACGTTTTCTCAGCGTCATGTTGTGTTCTGGGTCAGTTGCATCATCATTTTTGGCGGTTTGCTGCTGGTGCTGCCGCTGCGCTTGCTGCCGAGCCTGCTCGCCGGCTTGCTGGTGTTCGAGCTGGTCAACATGCTCACCCCGCAACTGCAACGGCTGATCGAAGGGCGGCGTGCGCGCTGGTTGGCGGTGGCGCTGCTCGGCACGCTGGTAGTGAGTGTGCTGGCGCTGATCTTCGCCGGGGCAATCAGTTTCCTCCTGCATGAAGCGGAAAATCCGGGCGCCTCGCTGGATAAGTTCATGGGCGTGGTCGATCGCGCGCGCGGGCAGTTGCCGCCGTTCATCGATGCTTATCTGCCGGCCAGCGCAGCGGAATTTCGTGTGGCGATCGGCGAGTGGGCGAGCAAGCATCTGGCGGATCTGCAACTGGTGGGCAAGGATGCTGCGCACATGTTCGTCACCCTGCTGATCGGCATGGTGCTCGGCGCGATCATCGCCCTGCAGCGCATCCCCGATGTGACCAAGCGCAAACCGCTGGCCGCCGCCCTGTTCGACCGTTTGCATCTGCTGGTGCAGGCGTTCCGCAATATCGTCTTCGCGCAGATCAAGATTTCCCTGCTCAACACCGTGTTCACCGGGATCTTCCTCGCGGTGATCCTGCCGATGTTCGGCATCAAGCTGCCGCTGACCAAAACCCTGATCGTGCTGACCTTCCTGCTCGGCCTGCTGCCGGTGATCGGCAACCTGATGTCGAACACGCTGATCACTATCGTCGGGCTGTCGCTGTCGATCTGGGTGGCGATCGCCGCGCTGGGCTACCTGATCGTTATCCACAAGCTCGAATACTTCCTCAACGCGCGCATCGTCGGCGGGCAGATCAGTGCCAAGTCGTGGGAGTTGCTGTTGGCGATGCTGGTGTTCGAAGCCGCGTTCGGTTTGCCGGGAGTGGTGGCGGGGCCGATTTATTACGCGTATCTGAAGAGTGAGTTGAAGCTGGGCGGGATGGTCTAACCGCTGGATCCGTGGTGCCTGATCTGGCGCCTTCGCGAGCAGGCTCGCTCCCACATGAGATTGCATTTCAACTGAAGGAATGCGGTCAAATGTAGGAGCAAGCTTGCTCGCGAAAGGCGCGGCGCCGATTTCAGGTCAGTCCATGGTGCCGTAGCGCTTCATCGCTTCAATCGCCAAACCGCTGCCGATGCTGCCAAAGATATTCCCTTCGACATGCCGCGCCTTCGGCAGCATCGCCGAAACGCTGTTGCGCAGGGCCGGGATGCCGCTGGAACCACCGGTGAAGAACACCGTGTCGACCTGATCGACCGCCACGCCGGCGTCATTCAACAGCTGCGTAACACTGCCGCGAACCCGCTCCAGCAGCGCATCAATCGCAGACTCGAACAGCGCACGCGTCAGCTC
This sequence comes from Pseudomonas koreensis, assembly GCF_024169245.1. Classification (NCBI taxonomy): domain Bacteria; kingdom Pseudomonadati; phylum Pseudomonadota; class Gammaproteobacteria; order Pseudomonadales; family Pseudomonadaceae; genus Pseudomonas; species Pseudomonas koreensis. The sequence continues at coordinate 1,960,162 of NZ_JALJWP010000001.1, forward strand.
GACGCTCAGGCCGGCTTCGATACGGTCCAGCGGCACGTGACGGCTGTCGGCGTGGGTCAGCTGGATCTTGGTCTCTTCAACTTCCATCGCCAGCCAGTGGCCGGCGCGCTGTTCGATCAGCTTGAACAGGCGATCGATGCCGCCGGTGTCTTCGATGTCGTAGCGCATGCTGCCCAGCGCCAGCGTGGACTTCTGCGAGTACACCGAGTTGATCGTGTGCCAGGTCGCCAGGTTCATGTGGTGGCTGGTCGGCATGTAGGCGCCACTCTTCATGCGGCTACCGTAGCCGAACAGCGGCATCAGGCCCTGCAGGCTCAGCTGTTTGTCGAAGTCGGTACCGCCGATGTGCACGCCGCCGGTGGCGAGGATGTCATCGTGACGGTTATCCACAGCGCGGCGCTCGGGCGACAGGCGCACCAGCGAGAAATCGGAAGTACCACCGCCGATGTCGACGATCAGCACCAGTTCTTCTTTTTCGATGGTCGACTCGTAGTCGAATGCCGCCGCGATCGGTTCGTACTGGAACGAAACCTCTTTGAAACCGATCTTGCGCGCCACCTCGACCAGCGTGTCTTCGGCTTCCTGGTCAGCCAGCGGATCGTCATCGACGAAGAACACCGGACGACCCAGTACCACTTGCTCGAATTCCCGACCGGCGGCGGCTTCGGCGCGGCTCTTCAGTTGGCCGATGAACAGCCCGAGCAGGTCCTTGAACGGCATCGCCGTGCCGAGGACGCTGGTGTCGTGTTTGATCAGCTTGGAGCCGAGCAGACTCTTGAGCGAGCGCATCAGCCGGCCTTCGTAGCCTTCCAGATACTCGTGCAGGGCCAGACGACCGTACACCGGGCGACGTTCCTCGATATTGAAGAAGACCACCGACGGCAGGGTGATCTTGTCGTCTTCCAGCGCAATCATGGTGTCCATGCCGGGGCGCAGCCAGCCGACGGTGGAGTTGGACGTGCCGAAGTCGATGCCGCAGGCACGGGCTGGAGAGGCGTCTTTCATGTCTTTCGGATTCCGGTGAAAAAACGGCCGCGCAGTGTATGTCAGTGCGCGGCAGATTCGAAGGCCGGTCATCCGCTATTTCGCAACAGGGCATATTGAAAACCGCCGCTTCGCCCCAAACTTGCTGGCATGGGCCGGCAGACACACCGGCGGTCGCAAGAACCGTCGTCCACTGCCGATAAACTTCTGCGGCGCCACCCGGTCACAACCTTGAGATCGGTCAACCCGGCACGCGTCAATCGGGCGCACGCTGGTCTCGGCGCGAAATCGATAACGGATGGTGATCCTTCAATGGACTTCAAAGACTATTACAAGATACTCGGCGTGGAGCCGACAGCCGACGACAAGGCCATCAAGGCGGCCTATCGCAAGCTGGCGCGCAAATACCACCCCGATGTCAGCAAGGAAAAAGACGCCGAGGCCAAATTCAAGGACGCCTCGGAAGCCTATGAAGCGCTGAAAAGCGCCGACAAGCGCGCCGAGTACGACGAACTGCGCCGTTATGGTCAGCACGGTCAGCCGTTCCAGGGGCCACCGGGCTGGCAGAGCCGTGGCGGCTTTGGCGGCGGCGGTGGCGACACCGGCGACTTCTCGGACTTCTTCAGTTCGATCTTCGGCAATCGCGGCCCCGGTTTCGGTGGCGCGCAGAGCCAGCAATCACGCGGACGCCGAGGGCAAGACGTGGAAATGGAACTGCCGGTCTTCCTCGAAGAAACCCTGTCGAACGAATCGAAGAAAGTCACCTTCCAGGTGCCGCAATACAACGCGCACGGCCAGCACGTCAGCAATACCAGCAAGAGCCTGAACGTGAAAATTCCGGCCGGCGTCACCGACGGCGAGCGTATCCGCCTGAAAGGCCAGGGCGCACCGGGCATCGGTGGCGGGGCGAATGGCGATCTGTACCTGACCATTCGTTTTGCGCCGCACCCGAAGTTCGATGTCGAAGGCGAAAACCTGATCATCACCTTGCCGTTGGCGCCGTGGGAGCTGGCGTTGGGCACCGAAGTGGCCGTGCCGACCCTCACCGGCAAGATCAACCTCAAGGTGCCGGCAGGCAGCCAGAATGGCCAGCGCATGCGCGCCAAGGGCCATGGCCTGCTGAACAAGGCCGGCGAGCGCGGGTATCTGTTCGTCCAGCTCAAGGCCGTGATGCCGAAAGCCTCCGACGATGAGGTCAAGGCGCTGTGGCAGGAACTGGCGAAGAAAGCCGCGTTCAATCCGCGAGAGAACTTCTGAACCCGACGACGGAGTAGCCCATCATGAGCAGCCCCCTGATCGTTCAACTGGACCTGGCAGAATTCTGTGAGGCGGCCGATTTATCGGACGTCTACGTGATCGAAATCGTCGAGCACGGCATCCTCGAACCTCAGGGCGCGCAGCCCCGGGAATGGCGCTTCACCGATTACGAACTGGCTCTGGCCAAACGCGCCGCCAAGCTGCGCCGTGATCTGGAACTGGAGTGGGAAGGTGTGGCGCTGGCGCTGGATCTGCTGGATGAGGTGAAGCAGCTGCGGGCCGAGAACCGCATGTTGCGCCAGCGCTTGGGGCGGTTGGTGGTGGAGTAGTCAGTCTGATGTCTATCGGTGACTGGCCCGGCCTCTTCGCGAGCAGGCTCGCTCCCACATTGGAATGCGTACTCATGTGGGAGCGAGCCTGCTCGCGAGGAACGATAACGCGGAGTTTCTGACTCAACATTGAAAAGGCCCCGAAGGGCCTTTTTTACTGTCAGAACAAAAAGTAGCGCTGCGCCATCGGCAGCGTTTCCGCGGGCTCACACCACAGCAAAACTCCATCGGCCTTGACCTGGTAGGTCTGCGGATCGACATCGATGTTCGGCAGATAGTCGTTGTGGATCAGGTCGGTTTTCTGCACGTCGCGGCAGCCCTTCACCACAGCGATCTGCTTCTTCAACCCCAGGGCTTCGGGCAATCCGGCCTCCTGCGCAGCCTGGCTGATAAAGGTCAGGCTGGTGGCGTGCAGCGAGCCGCCGTAGCTGGCGAACATCGGGCGGTAGTGCACCGGTTGCGGTGTCGGAATCGAGGCGTTGGCATCGCCCATCAGGCTGGCGGCAATCGCACCGCCCTTGAGGATCAGCGTCGGCTTCACACCAAAGAACGCCGGGCGCCACAGCACCAGATCGGCCCACTTGCCGACTTCAATCGAGCCGACTTCATGGCTGATGCCGTGAGTGATCGCCGGGTTGATCGTGTATTTGGCGATGTAGCGTTTGGCGCGGAAGTTGTCGTTGCCTTCGCCATCCTGCGGCAGCGGGCCGCGCTGTTTTTTCATCTTGTCGGCGGTCTGCCAGGTCCGCGTGATCACTTCGCCGACGCGGCCCATGGCCTGGCTGTCGGAGCTGATCATCGAGAACGCGCCAAGGTCGTGGAGGATGTCTTCAGCGGCGATCGTTTCACGGCGGATGCGGCTTTCGGCGAAGGCGACATCTTCGGCAATGCTCGGGTCGAGGTGGTGGCAGACCATCAGCATGTCGAGGTGTTCGTCGATGGTGTTGCGGGTGAACGGCCGGGTCGGGTTGGTCGAGCTCGGCAGCACGTTAGGGAAACCGCAGGCCTTGATGATGTCCGGCGCGTGGCCGCCACCGGCACCTTCGGTGTGATAGGTGTGGATGGTGCGGCCCTTGAACGCGCCGAGGGTGGTTTCGACGAAGCCGGACTCGTTGAGGGTGTCGGTGTGGATCGCCACCTGCACATCGTACTGGTCGGCGACGTTGAGGCAGTTGTCGATACTCGCCGGAGTGGTGCCCCAGTCTTCGTGCAGCTTGAGGCCGATGGCGCCGGCCTTGACCTGTTCGATCAACGGCTCCGGCAGGCTGGCGTTGCCCTTGCCGGTCAGGCCGATGTTCATCGGGAAGGCATCGGCGGCCTGAAGCATGCGCGCCAGATGCCACGGACCGGACGTACAAGTGGTGGCGTTGGTGCCCGTGGCAGGTCCTGTGCCACCGCCGATCATGGTGGTGACGCCGCTCATCAACGCTTCTTCGATCTGCTGCGGGCAGATGAAGTGGATGTGCGTGTCGATGCCGCCAGCGGTGAGGATCATGCCTTCGCCGGCAATCACTTCGGTGCCGGCGCCGATGGCGATGGTCACGTTGGGTTGCACGTCGGGATTACCGGCCTTGCCGATCGCGGCGATGCGCCCGTCCTTGAGGCCGACATCGGCCTTGACGATGCCCCAGTGGTCGATGATCAGCGCGTTGGTGATCAGCGTGTCGACCACTTCGGCGGCGAGCAACTGACTCTGGCCCTGGCCATCACGGATGACTTTGCCGCCACCGAATTTCACTTCCTCGCCGTAGGTGGTGAAGTCCTTTTCGACTTCGATCCACAGCTCGGTATCGGCCAGGCGCACCTTGTCGCCGACGGTGGGGCCGAACATGTCGGCGTAGGCGCTTCTAGAAATCTTCATGTGCTTGCCTTGGGATTCAATTGTTTTTGAGATCGCTCGCATAGCTCGCTATCGCAGCCTCGCTGCGCTCGACAGCTCCTACAGTCAGTGATCGGCTTGAGACCGGGTGACATTGGTAGGAGCTGCCGAAGGCTGCGATCTTTTCGGGGCTCGCCGATATCAGTCGAGGTCACCCATGATGCGTCCAGCAAAGCCGAACACCCGGCGATGCCCGGCGTAATCGACCAGCTCGACTTCACGGCTCTGGCCGGGCTCGAAGCGCACGGCGGTGCCGGCGGGGATGTTCAGGCGCATGCCACGGCTGGCCGCACGATCAAAGGTCAGCGCGTCGTTGGTTTCGAAAAAGTGAAAGTGCGAACCGACCTGGATCGGCCGGTCACCACTGTTGGCGACTTTCAGGCTGACGGTGCGGCGGCCGACGTTTAGTTCAATGTCGCCGGGCTGGATCTGGTATTGGCCAGGAATCATCGCTGGGCTCCTTGCAGGACTTTGTAGTAGAGCGCGGTCGGGCGATACGTGCCGTTGGGGTCGCAGGCGTAATCGGGGATTTCGCCGGCGCGCACGTAGCCCAGCGCCCTGTAGAAATCTTCCGCCGGCGAGCCGGCCTCGGTGTCGAGATAGAGCATGCCGCGCTTGTGCTTGGGCGCTTCGAGTTCCAGCGCCTGCATCAGTTGCTGACCGAGACCGCGGCGCCGCGCGTGTTCGCGCACCAGCAGTTTCTGCACCTCCGCGCGGTTCAGACCGTTGGCCTTCTGGCACAGGCCCAACTGCACGCTGGCCAGCACCTGCTCGTCCTTGACCACCACCCACAGCAGCGTGTTGCCCTTGTTGACGTTGTCCTGCACCTCATCGAAATAAGCGCGCGCCTGCGCGGCATCGAGGTCGGCCATGAAGCCGACGCTGGCGCCGTAACCGACGGCGTCGAGCAGCAGATCGATCAGACCCTGGCGATAGTGGGCAAAACTCTCAGCGTTGACGCGGCGCAACTGGGCGGCGTTCATCGACATCACTCCTTGTGAGCATCCGGCGGTAGTGCGCCGGGATTGAGGGTCAACTGCATGAAGGTCAGATCGAGCCAGCGACCGAACTTGGTGCCGACTTGCGGCATCTGTCCGGTGATGCTGAAACCGGCGCGCTCGTGCAGGCGGATCGAAGCGGCGTTGCCACTCTCGATGGCGGCAACCATGACGTGTTTGCCGCAGCTGCGGGCGCGTTCGATCAACGCAGCCATCAGTTGCGGGCCGAGGCCATTGCCGCGCTGGTCGCTGCGCACATAAACCGAGTGTTCGACGGTGTGACGAAAACCGTCGAACGGCCGCCAGTCACCGAACGAAGCGTAGCCGAGGACGCTGTCTGCGCGGTCGACGATCACCAGGATCGGATACGCCTGCAGCTGACGCGCGTCGAACCATGCCTCGCGGTTGCCGAGGTCGACGGCTTGTTCGTTCCAGATCGCCGTGGTGTTGAGCACGGCGTCGTTGTAGATGTCGCGGATCGCCGGCAGGTCGGCCCGGGTTGCATCGCGAATCGCATAAGTCATGGCGCGGCCTCAGACGATCGGCTGGTGAACGGTGACCAGTTTGGTGCCGTCAGGGAACGTCGCCTCGACCTGGATTTCCGGGATCATTTCCGCGATGCCTTCCATCACTTGTTCGCGGCTGAGCAGGGTCGTGCCGTAATGCATCAGCTCGGCCACGGTCTGGCCGTCTCGGGCGCCCTCAAGCAGCGCGGCGGAGATGTAGGCCATGGCTTCCGGGTAGTTGAGTTTCACGCCCCGGGCCAGCCGCCGCTCGGCGACGAGGCCGGCGGTGAAGATCAGCAGCTTGTCTTTTTCGCGTGGGGTCAGGTCCATGGTTCGGGTTCCATCAGGGCAGATTCGGGTGGTTCTCGAGAAGTGTGGGGTGCCAGTTGGAGCAGCCCCTCACCCTAGCCCTCTCCCGAGGGAGAGGGGACTGATCTTGGTTGTTTTCAATGGCCAATTCAGTCAGCAATATTCGTTCAGGCAGATAAATTCATTTCAGACGACCCTCACCCCCCGCCCTCTCCCTCCGGGAGAGGGCGGGGGGTGAGGGTCGGGGTTTCAGGTGCTCCATATTCTCGGCGCGATAGCTTCGCGCCCCAGCAGCGCAGGTCTGAGCAGTCGCCACAAATCCATGAGCCAGGCGCGGGCGAGTAAGGCTTCAGAAGCCAGACACCGCGCCACCAGCAACCCCGGCAACTGGGTCAAATCACCACGTACTTCGTGCCCCAGTGATCGGCAACGCTCCAGCAGCTCGGCGTCAATCTCACCGGTCACCAGCATCGTCGCGAACACCGGTTGCCCATCCAGCCCGATCGGCGAATCCAGCAAACCATCGTTACCGACAATGTGCTGCCGTTCGTGCCAGAGCAACCGCCCATCACGGCGGATATCCAGATGCGCCTGGAAATGCCCAAGGTCAAAACGCTCGCCACTGGCCGGACGACCCAGCGCCACCACGTCCCAGTAGAACAGTTGCGCATCGCCTTCGAGTTCGATCGTTGTGCTCAACTCGGCCTGCGCGGCGCTGTAGACGATGGTTTCCTGCGGCAGCCATTCCAGCGTCGCGCCGGCAGCGATTTTCAAGTCGAGCTGCTGATACGCCGGGCCTGCCGCGCGGTACCACTTGGCGGCACCGGGGCTGGTGATTTGTGCCCAGGCGTTGGGTTCGACGCGGGCGCTGATATCCAGCCGATCGCCGCCAGCGATCCCGCCCGGCGGATGGACGATGATGTGCTGGCAGACCTCAGGGCCTTCGGCGTACAGATGCTTTTGCACGCGCAGCGGGCCGAGGTGGCGGCGCATGACCGGACGCGTGCAATTGCCGAAACGCGCGTAAGCCAGTTCCAGCTCGGCGTGCCAGCTCGGGGTAAACAGGGCAGGTGCAACAATCGAATTCATGATTTGTGATTATCGTTAGGAAGCTACAGATTAGACCGCCGCGTTAGATCGTGACCAGCCCGCGTACACCCTCGGCCTCCATATTTTCACCGCGACCCTGCTGGACGATCTCGCCGCGCGACATCACCAGGTATTGATCGGCCAGTTCCGCAGCAAAGTCGTAGAACTGCTCGACCAGCAGAATCGCCATATCACCGCGCGCCGCGAGCTGCTTGATCACTGCGCCGATTTCCTTGATCACCGACGGTTGAATGCCTTCCGTGGGCTCATCAAGAATCAGCAGGCGTGGACGGCTGGCCAGCGCTCGGCCGATTGCCAGTTGCTGTTGCTGACCGCCGGACAGATCACCGCCACGGCGCTGCTTCATTTGTAGCAGCACTGGAAACAGTTCATAGATGAAACCCGGGACTTCTTTGGCTTCGCTGCCGGGGAAGCGCGACAGGCCCATCAGCAGATTCTCTTCCACGGTCAGCCGTCCGAAGATTTCCCGGCCTTGCGGCACATAAGCGATACCGGCATGCACACGCTGGTGCGGCTTGAACGTGGTAATCGCTTTGCCTTCCCAATTGACCGCACCTTCCTTGGCCGGCAGCAGGCCCATCAGGCATTTGAGCAAGGTGGTCTTGCCCACGCCGTTACGCCCGAGCAGGCAGGTGACTTCGCCGACTTTCACGTCAAACGAGAGGCCGCGCAGGATGTGGCTACCGCCGTAGTACTGGTGCAGCTTGTCGACTTGCAGCATGTTCGAATTCCTTCTGTTGCACACAGAACCCTGTGGGAGCGAGCCTGCTCGCGAATGCAGACTGACATTCAACATCTTCATCGCCTGATGCACCGCTTTCGCGAGCAGGCTCGCTCCCACAGGTTTTGTATTCGCAAACCTTAGCGGCCGAGGTAGACCTCGATCACCCGCTCGTTGTCCTGTACCTGTTCCAGCGAGCCCTCGGCCAGAACGCTGCCCTGATGCAGCACCGTGACGTGGTCGGCGATCGAGCCGACAAAGCCCATGTCGTGCTCGACCACCATCAACGAATGCTTGCCCGCCAGCGACTTGAACAGCTCGGCGGTGAACTCGGTTTCGGCGTCGGTCATGCCCGCCACCGGCTCGTCGAGGAGGAGCAGTTGCGGGTCCTGCATCAGCAGCATGCCAATCTCCAGAAACTGCTTTTGCCCGTGGGACAGCAGCCCGGCCTGGCGATTGACCGAGGTGGTCAGGCGAATCGTCTCCAGCACTTCGCTGATGCGGTCCTTCTGCTCGCCGCTCAAACGCGCACGCAAACTGGCCCACACCGACTTGTCGGTCTTCTGCGCCAACTCAAGGTTTTCAAACACGCTCAAAGCTTCGAACACCGTCGGTTTCTGGAACTTGCGGCCGATGCCGGACTGGGCGATCTGCACTTCGCTCATCTGCGTCAGGTCCAGGGTTTCGCCGAACCAGGCCTTGCCGTGGCTGGGCCGGGTCTTGCCGGTAATCACGTCCATCAGCGTGGTTTTACCTGCGCCGTTGGGACCAATGATGCAGCGCAGTTCGCCGACGCCGATATACAGGTTGAGATTGTTCAGCGCACGGAAGCCGTCGAAGCTGACGCTGATGTCTTCCAGGGTCAGGATCGTGCCATGGCGCGTATCGAGGCCGGGGCCGACGCGCTGGCCGAGGCCGATCGAGTCGCGACTGGTGCCTTCGTCCTTGTTCGGTTCCACGGGGAAAAAGGCCGGTTCGAGCATGAATTCAGCACTCGCTGTGACTCTCATTGTTCACCTCGTTTCTTCAGCAGACCGATCACGCCTTTGGGCAGGTACAGCGTCACGACGATGAACAGCGCGCCAAGGAAGAACAGCCAGTATTCGGGGAAGGCCACGGTGAACCAGCTCTTCATGCCATTGACCACGCCGGCGCCGAGCAGCGGCCCGATCAGCGTGCCGCGTCCGCCGAGGGCCACCCATACGGCCGCTTCGATGGAGTTGGTCGGCGACATTTCGCTCGGATTGATGATGCCCACTTGCGGCACGTACAGCGCGCCGGCCAGTCCACACAACACCGCACTCAGCACCCAGACAAACAACTTGAAACCACGCGGGTCGTAGCCACAGAACATCAGGCGGTTTTCCGCATCGCGCAGGGCGGTCAATACCCGTCCGAACTTGCTTTGCGCCAGGCGCCAGCCAATGAACAGGCTCGCCACCAGCAACAGCACCGTAGCGAGAAACAACACCGCACGGGTGCCCGGTTCAGTGATGCCGAAGCCGAGGATCGTGCGGAAATTGGTAAAGCCGTTGTTGCCGCCAAACCCGGTCTCGTTGCGGAAAAACAGGAGCATGCCGGCGAAAGTCAGGGCCTGGGTCATGATCGAGAAATACACGCCTTTGATCCGCGAGCGGAAGGCGAAGAAACCGAACACCAGCGCCAGCAAACCCGGCGCCAGAACCACCAGACACATGGCCCAGAGGAAGCTGCTGGTGCCGGTCCAGTACCACGGCAATTCGCTCCACGACAGGAAAGTCATGAACGCTGGCAAGCCATCGCCAGCGGCCTGACGCATCAGGTACATGCCCATCGCATAACCGCCGAGGGCGAAGAACAGACCGTGGCCCAGCGACAGCAGGCCGGCATAACCCCAGACCAGATCCAGCGCCAGAGCGACGATGGCGTAGCAGAGGATTTTGCCGACCAGAGTCAGGGTGTAGGCCGAGACGTGCAGGGCGTTGTCCGGCGCGAGCAGTGACAGCAGCGGCAGAACGATCAGCAGCGCAAGGATCACACCACCGACCGCGAGCGTGGCTTTCGGCCCGGCCTTTTGTGTAGCCGTGACTAACAGAGGCTGGTTCATCAGTCGATCACCCGTCCTTTCAGTGCGAAGAGGCCTTGCGGACGTTTCTGGATAAACAGAATGATCAGCGCGAGGATGAGGATCTTGCCGAGCACCGCACCGATCTGCGGTTCGAGAATCTTGTTGGCGATGCCTAAACCAAACGCGGCGAGTACGCTGCCGGCCAACTGGCCGACGCCGCCAAGCACCACCACCAGGAACGAGTCGATGATGTAGCTCTGGCCCAGATCCGGACCGACGTTGCCGATCTGGCTCAGCGCCACGCCGCCCAATCCGGCGATGCCCGAGCCGAGGCCGAAGGCGAGCATGTCGACGCGCCCGGTTGGCACACCGCAGCAGGCGGCCATGTTGCGGTTCTGCGTGACGGCGCGGACGTTGAGGCCGAGGCGGGTCCTGTTCAGCAGCAGCCAGGTCAGCACCACCACGAACAATGCGAAAGCAATGATCACGATGCGGTTGTACGGCAGCACCAGATTGGGCAGCACTTGAATGCCGCCTGACAGCCATGCCGGGTTCGCTACTTCAACGTTCTGCGCGCCGAACACCAGGCGCACCAGTTGAATCAGCATCAGGCTGATGCCCCAGGTCGCGAGCAGGGTTTCCAACGGCCGACCGTAGAGGTGGCGGATGACCGTGCGCTCCAGCGCCATGCCGATGGCGGCGGTGACGAAGAACGCCACTGGCAGCGCAATCAGCGGATAGAACTCGATGGCCTGCGGCGCGTAGCGCTGGAACATCAGTTGCACCACATAGGTCGAGTAGGCGCCGAGCATGAGCATCTCGCCGTGGGCCATGTTGATCACCCCAAGCAGGCCGAAGGTGATGGCCAGACCGAGGGCGGCGAGCAGCAGAATCGAGCCCAGCGACATGCCGCTGAACGCCTGGCCGAGCATTTCGCCGATCAGCAATTTGCGTTTGACCTGAGCGAGGCTGGTTTCGGCGGCGGTACGTACGCCGGCATCGCTTTCCACGCCGGGTTCGAGCAAGCCTTCGAGGCGTGTGCGTGCCAGCGGGTCGCCGGTCTCACCGAGCAGGCGCACGGCAGCGAGGCGCACCGCCGGATCCGTATCGACCAGTTGCAGATTGGCCAGCGCAAGGCTCAGGGCAGCGTGCACGCTTTGGTTTTTTTCCCCAGCGAGTTGCTGGTCGAGGAATTTCAGCTGCGCGGGTTTCGCGCTTTTCTGCAATTGCTGCGCGGCAGCCAGACGGATTTTGCCGTCAGCGGCGAGCAGTTGATGGCTGGCCATGGCGGTGTCGATCAGACCCCGCAGGCGGTTGTTCAGGCGCAGGGTTTTGGCCTGGCCGTCGATCGTCAGTTCGCCTTGTTGCAGGGCGTTGATCAGTTCGATACGGGCCGGATCGGGCTGCGCGGCCCAGGTTTCCAGCAGTTTGGCTTGCTGCACGGGATTGGCCGCGACGAAGTCTTCGGCATCGCCGGCGTGGGCCAGCATCGGCAGCAACAGTGCGATGGCACAGATGAATCGGAAAAGGGCAGTGGGCATAGTCAGTCGCCTTGACGCGGACATTGTGGGAGCGAGCCTGCTCGCGAAAGCGGTCTGTCAGTCACATGGATGTTGGATGTGCCGACGTCTTCGCGAGCAGGCTCGCTCCCACAGGGAATTGCATCAGCCTCACGCCAGGCGCGAGACTGACATCCGGTGACTCAGTTGCTCTTCACCGCATAATCCGGCTTCTTGTCGTTGCCCTGAATGAACGGGCTCCACGGTTGCGCGCGGATCGGCCCTTCGGTCTGCCACACGACGTTGAACTGACCGTCGCTCTGGATCTCGCCGATCATCACTGGCTTGTGCAGGTGGTGGTTGGTCTTGTCCATGGTCAGGGTGTAGCCCGACGGCGCGGCAAAGGTCTGCCCGGCCAGTGCTTCGCGCACCTTGTCGACGTCGGTGGATTTGGCTTTCTCGACCGCCTGCGCCCACATGTGGATGCCGACGTAAGTGGCTTCCATCGGGTCGTTGGTCACCGCTTTGTCAGCGCCCGGCAAATTGTGTTTCTTCGCGTAGGCTTTCCAGTCAGCGACAAATTTCTTGTTCGCAGGATTTTCCACCGACTCGAAGTAGTTCCACGCCGCCAGGTTGCCCACCAGCGGTTTGGTGTCGATGCCGCGCAGTTCTTCTTCGCCGACCGAGAACGCCACCACCGGTACGTCGGTGGCTTTCAGGCCCTGGTTGGCCAGCTCTTTGTAGAACGGCACGTTCGAGTCGCCGTTGACGGTGGAAATGACGGCAGTCTTGCCACCGGCCGAGAATTTTTTGATGTTGGCGACGATGGTCTGGTAATCGCTGTGACCGAACGGCGTGTAGACCTCTTCGATGTCCTTGTCGGCCACGCCTTTGGAATGCAGGAACGCGCGCAGGATCTTGTTGGTGGTGCGCGGGTAGACGTAATCGGTGCCGAGCAGGAAGTAGCGCTTGGCGCTGCCGCCTTCTTCGCTCATCAGGTATTCCACCGCCGGGATCGCTTGCTGGTTCGGCGCGGCACCGGTGTAGAAAACGTTTGGCGACATCTCTTCGCCCTCGTACTGCACCGGGTAGAACAGCAGGCCGTTGAGCTCTTCGAACACCGGCAACACCGATTTGCGCGACACCGAGGTCCAGCAGCCGAACACCACCGCGACCTTGTCCTGGGTCAGCAACTGGCGGCCCTTCTCGGCAAACAGCGGCCAGTTGGAAGCGGGGTCGACCACCACCGGCTCGAGCATCTTGCCGTTCACACCGCCCTTGGCGTTGATCTCGTCGATGGTCATCAGGGCCATGTCCTTGAGCGATGTTTCGGAGATCGCCATGGTCCCGGACAACGAATGCAGAATTCCGACCTTGATGGTCTCGGCGGCCTGGACGGTCCAGGTCATGCCCATCGCGGCAATGGATGCCGTGAGTGTGAAAGCCTTGATCAAACTGCGACGCTTCATTGTGCGATCTCCATGACATTGCGTTTTTTGTGATTGGCAGATGCGGACGACTGAAGGGAAGGTTTGCAAGGGCTGTGCCCGGTCGCGATCCGATATGAAAATGCCGTCGCAGAGCGCTCGTGCGGTACCGCTCGCGCACCAGTAACGGACACTCTGCGGGCTCTGGTGCGCCTGCATGCGCCAGATTGGGGCGGTCGGGTCGCTACAGAATTCGACACAGAAACGATAACCCTGCACCGCTCGGTCCAGGCAGCGAAGCGACACACTCGATCGGTAGTCATCCCGAATGTTTTCAGCAGGATTTTTATCATGAACGATGTGTCAGGACGCACCGAGCGCGCCGCAAAACCCTCCGGCAAAACCAGGCTGCCGCCGCTCAGTCCGGGATTTCTCAAGGAGGAAGATGCCGCGTTCTGGGCGCATACGCGGATTCCGCTCAAACCGGACCGGGAATACGGCAGCGTTATTCTGCGGCGCCCCGATGGGCGTTACGTCGCCACCTCACCGATTCCCGGGCAAGTGACACGTTTCGATTTCGGCACCCTCATCGAGGTCGATGCCTCTGGCAATTACGTGCACCCCAGTGGCTACCGATGTGTGGCCAACGTGCATTGCCATGCGCCTCTGCATGATCACGTCCGTGCCGCCAATCCGCGTTGGGACGAGCTGTTGATCAGGCTGTTCATCAGTTTTTTTTCGGATCTGGATTTTGTCGCTGATGTGGCCGCGCGAAACTTTTTCCCCAGTGCTTATCTGTCGGGCCCTGACGGAACGCTGCTCAAGTATTCGCCCAGCGGATCGCCCGAGGAATTCAGTTACTACCTGTGGCGCAAAGCGGGTTCGCCGAGCGGTAATCCGGTGGGCACCTATGACGTCATGAGCATCATCAACAAGGTTGCCGCAGTGGGTGAGCTGAAGGTCATTGTCTCTAACGCCGACTGGGGGCATTCCGTCGGCGTGGTGCCGGCGGACTGGAAGGCCGGGCAGCCATTTTCCAGGGGCGTGGTCAGTGAGCAGCCACTGATGGCCCGGCTCGCGCCCAATGCCGAACGGGCAGTGCTCGCCGCGTTGAAGTCCAGGGGCGCACAGTCGTCGGGGCTGCTCCTGAAAAAACGCGGTGCCGAACAGTATGTAGCGACCCATGCGCGCCCGGCCGGGCTGTCTGCATGGGATGCGCAGAAAACCTTTCCTGCGGGCCCCGGTGGCAAACTCGAGCTCCCAACCGGCTATGCGCTCGAGGGGTTTTACTACGCCTCCTGGCCGGATCCTGCGCGGACATCGCCCTCGCAGCCGTGGCTGTACGAGAATTTCTTCACACCGCAGGAAATGGCACTGGCCATAGCAAGTCATGGTCGCGCCCGACATCTGGCGGCGTCCGATTCGCCGTTGTCGTTGTACGTGCAGACCCGTGATGCCGCAATGCTGAAGTACACCTTCAGCGGCGACCCGATCGAAGCCGCACTGAGCATCGATCACCCCGACGGCAGCGTCACCGATCCGGGGCTGCAATCGAGGCTGCTGACCGGGACTCTGCGCCCCCGTGAGTTCGTTTCGATGCTGGTGATCAGTGGTCGGCTGGACGTCTTGCGCGGCAGTGCGCTGTGGGCGCGACTGGGGCGCGTTGACCTGCAATGGCAACCCTTTGCAAATTTCCCCTGGCCAGGCCTGAGTGACGGCTTCCTCTCGGCCGAGGATGCCGTTCGGTATGCTCACGAACAAGTCGGTAACCGCCGTGATCGCGCTTTTGTCGGTTACGTCTTTCAGCGCAGCGTCGACGATCGCTTCGTGGTCACCGAGCCCATCGAGGGAGACATTGCCGTGCTTGGCTCGGGACGTCTGTATCCTCGGGACATTCATGGACAGACGATTTTTCCCGAGGACCATGCACTGCGCGGGCGATATGTGTCGCACGTGGCGCTGTCGCAGCTGGAGCGGGTGGTCATTGAAGATTTCAAGTGGACGCACGAAGAAGCGGTCCTGAGTCTGCAGATGCCGAGTGTCGAAGAGATCAGGCAGACCTGGCTGGACAAAACCGCGCTTTATGTCTCGGGGGCTGCGAACAGTCTGCTCAGGTATGAACTGTCCGAGGGGGGCAATGCCCGAGAGCTTGCCGCCCGTTTGGGGAGCCGTGAAAATCCGGGGGCTCTGGCGTTGAAGCTTGCCGGTGGCGAACTGCGGCCGCAGGACTTTGTCCGCCTGCAGGCTGCGGGCGGGCGCTTGACCGTGCTGCTCGACAACCCGCTGTGGGGACATCGCGGTGATGTACCGCCAGACTGGGCCATGATGGCTGTGCCTCTGACAGGTCAATTCGGGACGACCACGCCGGAGTCTGCGTTGCCTGATCAATTGCCGGCCCCTCCCGCGCTGTTCCCCAACAGGCCACTGGACAAATCGCCCATTTTCTCTCGTGGCGAATTTCTATCGACATCACCCTTTGCCTGGAAGCGCCCTGACAGCGTTGCCTGCGGAGCGGTTTTTCCTACGGCGGACGAGGCGGCGCAGAATCAAGCCGCGCGTGCTGCGCAGTTGCAGGACGAGCCGCGAGCGTTGTTCGGATTTATCCTCAAACATCGCGAGCGGGAAGAGTACGTCGCCACTGAAGTGGTGCCCGTCAACGCGCGGGGCGACAATCTGTTTCAACTGCAGGCGTTGTTCGGCTCACAGCTTTCCGAGCCCTGGTATCAGTATCCGGACGGTTTCAGCCTGTACGCAAACTTTTACCTGCACCATGACGTGAAACGCCCTTCCAGCGATACCGATGCCTGGCTGGCACAGCATTTCATTTCGCCGGATAACCTGACTGTGGCGATGTACTACTCGCCCCGTCGTCCGGTGCGCCCATCCGGTCTGCCCGTGGCGCTGTACGTCAGTACTCAGGACGGTGCGTTGCTCAAATACGTGAGAAACAGTGCGAGCAAACTGTTCCATGACGATCTCTCCAGCCGCAGACTTGAAACCATCAAGCAGGACCTGGCCTCAGGCAAATGGAAGCCAGCGGACTTCATTCACGAGGTGGCCGACAGTGGGGAGCTGTCTGTCATGCGCAGGAGTCTGTGTTGGGACCGGGTCGGCAGGGTCGACGGCGCCTGGAAACCCTATGCGAACCTGGAGCGTCGCCGGCTTGGTCCGCTGTTCCAGAACGCGGACGATGCGGCGGTGCATGCCCGTCTGCAAGTGCCGAGGGTTGCGGACGCCGTTTATGGCGGAGTGATTCTGAAAACCCCTGAAGGCCTGTTCGTTGCTACGGTGCCGATCAAGGTGTCGCGGGAAAACTTCGATCTCACCGAGGTGTTCCCGGACGAAAGTTACAGCGCCGGACTGTTTCCCGCTGGCTGTTCCATCGCCGCACGTTATCGCTCAAGAGCCATGCGAGAACTGTCGGTGATGTTCACCGGAGCGGATAAGCAGCTCTATCTGAATATGCTATCGGTCGACACCGTCTACTCGGCATTCATCCGCACGACACCGAAGAGGTGGGATGAATACCTGTTCGGGCCTGACGGCTCGTTGATTCGCTATCAGGCAGGCGCCTGGGAGCACTTCCTCGCCGATCTTTCCCGCGCCTTGACCGGTACCGGTCACGTACCTCCTTCCCTTGATGCCGTAACGATCAGAGAACGTATCCGGAGCGGCGATTTGAAGCCCGGACAATGGGTCGACTCCCTGGCCCGGGCCGGTTATTTGTACGTGGTCATCGGCAGCGAGATCTGGGGTGCGCCGCGGCAGGTGACCCGTTGGGTGCCTTACGCCGGAAATTTGCTTCCCATGGCCGATTACCATAAAGCCACCCGTGCTGCGGCCTGCAGCCCCGTGTTCATTCAGACCGATGCTGCAGCCACCTATGTCCACGAGGCCGTCGTCAGCCGCGATACCCTGACCTTCGGTTTTATCCTGCGTTGCGGCGACGGTGCATTCATCGCCAGCCTGCCGATCGAGGCGCAGCGTTCGCGGTTGGCGCTGGACCGGGTCTTCGAGCAAGGGCGATTGCCTTACGGTCATGTTCTGGACGCGATTTACTTGCGAGCACCCTTGCCGCCATTGGGTGCAGGACACAATGACGTTCGCAGTGTTTTTCTTTCGCCGACCGATGTCTTGCAGGCGTGCCGACGGGCCAACATGACCCAAGGCTATTTGCCCATCTACTTTTCCTGCGCCGACGGCGCACTGTTGAGGTTGAAACTGCATCCCTTCGAACCGGGCGAGTTTTACGACAGGCATGGGCAGATCGAACTACGGCCCAACACGTTCGATTCGCCCGCACAGGCGGCGAACGATGAACGTGACATCGCCAAAGGCACTTTTGTGTTGGCTGACTTCGTTCGTCGAATGGCCCGGGCTGGCAGGCTCGATGTGTTGAAAACCAGCGAGTATTGGTCGCACCAGGGCTGGAATCGCGAGGATAAGGAAACTGTCGAGGGCGAGACTGCCGACGACGAAAGATGGCGGACCCATCCGGAACCCGCGTTGGGGCCACTGTTTCACCACGTCGACGATGCCGCCCGGCATGCCGGCAGTCGAGCCGGCGAACCGGTCCTCGATCGAGGGTACGAAGCGGCGATACTGGCGCACGGAACGAGCCCGCGTTTTGTCCCGCTCGAACCGGTTGCCGTTTCTTCATACGAGAGCAAGCCGCTGGCAAGGATATTCCGCGCGCCCACCGATCCGTCGATCAGTTGGCGCAACCCTGCGCCGCGTTACCCTGAGGGCTACACCCTGGTTGCCAGTCATCAGATGCACCTTTCCGGGAACACCACGCTGGGCACCGATGCGCAGCATGTGCAAGCCAACTTCGCTTCGCCCGCTCAGGTTTTGGCGCGTACCCATCAGCTCAAGGATCAGGGTTTCGCGATCCAGGCCTTCTACTATTCAACCCCCTACGGCGTTTTGCTCAAGTACGTCCCGGTCTATACACCCGCTGAACGGGATCTGCTGTCGACCCGGCTGGTGGCATATGAAAACGGCAGGTGGGTCACACGGCTGAGCCCCGGCGAGTTTATTTCCAGGCTCGGGGCGCTGGGCGAATTATCCGTACTGGTCGCCGGTCACTACTGGCGCCAGACCGGGCGCCAGGGCGGTAGCTGGTCGAGTTCCCGCCAGCAAATGCCCAGCCCGGGCTTTGCTCGCCGCAGGGATGAATTGTAGGCGCTGATCGAGGGTGTGACGCAGGGTGAGCGGCACCCCGCGTCACGGCTCAACCGGGCAGGTTTGCCGTTTGCTGGCCGAGCCGTGCCAGCAGAAACCGGTCCAGCAACCACACCACCACCAGCGAAGCGCCCACCAGCGGAAACACTACCGCCAGGGCGAGCATGATCACTACGCCGGTCTTCCACCTCGGCAGGTCATGGCGTAGTGGCGGTACACCAAACTTGCCTTCGGGGCGACGTTTCCACCAGATCACCACGCCGCTGACGGCGCTGAGCAGAATCATCAGGCAGATCAGCAGGACGACGATCTGATTGAAGGTGCCGAACATCTTGCCTTCATGCAGCATCACGCCGATTTCCGTGGCTCGCGCAACCGTGCCGTAGTGCTCGAAGCGCACATCGGCGAGGACCTTGCCGGTGTACTGATCGATATGCAGGGTGGCGTCATTGCGCGGGTCGTCGGCGAACACGGCGATGGTGAATACGCCGGTGGCAGTGGTCGGCAAGGTGATGCTGTAGCCGGGTTCGACCTTGCGTGCGCTGGCGATGTTCTGCACGTCTTGCAGGCTGACGTTGGGTGCGGCGGGGCCGGCGTGGGCGTTGCCGTGGGCCATGTGTTCGGCGTGGTCGCCGGACATTGGCATCGGCGTGTTTTCCATCGCCCATGGCACGGTCTGGCGGGTGGCGCTGTTGAGGCTGCGTGCCTCAATGTCGGAGGTCGGCACGTTGTTCCACATCGCTGCTGGAAACACATTCCAGACCTGGGCGTACTGCTTGCCCCAGAAACCGGTCCAGGTCATGCCGCTGAGCAGCATCACCAGCAGCAATGTCGCGCCCCAGAATCCGGTAACCGCATGCAGATCGCGCCACAACACGCGGCCACGACTGCTCAGGCGCGGCCACAGAATGCCCGCCGCCTGACCGCGCGGCCACCACAGAAACAGACCCGACACCACCAGCACCACGCCCCAGCCAGCGGCCATTTCGATCAGCCGGTCACCGACCGTGCCGATCATCAATTCACCGTGAATCGCCCGGGCGATGGCTTGCAGATTCTGCTTGGCATCCTGCTCGCCGAGGATGTCACCGTGGTACGGATCGACGAACACGTTGAGTTCGTGCCCGGCATTTTTCACCACAAACTGCGCGCTGCGCTCAGCGTTTGGCGCCGGCAGGTACTGTGTCACCTGACCTTGCGGGTAAGCGTTTTTCACCCGTTGCAGCAAGTCATCGGCAGGCACCGTGTGATGTCCGGCCGGGACTTCGAGCAGGCTGCTGTACATCAGCGCGTCGAGCTGCGGTTTGAACAGGTAAATGATCCCGGTCAGGGCCAGCATCACCATGAACGGCGCGACGAACAGCCCGGCATAGAAATGCCAGCGCCAGGCCAGGTTGTAGAAATTGGGTTGAGGCTTTTGCATCACGTTTGCTCCGCTGGGCTTGGTTCTTTTCGTTGTCTGTTTACCTGTGGGAGCGAGCCTGCTCGCGAAGCGGTTCTTCAGTCGATATCGATGCCGACCGTGGCGCCGTCTTCGCGAGCAAGCTCGCTCCCACATGGGTAGGTGTTGACTGTCAGAAGCTCATATCGACTTTGGTCCAGAGCGTGCGCCCCGGTTCATTAATTGGCTGCGGGTCGTTGGCCGGATAGCCGAACCCGGCGTTGCCGGCCAGGTTCAAGTGTTCGGCGTAAGCTTTGCCGAACAGGTTGTCGACGCCGCTGCTGACCTTCCAGTGCTGGTTGATCCTGTACGCGCCGTTGAGCGAGAACACACCGAAGCCCGAGCTCTGGTTGTAGTCCTTGCCGACCACGTTGCCCTTGTTCGCGTCGATGCGGTGCTGCGCGGCGACCACTCGCCACAGTGCTCCAGCGCTCCAGTTGTTTTGGCTGTAAGTCATGCCGAAACGCGCGTCCAGCGGTGGCATCTGCGGCAGGGCTGAGCCATCGCTGCTGTTCTTGCCCCAGGCGTAGGCCAGGGTCGCATCGGCCTTCCAGTTATCGCTCAGGTTGTAGGCAGCACCGAGTTCGCCACCCATGATCCGCGCATCGATGTTCTCGGCCCGCGAAGTGCTCATACCCATCATTCCCGGGGTGTAGTCGAAGAGGATGTAATCGCGCACCACGCCGACATAGCCCGATGCCCAGGCTTCGAGGTCGGCGCTTTTGTAGTTGACGCCGAAATCGAGCTGGGTGGTTTTTTCCGGTTTGATCGTGTCGAAAGCATTGACCGAACCTGCCGGCCCGGCGCTGGGCGAAAACAGTTCCCAATAATCCGGGAAGCGCTGCGCGTGGCCGAGCCCGGCGTAGAGGGTGGTCGGGCTGTCGGCCAGATCGTGCTCATAGCGCACGAAGCCACTGGGCAAGGTATCGGCGCGGGTGTCGTCAGCGGTCGGGTTGGGCCGCGACATCATTCCCGACCCGGTGCTCTGGCGGTAATCCCTGGCCGAAGCGCGATCAACCCGGGCGCCAGTGATCAAGCGATCACGCTCGGCGGCGTACCAGGTCATTTCACTGAACACGCCGTAGTTATGAAAATCGGCGTCCTTGCTGTACGGCAGATCCTTGTACGTATCGATGCCCATCGCACTGCGCTGGCGATGCTCGTTGGTCTGCGCATCCAGCCCGGTGATCAGCTGAATATCCGCCCAGCGCCAGGTCGCCTTGATCCGCGCTCCAAGGGTGCGGCGGTCGACGTTGGAGGCCATGGGCCCGGCCATCATGCCGGTGCCGGACGGTGTGCGCAGGGTGTAGTTGTCCATCACATGGTCGGCGTAGTTGTAGTAGACCTGCGCCTCGAGTTTTTCCAGCACATCGGTGATATCGGTTTTCTCAAAGCGCAGGCCGAGGCTTTCGCGCAGGAACTGCGAGCCGTCCATGCCACGCCCGGCATAACGCGCCTCGCCGTCGCCCTTGCCGGCGGTGAGCTCGATCAGGGTGTCGGCATCCGGCGTCCAGCCCAGTGCGACATCGCCGTTCCACTTGTCGTAGCGCGAGGCGACGATGTCGTTGTTGCCGTCGCGGTAATCGTCGGAATGCGCGGTGTTACCGATCACCCGCACGTAGCCCAACGCACCGCCGGCAGCGGCGTCGATGACCTTGTCGAAACGACCGTGGGAGCCGGCCAGCACACTGGCGTTCACTCGGGTGCCGAGTTCGCCGAAACTCTCCGGCTCGCGCTCGAACAGCACCGTGCCGGCCGATGCGCCGGGGCCCCAGAGCGCGGTTTGCGGGCCTTTGATCACGGTCAATTTGTCGTACGTCTCTGGCGAGATGTAGGAAGTTGGTGCATCCATCCGGCCCGGGCAAGCGCCGAGCATCATGCTGCCGTTGGTGAGGATGTTCAGCCGCGAACCAAACATCCCGCGCAGCACCGGATCGCCGTTGGTGCCGCCATTGCGCACCAGAGCGAAGCCGGGAATGGTCTTCAGATAGTCACCGCCGTCACTGGCCGGCACCGGTTGGCGCGGGTCCTTGGGGTCGGTGACGATCGTCAGTGGTGAACTGGGGGCGATGGCAGTGATCACCGTCGGGCTCAGTTCTTGCGGGTGGCCGGTATGCTCATCGGCCTGTGCCAGCGGTGTCAGCAATACGCCGCAGAGGACTGCGCTGGCATGCCCGAACCGCATCCGCGAGCGGTTCAGGGTGAAAGGCGCGCGGGCAGATTCCGCGCAGGGGACAGCAGTAAACCTGGACATGACAATTTCCATCGAACAGTCGTAAACACCACGGTCGGCAGCCTGAAGCTGTCTTCTCAACCGTGTGCAATCAGAGGTGCGTGTTTACGTGGCGATGGGCGGGGCGCGGGTGCGGGCGCCGGGGAAGAAGGGTTGGCGGGCATGGCCCAAACGCGGGGAGGGTGGGGTGAAGGTGTTGGGTGGCGGGAAGTTGAAAGCGACGAAATCGCCGCCACCGGTCAGTGCCGGGCAATTGAACAGCAGGCTGCAATAACCGCACTTTTCCCACAGCACGTGATGTGAGGATTGCGGCGGGCAGTGCTCGGCTGCGGGCTGGGCTTCATGGCTGCCGTGGTCCATGCCGGGCATGTCCATCGACATGTCCATGCTCATTGGCATCGATTTCGA
This sequence comes from Pseudomonas koreensis, assembly GCF_024169245.1. Taxonomy (NCBI): domain Bacteria; kingdom Pseudomonadati; phylum Pseudomonadota; class Gammaproteobacteria; order Pseudomonadales; family Pseudomonadaceae; genus Pseudomonas; species Pseudomonas koreensis. The sequence continues at coordinate 1,982,494 of NZ_JALJWP010000001.1, forward strand.
GGCGTGCTGATCCATCGGCATCGACTGAGAAATCAGTGGGCCGATGAAGATCATCAACATGGCAAACAGGGCGATCCAGCTGCCACGCGTCAGCGTTTGAGCCTGACGGTGATGCGGGACGGGCCTGGCGCGCAACGGGCGCATGGGCGGAGTCAGCCGGGTCGGTTACTGAGCGTGCACGTGGGCCTGGGCGGATTCCGGCGCTTTCTTCTGCACGGCAACTTCAACGCTGACGTCACCTGCCTTTTCGAAATGCAGGGTCATCGGGAAACGCTTGCCATCGCTGAGCAGGCGGCGATCACTCGGGTTGAGCAGCATCACGTGGTAAGCCATCGGCGCAAACGTCACGGTACCGCCGGCGGGGATTTCCACGCTTGGCACTTGCTGCATTTTCATCAGATCGCCCTGCATCACGTGTTCGTGCAGTTGCGCTTCAGGCGCGATGGGCGAGTCGACGCTGAGCAGGCGATCGGCGCTTTTGCCGGTGTTGTGAATGATGAAATAGGCGGCAACGGTCGGCGCATTCGGCGGCAGTTCCTGTGACCACGGGTGGGCGATTTCCAGCGCACCGACCTTGTATTCGTGGGCATGGGCAAAGCACGCCGGCAACAACAGCGCAGCGAGGACGAAAAGTTTCTTCAACATGGCAGGTCTCCAGAACGATTTGAAACGCGGGTTATTGCGCGAACAAATCAGACCAGAGGGGATGCACGGGGATTGAGGCTCGGCCATTGCTGGCGCGGCGTCGGGGTTTGCAGGGAGACGGGCGCAACGCTGCGGTTGCTTTCAAATTGCGCGAAATACAGCTGCGGCGTATGCCCCGGCAGCGCCAGCAATGGCGCTCCGCCTGAGCAACACCAGCAGTGCTGCATGTTTGAATGGCTGTCGTTCTGCGGGGCCTTTTGATCCGTGGCGCCGATGTCGATCGCCACCATTTTCATGCCGCTGCCGGTGCAGAAACTGCTCCAGAGGATCTGCTCGGCCGGTGCGCCGCCCGCCTGCGCCATCGCCCCGCTCAGCGGCATGGCGAGCATGTTGAACAGCACTGCAAAGCAGGCGATCCAGGCAAATGCTAACCGGCGTCGGTTCATGGGACGGGTCCGTTGGGTGGGCGATCAGGCGCGGCTATTTAGCCTGATCAGGGCCGATAAGTAAAAAAGCGTCGTGCGGTCTGGTGTCGCAGTGCGCTGTTGAAAAGAGTGTAGCCACTTGGATTGGCAGTGCCAGACCGGACGCCTTCGCGGGCAAGCCCGCTCCCACATGTTTTGTGAGTGTGTACAGATATCAGCAACATTCACGGTTCCCGTGGGAGCGAGCCTGCTCGCGAAAGCGATTTGTCAGGCTCTGATGGGCTGCCGGTGCGGAAGTCTTCGCGAGCAGGCTCGCTCCCACAAAGGGCCGTGCCGATTCAGTGGGAAAGGGCAGCGAGGACTTCAGCGACTGATTCAAACTCCCGATCAACCCCCGGCAACCCCGGGCGCTTCAACACCAGCACCGGCACTCCCCGCTCTCGCGCCACTTCGAGCTTCGGCTCAGTCGCGCTGCTGCCGCTGTTTTTGCTGATCAGCACATCGATCTGCCGGCGCTCGAACAGGGCTCGCTCGTCGTCGAGGAGAAACGGCCCGCGTGCGCCGATCACTTCGCAGCGCGGGTTGCCGGGATAGACGTCGAGGGCGCGCAGGGTCCAGAACTGGTGGGCGGGGATTTCGTCGAGGTGTTGCAGCGGTTCGCGGCCGAGGGTGAACAGCGGGCGGTGGAACGGTTCCAGCGCGGTGATCAGTTCGGCCCAGTCACTGACCTCGCGCCAGTCATCGCCTGCTTGCGGCTGCCAAGCAGGGCGGCGCAAGGCCCAGCAGGGAATGCCGGCGAGCTGTGCCGCGCGGGCGGCGTTGGCGCTGATTTGCGCCGCATACGGGTGCGTAGCGTCGAGCAGCAGATCGACGCCTTCATCAGCGATGAACTGCGCCAGGCCCTCAGCGCCGCCATAACCGCCGACGCGAACCTGACAGCTCAAGTCGCTCGGCACCCGGCCAACGCCGGCGAGGCTGTAAATATGGTGCGGCCCCAATGTGCGTGCAATCGCCAGCGCTTCAGTGACTCCGCCGAGCAGCAGGATCCGTTTCATGCAAAACCTCCGGCGTGGCCGACAATCCCGCCCTGACGATCAATGGCAAACACCTCGACCTGCACCAGTGCCGGTACCACGCTGCGGGCGAAAATCAATGCATGGCGACACACCTCATCACCCAAAGCGATCCCCGCCGCACTGGCCATGGCCAAGGCTTGTTGACTGGTGTTGGCCGCACGAATGCCTTGTTGCAATGCCGCGTCCGCGCCAATCGCTGCTGCCCACTCAGCCAGTTGCGGCAAGTCGATGCTCGAATGCCGTGAGTGCAGATCCATATGTCCGGCAGCGAGTTTGCTGATTTTGCCGAAGCCGCCACACAGGCTGAGTTTATCCACGGGTACCTTGCGCAGATGCTTGAGCACCGCGCCGACGAAGTCGCCCATTTCGATCAAGGCGATTTCCGGCAGGTTGTAGACCCGGCGCATGGTGTCTTCGCTGGCATTGCCGGTGCACGCGGCGATGTGCAGATAACCGTTGGTTTTCGCCACGTCGATGCCCTGATGAATCGAGGCGATGTAGGCGGCGCAGGAAAATGGCCGGACGATGCCGCTGGTGCCGAGGATCGACAGGCCGCCAAGAATGCCCAGCCGTGGATTCATGGTTTTCAGCGCCAGCGCCTCGCCGCCTTCTACATTGACTGTGACCTCGAAGCCGCCGCCATAGCCGGTTTCGGCGGCGAGCAGGGTCAGGTGATCGCTGATCATTTTGCGCGGCACCGGATTGATCGCCGGTTCGCCGACGGCCAGTACCAGCCCTGGGCGGGTCACCGTGCCGACGCCGACACCGGCGTTGAAGCGAATCCCCGGTTCGGCGGACAGTCGCACCTGTGAATAAAGCAGTGCGCCATGGGTGACGTCAGGATCATCGCCGGCATCCTTGATCGTGCCGGCCTCGGCGCCGCCCTCGCTCAGGCGACAGAACTCCAGGCGCATCTGCACCTGTTTGCCCTTGGGCAGCGTGATGTACACCGCGTCAGCGCCGACGCCGGTGAGCAACAGGCGCGCCGCGGCGAGGCTGGTGGCGGTGGCGCAGCTGCCGGTGGTCAGGCCGCTGCGCAGGGGCGCGGGTTGCTCGGCGGTTTCGTCACGCATCGAGGGGTTTGACCAGTTCGAGCAAGGTGATCGGCAATGCCTGGCGCCAAGTGTCGAACTCGCCGAGCGGCTGCGCCTGGGCGACATGAATGCGCGTCAGTTCACCGCCGTATTGTTCACGCCAGTGCAGCAGGGTGACTTCGCTTTGCAAAGTCACCGCGTTGGCGACCAGACGGCCGCCGGGTTTGAGCTGTTCCCAGCAAGTCTCGAAGACGCCCTCGCGGGTGACACCGCCGCCGATAAAAACAGCGTCTGGACGTTCGAGGCCAGGCAGCGCGTGCGGCGCCTTGCCGCGAATCAGTTGCAGGCCGGGCACGCCCAGCGCATCGCGGTTGTGTTCGATCAATTGCTGACGACCCTCGTCGGCCTCAACCGCAATGGCGCGGCAACTCGGATGGGCGCGCATCCACTCGATGCCGATCGAGCCGCTGCCGGCGCCGACATCCCAGAGCAGCTCTCCGGGCGTCGGCGCCAGGCGAGCGAGGGTAATCGCGCGCACGTCGCGCTTGGTCAACTGACCGTCGTGACGGAATGCCGAATCGGGCAAACCGGCGAGGCGCGACTGGCCGACGACTCCCGGTTCGGCCAGACATTCGATAGCGATGACGTTAAGGTCAGCAACGGGCGCGTCGTCCCATTCATTGGCGGCGCGGTCAATGCGCCGCTCGGCGTCGCCACCCAGATGCTCCAGAACAGTCATGCGACTTGCGCCGAAACCACGCTCGCACAGCAGCTGCGCAACGGCTGCCGGGCTGCTGCCGTCATTGCTCAGCAGCAACAGACGCACACCGCTGAACAACTGCGCATTAAGCGCCGCCAGCGGGCGCGCCACCAGCGACACAATCGTCACCTCCTGCAACGGCCAGCCCAGCCGCGCCGCCGCCAATGCACACGACGAAGGCGCGGGAATGATCGACATCTCGGCGCTTGGTACCTGACGCGCCAGACTGGCTCCGACGCCGTAGAACATCGGATCGCCGCTGGCCAGCACGCAAACCGGCTCGCCACGCGATTCGAGCACCGGCGCGAGAGAAAACGGGCTCGGCCACAATTGCCGCTCGCCGCCAATGCACGGCGGCAGCAAATCCAGTTGCCGCTGGCCGCCGACGATCCGCGAAGCGCTCATCAGGGCACGCCGGGCGTTCTTGCCCAGGCCCTTGAAGCCGTCCTCACCAATTCCCACGATCGTCAGCCAGGGTGACATCTATATTCCTCTAAACGTGCCGTTCCGACGGGCAGACTTTTCATGCCGCCGGACAAAGCAGGCATAATACCGCGCCTTCGCCCGCGAAGCGCTTCTGCCACGCAACCGGTCAGCCCCTTGAACGAACGCCCGATGTCCACCGCCTTACGCCCCTCGGCCTGCCCGGGGTTGCTGCGTATCGTCCAGGCACTGGACGGCGGTATCTGTCGGATCAAGCTCGACGGCGGTTCGATCAGCGCTGATCAGGCCGATGCGGTGGCCACTGCCGCCGAGCAGTTCGCCAGTGGCGCGATCGAGGCAACCAATCGCGGCAATCTGCAGATTCGCGGGATCGGTGCGCAATCGGCGGCGCTGATCGAGCGCTTGCTCGCCGTTGGCCTTGGGCCAAAAACCGCCGCCGGCGACGATGTGCGTAATCTGATGCTCAGTCCGACCGCCGGAATCGATTGGCAGATGCTGATTGACACGCGTCCGCTCGCCGAACAGATCCTCGACACCTTGCAAAGCCATCCGCGCTTCCACGAGCTGAGCGCCAAGTTCGCAGTGCAGCTCGATGGCGGTGAAGCGCTGGCGATGCTCGAGCATCCCCATGACCTCTGGCTGTCGGCGTTCGAGCGTGATGGCGACATCCTCTGGGCATTCGGTCTGGCCGGTTGCCCGACCGATCGGCCGCTCGGCGCTGTGACCCTGGACAACGCCCACGCGCTGGTGGTCGCGGTGCTGGAGTTGTTTCTCGACCTGGCCCGGCCAGAGCAAACACGGATGCGCCATCTGCTCGACGAGTTGCCAAGGCTCGCCTTCCTTGAATCGTTGCGCGAGCGTGTATTGGTCAAGGCGATCAGCAATTGGCAGCGCCCGACGTCGGCAGACGCGCTGCACATTGGCGCCCGGCAGCAAAACACGACGGATCGTTTTTACATCGGCGCGGTGCCGCCGCTGGGTCGACTCGATCCGCCGATGCTGCGCGGCGCGGCGCAACTGGCGCGCCAATTTGGCGATGGCAGCCTGCGTTTCACCCCGTGGCAAAGCCTGCTGCTGCCGAACGTGAAGGCCACTGATACCGACGCAGTGCTTGAGCAGTTTCGGGCGTTGGGCCTGTTGGCGACCGCAGCCGAACCGCTGACCCGCCTGATCGCCTGCACCGGTGCCGATGGCTGCGGCAAAGGCCTGGCCGACACCAAACAGGACGCCCGGCAACTGGCACCTCTGCTGCCGCCGGGACTCAGCGTGCACCTGTCGGGTTGTTCGCGCTCCTGCGCCGCCGCTCACTGCGCCCCGGCCACGCTGCTGGCCGTTGCCCCCGGTCATTACGACCTCTACTTTCGCGATGCAGCACAGCCCGGTTTCGGCTCGCTGCACGCCTGCAACCTTACTATTGAAGCGGCCGCGACCCTGCTCGACGCCCGCTCCCGGAGCCCCCTTGATGCTTGATTACATCCGCGACGGTCAGGAGATCTATCGCAACTCCTTCGCGATCATTCGCCGCGAGGCCAATCTGGCGCGCATCCCCGCCGATCTGGAAAAACTCGCAGTGCGGGTGATCCACGCGTGCGGCATGGTCGAGGCCGTCGACGGTCTGCAGTTTTCCGAAGGCGCGGGCAAGGCCGGGCGCGATGCGCTGGCGGCCGGCGCGCCGATTCTCTGCGACGCGCGGATGGTCTCCGAAGGCGTGACCCGCCCCCGTCTGCCGGCCAACAATCAAGTGATCTGCACCTTGCGCGACGACAGCGTGCCGGAGCTTGCTCGCGAGCTGGGCAACACCCGCTCGGCTGCCGCGCTGGAGCTGTGGCGCCCGCACCTTGCAGGCAGTGTGGTGGTGATCGGAAATGCGCCGACCGCGCTGTTCTATCTGCTGGAAATGCTCGATGCCGGCGCGCCGAAACCGGCGCTGATTCTCGGTTTCCCGGTGGGCTTCGTCGGCGCTGCCGAATCGAAAGCCGCACTGGCCGCCGACAGTCGTGGCGTGCCGTTCGTGATCATGCAGGGCCGCCTCGGCGGCAGCGCCATGGCCGCCGCCGCCGTCAATGCTCTCGCCACGGAGATCGAATGATGCAGGCCAAAGGACGTCTGATCGGCCTCGGTGTCGGCCCCGGTGATCCGGAACTGATTACCGTCAAAGCCTTGCGCCTGCTGCGCGAATCACCGGTGGTCGCGTACTTCGTGGCCAAGGGCAAGAAGGGCAATGCGTTCGGGATCATCGAGGCGCACTTGGTCGAGGCGCAGAATCTGCTGCCGCTGGTGTACCCGGTGACCACCGAGGCGTTGCCGGCGCCGCTGTTGTATGAGCAGGTCATCAGCGATTTCTACGACGAAGCCGCCGTGGCGGTGGCCGAGCATCTGGACGCCGGCCGCGACGTGGCGGTGATCTGCGAAGGTGACCCGTTCTTCTACGGCTCCTACATGTATTTGCATGACCGCCTCGCCAGTCTCTATGAAGCCGAAGTGGTGCCCGGCGTGTGCTCGATGCTTGGCGGCGCTTCGGTGCTCGGCGCGCCGCTGGTGTATCGAAATCAGAGCCTGTCGGTACTTTCCGGTGTGCTGCCCCATGACGAATTGAAACGACGTCTGGCCGATGCCGATGCGGCGGTGATCATGAAACTGGGGCGCAATTTTCCCAAGGTGCGTCAGGTGCTTGAAGAACTTGGCCTCGCCGACCGTGCGTTGTATGTCGAGCGTGCGACCATGGCCAATCAGAAGATCGTGCCGATGGATCAGGTCGAGCCGATGTCCTCGCCGTACTTCTCGCTGATCATCGTCCCGGGCGAACGGTGGCAAGGTTGATGAGCCAATCGACTCCCGCCATCGTCATTCTCGGCCAAGGCAGCCTCGCGACGGCGCGGCGGATTCAGCAGATCTACCCGGCGGCGCAGATCCATGGCCTTGCCGGACGCGTCGTAGGCGCCGACTGCGTGTATCAGGAATTTGGTGCGACACTGCGCGCGTTGTATCAACAGGACACGCCAATCATTGCGCTGTGTGCAGCCGGGATTGTCATCCGCACCTTGGCGCCGTTGTTGCTGGAGAAAGGCGCCGAGCCGGCGGTGCTGGCGGTGGCCGAAGATGGCAGCGCGGTAGTGCCATTGCTCGGCGGCCTCGGCGGGGTAAACGTCATGGCCCGGGAGATCGCGGCGGCGCTGCAAGTGGCGCCGGCAATCACCACCAGCGGTGAATTGCGCTTTGGCACTTGCCTGCTCAATCCGCCCAGTGGTTATGCGCTGGCGGATCTGGAGTCGGGCAAACGTTTCGTTTCCGACCTGCTGGCCGGGCACAGCGTGCGTATCGAAGGCGCGGCGCCGTGGCTGGATCAGGCGCAGTTGCCGCAGGATCCGCAGGCGCAGCGGTCGATTCATGTGAGCAGTGCGCAGCGTGTGGCCAGCGCCGATGAATTGCTGATTTACCCGCGCAGTGTGGCGGTGGCGGTGAGTGCTGACGTGGCGGATCTGGCCAATGTCGTGCGCAATGCGCTGCATGCAGCCACCGTCGCCGTGCCGGCGTTGGCCTGTCTGGTGGCAGCCGACACTGACATGGCTTCGACGAATCTGCGTGAAGCTGCGCTCGAATTGGGCGTGCCCCTGCGCTTCGTCGCCGCGCAAAGCGATCTGCAAACCTTGGCCCGCGTTGCAGTGCCAGCGGCGGATGTGATCAGCGTTGAAAATCTCGCGGTCGCGATTGCCGAGCAACCGCTGGACGTGTCGCAGATCGGCCGCCCGCGCGGTCGTCTCGCGGTCATCGGCCTGGGCCCCGGCGCCGCCGATTTGATGGTGCCCGCGGTAAAGGCCGAACTGGCCCGCGCCACCGATGTGCTCGGCTATGAAACCTACGTGCGCATGGCCGGCCCCTTCCGCGACGATCAGGTGCAGCACTGCACCGACAACCGCGAAGAAATGCAGCGCGCCCGCCACGCCTTCCGCCTCGCCGCCGAAGGACGTTCGGTGATCGTAGTGTCTTCCGGCGACCCGGGCGTATTCGCCATGGCCGCTGCGGTGCTCGAAGCTCTGCACGAATCGGATGACCCGGCGTGGCACAGCGTCGATCTGGAAATCCTGCCGGGTGTCTCCGCGTCACTGGCCACCGCCGCTCAGGCCGGTGCGCCGCTGGGGCATGACTTCTGCGTGATGTCGCTGTCGGACAACCTCAAGCCGTGGGCGATCATCGAGAAACGTCTGGATCTGGCCGCCGAAGCGGATCTGGCGCTGGCGTTCTACAACCCGATCTCCCGCGCCCGTCCGTGGCAACTGGGTCGGGCACTGGAAATTGTTGCCCGGCACCGCACGCCGCAAACCCCGGTTGTCCTGGGGCGTGACATCGGGCGACCGGGGCAGACATTGCGCACCACGACGTTGGGCGCATTGACCGCAGATCAGGTGGACATGCGCACGATGGTATTGATCGGCTCTTCGACCACGTGCACGTTCACCCGCGCGAGTGGTGGGCATTGGGTGTACACGCCACGTTGGTACGGTGAAAAGCCGATGTCCTGACATTGCCGGTGTTGTAGCAGAGGGAAGTTGTAAATAACTTCTCTCGTCGTGACATCAGGTCAACACTTGCGAAGTTGAGCCTCTACTTTAATACAAGGCCATGCTCTTTACGGGGGCGTGGCTTTTTGTCATTTATGGCAGAGGAAAAAACGGGCGAAGTTGTTGCTGAATCATGCGGCTGTCGCATTGGAATGTTGATCGATGTTTCATTCGACATTATTTGAGCTTCTTCAAGTTTGAGTGCTCCGTACTTCCTCACTAGTTTGTTGCGACTCAGGACTATTGAATCAAGGAAGAATGCGGATGAGTACTACGGGAAACCAAACCGACGAACTTACATTCACCTCGGCTGCAGAATATTCAACCCTCAAGGATGTATTGAGCGAGTTTGCCGGGTCAGGCGAATATGCGGCGCTGGCCCAGTCTCATGAAGTTGCCAGCAACACCGCCGCGGTGGTTGAAAAACTGTTGCCGGTGAAACTGTTTCAGGAGCGACTCGAAACCTTGCTGGATCGCAAGTCTACGCCGCTGCCCGTGGGCATCCACGGAATACGAACCCGGTTGAATCGCTATGTGGCGAGATTGGCAGCAACGGTGGACATGCTCAACGGCGTCGCCCGGCCCGTGCCAAACATCATGCATTTCGTTTGGGTCGGCGGCAGTGAGGTCGGCGCCAATCAGCGCGATTACATGAACATCTGGCGCCAGGTGCTGGAGCCGCAGGGGTATCGGTTCAATCTCTGGTACGACAGTGATGCACTGCTTGCTTTTGAGATGAACAGGGTGATTCTCGACAGCGCAAGAACGGATGCGATGGCGACGGGAGGCGACCAGGTCACCTCGCCCGACCAGTTGTCACAGATGATTGAAGACCGCGCGCGGGCATTGAAACATCAGATGTTCGACTTCCTGAACCAGCCGCAATGGGCTGGTCGGGCGGACGAGGCGCGTATCGAGCTGATGGTTCGCGCTTACGGCAAGGATCACGCGACGCTTGAGGCGTTCCGGCAGCGGTGCCTGGAAACGCATCAGGCCATGGCCGGCACGGACTTGCAGCTGCGTGACGTTCGCCACGAGTTCGCCGGGCACTTTTTACAGGATGTCTATCAACGCGAAGTGTCCCTGCGCGGCAATTTTGCCGCCGCGAGCGATGTCGTACGGCTGCAGGCCGAGTATCTGGAGGGAGGGCGTTACAGCGACATGGATTACTTGCCGCCGCTGGCCAAGACGTTGGGCGGCGTGGATATCAGCGGTTTTGATGACAAGCAGCGACTTTGGCTCTTGAAACTGTTGCTGGATCACGATCAAGCGCTGATGCCCGGGCGGGATCGGAACCGTTATACGGCGATTACCGGGAAAGTTCCCGCTCGGCATGAAGAGGCGCTCACTACTTTTGCGCGCGGTAAACCCGGGATTCATCAGATTTTCGTCGCACCACAGGACAACCTTGTGCCGCACGATGCCCTTCGCCTGGGAACCGCCGAGGGCCGTGCCGATCGCGGAGAAATGAATGCGCATTTCATCGCTCATCCGGGCAGCGCGATGACCCTGGCTTACATGCAGATGATCCGGGTCAATTATGACTGCCTTCTAGAGGCGGAGCGCCGCTTGCTCGCGGCCGGCATCGATATCGCGGACCAGGCACGGGCGTTGCCAGTCATTCAAAATGTGGTCAATGAAGCGGCGTCGGCGGGCAAGTTTCCGAAATCCAGTATTTACTATGCTTCAGGGAAGTTGACCGAGGCGATCTGCACTTATTATCGGGACGGTATTCGAGTCAATGCCGTGGGCACCATTACGCTTACCGGGCCGGGTGCTGGGGCGGCAGGACATGTCAGATACATCGAACAGCGTGTGCCAGCCGATCAGATTGATAAGGTTCGTGATCGCCTGAAATTGCTTGAGGGCTATAACGTTTATACAGAGGAGGAGCGGATCTCCGGCTGGACAGTGGGTGGCGATGAAAACAAGTGGCTTGAGAACGAGCAGGAAAAATGGCGCAGCGGCAAACTCAAGTCACGTTACGTCGGGCAGTTGGCGGATCTGCTGAGGCCGCAGACGCTGACCTTCAAACAAGGCTGGCCGGTGATCGAAGGCAAACCAGTGCTGTTGACCTCGGTGCTGCAACAGCTGATGGATGACTTGGGCGAACCGTTCATTCGCGCAATGAAAGACAAGTTGAGCGGCGACATCACTTTTACCGAAGCGTTTTCCATCGGTTTCGATACCCGCCAGCAGATTCTGGCCCAGCCTGCTTTTGAATTGCCGCCGTCTCTCGGTGCCGAGTCCACCAGTAACCTGAACGAACTGTTGGTGCGGGTGGCCCGCGGCTCGCTTGTTGTCGAACAACTCAGCCCGTTGCTGCGCGTAATGCTGGGCGGGATGTTCGGCGCGGCGAGTCTGGATATCGATGGCTTTGCCGGTGCATGGAAAAAGCTGTCGAACCTCGCCGCGCGAACCGCCGACGATGGGCTGTTTGCCCGCTACAACGCTATCGAAAATGCCTTGCGCCAGTCCGCGTCACCGGCCTTCAAGGCTGGCCTGGCAAGCGCTGAACCGTCCACCACGTACACGGCCCGCGAACTCAAGGTGCGCGCCTTGAGCGATCCATTGACGGTGCGTCAGTGGGGCGAGCGTATCGCCCGGATCAACAGTACGGCGCGCCGTGAATATCACGGGCAGATTCTGCGCAGCGGTGAGGCGGTTCGTACCGAACTGTTTGACGCTGGCGCCATTTCCGCGAGGAAGGTGCCGCAGGATCTGCTCATGACCACGCCGGGCGATCCAGGTCGTCGCTGCTATCCGCTGGCACTGATGATGGCGGCGGCGCTGGTCGGTGGGGAAGCGGCCGAGCGAGCCCTGATCGGCCGGGTGGCGAATGTCAGTCACGCTGCAGAGGACGCCGACTCGCGGGCTTTGCTGGCGGCGCTGGACGAATTGCAGACGGTGCCGCTGACAGCTGTCGGCAAGCTCCAGGGCCATCAGAGCCTGGACACCATCGTACAAGCGCTCGAGGCGAAAAGCGCTTCGACCGTCATGCTGCTCGACACCGGCAATCACGCGCTGCTGATGGCAAAAATAGTGGCAGGCAGCCAGACGGTCTACCGGTTTTACGAGCCGAATTTCGCGATCTACGGATTTGCACGGGTAGAGCAGCTTAAAGAGGGCATGCAGCGTTACCTGAGCAGAGATGAGGGAGCAATGGCGCGGTTATATGGTCTCGCGGAGGGCGACCGTGCGCGGTTCAATGTGGTCGAGCTCGATACCACAGTGATCGCGGACAAAACGCTGTTGACGAATACGCGGCTGGACAGCTTTTTGCACAACGCGCCGATTGTCGATCCCCGGGGTGCTTCGGTCTGGGAAAAACAAGCCGTTGCACGCCAGCGATCGCTGAGTGAAAACGCCCGGATGGGCGCCAGCCTCGCGCAACAGGATGCACGTTACTGGGCTCAGACGTTCGAACAGGCTACCGGTCAGCTACGTGCCGAAAACAAGTTGGGCGCTGAGTATCTGCCGCTGCTGGAAACGCTGCAGAAGAATCCTGACGCGGGTTATAGCGTGACGCTGGTGGATGCGCGCGATCCGCAAAACGCCCGGGTCGTCACCACCACCGACGCGCGCTTTGGCAAAATCCAACAGCATATCCAGCGTCTGGTGAAGACCCTTGCCGGCAAACCTGCGACAGCGGGCGAGGCCGACGGCGGCAGTCGGTTGAGCTTTGCCTTCGCGATCCAGACGCTGATTACCGAGATGCGCCATCGTGAATACCAGGCTGGGGCAGAGCAGGTGCCGGCGTTGTCGATTGCGCTGCAGGTGCAGGTCTATGTCAGTTACGCCCAGTTAGGTTATGGCGTACTGAACGATGCGGTACAGATCGTCAGTCTCGTCCGTCAGGTGGCTGCCAGTGAGCAGGCCCTGGCGCTGCGCCAGTCATCGCTGGCCGGGCGGTTGCTGGGCCGGGCCTCGGTCGCGGCCGGGATTGTCTTCTCCGTCGTCAACATAGGTTTTGACCTCTACGGCCTGGCAGTGGCAACCAATCAGGAACAGCGTTCACGGTTGGCCACGCAACTGGTGTTCAATGTCGCGGCCCTGGCGCTGGACATCACCGCATTGGCGGTTGGCGGAGCGGTAGGCGGTGCCGCAGCGATTCTGTCGGTACCGCTGCTCGGCGTCGGCATCGGCGTGGCGGCGATCGCCAGCAACCTGGGACAGATAAGCGACAAGGCCAAAGGCGTGGGCGCACACTTGCGCAAGATCCAGGACGCCTACGGCCCCGGTGTTTACACACGCAAGGACGGTGCGCTGAGTTTTGAGCCCGAAGCGGTCATCACCGAACTGGACTTGCAAAACAACCGGATCCGCTTCGACAGTCAGAAGTTCTACCCCATGGATCGCGGCGGGCTTGAGCTGCCGCAGTTCAACAATCACCCGACGCGACTGCACCAGGCGATCGATATCCGCCAGACGCTCGGATTGCCGCAAGTGGTCAGTCTGATCCGGCCGGCGCCCGGTGATGTACAGACGGTGGTGCTACCGTGCACACCGCAGTGTTACTTCGGTTATGAGTACCAGGTCGGCACGTCCGGTTATGCCTATGAGCCACAGCCTGGCGAGTTGGAGCGTGAGCCCCGGCAAGCAAGCGAAAAGGCCTCATCGGGTCTGCTCAACGCCTTTTTGCCATTTGGCGGGTTGGCTGACGAGCTCAGCGAGCCATTCATGCAAACCTGGTATCCGAGCCTGCGCAACCGCACCGTCAACAAACTGGAATACGACGAGCATGGCAACCAGCGTTTCTATTTCTTCGCCAACACGCCGATCCCGCACATTCTCTACAAGCTATACCCGTTCAATAAACCCACCCGAATTGTCGTGACGCTGGACGAGCAGGTGCGCCAGTTGCTGGTGCCAACCTTGCCGGCGGAGTGGAAAGGCTGCATTTCCTACGAGATCTTCACCCGCTCCCCGGGGGCTCGCCAGCTCTGGTTGACCCCCGGCCTGGTGGCCGTTTCCCTGCGTAATTATGCGGCGACCCAGTGGGTGCTTCATGCGCCGTGGGTCAGCGAAAACAGAGTGCGATTTGCAGAATCGTTCCTCAGTGTCGATGGAATACGGATTGAAGGTCAGGTGGACTTCATCCAGCTGAACAATGGCGAGATGTTCAATCTCGACTGGAAAGAACAGCGGCTGCTGCTGGTGTCGGTCACCCAGGAGCAACAGGATTCGCAGGCTGCGCTGTTGGCACGGATTGGAAAGCGGGTGGCCGAGCGACGCGTTTCGGCGGCTTACGTGCCGTTATACAAATTTCGCGTGCCGATGAGCTTCGCCCCTCGCTCCCTGCTGGTCACCGCCTTTTATGACGTGGCGCATGCGCGGCTGCTGTATGCGCGCAACCTGCCCGAAAATGTCAGTGACGGCGTTGCATTGGCTGCGGCCAACGCGGGGCAGGCATGGTTTTACCATCCCGAGCATGCGACGGTCTGGCGGGTCGATGCGATCACCGGCACGGTCAACCATCGCTACCGACTGATGAACCCTGCCAGTGGTGCAAGAATCATCGGTTGTGAGCAGACGGCCGACGGCCTGCGCGTCCGGCAAAAGATGCTTGAGGTCAACGGTGGGGTAGAGACCACGTTCGAGTACCAGCTGTCTGAATATTCTGTAGTCCTTACCGGCATCCATACCTCAGCCGCCTGGAGCGATTACACACCGAGGCGTACGGCGGCTTACTGGCGTTCCCTGGTGGATCGCTTCAAGACGCCGCGGGCCTATGCCGATGGCACGTCTGGCATGGCGTCGAGTCTGAGCGCATGGGGCTGCGCCGGGTTCGTGCAGATCCGCAGCCATGAGCAGCAAACGCTGCGGGATCTGGGCTGGATCCGCCTGGCTGACCAGCTGTATTTCCAGTTGGCCCACAGCACCGGGCTGAAGCTGGACACGGTTCTGCTGAGCTGGAATGACGGTTTGGGTGATCAACCGCTGTTCTACAGCATACAGGCCCGATTGCTGCGCCGTGGGGCTGAATCGGCGGATGGGCAAGTCATCGCCGAAGATGTCATCGATGTCAGCTCATTCGCTGAACGTTATATCGCCACCCGGAAAGACGGTCGGCTGTTTGAGGTCGACAAGCGAGGCGAGCTGCAATTTGTTGGCGTCGGCCTGCACTGGTTGCGCAGCAATACCGACTGGCTCGCTGCGTTACCGGCGCTGGCCGATGCCCATCGAGATGCGCCGTTTGCGATCATCGGACTGAGCAATGTTTCCGGCCTGCACTCAGTGGCGGCGTGGTGTATCGGCGCAAAAGTGCTGCTCGCCGATGTCGGTGAAGGTAAAGAGCTGGCATTGCTCGGGCTGACACCGGACAACCAGGCCGCCTGGTTGCTGGATGTCTCGGCCGGGCAGCTCTATCGCCAGACGCTGGTGCAGATCCAGGCGCTGCGCGCAGCGTTTGCCAACGGGCAGCGGTTACTGGACCGCACGTTATTGCCAATGGCGGAAAAAGTCTGGGGGCAATGGTCATTCGCCGAGGTGGTGACGCAGGGACAAGGATTGCTCGGCCGCACCCGCCAGGGCGTGAACCTGGAGCTGCTCGATCAACAGCCGGCCCGGATCGTCGGCGTCGAAAAACAGTGGTCGTTTATCGCCGGGCAGACCGCCGAGCAATTACAGGCCCGCTTGAAGGCGTTATTGAGCGGACAAGCCCATGCAGCGGTTTTGCAGGTCGAAGACTCTATGGGTCGCTACAAGTACTTCGTGCCGGAACTGGATCGACTCTTCGATGTTTCGGGCCGGGCCGATGGTCAGTGGTCGGAGTTTCTTGGCGCGCGCAATACGTCGGTGGCGATGCTGTTCGACCCGATTGACAGTCTGATCTACAGTCGCGGAGCGGTGAACGGTATCTGGGTAAAAGACAGTTACGCCCGGCGCGAAGGCGAGATCCTGGCGCTCGATGTGAGTGGTGAGGTCACCGATCTTATGGCAATGCTGCCTGACGGAGTCGAAAAACTGATTCTCACTTTTGGTGCCAAGGCATTGAGCTATCGGATTTCGGAACAAGCCTGGCAACGGCTGGACTGCATCGTGGTTGATCGCCAGGTCCCGCAAGGCGCTGCCGACATGCGTGTCTGCACTCTGGTGCTGGACATGGTTGCTGCCGAGCATTTGTTGGTGTCGCTGGTCGACGGGCAACTGGTGTTCTCGGATCCGGACACGGCCCACAGTCTGATCGTGCGTAACGTCACACCCGGCAACGACGAGTCGGGCCGGCCGATGCAGATAAACGTCAGGCTTGGCGGGGTGGATTACCAGCGAGGTGTCGAAGAGTGGCTCGACGCGCTGTCACAAGTACATCCCGATCAAGAGGTGGCAACACTTGAGAGACTCATCAAGCAACTTTCCTGAGATATAAGTCGAAACTGAAAAGTTGAAAATGGTCGTGAGCGGAAGTTTGCGACCATTTTTTATTTAATGGGTTTGTTTGATTGCAATTATTTGCATGCTAAAGATATTGAGTGGCTCGCTGAAATATATGGAAAGCGAATGATCTGGTTTAAGGCAGGGTTTTAAGTTGCGCATGATTTCTGAAAATAATTGAGTTGTTTCTTTTTTGTGTTTGGCCATTTTAATGATTAGCGTGGCGCTCGGTACAATTCAATCGAAGGACTCCGAGGGCGTTATGCGAAATATTGAAGTGTCAGCTGATAAAACCTTTGTCAACTTTGCAGAGCTCTTTACGCGTAGTGATTTTGAACAAGCGTTATTGCTGCACAAAAACACCAGGCACTACGATGCGCTGCTGCGATATTACGCTGCTTGTGTTGCTGCCAAGGATTCGAAACAGTTGCTTGAGCCCTTGCGGCTGTTACGTCAGACGCTGGAGCCATTGCAGGGGCCGGGCCGGGTGAGGCGCGAGATGGAATCTGCGGGTGCCACCGATCAAAGGACCGGCCCGGATCTGACACGCATTTATGAGCGGGTCGAAACCTTCGAGTCGCGTGTTCATGCAGGAATCGAACTGCTGAAAACCATGCCGACAGAAGTTGCAAAAACGCTGCACTTCGTCTGGCTCGGGGGCGGACTTGGCGATATCCAGCGTGATTACCTCAATGTCTGGAAACAAGTACTCGCCGGGCAGGGTTACACGCTCAACCTCTGGTACGACAGCGATGCGCTGCTGGCCTACCAGACCAACAAATTGATGGTCGAGGCTGCCAAGGCCGATGCCCTGGCCGGGGTCGGCGATAAACCGGTCGATGAAAATACGCTGGCTGACCTTTACGAAGAGCGGGCCATTGTTCTCAAGCGGCAGATGCAGGCACACCTCAATGAGGCTGTAGCCAAAGGGCTATCGGCCGATGACGCACGGATCGACCTTCTGGTTCGCGCCTATGGCCAGGACGCGGCGTCGTTGCAGGCACTGCGCGAGCAGAACCGTCGCACCCTGCAAGGCATGGCCGGAGGCGATCTGCAGTTGCGCGACCTCGACGCTGCGCCTGCGCCCTTGCAGCTTCAGAGCCACTATGAGCAGGAAATGCGTTTGCGCGGCAATCTGGCGGCAGCGTCGGATATCGTGCGGGTCGAAGTGCTGTATCGCGAGAGCGGCTGCTATGCCGACGTCGATAACTTGCCGCCTCTGGTAGCGAAGATGGCGGGGGTGGATCTTGAGGTTCTGCACGTCGACGCTCGCCTGGGTATTGTGCAATTGCTGCTCAACCACAATCCCGATTGGATGCCGGGCCGTCAGCCCTCCAACAGCTATGCCAAGAGCATTCCGGCAGAGCACTATGCGGCGTTTGAGGCTTTCGCCAAGAGCCGTCCGGTATTGAGCCAGGTTTTCCAGGCACCGACCGATCTGCTGGCTCGCCCCTTCATGTTGCGAGCGGTCGCCGAAGGCAGTTCGATGACCAATGCATTCCTGATGGCCCATGCCGGATCGGCGACACTGCAAGCGGTGATCGACCGTATCCGCTTCAACTATCAGCTGGTCGATGACACCCTGCGTCTGGCTGCGCAGCGCGGTGTCGCACTGACTGACTTTGAAGGTGTATTGCCGCTGGCACAGACGACTCTGGAGCAGACCTACGGTCCGCTCCCCGAACTGCCGAACCAGGAAGAAATCCTCGCAGGTTATCTCGCCAATGCGGCTGCGAGCTATTTCAGTGATGGCATCCGGCGCCAGAGCGAAGGCACCATCTACCTGACCGGCCCGGGCGCGATACGCGACGCCATGGCCGATTACGCCAGATTGCATTTCACCCCGGCGCAGGCCGAGGCGATCCGCACCGAGGCGGCCATTGCGCGCTATGCCTCGGTCAATCGCGCCACCGAGGAAGAACTGGATCACTCCTGGAAGGACAACGCGACCGATCCGGTGAAATGGGTCGAGGATGAGCAGACGCGCTGGAAGCAAGGCCTTTATCCCACTCGCTACAAAGGCGATGTTGGTCAATTGCTCACGGGTTCGACCATTGAATTCGAACAGGGCTGGCCAATGATTGAAGGGCGGGCGGTGGTGCTGACCGATATCTTGCAACGCCTGGTCGACGGCTTGGATGATCGCTTCGTCGAGGCCATGCGTCAGGGCCTCGACGTGACGATTACGTTCGATGATCCGCTGCCCCTGAGTTTTGCCGATCGCCAGCGCATCAGGAATCAGCCGGTCGGTGCGCGACCGGGGGCTTTTCCGCATGACCGCCGATTCCTGAGTCTGGGACTGGATGAAGTGCTGAGCGCGATGGCCCATGGTGAGTTGACACTGGCCAAGACATCGCCACTGCAACGCCTGGCGCTGGGCATGTTGCTGGGAATCGATTCGCTGCACGGCCAACGCTTCGAAGCCCACAGCGGTGAACTCGATAACCTGGCCAACAGTGTCCGTGATCTGGGTACTTCGAGTCGCTACGCCGTCATTGAACGACACCTGTATACCCGCAAAGACGCAGCGTTCCTGAACGGGCTGGTCAGCGATATCGTGGAACCGGCAGCGTCGGTCAGCGCGCTGGACCTGAAAAAAGCGGCGCTGATGAAAGCGCAGACCCTGCAACAGTGGGGGCGTTACGTGGCGCAGATCCAACAAGTGGCCGTGCTGGAACATCGTTTGCAGATTGCCCGGCAGATGGATGAGGTCTTCAGTCAACTCGACGTCAGCGGCGTGCAACCGGTGCCGCAGGATCTGTTGCTTGATGGCGTTGGCGAGTCCATCGGCGGGCGTTGTTACCCTCTGGCCTTGATGATGGCCGCGGCTTTTGCGACGGGCGGAACGGCTTTCCATCACCTGCGCCAACGTTTTTATCTGGCCGTCCTTGAGCCGCAGCAGAATGATTCGATTGTTTTTGTGCAAGCGCTGGAGGAACTGCGCGGGACCCAGTTGAGTGAGGTGGGCAAGACGCTGTCGCGTGCCGATCTGAGCCAGGTCACCGCCGCACTGGAGCGTCATGCGGGCACCCGGACGCTGATGCTCAACTCGGACAATCACTCGATGCTGTTGGCGAAAACCGTGGTGGGTGAAAAGGTTCTCTATCATTTTTACGACCCCAATTTCGGGGTGTTCGAGTTCGAGAGTGCTGCCATGCTCAAGCGAGCGCTTGAGCACTTTTTCCTGAAGATGGGCATGGCCAAATATTACGCGGCCTATGGTGGTGAAATCCGGCCGACGTTTGACTTGATCGAGTTGCAGGGCGAGCAAGTGGCGGCGTTGTCATTGTCCGCCGGTTTCGAGGTGGCGAAGATGCTCAAGGGCGAGCCATTGCCCGGGCAGCCAGCGGGCAAGCTGCGCCAGCGTATGAACAGCGCCCATGGTCGATCACTGGTCGACAATTCCCGCCTGGGCGCCAGCCTGCTCGGGTTGGACAGTCATTGGTGGGGCGAGCAGATCGCCAGCGCGACGGCGACGCTGCAAGACCTTCATGCTTCGGTCACCCCATTGGTGCCGTTGTTCGAAACCCTGGAGGTCACCCCCGAGGGCCAGTATCGAGTGAGTCTGATCGACCCGGCGCAGCCGGAACGGGTAGTGCAGGTTGTCAGCGACGACCACCGACTGCTACGGATCAAAAACTGGTTGTCCGAGCAGTTTTCAACGCTGGCGCGCAAACCGCCCGCAACCGGTGCGGTGCTCGATCCGACGGAGGTCGGCAGTGTCCATACCCTCAATGCCGGTTTCGCGATCCAGGCACTGATGAACGCCTTGCGCGGACGTGAAGGCGAGGGACGCACGCTGACCACCGCTGTACGTCTGCACGCTTACCTCAACTACGCGCAGTTGCTGCATGGCAACGTCGTGGATGTGGTCGGGCTGGTGCAGCTGGTCAAAACCGCGCTGGGCGAAGAAAAGATCATTGCCCGCACTTGTGCATCGGTTGTCTCGGAAGCATTGGGGCATGCCGCCAATGAAGGGGTCGGGGCTGTGCTGGGACTGGCCAATGTCGGTTTTGACATCTATCAGTTGGTGACCGCCGCAAATGATGTTGAAAAAGCGCAATACGGTACGCAGCTGGCGTTCGACTCCGCCAGCCTGGCATTGACGGCCGGTGGGGTCGGAGCGGCGGTGGCTGGCGCGTCGACTGCCGCCGCGGTGCTGGGTGGCGCCGGGGTGATCCTGGGCGGGTTGGCTGTGGGAGTGGCGGCGCTCGCGCAAGGGTTTGCCGCCATCGCACGCAACGCCCAGGAAGTCGGGGCGTTTTTCGCGGACCTGCAAGAAGCTCATCACGGCGTCGGTTATCGCTTCGATGACGACCTGCGAGCGTGGGTGGTGGCGCCGGCGCTGGTGGTCAAAAGAATTGATCTGCTCGCCACTGCGCTGATACTCGACAGCCCCAGGCTTTACCCGTTACGCGACCACTTCGGTGTGCCGGATTTCGCCGCCGATTACTCTCGGGCGATCAATGTGCGCCAGCACCTGGACTTGCCCGGTCAGCTCTCGTTTGCACCGGCCAAGGGGCAAGCCATCGTCCTGCCGTGCACCCCAGAGACTTGTTATGGCTATGAATACAAGGCGTTGCCGTTTGCTTCTTCGCGGCACGACCGTGGTTTCGACATCGCCCGCCGCCTGGAAAAAAGGCAAGCCAACGGCGACTGGCTGTTTCTGTTTTCGTTCTACTCATTTCCTTCGCACTACATCGTCAACCGTCTGCTTCCCCAGTATCGCGACACCGTTATCGAGGTTGTTCTGGACCCGGCTGAACGCACTCTGGTGGTCCCGTCGCTACCGCGTGCCTGGAAAAATCACGTGTCGTACAAAATTTTCGGCAGTGGCGCACATTGCACGTTGGCGCTCAATCCAGACGCTCACATCGAACTCGTGTCGTCGAGCCAGCACTTTTCCAGATGGATGCTGGAGGCCGCCTGGGCACGCGAAGGTGATATCCGGATTGAACGCCTGGGCGATCTGTACATCGGTAATGTGCACGTGAAAGTAACTGGCCATGGACGTCACTCGCTGCTGATTCGCACGGGCGATCAACAAACGTTCAGCGTTGACCGTGGCAAGCGTCAGTTGGATGTCATCCAGCAAAGCGCACCGGAGGGGCTGGATGAGCAAGCGTTGCTGACGCATTTCCGAGCGCTGGCCCAGGAGCATCGTCTGGTGCTGCCGTATACGCCGGTGCATGACTGGATGATTCCGTTCGAATCGCCGCAGGCGCCGCGCTCCACCACGGCCTGGTATGACGCTCGGGAAGACCGCTTCCTCTATATTCGCAACGAAGAAATCGCCGATACCGAAGATGCGCAACTGGCCCTGGTGGCTGATGGGTATGCGTATTTCTATCTGGCGGACAGCTATGACATCTGGCAGGTCGATGCCGTCAGCGGATTGCTCAGGTATCGCTATCGGTTGATCCTGGCTGAGGGCGAAAGCGTGATTGGTCCTGTCGAGATGGATGCCCATGGCGTGATTCATGTCGTGCAGACTGTCATCGATGCCCATGGCAGACCCCGTCGGTTCAATTATCTGATCCATCGGCAGCAATTGCTGTTGAGTTCCGTCACCCACGAGACGGCGCCTGAGCTGCAGGCGACCCTGTTCGCCAGCGCGATCCTGGCCGACTGGTCATCGGTGCTGGGCAAGTACGCAGCGCTTCGTCACGTTGCTGAGCGGGACGGTGAAACGACCGTCGACTGGCAACCGGCGACGTACGTTTCCGTCAGCTGGACATTCGCCACGGACAAGCGCGATATCGTCTGGATCCGCAGTTCCGACCGCTTGTTGATTCATCCGCTGCCCTCGGCCCATCACGCCCGTGGCTGGCCGGATTCGATCAAGAATCTGACGGATCTGGTGTTGCTGCCAATGACAGAGCAAGAACATGTCTTTTTCATTTACAACCGTCTGGACCAGACCCTATGTCGCCGACAGCGGGTTGTCGCGCAGGGCGTCGAGCAGTGGTCGGATCGCTGGGTGCAGCCGCCAGGGCTCAAACAAGTCATGGCAGTCGAGAGCGGCTATCTGATACTCGATGACGAGGGACGACTCTTTAATCTGACTGCGCAAGGCGAGTGGCCTCTCTATGCCGTCGGCGAGCAGTGGCTGAAAAATCACAAGCACTGGTGGCTGACGCTGGAGCTACTCGCCAAACGCTATCCGGTGGACAGTTTTGCGATCGTTGGTTTACGCAATCTGGCCGGTGACGGCAACCTGAGTGCCTGGTGTGTGAACGGCCGCCTGCTCCTGTGCGATCCGGGTCGCGACGTTGCAGTGCGCTTGCTGGGCATGGCCTCCGATAATCGGGCGGCCTGGCTGTTCAATATGTCCACGGGTGAAATCTGGACCCAGGGGTTCGTTGAACCACAGCAGCTTGTGCGGGCGTTTGGTGAGGGGCTGCGACTGTTGCACAGTGACGTTCTGCCAATTCCTGTGCGGGCGTGGCGCGACTGGCGGTTTACCGACGTCAGGGTCGAAGGCTCCGGCTTGCGCGGTACCACCGCCGACGGCGTATCGCTGCAACTGGGCCATCAGCAGACAGCCCGGGTTACCGCTGTCGACCGTCGTTGGGTGGCGGCACAGGGCGAGCGTCTGATCGAGCACATGCAAGCATTGTTGGCCAGGGTCGACCACGAGGCTTTTGTGTCAGTGGAAGCCGCGCCTGGCCATTTGCAGTGGTACGACGTGCACAGCGCTCGTCTGGTGAGCGTTGCCATCGACGACATGCCCGGGGACGTGGTCATGCTGGGCACCCGCAATCAGACCAGTGTCTTGCTGCACGAGCGCGGGAAGGGCACGGTGCAGGTGTATCCGGACATGCACATCTTCGGACCGTTCGACTACCTTCAGCGCGATGCACAGGTCATGACCCTTGAAGGCCACGACAAAATAAATGATCTGCTACCGCTTATTGCCGATGACGTCAGCACGCTCGTCGTGCGATTGGGGCAGGGGGGGATTACCTGTTATCTGTCGAAGGCCGCCTGGTCGCGACTGGACTCGGTCATCGTTGACTGTCGCCATGCGCCGGGGCAGGCAACTCCGATCCCGGGCAAGTTGATCTGGGACTTCGACACGCCGGACAACCTGCTGTTCGAGATCGTTCAGGAGCATCTGCTCATCGTGGATCCAGCCAATGAGCACACGCTGATATTGCGTGATGTGTGCTCATCCGATCCGTTGTTGCGCGGGGAAGTGTTCCTCGCCTTCAAAGCCCGGCAATCCCTGCCGGTCTCTGCGTTGGTGCGGCAACTGCAGGCCATGAAAGGGCGCGCTGGCAGCGTGACATTCGGGGCGATGACCGCTGAGGCGGCCATCGCCGGCTAAGCTCGCCTCAAGGCAAAACGCCGCGAACCATGCTGTTCGCGGCGTTTTTCTGTCGACTACGGTTTCCGGCCCTGATTCATGGCACCAGATAGCCCTTGACCCCGGTGAAGATGATCTGCGCTGCCAGAGCGCAAACAAACAGCCCCATCAAACGGCTGACGATCTGCAAACCCTGATCGCCGAGAATCCGCTCGATGCGGTTCGACAGATACAGCACCACGCCGACGGTGAAACTGGCCAGCGCGATACTCATGATCGCGGTGAGCTTGTCGTCCCAATGCGGCTGACTGACGCCCATCACCAACAAGGCGCCGATGGTGCCGGGGCCGACGGTCAGCGGAATGGTTAGCGGCACGATGGTCACGTCTTGCTGCACATTGTCGCTTTGCACCACGGACTTGCCTTGTGCCATGCCCAACGCCGAGATGAACAGCACACTGCCGGCGCCGATCCGGAAGGCATCCACGGTGATGCCGAACACATCGAAAATCACCCGCCCGAACAGGTACAGCAAGACGCTGGAGATCAGCGTGGCGATCGCCACTTTCCAGGCCAGGCGCCGTTGTTCCTTGCGCGAATAACCACGGGTCAGGCTGATGAAGCAGGACAACACGAAGAACGGGCTGTAGAGCACCAGCATCTTCAGGTAAACGCTGAATAACACGTGGAGCATGGTTTCGGCTCGCAGCAGGAAAGTGTGGGAAGGAGTCTATCAGTCGGTCAATGACTTGTGGGTGTCATGAATTCAAAGTCTTTTGATGTTGTTGCGTTATAGGTTGTTAGTTGGCTTTTAGTTTGGTTGGTAATTGATGTTACATGTTTTGGTTTGTTGTTGGTTAATGGTTTGGTTATGGTTGTTTTCACAAGTTCATGAGGGCTTGTTTTAATAAGGATAAGGAATCCATGATGAATAACCAGTACATTCAAAAAGCCTATATTTCCAACTGCATTGGCAGTTTGCAGGAATATCAAATTGATCAGCCTGCCGCTATTAAAAGTCGCAGTTTTGCTCTGGGTATCAACTCGGGCGACGTGATCGAGGCTCCCGATAAAGCCGCTGTTGTTGGTGAAGGTATCCTGTCCTTCTCGGGTGGGCTCAGCGATCAGAATCGATCCGATGCGCAAAACGCCTTTCTTTTCGCAAGTCTGGTAGCAAACAAAAAGTATCCGCTGGAACATCAAGGCCAGGAATGGTATCTGTTGTTCCGCGAGGTCATGACCAACGCGGGCTGGGCACCGATCAGCAAATTCTACAGTGACCTGGAAGTCGCTGGCACCAGTGTCCGGATGGATAAACTGGTGCTGGAAATTCTCAGCTCGGTCGTTGCTGGTGTCACCGTCCCTGGCCCCACCGCCGCGTTGATGCTGAAGGTTGCGGGAGACGCCATTGCTGCGCTGAAGACACGTGAAACCGCCTTGACGCTTTACGAGCGCAATCTGCTGAACCAGGGCGTTGGTGGTGTTACGGCTGCCGCCTGCACCGAAGTTCACGGTGAAGCCATCATGGCGGTCGGCGCGGTACGTTTTCTGCGCCGGAACACTTCAACCAAAGTCATGTTTGTAGATGTGGATGTCCGCAATGTGAAGATGTACCGCGGTGAGTCGATGTTTGCCAAGAACACAGAAGTCGCAGAGGCCACTCGCGCTACTATCCGAAGCCGACTGGGTCTGAATGCTGTTTCGAAAATCGAAGAATATGATATTTAATTGAATTTGAAGGGTGGCCGAAAGTCGGCCGCCCTTTTTTGTATGGGAGAAAATAATATGGCTGATAATTGGTTGATATTGGTCGTCGGAGCTTCCATTCTGGTTTTGCCTGAAACGGACGAGTTGGAAGTTTATGATGATCTGGTTGACTCAACTTTATTGGCGCAACTGGTGGCCAACAAAAAAGTCGAAAAGTCTCCGGGCCTGAACTGGTACGACGCCTATGTAGGGGTTCTTGATGACTTCTGGTTGCGCCAGCAAAAGTCCAGTCAGACCTGGACGGTCAGCAATGAAACGGAGGAAACTTCCCTTGATTTTTTTACCACTGCGCTAACCCGAGGCGCCTTGGGGCATACCCGCACAATGACCAACGTGCTTGCTCGAATGGCAAAGATGGCGGGCGAAGAGCCTGCGATCCAGTTGTTGCGCAATTGCATGACAATCGCCGAGACGGGGCAAGCGATCACAGCACCGGCATCGTCGATGGATGTGCGCTTGCTGGTCACCTGCGCGAATTCTCCGTCCTCGATCACAACCTCGCATGTCCAGTTCAAGACCCGCGAAGCGCTGACGTCCAATCCGTTGCAACAGGTGTATCAACCCGATGATGTGCGAGGCGTGGTCCAGGCGAATCACGCACGGGCCACTCTTTCCGAAACCCTCTATCGTTCTGCGCGCAAGGCAATTGCCTTGAAAGTCAGGGACCGGCGTGCCAGCAGTGTCGCAAGATTGACTCTGCCAGAGGAGATCGAATCGTGACAGATCTGAATACACCGCAGGCAGCGGTCGTGGGCGGCAGTATTGTGGCATTTGCGGGTGGTCTGCCGGCGTCACATCGTGAAGACATCTATATGAGCACCGCCTATGCACAACGGGCGACGCGCGCTGCATTCAATGACGGACTGTCGGGTGACTGGTTCGAGTATTACTGCAACGTGCTCAGGTTTGTCGGCTGGGATATGCCGAAACCGCAAACACTGGCGCCATTGAATAACCGCCGGATGGCCACGCAGGCCACACAGCGTATCTCTAGCAACCTCGGCGAAGCATTCAGCGAGCCAATACGCCGTGCTCTGGTAGCGATGGAGCGAAACGCACTGGCGCTCAACCTGTTCGAGTCCGCGAGCCTGCGCGCTAACGTCGGTTTTTTCCAGATGATTCCCTGCGTCTTGAACGGCCCGAACAAGGTGGAAATGGGCGTCTATCATCGCCAGTTTCAGGTCGAGCGAGCGGTGCGGGGATTTCTGTTCAGCGAAGATGAAACGCTGATCCACAACAGCGTTGAGCAGTTCGCCGCCATCACCTTCAATACCCTTCATTACACGCAGTTTCGAGAAAAGGTCAAGAATTCGGTAATCACGGGCTCACTCAAGTACTTGAGCAGTCTGGAAATTTGATCGAATCGGCGACCCGGGAGATCTCAGAACGTCGACGCCGTCCGGTTCTGCTGGTCCCGCTGGGCGACCCAGTGTTCGATCAGTTCGCGCAACTGTGACAGCTCGACTGGCTTGGACATGTGCCCGTCCATCCCGGCCTGACGCGCACGCTCCTTGTGTTCGGCAAGAATGTGCGCCGTCAACGCCACGATCGGCGTGCGGATACGCTGGTTACTGACTTCCCAGGCGCGCAGCTGCTGGGTGGCGGAGAAGCCATCGAGGATCGGCATTTCACAGTCCATCAATACCAGGTCGTAACGCTGGGCCTTCATGGCTTGCAGTGCTTCTTCGCCATTGCTCGCGGTGTCGGGTTGCAGGTTGAGCTTGCCGAGCATGCCGCGAATCACTTTGGTCGAAATGGTGTTGTCTTCGGCGACGAGGATGCGGAAATCGCTCGGCACCTTGGCGGCGGTGGCGGCAGTCACGACCTGCGGCTGGAAAACAACCTGGCCCTTGTTGCGTTGATTGAGTTCGTCCGCCAGCGTGGTCTTGAGCGTATAACCGGCCACCGGTTTGGCCAGAATCCGTTTGATGCCTGAATTACGCGCAATGATCTTGCTCGGCGCGTTACTGATACCGGTGAGCATGATCAGCAGAATGTCGTGGTTCAGGCTCGGGTCTTCCTTGATCTTGGCCGCCAACTGCATGCCGGTCATGCCGGGCATGTTCTGATCGAGCAGCACCACGTCGAAGTAATCACGCAGGTGCGCCTTGGTGCGCAGCAGCGCCAGCGCTTCCTTGCCCGATGGCACCGCACTGACATTCAGGCCCCAGGCGCTGCATTGCTGCACCAGCACTTTGCGGCAGGTGTCATTGTCGTCAACCACCAGCACCCGCGCGCCTTGCAGCGGACCATCCAGATCGGAGGTCGGATGCTCGAGGCGATCGGGGTCCAGCGGCAGGGTGAGCCACAAGGTACTGCCCTGGGTGGCGCCGCTCTTGATGCCGAATTCGCCCTGCATCAGACGGATCAGTTGCCGTGCGATCACCAGCCCGAGATTGCCGCCCAGGCGATTGGCAGACAGGAAATGTTTGCTGTGCAGCTCGGCATGCATCAGCGCTTCGCGCTCATCCGGATCCATCGGCACCCCGCTGTCCTGCACGGCGATGCGCAGGCGCGGCTTGCTGCTACGCTCGTCGAGGGCGACGACGACCAGTACTTCGCCTTCCTCGGTTTTCTTCAGGGCATTTTCCAGCAGGCTCAGCAAGGTCTGGCGCAGGCGCGTCGGGTCGCCGCTGATCACCCGTGGCACTTGCGGCTGGATGAAGCTGATCAGTTCGACATTCTGTTGCTCGGCCTTGGCCCGGTAGATGCTCAGGCAATCGTCGATCAGCGCATTGAGGTCGAACTGCACATCATCGAGTTCGATCTGCCCGGATTCGAGTTTGGAGATGTCGAGGATTTCGTTGATCAGGGTCAGCAGCTCGTTGCCGGCGCTGTGGATGGTCTGCACGTAATCGCGCTGCTTGACCGACAGCGGTGTGCCCAGCAGCAACTCGGTCATGCCCAGTACGCCGTTCATTGGCGTGCGAATCTCGTGGCTGATCTTGGCGAGGAATTCAGCCTTGGCGTTGATCTCGGCATTACTCGCCGCCAGATCACGGCTGATGCTGAAACGGCTTTCGGTGATGCTGCGCTGGCGCTCGCCCAGCGCAATGCTCATCAGCAGGCCACTGATGCAGATGAACATCATCAGCGTCATGATCAGCCCTTGCGGTGCAACCAGCGTCAGCCCCAGCAGCGCCGGCAGAATGATCAGCGTGCCAATGTTGAATACCACCATGGCAGCAACGAACAGGCGCGCCGGGCGATAGCCCTTCTGCCAGTGATAGAAGCCCACCAGCAACATGCTCAGGCCGGCCAGTGCCACCAGCGCATAGGTGATGATGTTCAGCGGCAAGGTGTCGACGAACAGCAGTAACAGGCTGCAGCTCACGATCAGCCAAATGTCGGCCCACAGCAGTTTGTTCAGCGCATGCTGACCCAGTGGCGCGAAGAAGCGCAGGGCGAACATCAATCCGGCGGGGGCGGTCAGCAGCAAAGCCAGATAGGCGCCGGGCGTCTGGACTGCATGCCAGTTCGGCAACCAGGGGCCGGCAAGATTGAGCAGCAACAGCAGGCTCAGTCCCAGCAGGCCTTCACAGATCGCCAGCCACAGACTGCTGCGCGAGCGCGAGTAGGCATAGCGCACCAGATTGTGCAGCAACAGCATGCCGAGGCAGCCGAACAGCAGGCCGAAAACCAGCGTCTGGGTCTGACTGGCTGCGCCTTCCACCGCCGCTTCCAGGGTGATATGCGGGCGTAACTGATGGTCGGACACCATGCGCACGTAGACGTCGAGCGGCCTGTCGGCCTGGGGCAGCGGCAGCATGAAATCGCTGCTCGGCAGTGGTCGCTCGGCCTGGGGCCGTTCGTTGCCGCTATTGCGTTGCTCGATCAGCCGGTCGCCGTCGAGCACGTAGAGATTGAGCTGGGACAGATCGGGGGCAAAGATGCGCAGCACTTGTTCGTGCTTGCCCGGCGCCAGTTTGAAGCGCAGCCACAAGGCACCCTCGCGCTCGGCTGCGGTCAGGCGGTCAAGTTCGATGGGGCTGAATTGGTTGGTAAAGCGAGCGGAGCGGATGTCGCTCAGCTGCAGGATGCCCTGATCGTCAAGCAATACCGACCAGCCACTGCCTTGCGTGGCCTGGGCCGGGAGCATGCAGAGCACGGTCAGCAGCGTGACGGTGAAGCTTATGGCAATCCTGAGCCAGCGCACGGCGAAATCCCTTCGTAGGTTGATGCCAGAATATAACGATGCGCGACGACCGAACAGCCCGGCGAGGAATCACATCCCGCGCCGGCCCTGATGGATCGCTTACTCCTGGGTTTCGCCGCGTTCACGGGCAATGGCGCGGTAGCCAATGTCCTTGCGGTAGAAGCAGCCTTCCCAGTCGATGGCCGCAGCAAGCTGGTAGGCTTGCTGCTGAGCTTCACCTACGGTTGCGCCCATGGCCGTGGCGCAGAGCACGCGACCACCGGCGGTGACCACCTGACCGTCCTTCAGCGCGGTGCCGGCGTGGAAGACTTTGCCTTCCAGACCTGCTGCGGCGTCCAGACCGTTGATCGCTGCGCCCTTGGCGTAGTCGCCCGGGTAACCGCCAGCGGCCAGCACGATGCCGACGCTCGGGCGCGGATCCCACTGCGCTTCAACCTTGTCCAGCGCTTGCGCCAGCGCGGCTTCGACCAGCAGCACCAGGCTCGATTGCAAGCGCAGCATCACCGGTTGGGTTTCCGGATCGCCGAAGCGGCAGTTAAACTCGATGACCTTCGGATTACCGGCCTTGTCGATCATCAGACCGGCATAGAGGAAACCAGTGTAGACGTTACCTTCGTCGGCCATGCCGCGCACGGTCGGCCAGATCACCTGGTCCATCACGCGCTGATGCACGTCGGCGGTGACCACCGGGGCAGGGGAGTAGGCACCCATGCCGCCGGTGTTCGGGCCGCTGTCGCCGTCGCCGACGCGTTTGTGGTCCTGGCTGGTGGCCATCGGCAGGACGTTCTTGCCGTCGACCATGACGATGAACGAGGCTTCTTCGCCGTCGAGGAACTCTTCGATCACCACGCGCGAACCGGCGTCGCCAAACGAGTTACCGGCGAGCATGTCACGCACCGCGTCTTCGGCTTCGGCCAGGGTCATGGCGACGATCACGCCTTTGCCGGCAGCGAGGCCATCGGCCTTGATCACGATCGGCGCACCTTTTTCACGCAGATAAGCCAGGGCCGGCTCGATCTCGGTGAAATTCTGGTAATCGGCGGTCGGAATCTTGTGGCGGGCGAGGAAATCCTTGGTGAAGGCTTTCGAACCTTCCAGTTGCGCAGCACCGGCGGTCGGACCAAAGCAGTCCAGGCCACGGGAGCGGAACAGATCGACCACGCCAGCCACCAGCGGCACTTCCGGGCCGACGATGGTCAGGGCAACGTTTTTCTCGGCGAAGTCGGCCAGTTGCTCGAGGGCCAAGACGTCGATGGCGACGTTTTCGCACTTGGCTTCAATGGCGGTGCCAGCATTGCCCGGTGCAACGAAAACCTTCTGCACACGCGGATCCTGAGCCACTTTCCAGGCCAAGGCGTGTTCACGGCCACCGCTGCCAATGATCAAAACATTCATTTCAAAAACCTCAAATTCTGTGGGGCGCTGCCAAACCTCTGTGCTCGGACCCTGTAGGAGCTGCCGAAGGCTGCGATCTTTTGATCTTGCTATATAAAAACAGGATCAAAAGATCGCAGCCTCGTTTCACTCGTCAGCTCCTACACAGAGCCTGCATCCAGAGGGCGCGGAATCAGTGACGGAAGTGGCGCATGCCGGTGAATACCATGGCGATACCTGCCTCATCGGCAGCGGCAATCACTTCAGCATCACGCATCGAGCCGCCCGGCTGGATCACCGCAGTGATACCAACCTTGGCCGCGTTGTCGAGGCCGTCGCGGAACGGGAAGAACGCGTCCGATGCCATGACCGAACCGGCGACCTGCAAACCGGCGTGTTCAGCCTTGATCGCGGCGATACGTGCCGAGTTGACGCGGCTCATCTGGCCGGCGCCGACGCCGATGGTCTGGCGGTTCTTGGCGTAGACGATGGCGTTGGACTTGACGTATTTGGCGACTTTCCAGGCGAAGATCAGGTCGTGGATTTCCTGTTCGGTCGGCGCGCGCTTGGTCACCACTTTCAGGTCATCGGCGCTGATCATGCCGATATCGCGGCTCTGCACCAGCAGGCCACCGTTGACGCGCTTGTAATCCCAGGCAGCGGCGCGCTCAGCCGACCACTCGCCACAGGCCAGCAGACGTACGTTGGCTTTGGCGGCAACGATGGCACGGGCTTCTTCGCTAACCGACGGCGCGATGATCACTTCAACGAACTGACGCTCGACGATCGCCTTGGCGGTCTCGGCATCCAGTTCACGGTTGAAAGCGATGATGCCGCCGAACGCCGATTCGGTGTCGGTGGCGTACGCCAATTCGTAAGCCTGACGGATGCCGCCTTCAGCGTCCGGGCTGACTGCCACGCCGCACGGGTTGGCGTGCTTGACGATCACGCAGGCTGGCTTGACGAAGCTCTTCACGCATTCCAGCGCGGCGTCGGTGTCGGCCACGTTGTTGTACGACAGCTCTTTGCCCTGCAACTGGGTCGCGGTGGCGATGCCGACTTCGGCAGGCCTGGCTTCAACGTAGAACGCCGCGCTCTGGTGCGGGTTCTCGCCGTAGCGCATTTCCTGCGCCTTGATGAACTGGCTGTTGAAGGTGCGCGGGAATTCGCTGCGACCTTCAGTGCTCAAAGTTTCAGCGGCCTGGTTCACGGTGCCCATGTAGTTGGCGATCATGCCGTCATAGGCGGCGGTGTGTTCGAAGGCCTTGAGCATCAGGTCGAAACGCTGTGCGTAGGTCAGGCCGCCGGCCTTGAGATTTTCCAGAACGTTGGCGTAATCGCTGGCATTCACCACGATCGCCACGTCTTTATGATTTTTCGCTGCCGAACGGACCATGGTAGGCCCGCCGATGTCGATGTTCTCGATGGCGGTCGGCAGGTCGCAGCCTGGCTTGTTGATGGTGGCTTCGAACGGGTACAGGTTGACCGCGACCAGATCGATCGGCTTGATGCCGTGCTCGTTCATGATCGCATCGTCAGTACCGCGACGACCGAGGATGCCGCCGTGGATTTTCGGGTGCAGGGTTTTCACCCGACCGTCCATCATCTCGGCGAAACCGGTGTAATCCGCGACTTCCACTGCGGCAACACCGTTGTCACGCAGCAGCTTGAACGTTCCGCCGGTGGAGAGGATCTCGACGCCCAGAGCTTCAAGCTCCTTGGCGAATTCGAGGATCCCGGTCTTGTCGGAAACGCTGATCAAGGCGCGGCGGATCGGCAGGCGGGTAGTCTGGTCGGTCATCTCAATTTCCATCAAAAGCAAAGGAAGTCAGCAAAAAAGGCGACCGTTTTTTACGCGGGCGCCTTTCTGGTTTGATTGAATGCTTACAGCAGATCGTACTGCTTGAGTTTCTTGCGCAGCGTGCCGCGGTTCAGTCCCAGCAGCTCACTGGCCTTGGTCTGGTTGCCCTTGACGTAGTTCATCACGCTTTCGAGCAGGGGCGCCTCGACTTCGGACAGCACCAGGTTGTACACATCCGTGACGGACGCGCCCTCAAGGTGGGCGAAATAATTGTGCAGCGCCTTCTCGACACTCCCGCGAAGGGTCTGGCCTTCTTCGCTCGGCGTGTTGAGGTGCTGTTTCAAATTCACGTTGTCGCTCACGGGTGTTGTTCCACTCACTAAAGTCTCGGTCATCATCGTCATGCGGCCACCCCTTCTTCGTCCCCTGTCAGGCTCTTGTAACGCTCGGCGAAGAACTCCCGAACGTCGGCGCATTGTGTTTCCGTACCATCCAAACGATTGAAACGGGCGCGAAACTCCCTGGCGCCCGGCAAGGTTGCGAGATACCAGCCCACATGCTTGCGGGCAATGCGCACGCCCATCACGTCGCCATAGAAGGCGTGAAGGGCAGCCAGATGCTCCAGCAGGATGCGTTCCACTTCGCCCAGTTCCGGCGCGGGCAATTTCTCGCCGGTGCGCAGGAAGTGGTCGATCTCGCGAAAAATCCATGGCCGCCCTTGGGCGGCGCGGCCTATCAGCAGGCCATCGGCACCGGTCGCGTCAAGCACGTATCGGGCCTTTTCCGGCGAATCGATATCGCCATTGGCAAACACCGGGATCGACACGGCCTGCTTGATCGCGGCAATCGTGTCGTACTCGGCTTCCCCTGTGTAAAGATCGGCGCGGGTGCGGCCATGCACGGCCAGCGCGGTGATCCCGGCCTGTTCGGCGATCTTCGCCACGTTCAGGCCATTCTTGTTTTCGCGATCCCAGCCGGTGCGGATCTTCAGGGTGACCGGCACATCAACCGCAGCCACTACGGCCTGCAGGATCTCGGTCACCAGTGCTTCGTCTTTCAGCAACGCGGAGCCGGCGGCCTTGTTGCAGACCTTCTTCGCCGGACAACCCATGTTGATATCGATAATCTGCGCGCCCAGTTCGACGTTGGCCCGTGCCGCATCGGCCAGCATCTGCGCATCGCCACCGGCGATCTGCACCGAGCGCGGCTCGGGATCGCCTTCGTGGATCATGCGCATGCGCGACTTGCGGGTATTCCACAGGCTCATGTCACTGGTGACCATTTCCGAGACTACAAGCCCTGCGCCCAGACGCTTGCACAGCTGACGAAAGGGCTGGTCGGTGACGCCCGCCATCGGGGCGAGAATCAAACCGTTCTGCAATGTATATGGGCCGATGCGTACCGCCGACATAGGACTTCCCTGAAGTGGGGCCGGATCATGAGAGTTCGAAAAAGGGTGGGCATGATACCCGCTCTCGATGACTGGTTAAAGGCTGAATTGAACAAAATCTGAACAGTTATTCTGTTATCGCCAACGGTTTGGTTGGCTGCGATCCAGTCAGAAAAATGCCGTCAATCGGGAAACGCTGAAGCGGTTCATTCCGGCGAATGGAAGTTGAGGCTGTAATTCACCGCTTTCGGCCCCGGGTCGAGAATATCCAGGGCGATGTGGATCGGGGTTTGCGGCGGCATTTCCGCGAGACCTTCGAGATCGCCGCTCAGGTACTCGCCGGGTTTGAAGCGACGACTGGCGATCAGGTGACCATTGAGGTCGGCAAAACGCAACTCGAGCAGCGGAAACGGCTGGGAAAACGTCGCGCGATTGTAAATGATCGCGTCGACCACCAGCGCTCCGCTGAATTCCGGATGGCTACGCACCACCAGGTTGCTGCTCTTGATTTTGCCGATATCGACTTTCGACGGGACGGTGCAGCCGATCTGCGGGCAAACTTGCTGAAACCACGGCCGGTATTGGTCCTGCCGCGCCAGTTCCTCGAAGTGATAGGCGATGTACTGGGCGGCCAGACCGCCGGCCGCCAACATCACCAGCAGCAGCCAGAGCAGGCGCCGGCCCCACGGCGAGCGGCGTTGCTGCCAGTCCAGTTGCAGCGGGTCGTCGGTCAGGTCCTGCAGGACTTCGGCGCGCACGCCGGGCTCGGCCCGTTCGCGTTTTTTGCGCGGCGAGGTGATCAGCGGCAGATCG
This sequence comes from Pseudomonas koreensis, assembly GCF_024169245.1. Lineage (NCBI taxonomy): Bacteria > Pseudomonadati > Pseudomonadota > Gammaproteobacteria > Pseudomonadales > Pseudomonadaceae > Pseudomonas > Pseudomonas koreensis. Next base: position 2,017,421 of record NZ_JALJWP010000001.1, read on the forward strand.
TCGTCATCGCTGTCATCACTGGCCGACAAGCGTTCACGACGGGCGCTGGGATCGATCGGATCATGCAGACGCAGTTGCGGGATCGGCGGCTCGTCGTCCAGATCCACCGGTTCCAGTGACAACGACGGTTCGGTGCGCTCGGGCTCGAGGGTTTCAATGTCGTCGATATCCGGCTCGACATCCGGCGCGGCGCTGCGCTTATCGGCGGGTTCGCTGAACAGGCTGTCGGGCCATGTGCCCTCGTCAGGTTCCGGGCTGTCGCGTCGTGCGCTCAAGGATTCTTCGCGGCCCCGGCCGAACTCGGCAACCGGCTGGATTTCGCGCTGTTCGAGGCGGGCGAGTTCTTCGTCCAGATCGAGGCTGTCCAGATCCAGCTCCGACGCGTTCCACTGCTTTTGGCTGATGGCGCGTGGTGCGGGCGTTTCCGTGACGGCCGGTGCAACGCTGACGGGCATTGGCGCGTCAGGCGTCGGCGCCGCGAGCGGCGTCACCGTGTCCTTGCCGGCATGTTGTTCGAGCAGCTGCTTGGCGGCGTTGAACACTTGCAGGCAGGAGCCGCAACGAACCACGCCGCGCGCCACGCTCAATTGCGCATGGTTGACGCGGAAGCTGGTCTGGCAATGCGGGCACTGGGTGACGAAACTGTCGGTCATGCGGCGATCCGGTTCAGGCAAGCGGTCATTTTAGCGCCGAAGCCCGGTGATGCGCACCCAACCATCGCGATTGGCGATCGGGTCGAGCTTGAAGTCCTGCGCATAAGCGGCGGCGACTTCCTCGCCCTGTTCGGCGAGGATGCCCGACAGTGCCAGGCGCCCGCCGGTCTTGACCAGGCTGGACAGTTGCGGCGCCAGAGATACCAGTGGGCCGGCGAGAATGTTGGCCACCAGCACGTCGGCCTGAACCTGCGGCAGATCCTCCGGCAGGTACAGGGGGAACAGCGCATCGGCAATGTTGTTGCGCCCGGCGTTGTCGCGCGAGGCTTCCAGCGCCTGCACGTCGATGTCGGTGCCCACGGCTTCCCTGGCGCCGAGCAACAGAGCGGCAATCGCCAGAATCCCCGAGCCACAGCCGAAGTCGAGCACGTTGCAGTCTTTCAGATCCTGACCGTCGAGCCATTCCAGACACAGGGCGGTGGTCGGGTGGGTGCCGGTGCCGAACGCCAGGCCCGGGTCCAGCAGCAGATTGACCGCGTCAGGCTCAGGCGCGGCGTGCCAGCTCGGCACGATCCACAGGCGCTGGCCAAACCGCATCGGCTCGAAGCCATCCATCCAGCTGCGTTCCCAGTCCTGGTCTTCGATGACTTCGCTGTGGTGCTCAGGCAGCGGGCTACCGGTCAGCAGTTCCAGATGGGCCAGCACCGGTTCCGGTTCGGTACCGCCCTCGAACAGCGCCAGCAAATGGGTGTGCGACCACAAAGGCGTGGTGTTGAGCTCCGGTTCGAAGATCGGCTGGTCTTCGGCGTCCATGAAAGTCACCGACACAGCGCCGACTTCGAGGAATGCGTCCTCGTAGGTTTCGGCTTGTTCCGGGGTGATGGCGAGACGGACTTGCAGCCAGGGCATGGCGGGCACCTTTGAAAATCTGTGGAGCAGCCCGAAGCTGCAAAAGCGCGCAGTTTACGCCAGGTCGCCGACAAAGTGGACAAGCCGGGTTGCTGTTACACATTCGCACCTGCGAGATATATATGTATGGCCAGCGTGCGTTTGACGACAAATAGAGTGAAAGCTCATTTCTATGCGACAACGGGCTGGACGATATGGCGGATCAACAAGGGATTGTAGAAGAAATACCACCGGTAGCCGCTGACTCTACAGGCACGACGCAGGCCATTCTGCTGCGGATCACGCGTTGGCAGGTGTTGATCGACAAACGCCTGAGCAGCCAGATGTCTTTGCTGGAGGCCATGGAAGACTTCGCGTTGACCGAGCTGCGCAGTCATTACCCTGTCGGCAATATCGATCCGGGGTTTGTGCTGGCCTTGCTCAATGCCATTTTGCAGAAGCTCATCGATGGCAAGGCGCTCATGTATCTGGCCATTCAGGACGCTCCATACCGCTGGCCGGGGGGCGGCGATCCGGGGGTGCCGGTCAGCCGCCGCGAAGCTGTGATCCAGACGGTGGATACCGTTTCAGCGCACTTCCTTGATCAGTACAAGAAGTATCTGCGCGAGCATTGGTCCACAAAGGGCGAGGAGGCTGCGTTCGATCGTTTGGTCGTGCGCAAGCTGCAGCGCTACATCGACGACATCGACGCGCTGTTCCAGGCGGACCGGCTCGCGGGGCTGACGCTGGATCGATTGCGCGGGCAAATCGAAAAGATCCAGGACCGAGGCGCTCGCCGTTATCGGTTGACCGCGCTGGCAACCGGCACGGAAAAGAAAATTCTCCAGGCGCAGTCATTCGCACGATTGCCGCATTGGCTGCGGGTGCTTGACCAGAGCGATCGCGCGATGCTGCGCGATTATCAGCAACAGACGTCACTGGCCCAGGCGGCGCTCGATGATCTGCTGCAAGGCTACGGTTCGTTGCGCGCCTATGTCCGTCAACAAGCCATCGAATACATCCAGCTCAAGCTCGACATGGAGGTAGAGCCGGACCGGATCGACGTACGCTTGAGATGGCATTCGGCGGTGGGCGAGCCGACGCAGAACCGCAGTCTGAGCGAATTGCTGGCGGCAGGGCCGATCGGTCAGGATTTTGCTGTCGTGCTGGAAGTCACCAGTGGTCCTTCGCTGCGTAACCAGCCTCTGGAGCCGGCATTCATTGCCGACATGCTGGCGCAGCAGGACTATCCGGCCGATTACCTGCAAGTCCTCGGCAGGCTGTATCAGCGCGATGAGGTGCAGAAGGCGTCGATCGACTGGTTCATCGTGCGGCTCAGGCAAAGTGCATTTGTTGCGCGTTGCGCGGGGCATTTAGCGGTGGATGACCATAATCGTCTCGAACGGACGTGGGGGGGAGATCTTCTTGAGAACACCTTGCGGGTCGCTGCGCTGGCGCTGCCCAATGGCATGCAGTGCGCGGATCTCATGGTGTTTTACCGTGAGAGAACTTCGCAAGCGGTGGATGACCTCGTCCTGTACGCGCCCAATAAGCCAGACGGCCAGGAGTGGGTGCGATTGCCTTCGCTGGCCGCGTTGACCGGAGAGGTGTGGGGCTGGACGCAGAGCGAATCGGGTCGCGAATATCTTTTGCAGCAACTTGCGCCGAGCGCCCATCGCACAGCGCGGGAATACCTTTTCGCCGTGGCCGCCAGCCCCGCCCTCTGGGGCATGGACAGTGACCTTCGGCGTGCTGCCAAGCCCTTCGATGAATGCGTCGCCGCGGCTGTAAAAATGGGCCTGGCGAAACATCTGCAGCAGCTGGAGGAGGATAACTCGCTGCGCTGGTACGCAACGCTGGCCCCGGATGAACGCCGGCGCGTCAGCAGTCTGAATCAGGAGCTGTTGGTGCATCAGCAGGTCTTGAATGAGCTGTTGGGCGGGTTCGAAGTCTTCGTTGACTTCGCCAGACGCACAGTTGCCGCAGCGATCGCACCCTATATGCGCAGCAAGAATGTGCAGGAGGCGGTAGATCCTGCCACCGTGCTGATCGACTACAACCCAGGCATTGCCGATCGCAAGCAACAGTCGGTAGCCAGCCTGCTTGACCTGGCGATCTACGGCTACGACGACAGCGCCGGAATCGACCATCCGGAAAAAGGCGTGCGCTCGTCAGTTGGCCAGGATTTGAGCCAGGTGCGCAGTGCCGATCTGGCCCTGTATCTGCGCCGGGCATGGCTGGGCGAAAAGTATGCCAGCGAGATCCGCGGCAGGTATCTCGATTCCCGCGACCCTGCCTACGAGCCGCGTCGATTCGCCTATCGAAACGTACTGTTATCGAAAATGGATCGTGATTTGCGCGTTGCCAGAAGTCAGGCGCGGTTAAGTGACCCGGTGTATTTTTCCCTGGTCCGGCAGGTTTCGCTGTTGAGCCAATTGCCAATGCCGGGCGCGCGTTTGCCGGGGGCCAGTGTTGTTGCCAGCGATGGCGTGTTCAGGTTAACCGTGCGTGGTCATGTCGTGCTCGGGGTGTACGTATTTGTTTGTTCTGACCCCGAGCTCTCTTGGTGGCTGTACACGCCGGATGCTCCCGACAACCTGACATTGCGCCCGTATCAGACACTGTTCGGCGAGATCGCCGGCACGCTGCATGACTACCTTATGGCACGGACCGCAGTTGCTGCGCGCAAAACCGTTTCGCGCTCCTTGCATGCGATAGCGGCAAGGAATCAACGCGTCGATACGCTGTACGAAGCGCAGCGAGTGAGCGACGCGCGCAGCGAGTTCAACGCCTACATCGAACGCACTGTCACGGATGTGGAGGACATCACCACCAGCCGCGCGGAGATGATCGAGCGCCAGGTGGTCAAGGGGCTGACGTTCGGGGCTGCGCCGTTTTGTATGGTGTTTCCGCCCTTTGCCTTACTGCTGGATGTCGTGTTCATCGCCGTCAGCGCCGGCCAGGCTATCGAGGCGCACCTGGAAGGCGATGTCGATGGCGCGCTCGGCCACTGGCTGGAGGCCGCATGGGGCGCGCTGTTTGCCGTGGTCGGCGCTCGAAGTACGCTCAAATTGCTCGGGAGCACGATCAGAAGTCTGAAGCACACGACCAGGCCGGTTTCATTGTTGGCTGAACCCCTCAAAACCGTGGCGCCGATGCGCAAGGAAACGCTGCCGGCGATTCGCGAAGTGCGTTTTCACGCGAGGCAGGCAGTTGGCAAGACGCCGGAGAATTTGCAGAAAGTAACCGAAGAGGGCGTCTTTTTTGGCACATGGCGCAGTCCGGCCAGTGCTGTGCAGCCTCAACCGGCCTATTTCATCCGCAGCAAGGGCAGGTATTACCAGGTCAGGGAAAGTCTGCATTTCGGTGGGCTTTGTCTGATTGACGCTCGGCGCCCGGCGGCCATTTATCAGCGGCCCATACGGTTGACCGCGAGCGGCAAGTGGACGCATGACCGCGTTGGATTGCGAGGTGGAAATGACCAGGTGCGCAATCTTGGTCAGGTGAGCAATCTGCGCAGCGCGTTTCCCGGTCGTGTCGAGCCGGTGCTCAACCGTGGCGCGATGCAGGGCGAAGCGGTGGTGGCAAAGTTTGTTGCCGGGTCGAGGGACAATTATCTTTTTTCGCTGAACGCGCAGACCTGCGTGATTGCGTCGATGTACAACCCGCTGACGAAGGTCGGCGCAATCATCCATTTCGATCACAACATCCGTTCGTTGGTCGAGCGCACAGTCAAGGATGTGATCGCGCGCCTGGGCGGCTCTGCCAAGGAAATTCGTGCCACTTTGGTGGGGGGTGACTGGCTGACGGGGGCCGATATCGGCGGGCCGGTCAGGAGTGTGTTGCGCCAGCAGGGCCTGCGGCCGACATGGGATTACTGGTCGTATTCTTCCTGTCTGGGAAATAACTACGCCGTGACGTTGAATCTCAAGAATGGTGTTTCGACGGTGTTCAAGACCTCCTCCAGTCAAGTCGAACGCTTGTACACACCGGTATTGCAGCGAGCGAGTCATGCCACCGACGCGGTATCGAAGCGCGCTTCAAGCTTCATGCAGCGTGTGCGCAGCAAACCGTTGTATGAAAATTCAGCAGGCATTGTGGTTGACCAGACTGGCCGTCGGGCCACCACCGAGATGGTTCAAGAGCAGGCCTTTTCGATGGTGTTGATCAACTGATACGTTTGTTGCACGCATAAAAAAACCCGATCCGCAGGGATCGGGTTTCTTGTTCACACCGCTTCAGCCTTACGACTGTTTGGCCAGCTTGTGCTCGAGGTAGTGAATGTTCACACCGCCTTTGCAGAAGCCTTCGTCACGAACCAGATCACGGTGCAGCGGGATGTTGGTCTTGATCCCGTCGACCACGATTTCGTCCAGGGCATTGCGCATGCGGGCCATGGCTTCGTCGCGGGTTGCGCCGTAAGTGATCAGTTTGCCGATCAGCGAGTCGTAGTTCGGTGGCACGGCATAACCGCTGTACAGGTGCGAATCGACGCGAACGCCGTTGCCGCCTGGGGCGTGGAAATGCTTGACCGTGCCCGGGCTCGGCATGAAGGTCTTCGGATCTTCAGCGTTGATCCGGCACTCCAGCGAGTGACCGCGGATGACCACGTCCTCCTGAGTGAACGACAGCTTGTTGCCAGCGGCGATGCTGAGCATCTCCTTGACGATGTCGATACCGGTGACCATCTCCGAAACCGGGTGCTCCACCTGAACACGGGTGTTCATTTCGATGAAGTAGAAACGACCGTTCTCGTAGAGGAACTCGAAGGTGCCGGCGCCACGGTAGCCGATGTCGATGCACGCCTTGACGCAGCGAGCCAGGACTTCCTGGCGCGCCTTCTCGTCGATGCCCGGTGCCGGCGCTTCTTCGAGAACCTTCTGGTGACGACGCTGCAGCGAGCAGTCGCGGTCGCCCAGATGGATGGCGTGGCCCTGGCCGTCGGACAACACCTGCACTTCGACGTGACGTGGATTGGTGAGGAATTTTTCCAGATACACCATCGGGTTGCCGAACGCCGCGCCTGCTTCGGAGCGGGTCAGTTTTGCCGAGGCGATCAGGTCTTCTTCCTTGTGCACCACACGCATGCCGCGACCACCACCGCCACCGGCGGCCTTGATGATCACCGGGTAGCCGACTTCACGACCGATGCGCAGCGCCGTTTCTTCGTCTTCCGGCAGTGGGCCGTCGGAACCTGGAACAGTGGGTACGCCTGCTTCGATCATCGCGTGCTTGGCCGATACCTTGTCGCCCATCAGGCGGATGGTGTCGGCTTTCGGGCCGATGAAGGCGAAGCCGGAGTTCTCGACCTGCTCGGCAAAATCGGCATTTTCCGCGAGGAAACCGTAGCCTGGGTGAATGGCGGTAGCGCCGGTCACTTCAGCGGCAGCGATGATGGCCGGAATGTGCAGGTAAGACTGAGCGGCGGACGCCGGACCGATGCAGACGGATTCGTCTGCCAGACCCAGGTGCATCAGCTCTTTGTCGGCCTTGGAGTAAACGGCGACGGTCTTGATGCCCATCTCTTTGCAGGCACGCAGAATCCGCAGGGCGATCTCACCGCGGTTAGCGATCAGAACTTTTTCCAACTTCGCAGTCATCAAAGGCTCTCCGCGGTTCAAACGATGGTGAACAGCGGTTGGTCGTACTCAACCGGCTGGCCGTCTTCGACGAGGATGGATTCGATCACACCGCTGGTTTCAGCTTCGATGTGGTTCATCATCTTCATGGCTTCGACGATGCACAGGGTGTCGCCTTTCTTCACGGTCTGGCCGACTTCAACGAAGGCAGGCGAGGTTGGCGAAGATTTACGGTAGAAGGTGCCGACCATCGGCGAACGGGCCACGGTGCCGTTCAGCGCGGGTGCAGCAGCGGCGGCCGGAGCAGCGGCAGCGACTGGCGCGGCAGCAGGGGCAGCAGCCGGAGCCTGCATCGGGGCCGGCGCGTAGTACTGCTGCGCCGGGGTCTTGCTGTGACGGCTGATGCGTACGGACTCTTCGCCTTCCTTGATCTCGAGCTCGTCGATGCCGGACTCTTCCAGCAATTCGATCAGTTTCTTAACTTTACGGATATCCATGAATCATCAACTCCCAAGGGTCGGTCAGGGGCGTATAGCTTGGTGTTCAAGCTGCTCTAGTGCGGCCTCCAGGGCCAGTCGGTAACCGCTGGCGCCAAGGCCGCAGATCACTCCTACCGCTACATCGGAGAAGTAGGAGTGATGGCGGAAAGGTTCGCGCTTGTGCACGTTGGACAAGTGCACTTCGATGAATGGGATGCTCACTCCCAGCAGCGCGTCACGTAATGCGACACTTGTGTGCGTAAAAGCCGCCGGATTGATCAGAATGAAATCCACGCCTTCATCGCGCGCAGCGTGGATGCGATCGATCAATTCGTACTCGGCGTTGCTTTGCAGATGCAGCAGATGATGGCCGGCTTCACGGGCGCGCCGCTCCAGATCCTGATTGATCTGCGCCAGGGTCGTCGACCCATAGGTCCCCGGTTCCCGGGTGCCGAGCAGGTTCAGGTTGGGGCCGTGCAGCACCAGTAGCGTCGCCATCTGCGTTGTCCTTGTTATCAATGAGCAGTCGTCAGAACCCGGCGACTATGCCGCAAAGCCTTTGTGACTGTCCAGTTCCATGCAATAGGCGGCACGATGGGCGATGTTTGCGCGAAATTTGTGACTGCGTCACCGGATTCAGTCACTGTCCTTGTAGGAGCTGCCGAAGGCTGCGATCTTTTGATCTTGAGAGGCAAAATCAAAAGATCGCAGCCTTCGGCAGCTCCTACAGGGGGTTGCGGTCAGACGCGGAAGGCCTGAACGGCCGTATGCAATCGCCCACCCAGCACCAGCAGATTCTCGCCCTGTTCGCGCCCTTGACCGATGCGCAGCAGATTATCCCCACCCAATTGATGAATGCGCTCGCTGTGATCGCGGATCTCGCTGACCGCGCCACTTTGCTGTGCGGTGACATCGGCGATGCGCACAGCGGTGTCGGCGATGGTCTGTATCGCGCCGACGATTTTGTCCAATGCACCGTCCGCCGCTTGCGCCTGACTGGCGGTGGCTTCGGCGTGCTCGACCTGCGCGCGCATGCCTTCGACCGATTGCCGCGCGGCGGTCTGCAGGCCGGCGATCAGTGTCTGGATTTCCGCCGTCGCTCCGGCGGTGCGTTGTGCCAGCGAGCGCACTTCTTCGGCGACCACGGCAAAACCACGGCCCATTTCCCCGGCGCGGGCCGCTTCGATCGCGGCGTTCAGCGCGAGCAGGTTGGTCTGATCCGCAATCGAACGAATCACCGTCAGCACGCCGCCGATGGTTGCCGACTCCTCCGCCAGGTGTTCGATCATCTGTGCGTTGCTCTGAACTTCACCGACCAGCGCATGCAGTCCGGTCAGGCTCTGGCCGATCACAGTCTGGCCATGCTCGACGGCCAGACCGGCATGACGGCTGGCATCGGCGGCCTGACGAGCATCGCCGGCCACTTGCTGAATGGTCGCCTCAAGTTCGCCCAGCGAATCGCGGATCAGCGCGGTATCGCCGGCCTGATGCTCGGCGCCGCTGTGCAGGTCATTGCTCAGTTCGGCGAGGGTGCGGCTGCTGCCCGCGACTTGCTCGGCGTTGCCGCGAATCGTGCCGACCAGATCCACCAGATAGGCGCGCAAGCGGTTGAGCGAGGCTTCGATGTCATGCAGTTCGCGGTTGGTCTTGCCCAGTTGAATGTCGCGACTGAAATCGCCTTCGGCCCAGGTCGATAGCGCTGGGGCAAGGTTGGTCAGGGTGCGGGCGAGGCGCCGCTGCAACGTATCGATCAGCAGGGCGATCAGCAGAATCAGGCCGATCATCACGCCTTGCATCAGCCGCACTTCGCCCTGGATCTGCCCGTGTTGTGCGCGCACCACCGGTTCGAGGCCGGCGATGGCGTTTTGCACGCTGGCAATTTTTTCGTTGGTGGCAGCGCTGAGGGCTGCGCGTTTCTGAATCTGCTCGCGGGTGCGCGTCAGTTCCGCCGGGTAGCGGCCGAGCAAACTGTTCAGTTCGCGTTTGAGGGCGACACCGGCATCTTCGGCGGCGGCTTTATCAGTGTTCTCGATGCCCATCAGCGCGGCGAAATCGTCACTGCTCGATTCGTTGCTGGCGACCACACCGAGCAAGGGCAGGGCATCGATTGCCTCGGCCTGGGCGCGCATGTTGCTCACTTCGCGCTCGACATCGGCGGCCAGTTCACTGCGCCCGCTGCTGACCAGTTTGTCTCGCGCCAGCGACAACTTGCCCAGATGCTGCGACGCGGCGAGCAGTGGAGCGAAGTAGGCGGCATTGCCATTGGCGTAGGTGTTGAGCTGGTCGAGGCTGGCGCTGAGTTCGCGCTCGGCCTGCAACAGCAAGGCTTGCGGATCGCCGGCCAGTTTGCCGGCGGCGAGCAGGTCGGTTTTGCTGAACTCATCAAGGCCCGACAGACTTGGCCGCACGGTGTCGGCCAGCGCCGGGGGCAGTTCGCTCAGTTGCTTCTGTACGCTGTCGATGGCCTGAGCAGCAGCGCTCAAGCGCAGCGCGTCACCGCTGGCGAGATAGTCTTCGACGTTGCGCGCCACTTCATTCTGAAATTGTTGCGACAGCCCCAGGTAGCGCTCCATCAACAAATAGGGGCGTTCAAGGGCTTTTTGCGACCACCACAGCGTGGCGCCAAGGGCCACGCAGACGGCGACCAACAGCAGAGTGTTGAGATTGGTGAGCAACTTCAGGCGCATGACGGCTACCAACGGCAGAAATGGTAAGCGCCTGAATTTATTGCGATTCCATTACAGGGTTATGACCGAATCAGTGGATTCCGATGAAAAAGTGGCACTTTGCTTTGACTGCCTTGCGGTTTGCACTCGATTGCGCCCGGCGCCTTTGGCGCGGTACAGCGCCTCGTCGGCCTGGCTGGCCATCATCAGGCTGTCGGAGTCATCGCACATTTCCACCACGCCGGCGCTGAAGGTGCACCACAAGTCCTGCGGCTGCGCCGGGTAATGGATCTCGGCGAAACGCTGACGAATCTCGTCGAGGACTCTATGCGCCGCGTCGATATCGGTGTCAGGCATGACGATGGCGAACTCTTCACCGCCGTAACGGCCGATGAAATCGGTCTTGCGCAAACGCTGCTTGAGGAACAGCGCCAGGCTCTTGATCACACGGTCGCCCATCGGGTGGCCGTGGCTGTCGTTGACCCGTTTGAAGTGATCGATGTCGAGCATGGCAAAGCTCAGCGGCTTGTTCTCGCGGCGGGCGCGGAACGAGCAGTCTTCGAGCAATTGCAGGATGTGGGTGTGGTTGTACAGACCGGTAAGGCTGTCGCGGACCATCCGCGCTTTGAGATTGCGCGCGCGGGCGGCGCGGTTGCGCACCGTGGTGATCAGGTGCCGCGGCTTGATCGGCTTGGTCAGAAAGTCATCGCCGCCCTCGCTCATGGCGTCGAGCTGCTTGTCCAGATCGTCCTCGGCCGACAGGTAAATGATCGGCACGCTGACGTAGCGGTCGTTGTGGCGGATCACTTTGGCCAGTTCGGTGCCGGTGCAGGCTGGCATGTACATGTCGAGGATGATCAGGTCCGGCTGGAAATCCGCCAGTTCAGCCATCGCCTGAATCGGCTCGATCAAGGTGCGGGTGACAATCCCCGCGCTGTTGAGCAGGCGCTCGGTGTGCAGGGCCTGCGCGCGCGAGTCGTCGATGATCAGCACTTTATAAGGTTCGTACTGGGCGGTGCAGGTCAGCACTTCGATTTTTTCCAGCAGGCTCGAGGCTTCGAGGGTGCCGGTGAGAAATTCCTGCCCGCCGGCGCGCACGGCGGCGAGACGGGTCGGGGTATCGGTTTCGTGCAGGCTGAAAAACAGCAACGGCAGCTGTTCTTCGAGGCCGACCTGCGCTTCGGCGGCGAGTTTCAGGCCGATGCCGGGGCCACTGAAATCGACGTCCATGACAATCGCCGCGGGCAAACGCTCGACCATCGACGAACGAAACGCCGCCACGCTGTCCAGCGCCTGCGCGCTCAAACCGAAAAACTCCAGCTGCTTGGCCAGCCGCTCGGCGCGGTCGTGGTCCTGCAACATCACATAGATCGGCTTGCGCAGCGGCGGCAGAAAGGTCTGGTCGAGCTGGTCGCCATGGCGCAGGCCGGTGCGCGACAGGCGCTGCATCAAGCGATTGAGATCGGTGATCAGGCCGCTGCTGAGACGGCCACGGTTGGCATCCACCGCTTGCAGCGACTGGCTGATGTGATGGGCCAACTGAGTGTGTTCCGGCTGTTCGAAACGCTCGGCAAAACGCAGCAGGCGCAGATTTGCCTCGCTCAGTTCGGCGAGGTCGACAGTGGACCACTCACTGCGTTGCAGGCGCTGCCATATCTCAAGAATCTGACGTGCCTGATGAATTACCCGCTGGGCAAAGTGGTGCTTGAGACGCTCACGGCTGGGGTCTTCTGGCTCGGTCATATCCTGACTACTAGTTAGGGTGCATGCTGAGATCGACTGGTGGCTCTATGCTAGCACCTCTTTTCCCTTAGACGAGTGTCGTACGTCAATAATCTGCTGGACGACACGATTCAGTTTCTGACCGGGTGGTTTTGTTTTTACCTCTGATTTTGATCAAGTGCCCGCATGCTGGGGTTTTGCGAACAATCCTGCCAGCGCTGTCGACATTTCATCGGCCTTGATAGGCGGCGTCTGACAGCACTTTCTGATTTTTCTTCTACGTGCTTTCACCGGCCCGGTTGGCTGTTACGGTTCAGGGATTCCCCTAGCTGCCGTCGATCCGCCATGAGCCAATGTTTCACCGAACTCGCCAGTGATGCCCAGCGCCTCAATCACAACATCACGCCCGTCGACGACTGCGCTTGCGGCGAAGAGTTGTTGTATGGCGAGCGGGTGCAGGTGACAGAGGTGCCGGTGCTGACCTGCCAATGCCTCTGGCGGCGCTATCAGCGCGCCGCCGAAGCAATCGTCGCCCCGAACGGCGTGCTGATTGCCGATCCGGTCGCGCGCAATCGGGCGATCAATGCGGCCTATGCCCGGTTGTGGTTGCACGACTCACGTTTTCAATGGGCGGGCCTGGCGGCGTTTGCCTCCAAGCAGGTCGGCTGTGGCTTGCTGCATGCGGCACAGAGTATCGAACGCATCCGCGAGGAATACGAAGCGCGGCAGCGGCTGCGAGACAGCCGACGCGAATCCGGATTGCTCACGCCGGAAAAAATGCCGGGGCAGGCCGAAAACCTGCGTGAATATCAACAGGCTCAGGCGCGTAATCCGCTGTCTGTCGTGGATGCCCGGGTGCCGGGCGAAGAGCTGTCGGTGGCCGAGCAACAGTTCCGGCATGTATACGAGATGATGGCGATGGGCAATACCACGCTGTTTCTGGATGTTTATCCGTTGCATCAGTTTTATGCGGTGCGGGGATTGGCGGAGCTTAAGAAATGTCTTCGCGACCGGGAGAAGATTCAAGGGCATGCGAAGTGGCCGGTGCTTTGGCCGGTCGGGCAAGACACCCTCAGGTTCGGGGATGTATATCCCGAGATAGAGGTGGCCTTTGAAGCAATAGAGGCCGGGAAAATCGCCGAAAGCGTGAAGCATTTGGCGTGGCACGAGCAGCAAAATATTCTCCAGCCGACCATTTACGAAAACAGCCACCTGGTTGCGCTTTTGCGCGGCAATCATTTTTCTTATGTCACCAACTTCCCTTCCGGCGTCGCTCAGGCCATCGAGCTGACGCTGACCAGCCAATGCCAGCGTGTCGATGATGGCCGCACCATTGATTTTGATAGCAGCCCGCTGGCGGATTTGTCCGATATCGACCAGCGAATGAAGTTTGTGCTGCGGGCGGCGAGTCGTTTTGATCTGTTGCTCAACGACAGCAACAAGGCGTTGTTGGCGCAGTCAATCCGCGAGATTGCGCTCAGGGAGGAGGGCTGATGAGCTTGCGCCTTCGGCAAATCAGTCGACGTCGCTGGGTGTGGATGATTGTTTGTGTGGCTGTTGCACTGCCCGCTTTACGGCAACTGATGCAGCCGCTATGGAGCGATCCGGTCATTACTTTGAGGATCGGCGAAACCTACGAGTACATGGAGGCGCATTCGACCGCTCCGTTCAGTGTGTGGGGTCGCGGTAGCAAGACTGTTTCCGGTGGCATTCCGAAGACGGATGCGCGTTTGCGCTTCGTTGATCCGCAGTACGGGTTCGAGACGCCGCTGGCTCGGTTTTTCACCGTGACGTTCGTCAATAATCTGACCGTGAGCATCCGCATGTCTCCGCAAATCGAACCTCTGCTGATCGACGACGCCATGAAGGTTGTTACCGATCTGCAGAGCCAATGGTGCGCAAAAGGCTGGAAACCTATGGGTACGCAGGGCGACCCGACAATTACGGACACCCCCGAATGGCGCGCATACGTCAGACAAGGAGTGCTTTCTGGGCGGTCATTTTGGCAGGCCGGCGACAAATACCAGGCAATGCTGATTCTAGGACGCTTCAGAGATTCCAGACATCTCGATCAGGAGCGCTACCTCATCACTCTCGCCGTGGCGAAACCCTGGATTCCTTTCGACGAAATCGAAGATCGCCGCCTCGAATCCCATCACTTCCTCCCACCCCTACCCGAAAAAGGAGCCATCCCATGCCCATCCCCGCCTTCATGACCATCCACGGCAGCCGCCAGGGACTGATCACCGCCGGCGCTTTCACTGAAGCCTCGGTGGGCAATACCTACCAGAGCGGGCGCGAAGACAAGATCATGGTGCAGGCCCTCAGCCATGGCATGTACATCCCCAAGGATCAGGGCGCCGGGCGGCGGATGCACAGGCCATTGATCATCACCAAAACCCTCGACAAGGCTTCGCCCTTGCTGAATATGGCGCTGTCCAGCGGAGAGTTGCTGAGCGAATGCCGGGTTGAGTTTTATCGCACTTCGGCCAGCGGCGTGCAGGAGCACTTCTACACGGTGGAACTGGAGGATGCGTTGGTCGTCGGCAGCGAACTATTGATGCCGCACTGTCTCGACAGTGGCACGTCGCATCTTACGCAACTGGAGAAAGTCCACTTCAGCTACCGCCGCATCTATTGGCGCCACGAAATCAGCCGGACGATGGGCTCGGACGAGTGGCAAGGCGAGGGACTTCGATGAGGCTGGTCCGTGAATTGAGCCTGACGGGTAACGAGCGCAAGCATGTCTGTCCCGTGGACGAGGCGCTGGAGCAGGTAGCAAATCTTTTGGACATGCGGCAATCGCTCGAAGGGCTGGACCAGCTACGCGCGGGCTTGATGATCAATCTGGACAGCGAAGTTTTGGCGCAGATCCAACAGGGTGAATGGTGCCTGATCAAAGCCGAAGCCGACTATGGCTACTGGCAGGGCGCCGAAGCGGTGTTCCAACAGGCCGTGCTCGAGCTGATGAACAACCCTCCCGAGCAGCCCACCCGCACCGCGCGAATCTTTCGTCTGGTCGACAGTGTGACCGGTGAGCCTTTGCCTGTGCAGGCCTACATCGCCACGATCGATGGAATACCCAATCAGCGTCGAACCGACGCCCAAGGCATTGCACACCTGTTTACCGACGATCAAGTTCGGCAGCTTTCGCTGCGCATCTTCAACGTCTGAAACCTGCGTCTATCCTTTCGTTCGCGACACCCTTCGCTTGTTTTGCGCCAGTACCGCGATAGCGGGTGCCCGGCCTTGGCACGTTGTTGTATGGTTGTGGTCGAACCGTTGAACCCAAGTGATTGAAAGGATATCGCCATGCTGGACTGGAAAAACCGCGCGGGCAGCGCGC
Organism: Pseudomonas koreensis; assembly: GCF_024169245.1. Classification (NCBI taxonomy): domain Bacteria; kingdom Pseudomonadati; phylum Pseudomonadota; class Gammaproteobacteria; order Pseudomonadales; family Pseudomonadaceae; genus Pseudomonas; species Pseudomonas koreensis. Next base: position 2,032,754 of record NZ_JALJWP010000001.1, read on the forward strand.
CTGAACGTGCCGCCGAGCCCAAGTCGGCCACCCGCAGTTATGTCGGCGGGCTATTTTTCAGCCGGGCGCTGGCCACAGTGATTGGTCTCTACTTGCTGGTGACCATCGCGCTGGGCTGGTACTGGAGCCAGGAACCGGAGCTGTTTCCAGTGGCGCAAAATGCCCAGGTCGCTGCCGAGAAAGAAGGCAAGCAAATGGTGGTCGGCTACACCACGGTCGAAACCCTGAAAACCGTCGCCGGCACCTTGCTCAACAAGCCGGGCGGTTACATTTCCAACGATCGTTTCCCGCCGGGTCTGTGGATGGACAATACGCCGAGCTGGGAATACGGCGTGCTGGTGCAGGTGCGTGACCTGACCCGTGCCCTGCGCAAGGATTTCGCCCGTTCGCAATCGCAGTCGGCCGAAGACGCCGATCTGGCCAAGGCCGAACCGCGTTTCAACTTCGACAACAAGAGCTGGGTACTGCCGTCCAGTGAGTCGGAGTATCAGGAAGGCATCAACTCCCTGAGCCGTTATCAGGCGCGCCTGTCCGATCCGAATCAAAAAAACGCGCTGTTCTATGCCCGCGCCGACAACCTCAACAACTGGCTGGGCGATGTCGGTACCCGTCTCGGTTCGCTGTCGCAACGCCTGTCGGCCAGTGTTGGTCGGGTCAAGCTCAACACTGCGCTGAAGACCGAAATCCCGGCGGTCGGCGAAGTACCGCAGGTTGACGAAGAAGTCGTGGAAACCCCATGGATGCAGATCGATAACGTGTTCTACGAAGCACGGGGCCAGGCCTGGGCACTGTCGCATCTGCTGCGCGCCATCGAAGTCGATTTCGCCGATGTGCTGGCGAAGAAGAATGCCACCGTCAGCGTGCGTCAGATCATCCGCGAACTGGAGGCTTCGCAAGAGCCGGTGTGGAGCCCGATGATTCTCAACGGCAGCGGTTTCGGTGTGTTGGCCAACCACTCGCTGGTCATGGCCAACTATATTTCCCGGGCCAATGCCGCAGTGATCGATTTGCGCCAACTGCTCAATCAGGGCTGATACGTGAGTCAATCAACCAGAGAGGCGGCCCATCGCGCCGCCTCGGACGCCGAACAGATCGCCTGGGTCGACGAACAGGACAACCTGCTCGGCGCCCTGGTGCGTTCCGATTTGCGTGAACGCGGGCTGATCGGCCGTGGCACCTACATCATGCTGTTCAATTCTGCCGGTGAGCTGTGCGTGCACCGGCGCACGTTGAGCAAGGCGATTTATCCCGGTTACTGGGATGTTGCTGCGGGGGGCATGGTTCAGGCTGACGAAAGCTACGCCGAGTCGGCGGCCCGTGAGCTGGAGGAAGAGCTGGGCGTCAGCGGCGTCGAGCTCACCGCGCACGATCACTTCTACTTCGAAGACACCGGCAACCGTCTGTGGTGCTCGGCGTTTTCCGCTGTATGGGACGGTCCGCTGAAACTGCAGCCGGAAGAAGTCCTCGAAGCGCGATTCATCCCCGTCGAACAGGTCATGCGGGAAATCAGCGAAAAGCCTTATTGCCCGGACTCTCTGGCCGCGTTGAAGCGCTATCTCAAGGCGCAGCAAAGCGACGTCGCAAAGAACACATGAATTGGCGCCGATTGGCACTTAGCAATCGCGATTTTTGCCGTTACACTGCGCGACCTTTTCAAGCTGCACCGGATAGTTTGAGGTTGGCCTGCAGATTTATTGTAGGAGCTGCCGAAGGCTGCGATCTTTTGATCTTGCTTTTAAAGATCAGGATCAAAAGATCGCAGCCTCGTTGCACTCGTCAGCTCCTACAGATTCAGTCCAGCGTTCAAAGTTTTCCGATGCAGTAGCGCTGCCCCTGCCTGAGTGGGGCTTCGCGGTCGCTGACCTTGCCCAAGGTTGCGATCAGTCTTTGTCCTCCCGAGAGGATTGCCGGTGGCCAAGAAAGCCGCATCCTTCGCCGCCTTGGGCGGCCTGGTATTTTCTACCGACGCAGGTCGTCATTGCCCGGAATGCAGCAAGCCGGTGGACGCCTGTATCTGCAAACAAACCGTGATCCCGGCCGGTGACGGCATTGCCCGCGTGCGTCGCGAAAGCAAAGGGCGTGGCGGCAAGACGGTGACCACCATCACCGGCGTGCCTCTGGCCGAAGACGCGCTCAAGGAGCTGGCGACGACGTTGAAAAAACGTTGTGGCACCGGCGGGGCGTTGAAGGACGGCATCATCGAAATCCAGGGCGATCACGTCGAGCTACTCTTGGCAGAGCTGATCAAGCACGGTTTCAAAGCGAAGAAATCCGGCGGCTAGCAGCCTCTGTGAAACCCTCCGGCGGCTTGATCCGGCTTCGAGTGTTCTCGGATCCGGCGTCGTCGCCATGGTTTTCACAGAGCCTGTTCATGACCGGTTTCTAAACTCCACGCAGTCAGTGCGGTCTACCGCCGCACTGACGAACCGTCATTTTCATTCTTTAGACTGCGCCGGCCTGAACGTCAGGCGACGCACTCTGACTTCTTTATAGGGGACTTCGATGTCCGTACGACGCACACGTAAAGACGATGGCAGCCAATGGACAGTTGCGGACAGCCGCAGCGTTTACGGGATTCGCCATTGGGGGGCCGGGTATTTCGCGATCAATGAAGCCGGTCGCGTCGAAGTACGTCCGAACGGCCCGAGCAGCTCGCCCATCGACCTGTTCGAGCAAGTCGACCAACTGCGCAAGAGCGGTTTGTCCTTGCCGTTGCTGGTACGTTTCCCCGACATCCTGCAAGACCGTGTCCGTCAATTGACCGGGGCCTTCGATTCGAACATCGAACGCCTGGAATACCAGAGCAAATACACTGCGCTGTACCCGATCAAGGTCAACCAGCAAGAAGCGGTGATCGAGAACATCATCGCCACCCAGAACGTCTCCATCGGTCTGGAAGCCGGCTCCAAGCCTGAGCTGCTGGCCGTGCTGGCGCTGGCGCCGAAGGGCGGCACCATCGTCTGCAACGGTTACAAGGACCGCGAATTCATCCGTCTGGCGCTGATGGGCCAGAAGCTCGGCCACAACGTGTTCATCGTCATCGAGAAAGAATCCGAAGTCGGCCTGGTGATCGAAGAAGCCGCCTCGCTGAAGGTCAAGCCGCAGGTGGGGCTGCGCGTGCGCCTGTCGTCACTGGCCTCGTCGAAATGGGCGGACACCGGTGGCGAGAAATCCAAATTCGGTCTGTCGGCGGCGCAACTGCTGTCGGTGGTCGAGCGCTTCCGTGGCGCCGGTCTGGATCAGGGCATTCGCCTGCTGCACTTCCACATGGGTTCGCAGATCGCCAACCTCGCTGACTACCAGCACGGCTTCAAGGAAGCGATCCGTTACTACGGCGAATTGCGCAACCTCGGTCTGCCGGTGGATCACATCGACGTCGGCGGCGGCCTCGGTGTCGACTACGACGGTACCCACTCGCGCAACGCCAGTTCGATCAACTACGACATGGACGATTACGCCGGTGTCGTGGTCGGCATGCTCAAGGAGTTCTGCGATGCGCAGAGCCTGCCGCATCCGCACATTTTCTCCGAAAGCGGCCGTTCGCTGACCGCGCACCACGCGATGCTGGTGGTGCAGGTCACCGACGTCGAGAAACACAACGACGAAATCCCGCTGATCGAAAACAAAGAGAGCCTGCCTGAAACCGTGCAATGGCTGGTGGACCTGCTCGGCCCGACCGACATTGAAATGGTCACCGAAACCTACTGGCGTGCCACTCACTACATGAGTGACGTCGCGGCGCAATATGCCGATGGCAAGCTGACCCTGGCGGAAAAGGCCCTGGCGGAACAATGCTATTTCGCCGTATGCCGGCGCCTGCACAACTCGCTGAAAGCCCGCCAGCGTTCGCACCGCCAGGTGCTCGACGAACTCAACGACAAGCTGGCCGACAAGTACATCTGCAACTTCTCGGTATTCCAGAGCCTGCCGGACACCTGGGCGATCGATCAGGTGTTGCCGATCATCCCGCTGCACCGCCTCGACGAAGAGCCGCTGCGCCGCGCGGTGCTGCAGGATCTGACCTGCGACTCCGACGGCAAGATCAACCAGTACGTCGACGAGCAGAGCATCGAAACCAGCCTGCCGGTGCACGCGTTGAACGAAGGCGAGGACTACCTGCTGGGCGTGTTCCTGGTCGGCGCCTATCAGGAAATTCTCGGCGACATGCACAACCTGTTCGGTGACACCGACTCGGTGAACATCTACCAGAACGCCGACGGCAGCGTGTACCACGCCGGTATCGAAACCCATGACACCATCGAAGACATGCTGCGTTACGTGCACTTGTCGCCGGAAGAACTGATGACCCACTACCGCGACAAGTGCGCCAGTGCCCGCATCAGTGCCAGCGAGCGCACGCAGTTCCTCGATGCCTTGCGTCTGGGCCTGACCCGCTCTTCCTATCTGTCTTCCTGAGACCTGATAGCGTTCCGCTCGGGTTGTCCGATTTTTTTTCCGCAAGCTGTGGAAAATTCGGACGACCCGGTGGGACATCTCCTGATTTTTTCACGAAAACCTTTGCTATCAAAGTCAGCAAACTCATCTGGTCTGCTTTTCGCGTAGGTCATTTCCTAAGTTGTACTTCGCCTCTCTACTCGGCCATGCCTCTCGGCGAGAATCCCCGGCCGCCCCTCCTGTAGAGATCCGCCCATGTTCGATCCAGTCAACGAGCCGTCGTTTCGTCTCGATGTAGCGGGCCTGTCCGACCCCTTCGAAGTTCTGGCCTTTACCGGAAGGGAGGCGCTCAGCGAACCCTTTGTCTTCGAGATCGATGTGGTGATCGACGATCCGCACCTTGATCTCGCCGGTCTGCTGCATCGTTCCGCGTTCCTGTGCTTCGGCCCGCCCGGGCAGGGTGTGCACGGGCAATTGCACAGCCTTGTCCAGCATGAACACGGCCATGGTCTGCGCTTGAGCCGAGTGCGTCTCGGGCCGAAGCTTGGCTGCCTCGAATTGCGCGTCAGTCAGCGCATTTTCAGCGGCCGCTCTGTTCCGCAGATCATCGAGCAGGTCCTGCGCGAGCACGGCGTCGTCGGCCTGCAACGACGCTTCGACCTGCACCGCGACTACCCGGCCCGTACCTTCTGCACGCAGTATCACGAATCCGATCTGCAACTGCTCCAGCGCCTGTGCGCAGAGGCGCGCATTCACTATTACTTCGAGCATCACCGTGACCGGCATTGCCTGGTATTCGGCGACGATCCGACGCGGATGCCCCGTGCAGACGTCGCGCACTATCAGGGCGAGCATGAGCACCATTGCGTCGCTCCAGCCGTGCGCCAATGGCAGCTGCACGAAGACTCACAGGCCAGCCAGCGCGGACCGAATGCCGAAGGGCACAGCGATTTGCCAGCGCTGCGCAGCGGTCAGTGGTTGCCGCTGGACGGCCATCCGTTCATCGAGTGCAACCGCCCATGGTTGCTGACCCGCATCGAACACCGTGCCGATCAGTCTCTCGAACCGCCCTATGGCAATCGGTTGTTCGCGGCCGCGCGGGTGCCAGTCTGTGCACCCGCCGCTACGCAACCCAAGCAACGCATGCACAGCCTGCAGCGTGCCTGGGTGGTCTCTGTCGATGAAGCGCAACCTGATTGCTCGCGGCCGGTCGCGGTGCAATTCGACTGGCTCTATCAGGGCGAGGGCGCAGCGCCGAGCCATTGCTGGCTGCCGCTCGCGCCAACCCTGAGCGATTTGCCTTCGGCGGCGCTGGCCGAAGGCGTGGAGGTCGTGGTGAGTTTTCTTGAAGGCGATCCTGATCAACCGGTGGTCAGTGGCGTTCTCCAGCCCTCGGTGTTGCCAGAGGATGCGGTCGGGGACGATGCGCCGTCAGCGCTGCCGGAGCTGCTGGTCAGTGACGGGTTGCAGCAACTGTTGCAGTCGGGTGAGCCGCTGCTGTTGCTGTGCCTGATGCCGGGCGGAGGCAGCTTCAATCATTGCGCCGAGTCCGTGTGCAGTTGCCGGCTGCTCACCGCGCTCGATCAGAGCAGCGCACGATGAGCGGCGCGGCGCTTGAACCCATGGCGCAATGGCTGTTGCTCGATACCCCGGACGCGGCACGCGCCCTGCAGACCTTGCGCCAGGGGTTCGCCGATGTGCAGCGTCACCGGTTGTTCGACGGCACCGAATTTCAACCGGTCAGCGAGCACGGCCCGGTCCTCGTTGACTTGCGCGAAAGTCCGGCATTGACCGCCTTGTGCCTGCGCGACCCGGACACCTGGCGCGGCCTGTTGCTGAGCTGCGAGATACCGGCGCAGCAGTTGATCAGCCACTTGCAGCGCATGCTCACCGTCTCCTTCGGTTTGAATCACCGAGCCTTGCTCAGCTATTACAACCGCCAGACCGCCAGCTACTTCTTCGACGCTTGCGACGCCGAGCAACTGAGTCGCTGGCTCGGGCCGATTCGCCAGTTGCGCTGGTTTGGCGGCACCTGGGCCGACCGCGCCATTGGCAGTCAGGGCTGGCAACAACTGCGTAATCCCGGCTTGCTCGTCGAGCCGCTGGGCGTTGAAGAAAGCCTGACCCGACGCCAGCGCGAACGCCTGCAAAGCTGCCTGCTGGAGCAACACATCTGGCGCTGGTGCCAGTCTCTGAGCACCGATTACCAGACGATCTCTGTGCATGTGCAACAAGGTCTGGCGCTGGGTTTCAGCGATCGCGTTGTGCTCGATGGCTGGCTGTGGCTGCGCCTGCTGCACCCGCGCGCCGTGCTGGTTGCGCCGCCGGCCGGTCTGACCCAGCAGGAACGGCTCGACCATCTACGTCGGCAGTGGGGCGCGGCGGACTGACCGTTTCCGTCAGTGAGCCTTGCCGCTGAACCAGCCATCGTTGCGTTTCAGCCACAGGGCTTGCGCGCCAAGGGTCACGCTGCGCAAGACCATGAACAGCAGGAAAGATATCCACAGGCCGTGATTGCCCAGGTCCTGCAATAGCCAGGCGAACGGCAGCAACAGCAGCACCGTCAGCAGCATGCCGTTGCGCATTTCCCGGGCGCGGGTGGCGCCGATGAACAGGCCGTCGAGCAGGTAACTCCACACCGCAATCAGCGGCAGCACGGCGAGATAAGGCAGGTAGACGAACGCCGTGTCGCGCACACTCTGGATGTCGGTCTGCATCTCGATGAACAAGTGTCCGGCCAGCAGAAACAGCACGGCGAAGCCGAGGCTGGCAATCAGCGACCAGCCGCCGGCCACCACCAGTGACCGACGCAGTGCCAGGCGATCCCCCGCGCCGATGGCATGCCCGCACAAGGCTTCAACAGCGTGGGCCAGTCCATCGAGTGCGTGGGCCGTCAGTAGCAGGCCGTTAAGCAGCAGCGCGTTGGCCGCCACGGTCGCATCGCCCAGCCGGGCACCTTGCACGGTGATCAGGAAAAATACCGATTGCAGGGCGAGGCTGCGGATGAAGATGTCACGGTTGACCGCCAGCAGCGGGCGCCAGCTCTGCCAGACTTTCAGCGCCGACCAGATGATCTGCCCCGGATAGGCGCGCAACGCCGTGCGCGTCAGCCACAGGCCGAGCAGGGCGCCGCTCCATTCGGCGATCACCGAAGCGCGGGCGGAGCCGACCACGCCCCAGTCCAGGCCGATGACAAACCACAGATTGAGGACGATGTTGATCAGGTTGGTGCTCAGCAGAATCGCCAGCGGCGCCCGCGCGTTCTGCGTGCCGAGGAACCAGCCGACCAGCGCGTACGTCGCCAGCGCTGCGGGCAGGCCGAACAGGCGCGTGTGGAAAAACTCCCGGGTCAGTTGCTCCAGTTCCGCTGACGGCTGCATGAAGTGCAGCGCCACACCGCTGAGCGGCACACCGAGACAGCCGAGCACGACCGCCAGCCCCATCGCCAGCAACAGGCCCTGCAACAGAATCTGGCGCAACGCCGCGCCATCGCTGCGCCCGGCAGCTTGCGCGGCAAAACCGGTGGTGCCCATGCGCAGAAAACCCATCGCCCAGGCCAGGAACGTGTACAGACTGGCGCCGACCGCTACCGCGCCGAGTTGATGGGCGTGCGGCAGGTGACCGATGACGGTGCTGTCGACCAGCGCCACCAGCGGCACGGAAATATTGGACAGGATCATCGGCGCGGCAAGCGCCCATACCTTGCGGTGAGTCGGGCGGTCGCGCCAGTCGGTAAGCAGAGAGGACATGCAGGCTCCTTGGGGGAGCGGGGATTGTAGCGATTAACGCAATTTACTGTAGGAGTGAGCCTGCTCGCGATAGCGCCCGTTCAGTCACACAAGCTTCGAATGACATACCGCGATCGCGAGCAGGCTCACTCCTACAGGGGGCGGTGGGTTAATGGATGATCCAGCTCAACAACCACAACCCCAGCAGCAACCAGATGATCCCGGCAATGATCGACGCATTCATGAACGCCCGGATCGCCGACCACAACAGCATCAGGCCAACGATCAGCGCGATGATGCTGATGATCGAGGTGTCCATCCCCAGCGTCTGCGCCAGGCCGTCGACAAAATTGCCGCCAGCGTTGCTGAGCATGCTGAACAGACCGCTGAGGCCATCGACGATGAAGCGGATGACCGAACCGAGTGCCTGGCCGAGCCATTCGAAAAAGCTTTCTACACGCATGTGTGCATCCCTGATGAAAGAGCTGAGCCTTGGGCCACGAGGAGGGCGTCCGAGTTCCCTGCATGATAGAAGGTTTGCCCGGATCATGTGTGGGAGCGAGCCTGCTCGCGAAGGGGGCGTGTCAGGCAAATCCGGTCTGGATGATCCACCGCCTTCGCGAGCAGGCTCGCTCCCACAATTGATCATCTGCGCTGCTTGCCTTCAGCACCCATCCCCCCGAAGCTATGCGTCTTCAGGAGAGCCCGATGAACCTTGTTGAACTGACCGAACGCCTGCACGCCATTCGCGACCGCAATGACTGGCGGCAATTTCACAGCCCGAAAAACCTCGCCATGGCCGCCAGCGTGGAAATGGCCGAGCTGGTGGAAATCTTCCAGTGGCTGACGGAAGACCAGTCGCGCCAGTTGCCGGCGGACAAACTCGCCCATGCCGGGCAGGAAGTCGGCGATATCGTCCTGTATCTGTTGCTGCTGTGCAGCGAGTTGGGTCTGGACATGAATGAAGTGGTGCGCGCCAAGCTCGCCGACAGCGAACGGCGGTTCAGCTGATGAGCGACCGTCATTTCGACCAGTTGGCCACGCGCTTCGCCGAAAAAATCTACGGCGGCGCCAAAGGCGCGATTCGCCTCGCGGTATTACAGGCCGATCTGACCGAGGCCTTGCCGGATCGGCCGCTGCGCGTGCTGGATATCGGCGGGGGCCTGGGGCACATGTCTCTGTGGCTGGCCGAGCGCGGTCATGACGTCACCTTCACCGAGCCCGCCGAGCCGATGCTCGAAGGTGCGCGTCAGCGTTTTGCCGAGGCCGGACAAAGCGCGACGTTCATTCAGGCGCCATGGCAGGAACTGCCCGGTCAGCTCACCGAGCCCTACGATCTGGTGATCTGCCACGCCGTGCTGGAATGGCTCGCCGAGCCCCACGCGATCCTGCCGGTGCTGCATCAGTTGACCGCGCCCGGCGGCTGGCTGTCGCTGGCGTTCTACAACCGTGATGCGCTGATTTATCGCAATCTGCTCAAAGGCCATTTCAAGAAAATGCGCAAGAACGTCATGGCTGGCGAAAAGCAGAGCCTGACTCCGCAACAGCCTCTCGATCCACGGGAATTGGCGACGCAACTCGCCGGAATGTGGCAGGTCGAAAGTCAGAGCGGCGTACGGGTATTTCACGATTACATGCCGGTGGAATTCCAGGCCCGCGCCGAACTGGCGGACTTGCTGGAAATGGAACTCGCGCACCGTCGTCACCCAGGCTTCGCCGGGCTTGGGCGTTACTTGCACTGGATCTGCCGGCCGATCTGAGCGGAGCGCGACATGAAAGCTCAATGCGGGTTATTGCTGATGTGTCTGGGGTTGGCCGCCTGTCAGGGCAGCAACCCCTACGTGGCGCAGTCGCGGCCCTTGCCGCCGGCACCGCCGCAAGCTGCCACCACCTTCGACCGCAGCGCCTACCCGGCGCCGCCGCGTGATTACGGGCGCTACCGCAACTGGGCCTGGCGCAACGGGCAGTTGCCGCCGGGCACGGCGTGGGCCGATTCGGCGCAAGTGGCCGAGGCGGTCAGCAACGCCCTCGACCAGCGCGGCTTGCGGCCGATGCGCGACAACCGCCCGGCCGACCTGCTGGTCAGCGCCGATCTGCATCTGGAAACCCGCTTGCGCCAGGTCCGCGACGATTACGGCTACTACGGCGGATACGGCGGCTATGATCGTTATGGTCGCGGTTACGGCATGTACAACTCCGTTCCGATCGTGCGCACTTATCAGGAGCAGGTCGTGGTGGTGCGGGTCGATCTGTTCGATGCCGGCAACGGTCAGCCGGTGTGGAGCGCCAGCGCCGAAACCGGCACCCAGGGCAATCAGAGCGAACGCGCCGATGCGATTCGCGAGGCTGTGGAAAAAGCCATGGCGGCGTATCCTCCCAGCTGACTTGGTGTCAGCAGGTTCATGTCTTCACCCGGAGAAAAACCATGTTCCGCCGTCTCGCTCTACTCGCTTTTGCCGCGCTGCTCAGTGCCTGCGCTGCCAACCAGGTCAATCACGACTTCGACGCCAGCCGCGACTTTGCCGCTTATCGCAGCTGGAGCTGGAAAGATCCGGCCCTGCAATACCGCCCCGATGATCCGCGCATCAAGAGTGACCTGACCGAACAGCGCATCCGCCAGGCGGTGTCCGATCAACTCGATCAGCGCGGTTTGCGCCCGGCGGCTGGCGGCGGCAAGGGTGATCTGAATGTGCAGACCTACCTGATCGTCGAGGATCGGCAGCAGCAGGTGACGACCAATTACGGCGGCGGTTGGGGCGGACCGTGGAACGGCTACTGGGGCGCGCCGATGTACAACGAAACGCGCAACATCACCTACAAGGTCGCGACCATTCAGATCGACCTGCTCGACGGCAAGGACGGCAAACTGGTCTGGCGCGGCAGCGATGAACAGATGCTCAGCAGCCGCCCGAATCCGGCGGATCGCAGCAATGCCATTCGCGAGACCGTGGCGCGGATTCTGGCGAACTATCCACCGCGTTGAATGAACGGCCCTTTTCCCGCCCAGACGCAAATTCCCTGTAGGAGCTGCCGAAGGCCGCGATCCTTTGATCTTGCCTCTGAAAATCAAAAGATCGCAGCCTTCGGCAGCTCCTACGGTGATTTGCCATGCAGGAGCGCATTGCCAGCAGCCGCGTCTACACTCACTGTCACCAACGCAGGTAGCTCGGCACTGCGCCGGCACAGGAGTGCGCCATGTCGCGAGGATCGCAATGCAACGGCCCGGCCCGGCAACGCGGGGCGATCGGCTTGATGGCGGCTGCCACTCTGAGTCTGGCGCTGGTGATGATGTTGCTGGTGGTCGACAGCGGTCGCCTGTACATGGAACAGCGCAAATTGCAGCGGGTGGTTGATACCGCCGCCCTCGAAGCGGTCAGTCGCGGCGGCAATTGCCTGCCCGGGCTGACCGCCGCCAGTTATGCCGGGCAAAGTGCGCTGCGCAATGGTTACGTGGTGGACGCCGCCAATACACTCGCGACCACCTGCGGCACGCTGGCCACCGCTGCCAGCGGTTTGCGCAGTTTCACCGTCGATGCCACACAAGCGGCTGCGGTGAAAGTCACCGCCAGCCGCACGGTCACCACCAGTTTTGCCGGCGGTGTGCAGGCGCTGTTCAGCGCCACGCCGGTCAGCCTCAACACCACACTCAATGCTTCGGCAGTTGCCGCCAAACCGCAGCCGACCGTCGCCCAACTGAATATTCGCAGCACCCTCGCCAGCATCGACACGGCGCAGTCGAACATCCTCAATCCGCTGTTTTCCGGGCTGCTCGGCGGCAACGTCAACCTCACGGCGTTGGGCTGGGACGGTTTGCTGCATACCGACATCAACCTGCTCAGATACCTCGATCAACTGGCGATCAACCTCAACGTCGGCGCCGGCAACTACACGCAGTTGCTCAACACCCAGGCAACAGTGACGCAACTGATTCAGGCAGCGGCGACGGTGGTGCAACTCAACGGCGCGACCGCGCAAGTGATCACCGCGCTGGGGCAGTTGCAGGTCGCCGCGATCAACGCGGCGCCGGTCAGACTGGGCGAGATCCTGCAATTGCAAACCGGCACAACGGCGGCGGGACTGGATGCCAATCTGCAATTGCTGCAACTGGTGCAAGGCGTGGTGCAACTGGCCAACAGCAAGAGCGCGGTGGCGGCGACCCTGCCGGTCAATGTGCTGGGGCTGGCCGGTGTCACGGTGCGGGTGAAGGTGATCGAGCCGCCGCAGTTCTCGGCGATTGGCGACCCGGCGCGGGCCAAGGCCGATCCATTGGGATCCGATCGGATTTATGTACGCACTGCGCAGGTGCGCACGCTGTTGTCGGTGAATTTGCCGGTGCTGAACGGGGTGACCGGGTTGACCAATGCAGTCCTCGGCCTGGTCGGTACGTTGACGCCGACACTCAATGCATTGCTGAGCCTGAACCTGGTGGACACGCTCAACTCAGTGCTCTGCCTGTTGGGTGCCGGTTGCGAACAGCTCGATCCGAAACTGCTGCCGTCGCCGCAAATCGATATCGCCCTGGATGCCGGCGGGGCGAAAAGCTATGTCACCGATTACCGCTGCCCGACCGGCGATACCGACAGCAAAAGCCTGACTGCCGCCACCACGACTTCTCTGGCTGATCTCAAACTCGGCAGGATCGATCCCGTCGCGGCGTTCTCTTCAGTCGCCGAACCAACGGTGGCGCCGTTGCCGCTGGTCGATCTCGGCATCATCACCTGCCACAGGATCCTCGGCATCGGCATCGGCAGTTGCGATGCCGCCTCCCGCGTCCAGTACGGCGCTGGCGGCATCGCCCTAAAACTCGACACCAGCGTCGCGCAAACCACGCAGAACCTGCTGTTCTCCAGTACCACGCCCTTCGCCACCCCGGCCAATCTAAAACTGCCGCCGAGTCTGCTGCCCGCCGCGCCGACCAGCAACATCGTCGGCAGTCTGGCGAACACCCTGTCCGGCATCAACCTGATCGTTTACAAACCCGTCGGCAGCAATCCGCTGGGCGCCATCGTCACGGGCGTCGCCTCTTTGATCAGCGATGTCACCAACCGGCTGTTGCCGGTGGTCACCGGGTTGATCAGCCCCTTGCTCGACCCGCTGCTGAACAATCTGCTCCAAGGCCTGGGCATCAATCTGATGAACACCGAGGTGGGCGCCAACATGACCTGCGGGCAGACCGGCAAGGCTTATCTGGTGATCTGATCGTCGCTGGCGATCGGCAGTTCGATGCAGAACCGCGCGCCTTCTGCCGAGTTGCGCACGCTCAACTGGCCGCCCATGTTGGCGATGATGCCGTAGCTCACCGACAAGCCCAGGCCGGTGCCAACGCCGATCGGTTTGGTGGTGAAAAACGGCTCGAAGATCCGCTCGAGCAAACGCGGATCGATGCCGCCGCCGTTGTCCTCGACCCACAAGCGCACGCTTTCTTCGTCACGCTCGGCGTAGATCGAAATCCATGGCTTGAACGCTGAGTCGCTGTCGCGTTTGCCGAGCAGCGCGTCGCGGGCGTTGACCATCAGGTTGATCAGCACCTGTTCCAGCTGATCGACGTAGCCGCGCACTTGCGCCTCGAAACCGGTCTCGCTGATGCGCAGGTCGACACCTTTACCGCGCATGCCCTCGGCCAGCAGCGACAAAGTGCCTTCGATAGCCTGGGCCGGGTTGAACAGTTGTTGTTCGATTTCCGAGCGCCGACCGAAGACGCGCATGTGGTCGACCACTTTCGCTGCGCGTTGCACCTGGGCATCGATGCGCTTGAGTTTGTCGGTCAGATAATCGACCTGCACATCACCGTTGCCCAGGCGCTTGAGCACGTTGACGATGGCCATGCGCATCACATTCAAAGGCTGATTGATCTCGTGGGCGAGGCCGGTGGCCATTTCGCCGAGGGTGGCCATTTTCGCGCTTTGCGTAAGTTGCTGTTGCGAGCGGCGCACTTCGGTGTTGTCGCGGCCCACGGCTTGCACCTCGATCAACTGGCCGCGCTCATCGAACACGCCGCGATCCGACCACACCCACCAGGCGTGTTCGCGTCCGGGCAGTTGCAGGTTGATTTCCGCAGTGCTCACCGGTTGTTCCGGGGTCAGTTGGCTCAGGCGCTGCACAAAAGCGCCGCGCTGTTCCTCGGACATCCAGCCGCCCAGATCTACCCCGGGCAGTTGTTCCGGGCAGCATTCCAGATAAGTCGCCAAGGGTCGGTTGCCAAAGATCAGCGTCAGGTCCGGGCGATAGCGGCAGATCATCGCTGGCGAGTCCTCGACCAGAATCCGGTAGCGCTCTTCGCTCTGGCGGACCTGCTCGGCGGCGAGGGTGGCGTCGGTAACATCCAGCCATAGGCCCACTGCCTCCACCGGCAGACCGAGATCGTTGCGCAGCAATTTTGCTTCATCGAGCAGCCAGTGATAGTCGCCACGGCTGTCACGCAAGCGATAACGCGTACGCACCGAACCCTCGCGCAGCAACTCGCGGTTGCGCTGGAAATACAGTTCGCGGTCGTCGGGATGCACGCGCTCGACCAGCGCTGCCGCGTCGCAGTCTTCCAGCGTCCAGCCGAGCAGGGGTTGCAGGCTGGCGCTGAAAAACGCCGGGATCAGCGCGCCTTCCTGATAACGCTGCACGTAGATCACCGCCGGCGAACTGGCGATCAGATTGTCCAGCCGCGCATGAGCAGCGGCGGCCCGTTGTTGTTGATTCTGGATATCGCTGATGTCGAGCATGAACCCGACCAGACGCCGATGCTCACCCGTGCCGCTGACCTGGCCCTGAATCCGGTACCACGTCGCGGTTGCGCCGACATCCGCACGGTGCAGGCGTACGCTCAGGGTCAGCGCTTCTCCTTGCAGTTGCAGGGCCCGCAAACGGCTGCGCAACTCGTCGCGGTCGGCGGGATGGAACAGCATCAGCCAGTCCTCCACCGCCAGCGTGCGGTCGCTGAGGTCCAGTGCCGAGGCCAGTGACGGCGCCAGTGCAATCTGCCCGTCGGCACTGATTTCCCACCAGCCGGTACCGAGCAGGTGTTGCAGGGAATCGAGACGCTCCATCGATTGCACATGGCGCTGCTCGCGCAAGCGGCTGAGCAACGGCCCGGCCAGTGCGCCGGCCAGGGTCAGCCAGTCGCGATCGGTCAGCCATGGCGCCACGTTGTCGACCGTGTAAAACCCACAGAGCAGCCACGCAACCACGCCTTGATCATTGCTGTAAGGCACGGCGAAACCGTTGGCATTGCCGAACGTGGCCTGCAATCGCGAGTGTTCATAACGGCCCTGCTGGCCGGCGAGGCGTTGCGGCGCGCTCCCGTTGAGGCTGTCCAGCGGCGTGCCCAATGGCTGACCGTCCTCCCACAATTGTGGAGCGTCATGGCCACGAAACTGTTGATGAATCTGCCAGCCCTGTGCCTGTTCATCGAGCAGCGCCACGGCCAGGCAGGGGATATGCCAGCGCTGGGCGATGGCCTGCAATTGTTCGCCGAGCACCGTCGGCAGACGCGTCAGACTGCATGTGCGCAGATGATCGCTGACCTGCGCGGCGAGGGTCTGGCAGGCGTCGCGATCACGCGATTGCTGACGTTCAAGCAGCAGGTCGGCGATGTCGAGCAGCTGCAGCAGCCAGCCGTCACCCAGTGGTTGCACCCACCCGCGCAAGTGCAGCGGCTGATCATTCAGGCCGGGGAAGTCGAGATCGAGCAATTGCCCGTGCCAGTCCCGCGGCTGACCTTCGATGGTCAGCAGGCTATGGGGCAGCAGATAGGCGCTGAGCGGCAACGGTTGGTCGTTGAGTTTGTGCTGGGCGAGCAAATGCCGCAGCGGGCCGGCGATCTGCAACACCTCGCCGTCGCCATTCAGATACAGATGCAGTCCGGTGGGCGGCGCGCCGAGGCGGTCCGGCAGCTCCAGGACCGCGCTGGGCGCACGCTTGAGCAAACGCCCGAAGAGCTTATCGCCGGCGGTCAAAATTGCAGGCTCGAGCGGGCAGTCAGGTGCGTGGGCAGATTGGGCACTGTGCCAATGCCCGGCAGCACCAGAAACGGCATGATCTGATTGAGCTTGCTCACCGGGTAATTGACGCTGACGGTCAGGGTGCCGGTACCCGTGTCGTATGCTGAGCTGGTGTCGACCCCGACCACCAGATTCAGGGCCGAGGGCAGCCATTGCAGTTGTTGGCTCAGCGCGGCATTGGCAGTGTTGACCACCACCGTCGAATAGTTCGGCGTGGTCGGGTCCACCGCGACACTGCGACGTACCGCTTCGGCGGTGGCCTGGTTGAACGATTGCATCATCACGAAGGGCAGGCCGTAGCTGACCAGCCCGTAAAACACCGCGAAAAAGATGATGAACACCAAGGCGAATTCGATCGCCACCGCACCTTTTTGCGACCTGCGGAAGCCGTTTTTCATGCGTGCGTCTACCCTGACAGTCACTGCGTAGTATCAGCATAGAATCATTCAGCCAAAACGGACGGCTTTTAGCGGATGCAGATTTCTCTTGTTCTGATCTGGCTGGCGATCTGTGCTGCGCAAGATGCCCGGCAGCGGCGCATTTCCAACGCATTGACGTTAGGCGTGGGCGCGCTGGCGCTGGTCTGGTTGCTGGCGACCGGCAGCACCTGGCTGGGCGCTGACGCGGGGCAGGGTGGATGGGCGTGTCTGATCGCTTTGCTGCTGACATTACCCGGTTATTTCCTCGGCCGCATGGGCGCCGGCGATGTGAAATTAATGACAGCCCTGGGTCTTGCGACGAACGGCATCTTTGTTCTCGGCGCGTTTATCGGCGCGGGCGTGGCCAGCGTGTTGTGGCTGCTGCTCGCGCCAAAAGTCTGGCCTCATATGGGTCAAGGGCTTACGGAGCCTTTGCGCCATCTGGCCCCTGACAAGTCAAAAAAGCTGCCATTTGCACCGTTCGTGCTGATCGGTGTGGTGTTTTCGCTGTACTGGATTGGCTAGTCGCGCGGTGCCACTAGTCCTATGTACATAGTCGGAAAGTGGGTCTACTTTCAATTCAGGCGAATACGCCACCAAAGTGCAGGAATCGTCAGCGTTGGCCCGAGCAATGGAGTGGTTCGTGAACAAGCCTAATGCGGTAAAAATCCTCGTGGTCGATGATCAGCCGCTGATCGTCGAAGAGCTGTGTGAGTTTCTGGAGAGCAGTGGCTACCGCTGCGTGCCGTGCGACTCGAGTCTGGAAGCCATCGAGCTGTTCAGGGCGGACCCGGACATCGGTCTGGTGCTGAGCGATTTGCACATGCCGGACATGGATGGCATCGAGTTGATCCAGGCGTTGCAGCGGCTGGCCGGCAAGCAGCGGGTGTTCGAGGCGATCATGCTCACCGGGCGCGCCGACAAGCAGGATGTGATCAAGGCGTTGCGTGCGGGGATTGCCGATTACTATCAGAAGCCGATTGATCTGGCTGAGTTGCTCGAAGGCGTACAGCGTCAGGACCTGGCTTTGCAGGAGCGGCAGAAGAATCTGCATCTGGGGCATCTGAATCAGAAGTTGCAGTTTTTGTCCGAGTCGATTGATGACCTTTATCAGGATCTGGACAAGGTGCGGCGCTCGCCCGCGCCGGTGGTGAGTGAGGGTGAGCCTGAGTCTGCCGAGATGCCGGCGGTGTTCAGTCAGTTGTCGCCGCGGCAGTTGGATGTGGCGCGGTTGGTGGGCAAGGGGCAGACCAATTATCAGATTGCCTGTGAGTTGGGGATTACCGAGAACACGGTGAAGTTGTATGTGTCGCAGGTTTTGCGGTTGACGCATATGCATAATCGGACGCAGTTGGCTTTGGCGCTTTCTCCTGGTAGTTCGGCGGGGCGGCAGCGGGTTACGGCGCATTGACTTGGCGGCCTTTGGGCCGACCATGCTTTGGGTGGTTGGGGTGAATATCCGTTTTTTTGGGTGTTGCGGCTGGCGGTTCCGCCCTTACGGCGGGTCACTTTTGGCAAACGCCCCAAAAGTAACCAAAAGGTCTTCGCCCTGACGTTCGGCCCCTCGCTGGGGCTCGGGGTTCCTTCGCTGCGGGATCGATCCTGGCGCAGCGGCTCCGGTTTGCTTCGCTGCACCTCCTTCCGCTGTGTCTGGCTGCGCCAGACGGTCGCTGCGCTCCCACGCCCGGATCAATCCCTCCGCTCAGCCTGCCGACGGGCTCCCAGATCAAGATCAAAAGCTACTCGAGCTTGCGCTCATTGTTTTGAGTGGTGAAAAGCATGCGGTGTCTGGCTTTGGTTTTGTGGTGGATTTTCCCCTCACCCCAGCCCTCTCCCGAGGGAGAGGGAGCCGATTTGCGGGTTGTTCAAAATCTGCATTCGACTCGGTATCTCAGGTTGGCATACCTCATCCAAACAACCCGGTCAGTCCCCTCTCCCTCTGGGAGAGGGCTAGGGTGAGGGTGCTTTTGATTTTGATTGTGTAAATCTGTGTCTGATTTGCCAGAACCTTCCCACAAGGTTTTCAGGTTGTCCGTCGGACGTCGGGTCACTAGTCTCTGGCTGTCGCTGACAACTCAGCGGCCAGGTGTGGAAACCTGAAATTCAAGTAGTTGCTTTGCATCGCTACCGTAAACATTGTCGGCGTGTTCGTTCGTCTGCAAACTGTGTCGCGGCGGCTGTGCGTGGGCAGACTTCGGTCTGGCCGGTTGCCTACTTATCGGTTTTCCACCCTGCGTACAGCTGCCACCTTTTGTCGTGTGGAAACGACAGAAGAGGGCGTCACAGCCAAGTAGGAGTTCTCATGGACAAACTGATCCCAGACCCACCCCCATCCCCCACCACCCCGCTCGAAGACGCCATGCGCGCCGACGATCTTGTGAAAAACCGCGAAGCGATAAAACGCGCGCTGGATTTCTATCTCTGCCCCGAACCCGCAAAGCCGCACCCGCCCAGCACGCTGTTCATGGTGGTGCCCAATGTCGATACCGAAAGCCTGTTGGCGCATGCCTGTGAGTCGCTGGCGTCAGCGAGTGCCATGGCCAGTAATTTCGCTGGCGAGTTGAGCGGATTCCAGCGCAGCACGGCGTTGGCGATTCAGCAGATTGTCATGCTGGCCGAGCTGGCCGTGAATCGGGCGCTGGATCGGGTTGATCCGCAGACTTGAAACCGCGTTATCGTTCTTCGCGAGCAGGCTCGCTCCCACAGCAAGCACACGGTCGACTGTGGGAGCGAGCCTGCTCGCGAAGGGGCCCTCAAGGTCACCACCAAACTAATTCTTGCTCTCGATCTTCCCGCCCGCATCCGGATCATAGAAATCCGGAATCTCGTACTGGTATTTCTTCAGCCAGCGCTGCATCGCCAGTTCGCGTTCGGTGGCGGTGGCGCTTTGGGGTTTTGCCGAGGCGGCTTTGTTGCGGCTTTGCAGGACCAGCCAGCCTTCGGTTTCCTGCTGCTGCGCTGAAGCGGGGCCTGCGTCGATGGCGTGGGCGCTGAGGGGCAGGGTGAGCAGGGTCAGGTAGCACAGGCCTTTGCGGATGTTCATGGCTGTCTCCTTACTTGAGCGTCGGCGGTAGCGGGTCGATGACGGCGGCGACGCGGTCGCCGGGTGTGGCTTTGGCGTGGGTTGGCGCTTTGAGTTTTTCCGCGCGTTGCTGCGCTTCGGTGAATTGCTCCGGGGTCAGTTTCGAGCGGCTTACAATTTCGGCGGCTTGTGGCCAGTCGTTCTGGTAGAGCAGCAGGGTGACCATGTTCAGGGTCGCCAGTTGATTGTTCTGGCTCAGTTCGATCGCGGTGAGGAATTCGAATTTAGCTTCGTTGAGACGCAGTTGGTTGAGGTAGACCACGCCAAGGTCATTGCGGATTTTTTCGTCGGTGGGTGCCAGACGCGCAGCGCGTTGCAGGTGGGCCTGGGCCTGGCCGTTGTCGCCACGGGCGGCGTAGACCTGGCCGAGGCCGTGTTCGGCCTGGGCGGTGAGGCAGCCGCCGAGCAGGCTGCGGTAGAGCGGTTCTGCCTCGCTGCGACCGAGCAGGCGATAGACCTTGGCCTTGCGCAGGCGCACTTCGCTGAGGTTGTCCGGCAGGCTTTGCAGGTTGGCCAGGCTGGCGTGGAGCTTGCCGTCGCTGGCCAGATCATCGGCGAGGTTCAGTGACAGTTCCTGCTCCGACGTAAGTTTGCTGCAGCTGGACGGCGACAGCAGCGAGGTCCATGGCGCCTGGCCGTCCGTGGCGCAACCGCTGAGCAGCAACAGGCTTGCCATGACTATCAGTACTTTCATCAAACGCTCTCCATGAGCCAAGGTCAGTTTGCGAAGGCGCGGGCAATGGCGGTGAAGCCCGGGCCGGCCAGTACGATGAGCAGGGCCGGAAAGAGAAACAGCATCATCACCACCGACATCTTCGCGGACATTTTCGAGATGTATTCCTGCAGCCGGGTCAGGCGTCGGTCATCCAGTAATTGCTTGAGCGCCAGCAGCGATTTCATCGCGCCGCCGCCCTGGTGGATCAGTTGCTGAAGGATCACGCAGGTGTCGGTGAATTCGTCCACCGCGAGCATCACCGCGGTCTTGTTCAGCTCCTGACCCAGCTCCAGACCGGAGTCGACGCGGCTGAGGATCTGGCGCAGTTCGCTGGTCAGCTCCGGCAGCAGTTTTTGCGCCTCGACGCTGAGCACGCGCAGGGCTTGTTCCACCGCCATGCCGGATTCGAAGAGGATGCGCAGCAGCGGAATGAACGTAGAGATTTCCACGGCGATGGTTTTCTGCCGGCGCGCGGCGGCGTAGGCGAGCAGGCGTTTGGGCAATAGATAGCCGCCGCCAGCAGCGAACATCGGCGCCATCCAGCGGTGGCTGGTCTGCGGGAAAAACACTTCCTGCAGAAAGATCGCCAGCCCCAGAGCGAGCAGCGGCGTGCCGATCTGGCAAGCGGCGAAGAGCGCGCGTTCATTGGCACGACGCCAGCCGAGGCGGCCGAGCAGGGTCTGGGTTTCGCTGTCGATGCTCACCGAACGCCGGCCGAAACGGCTGTTGCCCAGTGCGCGCAGCCAGTGGCCGAAGCGGTTCTCCCGGACCAATTGGCCCTGCAAGCGCTGATGCACCTGACGCACGCGGCGGCGCTCGGTGAGCAGGTGATTGCCCACCAATAACAGCGAACCGAGCAGCAACAGCAACGCGGCGAGCCAGACCATCTCAAACGCTCCGCAACATGCGCCACAGCGCCAGACTGCCCAGCACCTGCAACGCGGCGGCGCTGAGCAGCATGGTCTGGCCGCTTTCGTCGTGCCACATGCCGAGCATGTAGCCGGGGTTGGCCAGCATGAAATAGCTCACCAGAATCAGCGGCAGCAAACCCAAAACCCAGGCGGTCATACGTGTTTCCCCTGTGAGCGCGCGCAACTGCCGAGCGCCCTGGTCACGCTCGCGGATCAGTTTGATCAGGTTCTCCAGCAGCTCACTGGCGTTGCCGCCGTAGCGATGATTGACCTTCAGGCCGAGGGCGAACATGCGCAATTCGTCCTGCTCGTAGAGTTCGGCAAAATCGCTGACTGCATCAGGCAGATTCACCCCCAATTTCACGTTGCGCTGCACCCGGCCCATGGCGGTTTTCAGCGGATCCTCGCTGGCTTCGATACCGCCCAGCACCGCATCGCTGAGGGTGCGCCCGGACTTCAGGCTGCGCACCGTATGGTCGAGCAATTGCGGCAATTGCTCGATCATGCGGCGGATGCGCCGCCGGTAGCGAATCGCGATGTACAGCCGCAACGCCACCGGTGGCACGATCAACATGATCAGCAAACCGACCCAACTGGCGAGCAGAAATCCCAAACCCAACGCCGCCCCCCACAGGCTCAGCCAGAGGCCGAGACGCTCGCTCGGCCGACCCAGTCCGGCACGCAGAAACATGCGTTCCAGCCCCACCCACCTGGTGTGTTCGACGGTCTGTTGCGGTTGCCCGGCGGCGAGGCGGTTGAGGACTTTTTCCGTCGCGGTCTTGCGCAGTCCTTGCAGGAACAGATAGATCGACAGCCCGAGCAGCGTCAGGCAGATGGCGATAAGAATGATCGGTCCCAGCATCTGCGTGCTCCTCGCCGTCAGCCCAGGTGAGCGTCGTGGCGCAGCTTGTCGCCGGCCGGGTTGACCGCTTCGCGCAGGAATCCGAAACCGGTACGGCGGTCCAGGCGGAACAGGGTGTTGGTGACGTAGACGTCCTCCCGAATGCCGACCACTTCCACCACTTCGCTGACGCAGCGTCGGCCATCGGGCATGCGTGTCAGTTGAATGATTACGTCAAGAGCGGCGCAGATCATCTGGCGCAATGTGCGTTCGGCAATCGAACGCCCGGTCAGTCCGACCAGCGTCTCCAGTCGCAGCAGCGCGTCCTGGGCATTGTTGGCGTGCACGGTGCTCATCGAACCGTCGTGGCCGGTGTTCATTGCGGTGAGCACGTCGACCACTTCGACGCCGCGGATCTCACCGAGAATGATCCGGTCGGGCCGCATGCGCAGGGCGTTGCGAATCAGGTCGCTGGCCTTGACCTCGCCGTGGCCCTCGGCATTGGGCGGGCGGGTTTCCAGACGTACCACGTGCGGATGGCCGAGTTGCAGTTCGGCGACGTCTTCGATGGTCACCAGCCGTTCGTGCGGGTTGATCAGTTGGCTGAGAATGTTCAGCAGCGTGGTCTTGCCAGTGCCGGTGCCGCCGCTGATGAGGATGTTGCAGCGCTTGCCCACGGCGTTCTGCAGGAATTCGAAAATCGCCAGATCGATGGTCTGCATCGCCATCAGGTCGGTGCTGTTGAGCATGTCCTTGCGAAACTTGCGGATCGACAGGCACGGGCCGTCGAGGGCAATCGGCGGAATGATCGCATTGACCCGGCTGCCATCCGGCAGGCGTGCATCGACCATCGGTGAGGACTCATCGAGGCGGCGGCCGAGCGGCGCAAGGATGCGTTGCATGACCCGCTCGACGTGATGCGCATCGATAAAACGCAGATCGCTCTGATGCAAAACGCCGTCGCGCTCGATGAACACCCGGTGCGGGCCGTTGACCAGGATTTCCGTCACCGACGGGTCGCGCAGCAGGACTTCCAGCGGGCCGAAACCGGTGAGCTCGTCGACGATTTCTTCGCCGAGGCGCTCCATCTCGTAGCGCGAGATTGCCAGATGCAAACGGGCGATGTATTCGGCGACCTTGTCGGTGACGAACTGCGCCAGTTGCTGGCGCGAACCTTCCAGCAGGTTTTTCCCCGACTCCTCGATGGCGTCGATGATGTAGCGGTGCAGGACCAGTTTCAGGCCTTCGTGATCGCTGTTGCCGATCGCTCCGCGTGGCGTAGCGCCAAAGAGTTTTTCTGCGCTCATGAGTTACCTCGCAGACGATCGAACCAGGTGACTTTCGGTTTGCTCAGGCCTTCGGAACGCTTGGCCAGACGTTCGCCGAGGGCGCGCAGGCTCTGGGTAAGTTTCTCCCGCGGCGCCAGTTCGAACAGACTCACGCCCTGGTTTTTCGCGTTCAGGCGCACGTCGGGACTGAACGCCAGCACGGCGATGACTTGCAGATTGAAGGTCTTGCCCAAGGTCTCGGAGTCGGGTGCGACATTGCTCAGGTAACGATCAATCAGCAAGCGCCCGTGCTCGAGCTTCATGCCTTTCTCGCGCCACTGGTTGAGCACGGCGAGGTTGCGTCGGCAATTGAGCACGTTCTGGTCGGTGTACCACAGCAGCTTGTCGCAATGGCTGACGAAGGTGCGCAACGCCTCACTGTCGGCCTGTCCGGTGAGATTGACGACGATGTGCTGGAAGTGCTGACGCAAAGCGCTGAGCAGCATGTACAGCTCGGCAGCGCTGGTGGTTTCCAGCGGTTCGTCAGTGCTGGCATAGGCAAGAATGCGCAGGCCGTGGTCGGCGCTGGTGAAGGCGCTGTCGATCAGCGTGGCGTCGAGGCGGCGTAGGTGGCGCAGGGCATCGCCGAAGTGAAACGAACTCTCCAGCCCCAATAATGCGAGGCTGTCGCCACGGGGCAGGCCGAGGTCGAGCAGCAGGGTTTGCTGGCCGCTCTTCTGCACCACCATGGCCATGTGATTGGCGAGCAAGGCACCGTCGGAACTGCTCTGCACGCCATACATCACGGTAAGCCCGCCGAGCTGCGTGTTGGGCGCGACGGCCGGCAGGCGTTTGCTCAGGCGCCGTACCAGACCGGCGACTTCGCTGGAGCGTGAGCCATAGGCGACGAAATCCCGCGCGCCGGCGCGCATCGCATTGAGCACCAGTTGATTGTCCATGCCGTCGCCGAGGGCGACGATCGCCAGCATCGGCTTGGCTTCCAGCGCACCTTCGATCAGCGCACTTTGCGCCACGACGTGCTCGCGATCGAGGCCGACGAACACCAGATTGGCGAACGTCACATCGACCAGCGCGAGCAGTTCGTCGAGGCTGCCGGCACCGGCGCTGACCACCTGGCCCAATGGCGCGAGGGCGCTTTGCAGCCATTCCAGATCGGTGCTGTTGCGGGTGATGGCGAGGAAGGTCTGACTGAGGTTCTGGTTCATTGCGACAACCCGCTGCGCTTGTCGAAGTTACCGTTCTCGAGGAAGAACATGCGATAGAAGTTGGGGTCGTAGTTGCGCAGTTTCTCGCCCGGCAACGACGGCAGGCGCGCGTCCGCCGCCAGTGGCTGGACCAGATGCGGGGTGACGATCATCAGCAGCTCGCGCTCTTCGCGTTTGATCTGCGAGCCTTTGAAAAATGCGCCCAATATGGGGATGTCGCCAAGGCCGGGAAACTTGTTTACCTGCGAACTGTTGCTGGTGCTGATCAAACCGCTGATGACAAAACTTTCACCATCGCCCAGCGACACACTGGTGTCGGTACGGCGAATGGTCAGCGCCGGAACAGTGGTGCCGGCGATGTTCACCGCGTTGGCAAAATCCAGTTCGCTGACCTCCGGGGCGACCTTCAAAGCGATGCGGTCGCGGCCGATGATGGTCGGTGTCAGGGTCAGGCGGATGCCGAACTCCTTGTACTCGATCGACACGCTGTCACTGCCGGAACTGGGTACCGGGATCGGGATTTCACCACCGGCAAGGAAGCTCGCACTCTGCCCGTTCAACGCCACCAGACTTGGTCGCGCCAGGGTGTAGGCGAAACCGCTGGTTTCCAGGGCGTTGATGATCGCCATGGTCTTGCCGCCGACCCAGGAAAAATTGAACAGCGAGTTATCCACCGGCAGCCGAGGCTGCGGCACGCCATCGATCGGTGGCAGCGTGCCGGGCGAGCCGAACAGGAAATTGCCGCGGGTGCCGATCAGCGAGGCGGTGGCTTCCTTGAGTTTGGTGCGGCTGACTTCGACGAAACGAATGTCGGTCTGCACCTGCGACGGCAAAGTCGGATCGTCGGACGGCACGCTGCTGGTCAGCGCCGTGGTCGCCGCGCCCTGGACGAAGACCATGGCTTGCTGTGGCTGCGCCGAGCAGGCGGTCCAGACCATAAGGCTGGTCGCGCCGGGGCCGACGCCAGTGAGCAGAAAGGACGAACCGCCATTGGCATGCACGTCGGCAATTTTCGGATCGCCGACCGCCAGCCGCGTGATCGCCACCGGTGACTGCATGTCCTGCTGGAAGCCTTCACCGATCTCGATCACCGAGGGCAGGCGTGGCAGTGCCGAACAATTGCCGACCGCCGCGAGGGCGCTGTCCATCGACAATCCCAACAACAGCAAGGCCCGGAGCGCCGGTTTCAATGTCGGTCTGAGTCGACTCTGCATGCACCTGAATCCTTGCGCAGTCATGGGGTTTGTTGGCTGATCTGGTTGCCGCGAATGATTTCCACCGCAGGCCTGGGCGCCGCGCCGGCACTGGCGCTGGCAGGTGCTCGTTGGGCGCTGCCCAGGGCGAGTTGGGTGAACTGGAAAAGCTGGCTGTTGGCGCGATCCAGATGCGCGGGCGATTGCGTTTCGCCGGCCCAGTATTTCGCCAGCCGTTGTTCTTCGCTGCTGCGCACCGCGAGACGCAAAGTGCCGACTTGAGTGGCGAGCATCAGGCGACTGAGCAGTTGTTCCGGCACCGCCAGCACCACGGTGCGTGCGGCCAGCCGGCGTTGATCCTGCTTGATTTTTTCTTCGGCGCTGAGGTTGGGCGATGCCGGTTGGCCGTCGTTGGTCAGGCCGTAGTGATCGCCGATCCCGAGCACGCGCAAGGCCGGGACGGCGATCTGCGCCGACTGCTGCAGGTTGCTCGCGTCCTCACGCAGGTACAGCAGCACATCGACGTAATCCCCCGGCAGCAATTGTCCGGCGCCACCGATCACTTCATCGACGGCTACGGTCAGTGCGCGTTCGTCGCGCCGAATCATCCGCGCCAGCGCGCCGCCGGCCTGGAAGCTTTCGTCGTTGAGCCAGGTGCCGGCGCCGAGGTGTCGCCATGGCGTACGGCCCACAACTTGTTCGACGCTGCTGAGGCTGCCGGCCGGTGCGCTGCGCAACTTTTCCACGGTGACATCGGCGGCGGTCAACGGCGTGAACGGCGGCACATCGTGAAGCAGCACCACCACCGGTTGGCGGGTCTGGTCTTCGGCAATCGCGACAGTCTGTTCAACACTGACCGTTGGGGCTTCGGGTGCCTCGACGACCGGGGCCGGCTGACGACTGAGCACCAGCCCCCAGTAACCGACAAAAACCGCGCCGAGCAACAGCAACGCGGCAAGGCCCATGGTGACGCGACTGTTCATGACGGCTCTCCCTTTCCTGCTGCACAACCGACTGCATTTGCTTGCGAAAGGCGTACTGATTCGGCAGCTATGAACATGCAACTATTTCGCTATTTCCAAGCTAGCTGATCCAAGCAAAAGCGCCATTAATGACAGGCAAATAAGCCCGCAAAGTAGGAGTCCTGGCCTATTAACAGCAGGGAATGGCGCGCCCCGCTGGAATTAATGCTTTGTGATTAATGCGTTCTTACAGTTGTTGGGCGGGGGTTTGTTGACAATGCTCTAGTGGCACGGTGGAACCATGCCGCGGTAGTGATGTCGGCGCCAGAGGCGCGAAGGAGTGGAGCTATGTTTCGTATGACTTTCGATTATCTGCTGGCCAAGGCTCGCGCGTTTGCCCGAAGCGAAGAGGGTGCTTCGGCGATTGAGTATGCGATTGTGGTGGCGATGGTGGCGGTGGTGGTTGTCGCATTCGTTACCCCGCTCGGAGACAGGGTGCTGGCGATCTTCAACAATGTTTTGACCTCGCTCGATGGAACGGCTGTTACTCGGCCAACACCTTGATGCTTGTGAATACTGCACCTGGCTGATATCGCACTACACTGGATTTACCTTTCAGTATTCAGGTATTGCCTATGAACGCGTCTTCGTCGTCCCGCCAACAACTGCTTCTGGTTGATGATGAAGAAGACGCGTTGCTGGAGTTGGCGGAGTTGCTGGAGGGGGAGGGGTTTACCTGTCATACCGCGACGTCGGTGAAGCTGGCGTTGCATCATCTGACCCTGCATCCGGATATTGCTTTGGTGATTACTGATCTGCGCATGCCCGAGGAGTCTGGCATGTCGTTGATCAAGCGGCTGCGTGAGCATACGTCGCGTGAGCATTTGCCGGTGATTGTGATGTCGGGGCATGCGGATATGGAGGATGTCAGCGATATGTTGCGGTTGCAGGTGCTGGATCTGTTTCGCAAGCCGATTTATCACGTCAGGTTATTGGAGACTCTCGATAATCTGTTTCCCAAGCCTCGGGTTGAGGCTGGGTGAACTCGGCGGCCTTTGGGCCGACCGTGTTGGTGGGGTTTTGGGTGAATATCCGTTGTTTCGGGTGCTGCGGCTGGCGGTTTCGCCTGACGGCGACTTACTTTTTTACAAGCGCCTAAAAAAGTAAGCAAAAAACGCTAGCTCCTGCGTTCGGCCCTCGCAGGCTCGGGTTCCTTCGCTCCGGGACTGATCCGGGCGCAGCGGCTCCGGTTTGCTTCGCTGCACCTCCTTCCGCTGTGTCTGGCTGCGCCAGACGGTCGCTGCGCTCCCACGCCCGGATCAATCCCTCCACTCAGCCTTCCGACGTCGCCCGTGGATCAAAATCAAAAGCGGTACTCGAGCTAACGCTCATCGTGTAGGAGCTGCCGAAGGCTGCGATCTTTTGATTTTTGATTTTGCTGTTCTGTGGGAGCGAGCCTGCTCGCGAAAGCGCCCTGCCAGCCGACCTGTCTCTCACTGAATACCCCCGATCAAAACTGTAGGAGTGAGCCTGCTCGCGATAGCGCCCTGCCAGCCAACCCATTCCTGCCTGATGTACATCAATCCTGTGGGAGCTGGCTTGCCAGCGAAGGCGGCCCGCCAGCCAAAAATGCTCTGCCTGACTCACCACCTGCGCAATGAAGCCCTTGCTCTTGTCACTCCGGCACAAGCCTGTCCAGTACGCGGTTGACCGCCAGTTCGCCCAGCATGATCACCTGCTGTATCCCCAACAGGGAGCTGCGCTGCGGTCCATCGATAAATCCGGCCAGGTCGCTGGCCATGATGCTCGCCGAGGCCAGTGATTCACAGGCATGGACCAGCAGGGTTTCGTTGTCCGCCGCTGGGTCGACGAAGAACAGGGTGCTGGGTTTGCGCGGTGTGGCAGGGTCTTTGATGAGGCGGGGGTTGAGGTAGTAATCGATGGCGCGGTCGGCGGCTTCCTTGAGCTTTTGCGCTTCGAGGAGCGGGTCGGCGAAGGTCGGATCGGCAAGGGGTGGATCGGGTGTCATCTTTTTCACGGGCTCAGTCTCCTTGGGGAGTTGGGCCGCAACCGGTTCGCGACTAAACGAAAGGGAGGCAGCTGCACGCAGGTTAGTCGACCGATGAGCCACGAAATCGGCGCGCCCGGAGGCGCCCTGCGCACAGCCACCATCAAGTGCAGGTATGCAATACCTGGCTGACAGGAACCTGTGCGTCGTGGACAAGCGGGCGACTAAACCCGACCACTGATGAGCAGTGGCAGGCAAACGATAGAACCCGCGCCCCAGACGCACAAGCCGGCGGATTCTGGCGTAGCCGTAGGTAATGGCGCAAGGATTTGTGGGCTGTTGCGCGGTAACGAGGCGTGTGTTTAAACGAACGGTTTAAGCGGTGCGATAAATCGGTTGAATAGCCGAACCCTTTCGCGAGCAGGCTCGCTCCCACAGGGACGGCGGTTGGACTCAGGAACCGTGGACACCGCTGAATCTGTGGGAGCGAGCCTGCTCGCGAAAGCGGTGTGTCAGCTGAAAAAATCCTGACTGACACACCGCTCGGCTCTTACAGCTGATAACTGAAACTGATGCTGTACCGCGGCTTGCGATTGAACGTGTCCAGCGCTTCATCGGACATGGCCTTCGCCACTTCCAGGGCGATGTTGTAGTACCTGGCATCGCCGAACCTCAGCCCGACGGCGGTGGATGACAGGTTGTTGGCCTGCACCGGCAGTTGGTTGAACCAGCTGCGCGAGCGATCGAGTACTACGTAGGGTTGCAGGATGCGCACCCAGTTGCCCTCGCGGTTGAAGCTGTAGTTGACCTCGTAAGCCACGCCCCAGCCCTTGTCGCCCGAGGCCTGATCGTCGGGGTAGCCACGGCCGAAATTCTGTCCGCCGAACACCGCGCGTTCGCTGTCGGGCAAGGTGTCCTCGCTCCAGTACAGCGCTGCCGAGAGCACGCCTTGCCAGTTGTCGAGAAACTTGTCGCTCTGCACGCCGGACAGTCTCACGCGGAAGAAATCCAGATCGATGTCGTCGTAGTTGGTGTTCGCGCCGAGGCTGTCGAAACCCTGGTAGACGCCGGCGCTGAGGATGCGCAGTTGGCGGGCATCGGCCTTGCGCCAGTCGCCTTCGAAGGCGAGGGCGCGGACGTCGGTGCGCAGCTCGGTGCTGAAGGGGAAGTTGACGCCGTCGTAGCGCGTCTTGTCGTCGACTGCGTAGAGGCGCGAGCCGGCGGTCAGCAGTTCGTTGGCGGAGGCGATCAGGGGCATGCTGAAGCCGATCGAGTAGCGATCATTCTCGCGGTGGGTACTCAAGCGTCCACCGCCGCCCACCAGCACTTCGGTGTCCGGGTCGGCGCGATAACGCGAGGCCGAGACGTTGAGTTGCGTGCCTTCGGCGTCGAGGAACTGGCTGTAGTCGAGACGGTAGTAATGCTCTTTGTCGTCGCCCGGAGGAAACAGGCCGCTGAGGCTCAATTGTTCGCCCATCGAGGTCTGCGAATTGCTGCTGACACCGAGCAGTGCCTGCGGCCCATTGCGATTGTCTTCGGTGGTGCTCAGGGTGCTGGTGAACGGTTTGCGGCTGGCCTGGGCGACCAGGGTGGTCGCGCCATCGGTGGTGCCCGGTGGCGGCACCTGCGCTTGAATCGTCACGCCGGGAATGCGGCTCATCAGCGTGGTGTAGCGTTCGAAGGTCTTGCGCGTCAGCGGGCGTTCGGCCTGGATTTTCGCGGCGAGTTTGTCGAGCAGGCCTTTGACCCGGCCGATGTCGCCCTGCATCTGGATATCGCGCACGTAGCCTTCAACCAGCACCACCCGCGCCACGCCGTCATCGAAGTTCTGTTGCGGCAGAAACGCGTAGGACAACAGATAGCCATCCTGCTGATAGCGACGGGTGATGTTGCGCGTTGCTTCGATCAGTTCGGCAAGGCTGGCCTGGCGGCCGATCAGTGGCTTGTAGATTTGCGCCAATTCGTTGAGCGGGTAAATCGTGCCGCCTTCGATCTGCACGGTCTGTAGGTTGACCTTGGTTTCCATCAACAGTGGCTGCGCGGCGGTCGCGCCCGGGTCGGGCACTTGCAGCGGCGCCGCGCTCGGGCGATAGGCGTCGGCAGGAAGGTTGGGGACGGGCAGGTTGCGGGTGGTTTCGTTGCTGTTGAGAAAACTGGGCAAGGTGTCGGCGAGGGCAGCGGAACTGAGGCTCAGGCACAGCAGGGATGCCAGTACGCGCATAGGACACTCCATGGTCAGAACACAGCACAGGGCAGTTTTTTCCTTAGAAAAAAGGCGGAAGACTCGTGGGAATCTTCCGCCCTCAACCAAGCGTAGGCGCTGTAGGTAAGGCCGTCGAATCGGCCAGGTGCAATTTAGCGTTTGTTGCCGCCCAGCGCGCCGGTCAGGCCGCCGAGTACCCCGCCCAGACCGCCAGTTGTACCGCCAGTGGCAGTGCCGCTGTTGACCAGCCCACCGACGGCCGCCACGGTGCCGCCGACATTGGTAACCAGCCCACCGACTGCCGTGGTCACCGGGGTGTTGGTCGCGGCAATCGCCCCGCCGAGGCCGCCCACCGCAGCGCCCACCTGGCCGGTGATACCGGCAACCGGAGTGCCGAGACCGGTGGCAGCGCCGACCTGTTGAGTCACAGTGGTGACCGCGCTGGTCACAGGGTTGAGACCTGCTCCCACTGCGGCGCCAACGCTTGCCAGCGGCGAAGTGGGAGTGGTGATCGGTGTGCCCGAGCCACCGAGTACGGTGTTGAGCGAAGCGACTACGTTGCCCAGGCCACCCGCGGTAACGCCACCGGCACTGACCACGCCGCTGGTGCTGCCGGCATTCAGACCGGTGCCAACGTTGACCACCGCGCCACCGACGGTTTGCAGCAGGCCGGTGCCGCCCAGACCACCACCGACGCCACCGGTACCTGAGCCAGTGCCGTTGGACACCAGACCGCCCGCTTTGCCGACCGCCGTGCCGGCGTTGCTCAAGGCGCCGCCGAGGGTGTTGGTCAGGGCACTGCCGTTGCCTGCGTCGGTGACCTTGCCGCCCAGGCTGTTCACAGTGCCGCCGACCTTCGAGATCACGCCTTTGAGCGGATCACCCAGACCTGTGGCATCGCCGAGTTTGTCGGTGGTGCTTTCGACCATGGCGATCACCGGCACCAGGCCGCTGCCGACCTTGTTGGTCAACTGGCTGGTCGGGCCGTTGCTGAGCGTGGTGTTGAGGGTGTCGCCAAGCATGGTGACTTTTTCACCGATGCCATCGACCAGCGGCGCCACGCGGGTGACTACGCCGCCAACGACGGGAACGCTGCGGGTCGTTGTGTTCAGTTTGACGCTGAGGTCCGACACGCCGTCGCCAACATCGGAAACCACGCCGCCAAGCGAGGCCACGGTGGTGGTCAGGCCATTGGGGTCAGTGGCCAGTTTGCCGATGCCATCAGTGACGCCATCGCCCAAGGTGCTGACCACGTTGCCAGTGGTGTTGGCCAGGCTTTGGACGATGCCGCCAGCGACCGGAACAGTGCTCAGCGAATCGCCGATCTGGCCGACGCCATCGCCGACACCGCTGACGGTTTTGCCGACATCCTGAACAAGTGTTGTGGTCACCAGCGAAGGTGCAGCGGGATTGGTCGGGTTGGTGGGATCGGTCGGGTCTGTCGGATTGGTTGGATTGGTTGGATTGGTCGGATCGGTGCCGCCGCCCGTGCCGCCAGTACCACCGGTGCCGCCGCCTGTGCCGGCAGTATCGCCGCCGGCTCCGCCACCCGCGCCACCGCTGCCATCGGTACCCGCCGTGCCGTCCGCTGTCGAACTGCCCGAGCTGCTGCGATGACCGCCACCGCCGCTGCTGCAGCCGACGAGGCCGACAGAAAGAATCAGTGCCAGCGCGATTGCCGATTTGGACCACATCACTTGAGTTTTCATGATTGAGATTCCTGCACCTGTCACAACGTTACGTTGCCTTCGATGGCCCGCCGATCTGTCGTCGGCGATGCCTCGTCCGTACTGGTAATCTCAGTCGATCGCAGGTTTTGCACCATTCTCAAGTTGGTATTAACCCCTTTATATACAAGGCCCGGCGCAATGCCGAAGGACTAATACGCAGGTGATAAACGCGCAAAAAAAAGCCTTGAAATTCAAGGCTCGATTTTTTGCTAAGCGGCGGGCACGGCGCGGAAAAACTTAAGTGATATATACACAATTAACGGGTTTTTCCGCCCCGTCAGATCAGGCGATCGGTTGCCATTGGCCGACCATATGTTCCAGATCGCCAGCACCGATCAGGCGCAATTCGCCGCTGGAGCCTGCTGCGCTCGCCAGCAACGTCACTTCACTGGGCAGGCGCACCGGTTTGTGAAAGTGCACGGCGATTTCCAGGTTGGCTTTGGGCAGGTGATCAGAGAGCGCCGCCAGCGTGCGTGCCTTGTTCCACAAGCCATGCGCGATCGCCGTGGGAAAACCGAACAGCTTGGCGCTCGCTGCACTCAGGTGAATCGGGTTGTAGTCGCCGGAGACTTTCGCATACTGGCGACCTATATCCGCCGGCGCCGTCCAGCGCGTCACCTCTAGCAAATCCTGCGACAGCTCCCAGTCCTGAGCCTGCGCCTCGCCCTCAAGTTTCACGCCGCGACAGAGCATCCGGCTCTCAGCCTCCCACAGCGGCCCGAGCTGATCGTCCAGGGTGGTGAGCAGATCGAACGTCGCGCCCTTGGCATGTGGCTGCAGGTTGTGCACGCGAACGCTGACTTGCGCGCGACTGATAGCCCCCATCGGGCGCAACACGCGAATGCGGTTGCTCAGGTGAATCAGCCCGAGCAGCGGGAACGGAAAGTCCTTGGCCGTGAGCAATTGCATCTGCAAGGCGAAGGCGAGGATGTGTGGATAGGTCGGCGGCAGCAGGCCGTCATCAACGAAACCGCAGACCTTGCGATAAGCCGCCAGCCGCTTGCGGTCGATATCGACCCAGCAGCGCAGACCGCTCTCGGGCAGTTGCGTGCCGGTGATTTTGCGCCGTGTCGCCGCCCGCGAATAAAGCCCCGGCAGACTCGGTTCGCGGTCCAGCGTTTGCCATTCGATGCTCATGCTCAAGCCCCCAGAACACTTTGCCCACAGACTCGCAGCGCCTGCCCGGTGAACGCGCCCGTGCCCGGTTGCGCCAACCACGCCACGGCTTCGGCGACGTCTTGCGGCAAGCCGCCCTGCCCCAGTGAACTCATGCGCCGCCCGGCCTCGCGCAAACCGAACGGAATGTGCGCAGTCATTTGCGTCTCGATAAAACCGGGGGCGACGGCGTTGATGCTGATCCCGCGTTCCAGCAGTGTCGGAGCCCAGGCCTGGGCCAGACCGATCAGGCCAGCCTTGCTTGCCGCGTAGTTGGTCTGCCCGCGATTGCCGGCGATGCCGCTGATCGAGGCGAGCAGGACCACCCGTGCGTTGTCGCGCAGGGTGCCGCTGTCGAGCAGGGCCTTGGTCAGCACTTGGGGCGCATTGAGGTTGACGGCCAGCACTGCGTCCCAGAATTCCGGGGTCATGTTGGCCAGGGTCTTGTCGCGGGTGATGCCGGCGTTGTGCACGAGGATGTCGAGGCCGTCGGGCAGGTGCTCGATCAATTGCGTGGCGGCATCATCGGCGCAGATATCGAGGGTGATCGCGCGGCCGCCGAGGCGGGCGGCGAGGGCTTCGAGGTCGGTCTTGGCCGGCGGCACATCGAGGAGGATAACCTCGGCGCCATCGCGCGCGAGGGTTTCTGCGATCGACGCGCCAATGCCCCGCGCAGCACCGGTAACCAGTGCCTTGCGCCCGGCCAGCGGTCGGGTCCAGTCGGCCACCGGCGTGGCGCACGCGGCCAGACGAATTACCTGGCCGGAAACGAATGCACTTTTCGGCGAGAGGAAGAATCGCAGTGGGCCTTCCAATTGATCTTCGGCACCTTCACCGACGTAGATCAACTGCAACGTGCCGCCGCCGCGCAGCTCCTTGGCCAGCGAGCGCGAGAAGCCTTCGAGTGCGCGTTGTGCGCTGGAGGCGAACGGATCACGCAGGGATTCCGGCGCGCGACCAAGGATCACCAGATGCGCGCTATGGTCAAGATTCTTCATCAATGGCTGGAAGAATTCGCGCAACTGCTTGAGCTGGTCGGTGTGCTGCAGATCGCTGGCGTCGAAGACCACCGCTTTGAGTTTCGGCCCGTGGCCGGGAATCCATGCGGTGGCCAGCGAGGGCTCGGTGCCGTAGCTGTAGATTGCATCGGTCAAGCGATTGGCAAAGACACTGATCCGCTCGGCCAGTGGCCCGCCACCGATCAACAGCGCACCCTCGATCGGCCGCAGACGCCCCGCTTGCCAGCGTTCCAGCCGCACCGGCGACGGCAGGCCCAAGGCCCCGACCAGACGATGGCCGAAGGATGAGTTGGCGAAGTCGATATAGCGGTCAGACATGGAACGCTCTCCAGAAGTTGGGGTTCAAAGTGTGGACTGTCCACGGCAATCAATCGTTCGATCGGCGCATTAAGGCCTACGCTGGAACATTCAGGTTTAGCAGGTATTGCAGACATGCGCGGACCCTGTGGGAGCGAGCTTGCTCGCGAAGGCTTCGTATCAGCCAGTAACAGTGGTGAATGTGTTGCCGTCTTCGCGAGCAAGCTCGCTCCCACAGGGTTGTTTCAACCAGAACTTTTCTAAGGAGCTTTTATGACCCAGCTGCGCCGCGTCGCGATCATCGGCGGTAACCGCATCCCTTTCGCCCGTTCCAACGGGCCGTACGCCACGGCCAGCAATCAGGCGATGCTGACGGCCGCGCTGGAAGGCCTGATCGAGCGCTACAACCTGCATGGCCAACGCATCGGCGAGGTGGTAACGGGCGCGGTGCTTAAATTGTCACGGGATATGAACCTGACCCGCGAGTGCGTGCTCGGCTCGCGCCTGTCTCCAGCGACGCCGGCCTATGACATTCAGCAAGCCTGCGGCACGGGTCTGGAAGCGGCGTTGCTGGTGGCCAACAAGATCGCCCTCGGCCAGATCGATTGCGGGATTGCCGGCGGCGTCGACACCACTTCCGATGCGCCGATCAGCGTCAGCGAAGGGTTGCGCAGGATTCTCCTGCAAGCCAACCGCGCCAAGAGCACCGGCGAAAAACTGAAAACCCTGCTGCAGCTGCGCCCCCGGCACCTGATCCCTGAATTCCCGCGCAACGGCGAGCCGCGCACTGGCCTGTCGATGGGTGAACACTGTGAATTGATGGCGCAGACCTGGAATATTCCCCGCGAAGAACAGGATCAACTCGCCTTCGAAAGTCATCACAAACTCGCCGCTTCCTACAGCGAAGGCTGGCACAACGATCTGATGACGCCGTTTCTTGGCCTGACCCGCGACAACAACCTGCGTCCGGACCTGACCCTGGAAAAACTCGCCGCGCTGAAACCGGCGTTCGAGAAGAGCGCCAAGGGCACGTTGACGGCGGGCAACTCCACGCCGCTCACCGATGGCGCTTCGGTGGTGTTGCTTGGCACTGAGGAATGGGCCAAAGAGCGCGGCTTGCCGATCCTCGCTTACCTGCGCGACGGCGAAGCGGCGGCGGTGGATTTCGTCAACGGTGCCGAGGGCCTGCTGATGGCGCCGGTGTACGCCGTGCCACGCTTGCTGGCGCGCAACGGCCTGACCTTGCAGGATTTCGACTACTACGAGATTCACGAAGCCTTCGCCGCGCAGGTGTTGTGCACGCTCAAGGCCTGGGAAGATCCCGAATATTGCAAAACCCGTTTGGGACTCGACGTACCGCTGGGATCGATTGATCGCAGTCGGCTCAACGTCAAGGGCAGTTCGCTGGCGGCGGGGCATCCGTTCGCCGCGACGGGCGGACGGATTGTGGCGAACCTGGCCAAGCTGCTGGATGCGGCCGGCAAGGGCCGGGGATTGATTTCGATCTGTGCGGCAGGCGGGCAGGGTGTCACTGCCATTATCGAACGCTGAAAAAGCCCCTCACCCTAACCCTCTCCCAAAGGGAGAGGGGACCGAGTGGGGGATGCTTGAAATCGACGCCGACCTGAGCGTCCTTCACCGAATCCAAAGTTGCGATTAAAGCCATAATCGCTGCGGTCTCTCAGGTCGATGTATTACGGGAGACATCTCGGTCGGCCCCCTCTCCCTCTGGGAGAGGGCTGGGGTGAGGGCCATCAGGTCACACCATTTATGTCAGATTCTGTCGCAAATGCCCTTGCCGGCCGATACCAATCAATGCCACGGTCTCGGCTATGATTCGCCCCGGTCGCTACGTTCGATCCGGCACAGTGTGTGCATCCTCAAGGTTCACAGGTCGGCAACCCCTCCCCGTCGGGCGAGGATTGCCGTATAACGAGTGACATTCGCGTGTTTGGTAATAAAGGACCCACAATAAAAGCTGATGAAGACTCCAAAACGCATTGAACCCCTGATCGAGGACGGTCTGGTCGACGAAGTGCTGCGTCCACTGATGAGTGGCAAAGAGGCAGCTGTTTATGTAGTGCGCTGCGGCAATCAGTTACGTTGCGCCAAGGTCTACAAGGAGGCGAATAAACGCAGTTTCCGCCAGGCGGCCGAGTATCAGGAAGGCCGCAAGGTTCGTAACAGTCGTCAGGCGCGGGCCATGGCAAAGGGGTCCAAGTTCGGTCGCAAAGAGACCGAAGACGCCTGGCAGAACGCCGAAGTGGCGGCGCTGTTCCGTTTGGCCGGTGCCGGCGTGCGAGTGCCGAAACCCTACGACTTCCTCGACGGCGTGCTGTTGATGGAGCTGGTGGCGGATGAATTCGGCGACGCCGCGCCGCGTCTGAACGATGTGGTGCTGGAGCCGGATCAGGCGCGCGAGTATCACGCGTTCCTGATTTCGCAGATCGTGCTGATGTTGTGTACCGGTCTGGTGCACGGTGACCTCTCCGAGTTCAACGTGCTGCTGACACCGACCGGCCCGGTCATCATCGACCTGCCCCAGGCAGTCGACGCTGCAGGCAACAACCACGCGTTCAGCATGCTTGAGCGTGACGTTGGCAACATGGCTTCGTACTTCGGCCGTTTCGCGCCGGAGTTGAAAAAGACCAAGTACGCCAAGGAAATGTGGGCGTTGTACGAAGCCGGCACCTTGCACCCGAACAGTGTGCTGACCGGCGAGTTCGACGATCCGGAGGACTTGGCCGATGTCGGCGGGGTGCTGCGAGAGATCGAAGCGGCGCGCCTCGACGAGGAACGCAAGCAAGCCATTCGCGCGGCGGACGAAGCGCCGAAAGGCAAACCCGAAGAACCGCCTCCACCGCCGTGGATGCAGTGATCGCCTGACGAGAAACCCGGCTTCGGCCGGGTTTTTTGTGCCTGCGCTTTTTCCGCAAACGCGAGCATGCCCTTGTAGGAGCTGCCGAAGGCTGCGATCTTTGCTGTTGCTTTTAAAGGGCAGATCAAAAGATCGCAGCCTTCGGCAGCTCCTACAAGGACCGTATGTGAGTACCCCGCGCAACACCCACCTGATCGTCAGCGCCCGGCTGATCTCCGATTTCGGCGCCTTCCTCAACATGGTCGCGCTGGCCACTTACGTTTATCTGCTGAGCAACAGCGCCATGAGTGTCGGCTTCTTCCTCGCCAGCCGTGTCGGTGGCGGGATTTTCGCCAGTCTTATCGGCACGCGCTTCTACCGGCGCTGGCAGGGCCGCGCGCCGCTGATTGCTTTCGATCTGTTGCGCGCTGCACTGCTGGGGCTGCTGTTGGTCACACCGGCGAATCAGCAGACATGGCTGTTGCCGTTCATTGCATTCGGCCTTGGCCTGGGCAATTCAATGTTCGCCATCGGCCTCAACAGCCAGTTGCCGCGCTTGATCGACCCGGCGCACCTGCTCAAGGCCAACGCCTGGATCACCTCAGCCTCTTCAGCCGCGATGGTTGGCGGCAGTCTGGTGTCGGGTTTGCTGGTGGCCGCTTTCGGTTTCGAAACGGTTTTCGCCCTCAACGCGTTGACCTATCTGCTCGCCGCGCTGCTGATCGTGCCACTGCGTTTCGAGAAAGCAGACATCAGCGAACAGCCGGAACGCGGCGAATGGTTTGCACTTCGGCAGGGCTTGCGCTCGGCGCCGGTGGTCGCGGCGATGCTTGCAGTCACCATGGCCGACACCTTGGGCAGTGCTGCGCATAATGTTGGCTTCCCGATCATTGCGAAACTGCTCACCCCGGACGCGGCCAGCACGACGTTGGGCCTGGCGCTGGCGGTATGGGCCAGCGGCAAACTGCTCGGCGCGCGCATCGCCAGTCGTCTGAAGGGCTCGGAGAATCGCCATCTCGAACGCAGGTTTTTCTGCGGTGTGGCGCTGATGTCCTGCGGCTTCATCCTGATGTTCCAGCAACACAGTCTCCTGGGGCTGCTGCTGTTCGCCTTGCCAGCGGGAATGGGCGATGGCGTTTCCGAAGTGAGCCTGCTGTCACGGCTGCAACGGGAACCTGCGGCTTTGCGCCTGCCGATTTTCAGTGTGCTGACCTTGCTGCAGATGACCGGTTTCGGCATCGGCATGCTGGTTGCCGCACCGTTCTATGCGTGGTGGACGCCAGGGGCCGTGGTCATGCTGTTCCACGGCATTCCCCTCGGCACCCTGTGCGTGGTGACGCTGTTGCGGATCAGGCGCGAGCGGGTTGCGCGCAGCAGCCCGACGCCAGTTCCTTGAGGATCGGGCAATCCGGGCGGTGATCACCGCTGCAGTGCTCGACCAGATCCTGCAGGGTGTCGCGCAACTCGCCGAGCTCGCGGATCTTCTGGTTCAACTCGTCGATGTGCTGGCGCGCCAGTGCCTTCACATCGGCGCTCGCGCGCTGGCGATCCTGCCAGAGGGTCAGCAGCTTGCCGACCTCCTCCAGGGAAAAGCCCAGATCCCGCGAGCGCTTGATGAACGCCAGCGTGTGCAGGTCATCGCTGCCATAGACTCGATAACCACTGTCGGTGCGATTGGCCGCTTTGAGCAGGCCGATCGACTCGTAATAGCGAATCATTTTTGCACTCAGGCCACTCTGCCGGGCCGCTTGGCCGATGTTCATCGGTGTTCCTCCAGGTCCTTGGGTTTCCAGGTTTTCAACAGTAGCGCATTGCTCACCACGCTGACGCTCGACAGCGCCATCGCCGCACCCGCCAGCACCGGATTGAGGAAGCCGAATACCGCCAGCGGAATGCCGATCAGGTTATAGACAAAGGCCCAGAACAGGTTCTGACGAATCTTCGCGTAGGTCTTGCGGCTGATCTCCAGTGCCGCGGGCACCAGTCGCGGATCGCCGCGCATCAAGGTGATGCCGGCTGCATGCATGGCGACATCGGTGCCGCCGCCCATGGCGATGCCGATGTCCGCAGCGGCGAGGGCCGGGGCGTCGTTGATGCCGTCGCCGACCATCGCGACCACACCGGTTTTCTTCAGCTCGGCGACGGTCGCGGCCTTGTCTGCCGGCAGCACTTCGGCGTGAACATTGCGGATGCCCAGCGCTTCGGCCACCACGCGCGCGCTGCCACGGTTGTCGCCGGTCAGCAGATGGCTGTGGATGTCCCGCGCGGCGAGTTGTTGCATCGCTTGCAGGGCGCCGGGTTTCAGCGTGTCACCGAAGGCGAACAGACCCAGCACCTTCGGTTCAGAACTTTGCTCAATCAACCACGACAATGTGCGGCCTTCGCTTTCCCAAGCCTCGGCGGATGCGCTCAAGTCACCGGGACTCAAAGCGCTTTCGTCGAGCATCCGCCGATTGCCCAGCGCCAGGCGCCGGCCATCAAGCGTGCCGGCGATGCCGCGTCCGGTCAGCGCCTGGCTGTCGCTGACATCGGGCACGTTCAAGCCGCGTTCGGCCGCTGCATCGAGCACTGCTTTGGCCAAGGGATGCTCGCTGCCGCGCTGCAAGGCACCGGCCAGTGTCAGCAGATTGTTTTCGTCGCCATCGACCGCGCTGAAGTGCGCGATACGCGGCGCGCCCGAGGTCAGCGTGCCGGTCTTGTCGAATACCACAGTGCTGACTTCATGGGCGCGCTCCAGCGCTTCGGCGTCCTTGATCAAAATGCCGTGGCGCGCGGCGACGCCGGTACCGGCCATGATCGCCGTCGGGGTGGCGAGGCCGAGGGCGCACGGGCAGGCGATCACCAGCACGGCGACGGCATTGATCAACGCGGTTTCCAGCGGCGCGCCATACAGCCACCAGCCGATCAGCGTGGCCAGGGCGATCAGCAACACGGTCGGCACGAAGACCTGGCTGACCTTGTCCACCAGTTTCTGAATCGGCGCTTTCGCCGCTTGCGCGTCCTCGACCAGACGAATGATCCGCGCCAGCACAGTTTCCGCACCGAGGGCCTGGGTGCGCACCAGCAAACGACCTTCGCCATTGATCGCGCCGCCGGTGACCTTGTCTCCCGGTTGTTTCGGCACCGGCAGGCTCTCGCCGCTGATCAGCGCTTCGTCGGCGTGGCTCTGGCCTTCGACGACTTCGCCATCCACCGGGAAGCGTTCGCCGGGTTTGACCAGCACCAGATCGTCGAGGCGCAGGGCGCTGATCGCGACGTCCTGCTCACGGCCATCGATCACTTGAATCGCCCGCTCCGGCCGCAGTGCTTCGAGGGCGCGGATGGCGCTGGCGGTCTGGCGTTTGGCGCGGCTCTCAAGATATTTGCCGAGCAATACCAGGGCGATGACCACGGCCGAGGCTTCGAAGTACAGGTGCGGCATGCGTCCGGCGGCGCTGGCCCATTCATACACGCTCAGCCCATAACCGGCGCTGGTGCCGAGGGCGACGAGCAGGTCCATGTTGCCGGCGCCGGCGCGCACGGCTTTCCACGCCGCGACATAAAAGCGTGCGCCGAAGATGAATTGCACGGGTGTGGCGAGGGCGAACTGCGCCCAGGCCGGGAGCATCCAGTGAATGCCGAACGGCTGCAGCAACATCGGCAGCACCAGCGGCAGGGCGAGGGCGATCGCGCAGATCAATGCCCAGCGCTCACGGTGCAGACGTTTTTGCTGGTCATCGGATTGTGCCCGCTCGGCTTGCCAGACGCTGGCCGAATAACCGGCCTTGCTCACCGCATCGAGCAGGGTTTGTGCATCGACCTGGCCGAGCAGTTCGATATGCGCACGTTCGTTGGCCAGATTAACGCTGACACTGTTCACGCCGGCGACTTTGCTCAAGGCACGTTCGACGCGACCGACGCAGGACGCACAGGTCATGCCGTCGATGCTCAGCTCGACGGTTTGCCGGGGCACGCTGTAACCGGCGCGCTCCACGGCTTGCATCAGCGCCGGCAGGCTGTCGCCGGGCGCCTGCACTCGCGCCTGCTCGGTGGCGAGGTTGACGCTGACGGCGCTGGCGCCGCTGACCTTGCGCAAGGCCCGCTCGACACGCCCGGCGCAACTGGCGCAGGTCATGCCGGCAATCGGCAGGTCGAAAGTGGTGGATTCGGACATCGGTCGCGCTCCCTGTAGTGGATGCCTACAGGATCAACCTTGCCATGCGGGCAAGGTCAAGCACCATTCTTGTGGGAGCGAGCCTGCTCGCGAA